>CAZFGT010000096.1:0-1031 GCA_964518505.1 uncultured Anaerolineaceae bacterium | reverse complement strand
TGTGATCTCCACGGACGTTGTTGACAACGGCCGCGGGTGAGAGGCCACCGAGCGCGGTGTGTGGGCGGCGCTGATTGTAGAAGTCGACGAAGCCCGGCAAGGCGGCAAGGCGCTCGCCATTCGAGCGGTACGTGCGAACGTACGCCCATTCCCGGACGAGGGTCCCGATGAACCGTTCAGCTTTGCCGTTGGTCTGCGGCCGATAGGCCCGGGTCCGGCTGTGGCGTCGGTCGCCCAGGACAGCCCGATAGGCAGCTGAACGATAGGCCCAGCCGTTGTCAGTCAGGACCCGCTCGACGGCGATCCCCTCGGCGGCGAACACGGCGAGCGCGGTCGCAAGGGCCGTCGCCGCACTGGCACCGCTCTCGTCGCCGACCTGGACGACCACCGAGCGTCGGCTGCGATCGTCGACGAGCACCTCGAAGTGGTCATAGCCGAGACGGGCCCGATGGTTGCCCGGTGCGTGGGCCCGGCCAAGCGCTCGGTGTCCGCCCCCATCAGGGATCCGGCCGAGCTTCTTGTGGTCCTGATGGACGAGCGCGCCTGGATGGCAGACCTCGTAGCGGCGGACCGGCAACCCAGTCGGCCGGTCGATGTCGGCCAAGCGCGGCAGTCCGCTCCGACGCAGCACAGCGGCGACGGTCGAAACCGGCAGGCCGAGCAGCGGTCCGAGGCGATCCGGGCCCCAGCGCCACACCTGTCGTGCTTCGACGATGCGCTGGACGTCAGCCGCCGGCGTCGCGCTCGGCGACCGATGCGGCCGCGAGCTGCGGTCGGCTAGACCCGCCCGTCCCTCGAGCCGATAGCGGCGGACCCACTTGTGCCCCGTCGCCCGACTGATGCCTTGGGCGCGGGCCGCCGTCGCCACGGTCCAGTTCTCGCGAAGTACGCGCTCGATCAGCAGTTGACGACCGAATGGGTTGAGACGCGCCGTACGATGCGCCACGAGAGCCTCCTCACGGTTTGGTGCTTCAACACCCCGTACCGTGCTCGGAGGCTCTCATTTGTCAACAACGTCCCTAAGGACGACA
>CAZFGT010000095.1:0-1639 GCA_964518505.1 uncultured Anaerolineaceae bacterium | reverse complement strand
TCGCCCGTCATGCGCCTCGTCTACCGTCGGCTTGCCCGCTTCGAGATCGGACCCACCGAGACCGTGTCGGCACAACTGGCCGTCCTGGGCTATCGGCCGGGGGACGTCCGCTGGGTCGTGCTCTCGCACCTCCATCAGGACCACATCGGGGGACTCCGCGAGCTGACCGGCGCGCGGTTCGTGGTGAGCCTTACTGAGTGGCAGGCGATGATGGCGCCGAACGCCGAGATGGCCGGCTTCCTGCCGCGCCACACGGACTTGCCCGGGGCAACATGGGACAAGGTCACGTTCGAGCCGACCACCGACCCGGCGCTCGCTCCCTTCGCCTCCGCGCACGACCTTCTCGGTGACGGTTCCCTCGTCCTTCTTCCGACGCCTGGTCACACCGCTGGCTCGATGTCGATGCTCGTCCGCGGTCGCGACGCGCCGCTCCTGTTCGTCGGCGATCTGACCTACGACGTCGACGCGATGCGGCGCGGGCTTGTACCCGGCGTCGGCACCCGTGCGACGCTGCGGGAAACCTCCGACCGGGTCTTGGAGTTCGAGCGCCACACGGGCGGGCTCGCGATCCTGCCGGCCCACGACCGCGCCGCGGCGAGGCGGTTGGCCGCCGCCGGCGGCCGAGTCGGGTAACGGACGGACAGCCCGCCAGCCGCCCGCGCGCCACCGATGGCACCTCGATCGTGACCGCGCGTCAACGGGTCGCTCTCCGTGCCGGTCTCTGGATCGCGGCGTCGAGTGCCGTGGTCGGCGCGACACTGTCGGTAGTCGAGAGCGCCCTAGATCTACCCGCAGTTGCCCGGGGCGCGCTGGCAGGGCTCGCCATTTCGATGCCGCTCTACGCCTTCGACCTGGTACTCAACTCCAGCGCCTGGGGCCGAGAGCTCCGCCGCCAGCCGTTCGCTGTGGTTGTGGGTATCCGGACTCTCGGCTACCTCGTGCTCATCGTGCTCGGCCTTGTCCTCGCTGCGACCGTTGCAGGAGCGCCGGTCATCGGCGTTGGGGGCTTCCTCACGCCCGTGACTGTCGGGATCGCCTTCGCGGTCGCCTTCGCCGCCAACGTGATCTGGCAGCTCGATCGCTCGCTCGGTCAGGGCGCGCTCAGCAGCCTCGTGACCGGGCGCTATCACCAGCCGCGGATCGAGGAGCGGGTCTTCCTGTTCCTCGACCTCCAGGGCTCGACGGCCGCCGCCGAGCGGCTCGGACCGGAGCGCTTCCTCATGCTTCTCGATCGGATCGCGTTCGACGTGGCCGACGCGGTCCTCGAGGCAGGCGGGGAGATCCACGCGTACGTCGGCGACGAAGTGATCGTCACGTGGTCGGCCAAGGATGGTCTGCGGGATGCGCGATGTGTCCGCGGTTGCTTCCAGATGCTGGACTCCGTGAACGGCCAGGCCGACCGCTACGACCATGAGTTCGGCTTCGTGCCCCGGTTCCACGCTGCCTTACACGTCGGAGCCGTCGTCGTGGGCGAGATGGGCGACCTGCACCGCGAGATCGTGTTCCTGGGCGACACGGTCAATACGACCGCACGGATCGAGGCCGCGTCCGGTGAACTCCACCGCGATGTGCTCGCTTCTCGGGACCTCGTCGATCGCCTGCGAGGGCTTCCGGCCGGCGTCACGTCAGTAGCCCTCGG
>CAZFGT010000094.1:0-1661 GCA_964518505.1 uncultured Anaerolineaceae bacterium | reverse complement strand
AAGGGCCTCGCCGACACGGCCCTCCGCACGGCCGACTCGGGCTACCTCACGCGGCGCCTGGTCGACGTGGCCCAGGACGTCATCACCCGCGATGACGACTGCGGCACCCTCGAGGGCACGTGGATCACGCGCGACGAGACGGCGGAATTCGCCGGCTCCGAGCCGGAGGCCTTCGCCCGCCGCCTGGTCGGCCGCCTCGCGGCTGCTCCCGCCAGCCATCCCACCAGCGGCGAGATCCTCGTCGAGCGCAACGTGCTCATCGACGAGGAGACCGCCCACGCCATCGACGAGTCGGGCCTGAGCGGCGTGCTCGTCCGCTCGCCCCTCACCTGTGCCTCGCGGTACGGCGTCTGCCGTGCCTGCTACGGCCGCAACCTGGCCACCGGCAGCCTTGTCGGCCCCGGCGAGGCGGTCGGCATCATCGCTGCCCAGTCGATCGGTGAGCCGGGTACCCAGCTGACCATGCGCACGTTCCATACGGGCGGCGTGGCCGGGCTGGACATCACCGCCGGCCTGCCCCGCGTCGAGGAGCTGTTCGAGGCCCGCGTCCCCAAGGGCAAGGCGGAGATCAGCCACATCGACGGCGTCGTCGAGCTCATCCAGGGCGAGAACGGCGCGCGACGCGTCAAGGTCACCAGCCGCGAGGGGTATGACACCCCGCTCGAGCTGGCCAAGTCGCAGGAGCTTCTCCTGGAGCCCGGCGACAACGTCGAGGTCGACCAGGTCGTGGCCCGCCAGCCGGGCACCGAGACGGCCGACGAACTGCGCAGCCCCGTGCGCGGCGTGCTGGTCAAGGCCGGCAAGCAGCTCTCGGTGCACAGCGAGGACGTCGTCGAGCGCGAGTACCAGATCCCCCACAACGCCAAGCTGCGGGTGGAGAACGGCCAGGAGATCCGGGCCGGTGACGCCATCACCGACGGCCCCATCAACCCCCAGGAGTACCTGGAGACGCGGGGCCGCGACTCGGTCCAGCGCTACCTCGTCAAGGAGGTCCAGAAGGTCTACCGCAGCCAGGGCGTGACGATCAACGACAAGCACATCGAGATCATCGTCCGCCAGATGCTGCGCAAGGTCCGCGTGGACCAGCCCGGCGACAGCGAGCAGCTGCCGTTCGAGCTCGTCGATCGCTTCGACTTCGAGGAGATCAACGACCAGGTGCTGGCCGAGGGCGGCGAGCCGGCGACGGCCGAGACCGTCCTGCTGGGCGTCACCAAGGCATCCCTCAACACGAGCAGCTTCCTGGCCGCGGCCTCCTTCCAGGAGACCACGCGGGTGCTGACCGAGGCCGCCATCAACGGCTCCAAGGACCGCCTGCTGGGCCTCAAGGAGAACGTCATCATCGGCAAGCTCATCCCCGCCGGGACGGGTGCGCCGGCCGCCGTCGCCGCTCGCCGCGAGGAGGAGCGTCGCCGCGCCGCCGAGGCACTCGCCGGTGGCGAGCTGCCGGAGGGCTTCGGCGAGGAGTACAACCCCCTGCTGGAAGAGGCCATGGAGACCCTGCCCACGGGCGAGGCCTTCAACCCGCTGCTGGCCGAGGCGCTCTCCGGCGAACGCGACGAGGATCTGGGTCCCAACCCCTTCCTGGAAGGGGAGGGCCCGGGCGACGATATGGGCGACGAAGGCTTCGCGTCGGACGACGACGCCGAGCCGGCCGAGCCCTC
>CAZFGT010000093.1:0-1772 GCA_964518505.1 uncultured Anaerolineaceae bacterium | reverse complement strand
AGCCGGGGGAGGGCGAGATCGCCATCGGCGGCGCGACGCTCGCCGCCCAGGCGGCCGCCCTGGACCTGATCGACGAGTACCGGCCCATGGTCTACCCGGTGCTCGTTGGCGGTGGCATCCCGTTCTTCCCCCGACAGGAACGCCAGGTCGATCTCGAGCTCGTTGACACCCGCCAGTTCAGCTCGAGAGTCGTCTACCTCCGCTACCGCGTGGCGCGTTAGCCGGTTCGACCGCCGCCGCGGACCGCATCAGCCCCGCCGGCTACTCGCCGCCCATCGTCAGGACAACGTTGCCGGTCTTGTGCCAGCCCTCCACGTAGCGGTGGGCCTCCACCGCCTGCTCCATCGGGTACACCCGGTCGACGACCGGGTGGAACTTGCGGACCTCGATGAGCGCCTTCATGTGCTCCACGTCCTGCCGGCTCCGCCGCCCGATCGCCATCTTCAGCCGCTTGTCCCCCCGAAACCTGGTCGTGACGGCCATGACGAGGGTGGCCAGGCCATCCTGGCCAAGATCGGTGCCCACGTAGATGCCGCCGGGCTTGAGCGCGACCCGGCCCTTGCGGAACGAGTACTTGCCCACCGCGTCGATGATCGCGTCGTAGGGCCCGTTCTTGCGGAAGTCCTCCTGCGTGTAGTCCACGACCTCGTCGGCGCCGAGCGAACGCACGAGCTCGACATGGCTGGTGCTGCACACGCCGGTGACGTAGGCGCCCAACTCATGGGCGAGCTGGACCGCCGCCGTGCCGAGCGAGCCCGAGGCGCCGTAGATCACCAGGCGCTGGCCCTTCTGCGTGCCCGCCTGGCGCAGCGTCGAAAGCGCCTGCCCGGCCCCATCGCAGACGGCGGCCGCCTCCTCGAAGGTGATGTTGGCCGGCTTGAGCGCCAGCGCGCCGCGTTCCTTCAGGCAGATGTACTCGGCGTGGGCCCTGAATCCCGGCGGCTGGCCGAAGACCGCGTCACCCACGTGGAACCGGCTCACGCCGGCGCCGACTGCCTCGACCTCGCCCGACAGCTCCACCCCGAGCACCCGCCAACGCGGCCGTCGAAACCCGCCGATGAGGCGATAGACGATCTCGTGGCCGGCCCGGGCGTGGGTATCGGACTGGGTCACGGTCGACGCCCGGATCCGGATGAGGACCTCATCGTCCTTCGGGACCGGCTTCTCGACCTCCTCGATCCGCAGGACCTCCGGCGGCCCCCACTCGTCCCGGACGACGGCTTTCATTGACGCATTGTGAGCGGCAGGCGCTCGCAGGAGTTGGCGAGGCACGGCAGGCCAAGAAGAGACTGGGTCGTCCGCAGGAGGCTGTAGTGGTCGGCATCCGTGGCGATCCGCGTGCCCGGCGTGAGGCCCGGAGCCACGATCAGCGTCGCGATGTGGCCCCCGTTGTCGCCTTGTGAGCCCGCGTCCGTGTCGCCCTCGTCGAAGGTGATGAAGAGCACGCCGGTCGCGAACGCAGGGCTGCTCGTGATCAGCGGCACGAAGTCACGCAGGAAGGCGTCGCCCTGGGCCACCGACCCATCGTGCATGTCGTTGATCAGGTTGGGCGTGATGAAGGAGAAGGCCGCGGCGGCGGGGTCGAAGTCGCGCAGCGGCTGGATGTTGGCGCACTGGGCAGCGTTGCCGGAGACGTACGTGAAGCTGATCGCGGGGTCGTGCTTGCGCGCGTACGCGCCGTCGGCGCGGGGTCCATCGGGCTCGGCCTTGGCGCTGCTGCCGGTGAAGCAGCCGGGCTGGATGTCCTGCTCGTACGCGCGCCACGGCTTGCC
>CAZFGT010000092.1:0-1774 GCA_964518505.1 uncultured Anaerolineaceae bacterium | reverse complement strand
GCGATGCGGGCCACTTTCACGGCGATGCTGCCGCCGGGGACGAGCAGCCCGACCGTGTCGGCGCCGATATCGAACAGCGCATCCCGGGAGACCATGCGCGTCAGCTTGGGCGCCAACCTCTCTCCCTGGCGCATCTGGCCAGTGACCGCGTCAAGCTCCACGATGCCCCGCTTGTCCTTGGTCTTCCAGTGGAACTCGAAGGCCCACAGCGGTCGGTAGTAGAGGTCCGTCTTCTCCAGGGTCAGCGATTCCTCGCTGACCGTGTCGGCCTGCACCGGCTTGAGCATGTCGGAGAGCAGCTGCCGGATGACGTACGAGGCGCGGTGCTCCGGGGGCATGACGATCGTCTCGTCGGCCGCGAGGGCAGCCGGATCCGCCACCTCCTGCTTGCTGCCATTGATGAGACCTGCGGCGTCGGCGACCGGCGCGGCCGTCAGGCCGTCCACGAATCGCTCGTCCTGGATCTCCTCGCGACAGTGCTCGACGGTCGACACCGTGAACGTGCGGCCGGTCTTGCCACCGGGCGTCCCCACGGGGAGGCTCAGATCGCCGATCGAGATCTCGCGCACCTCAGGCCCACTGACCGGGACGCTGTAATCGCGCGCGCGGTCGTAGACGTAGTGAGCGCGGCAGGCGACATGCCAGAACGGCTCCACGCGCCGCTGGCTGTCGATCAGCTCGATGTCATCGGCCTTGGGCCGCTGGAGCAGGCTGCTCAGGCCCGAGGCGAAGGCGCCGGTGCGCCGGTCCATGGCGCGCTGGCGGATCTCCTCGAACGAGAGGCGGTCCTCCAGCACGAAGATGCGCTGGGCCGCAAGTTGGATCTCCACCCCTGTCGACTCCTCTCCTCCTGATGCCCCTCAGGCGCACATCATCCGGCAGAGGTGCAAGCCAGCACCGGGTTGGCGGCGACGAGCGCCGTCCTGGCGCTCGTGGCGTCCACTTTGACCTGCGCGGCGACCAGGGCCGTGACGGCCTTGGCTTCTGCCTTGGCGTCGGATGCGGAGCCCGCGGCGGCCAGTGATGAGGCGGCCGCTGCCGTCGACTTGAGCGCCGCGTCGTAGGCTGCCGCGTACTGGGCCAGGACCGGGAGCGCGGCCATCTCCGTGGCGGCGAGGCGCATCTCGGCGACACGGGCGACGAGGGCCGTCGCCTGCGTCGCCACATCGGCGTGCTGGACCGCGGTGACCGCCGTCCGCACCGACGTGATGTCGGCGTCAAGCCCATGCGTCTCGGGGACGGCCAGGCAGAAGGCGATCTGCGCCTGCTGGTCCGACGTGAAGGTCACGGCGGGCGGCGGCGTCACCACCGGTCCCGGCGTGGCCGATGCCTGGGCGATGCCCGAACCGGTCGGCGTGGCCACCACCGCGGCGGGGGCGGAGAGGACCTGGAGCGCCCCGTAGCCGGCGACCGCCATGACGGCCACGATGACGACGAGGACTCCCCCCAGCCGGACGACGCGCGCGGCCGGGCGGGCCGGCGCCATCGCCTTGGCCTCCGGCGTCTCGAAGGTCGTGCCGCGATAGCGGTCGGTGAAGGACCTGGTGTCCGGTGCGGCGGGCGTGGAGGCCTTGGGCGACGGAGCCGCACGGCCGCGACCCAGCCGCGGCATGCGCGGTCCACGAGCGGCCGCGGGCGGTTTGGATGTTGCGCTCGCGGGCGAGGACGGTGCGGAGCCGAGCAGCGCGGACGGCGGCCCCTGCCCAGCCGCGCGCGTGCCGGCCGGGCTCCCGGGCGGCAGCTTGCGCACGATCGTGGCGCCAGGGCGGATGTC
>CAZFGT010000091.1:0-2165 GCA_964518505.1 uncultured Anaerolineaceae bacterium | reverse complement strand
TTACCTCGACGCCGACCCCGACGGTTCTGATCGACCGAGGCGTTGGACCGACGCGACCAATGCCGCACCCCAGCTGCGGGCACGGTCCAGCTCCCCATCCCGCATCGGACCATACGACCCCGCCACGATGAACCGCTCCGCCCTTGTGGCCTTGCGGTAGCCGGCCCTCCTGAGCTTCGCCTCGATCGTCGTCGTGGCGCCGCGCGGTGACCACCAGATCCGCGTTTCGAAGGTCGCGCTCCAGCCGTGCCCTGGGGCCAGTCCGTCGAGCCAGCTTCGCAGGAGCGGATGGGCGATATCGGCCGGCCTTGGGGCCTTGACGTCACCGGCCAGCTGGCGGCGCATGCTCTCCCGCGGCAAGCCGAAGGCGATGACCGGGGCGCCCACCACGAGCAGGTCGGCGTCGGCGAGGACGGCCGCCGACGCTTCGTCCGTCGTCAACGCCCTGGCCTCCGGGCCGATCCCCTCCGCGATGGCCCGGGCGACTGCGGCCGTGTTGCCCCAATGTGACTCGTAGACCACGACGGCGTTCATGCGGCCTCCTTCCCTACCGGCTCATTCGAGGCTGAAGGGCGGGTACCGATCGGTGATCAACAGGAAGGCGTACGCGTTGACCCGAAGGGTCCAGCGGCTGACCCCGACGATGAAGTCGAAGAGCACCCGGGGGTAGCGCCCGGTGAAGAGGATGGCGAACCAGGCCACGGTGACGGCCCAGAAGGCGAGGAACCAGAGCACGGCCAGGACGAGGTAGTGGGGGATGGCGAGAACCCATTTCACGAGCGGCAGCCAGCGGTTGAGGTCGTGTGCGACGTCCGGATAGTCGACCTCCAGGTGAACCGTCTGCTCTTCCTCTGTCGAGGGGTACCGGTCGGTCAGCAGGGCCAGGTACGCGCCGACCCGCGCCCCGAAGCGCGTCAGCTCGCGGGCGTAGTCGAACCACCAGCGTGGGTACCGCTCGCGGCAGACGAGCAGCAGCAGGGTCGGGAAGACAAGCACCCCGGCCAGGAGGCTCTGGACGATCAGGATGGGGATGGCCCAGATAAGCCGGAGGAAGGTCGTGAGCCGGTCGAGGGTCTCCGGGTAGTCGATCGCCAGACGGGCGGGATACGCCCGCTGCTCTGCTGATGACGTCATGGTGCTTCCTCTCTCCTCGTGCTCGTCGGGTCGGCCGTTCGCCCCGGCGGGCAGCCTGCGTCACGCCGAGCATGGCGTCGAGCGAAGCGGGGGGATAGGACCGGAGGTCCTCATGGCCCGGGCCGTTGCGCCCGAGTGGCGACCGAGTCTCGCGCTCAGACCGAGACCGGGTCATGCCGCAGAGGGTGCTGCCCGTTGGTTGACGTGTTCTCGCGGGACGACGCTGCCGCTCGGTCATTGACCTTCGGCACTGTCGCGGCGCCGCGGGACCGCCCAAAGTGCCCCACGGGAGCGTCTGCCGACGCGTCGGGCATCGACCAGCGCCCGCCCGTCGCTCCCATGCGCTTCGGGCACCACACCTGCGCTTCGGCATCTACCTGCAGCCCACACACACGGCCTGCGCCCGACGGCCGGTTAGGAGCGCTTCGATGACCGAGAACGGCCCCGCGTCTCCGCGCTACATGCCACCGAGCTTCGTGATGCGCCATGTGGTGAACCCGCTGACTGCGGTGCTCGGCGGGCCGACGATCGTCGTCCGAGGCCGGCGCAGCGGTCGGCTCATCCGGACGGTGGTGCCGCCGTTCATCAACGATGGCGTCCGCTACCTCGTGGCCGGTGGTGGGGAGACCCAGTGGGTGCGCAACCTACGGGCCGCCGGGGCCGGCGAGCTGTGGCGGGGCCGGAAGCACGAGGCGTTCCACGCGGTCGAGCTGCAAGGGGACGAGCGAGCGCGGGTGGTGGCCGCCTACCGCCGCCGCCTTGGCCGCCGGACCGGCCCGTTCTTCGCCGCGATGCCCGACGCGTCCGACCATCCGGTCTTCCGCCTCGACCCATGAGTCGCGTCCGCCTCGGCGCGGACGACCTGATCGAGCCCTAGGTCACGGGCGACAGTCAGACAGGCACGTGCTCACGGATACGGTCAGGGTCGGGGACGGTCGCGGCCTCGTCGCCGAACGCGGCCCCCAAGAGGCGCTCCAGATGGAGGTCGGGGTCGGCCTCGGCGAGGGCGGCACGCAGGCGATCCGCCACCG
>CAZFGT010000090.1:0-2346 GCA_964518505.1 uncultured Anaerolineaceae bacterium | reverse complement strand
GCGCAAGATCTCGGTCGGCGACAAGATGGCCGGCCGCCACGGCAACAAGGGCGTGATCGCCAAGATCCTGCCCCAGGAGGACATGCCCTTCCTGCCCGACGGCACGCCGGTCGACATCATCCTCAATCCGCTCGGCGTGCCCAGCCGCATGAACCTGGGCCAGATCCTGGAGACCCACCTGGGGTGGGCCCTGCACGAGCAGGCCCGCCAGAGCGGCACCCCCATCCACGCCGCGACGGCCGTCTTCGACGGTGCGTCGGAGGAGCAGATCCGGGGCGAGTTGCTCGCCGCGGGCCTGCCCGAGAGCGGCAAGACCGTCCTCCATGACGGCCGCACGGGCGAGCCGTTCGACCGCGAGATCACCGTCGGCTACATCTACATGCTCAAGCTCCACCACCTGGTGGAGGACAAGATCCACGCCCGCTCCACGGGCCCCTACAGCCTCATCACCCAGCAGCCGCTCGGCGGCAAGGCCCAGTTCGGCGGCCAGCGCTTCGGGGAGATGGAGGTCTGGGCGCTCGAGGCGTACGGCGCCGCGAACATCCTGCAGGAACTCCTGACCGTCAAGTCCGACGACGTCATGGGCCGCGTCCAGACGTACGAAGCGATCGTCAAGGGCGAGGACATCCAGCCCCCGGGCGTGCCCGAGTCGTTCAAGGTCCTCATCAAGGAACTGCAGAGCCTGGGCCTCAACGTCGAGATCCTGAACGAGAACGAAGAGGAGATCCACTTCGCCGAGGACGCCTCGGCCTATCCGCTGCCTGATCTGGGTGGCATCAACCTCGCCGGGTTCGAGGACTGACGCCCATCCGCTGCTTCATCCCCGCGGCGCTGCCCCTCGGCCGGGGGTCGCGCCGCCCGCACCTTGCTCGCGCCGCTGCCGCCCCCAGCGTGGCGAAGGAGAACGATGCTCGAGGTCAATAACTTCAACGCCATCCGCATCTCGCTGGCGTCGCCCGACCAGATCCGCGACTGGTCCAAGGGTGAGGTCACCAAGCCGGAGACGATCAACTACCGCACGCTCCGGCCTGAAAAGGACGGCCTCTTCGACGAGCGCATCTTCGGCCCCACCCGGGACTGGGAGTGCTACTGCGGCAAGTACAAGCGCATCCGCTACAAGGGCATCATCTGCGACAAGTGCGGCGTGGAGGTCACGCGCGCCAAGGTCCGCCGCGAGCGGATGGGCCACATCCAGCTGGCCAGCCCGGTCAGCCACATCTGGTACTTCAAGGGCACGCCGAGCCGGCTGGGCATCCTGCTCGACATCAGCCCGCGCAACCTGGAGCGCATCCTCTACTTCGCCCTGTACATCGTCACGTGGGTCGATGAGGACGCGCGCCAGCGCATGCTGCGCCAGCTGGAGGAGGAGGCCGAGGGCCGCGGCGGCAAGGGCGGCCGCGCCCTGGCCGAGCTGGAGGACCAGCTGCGCACCGACAGCCATCGCCGCCGTGACGAGCTGACGGCCGCCCTCGAGACGCGCCGCGCCGAGCTCGAAGAGCAGCGGGCCACGCGCACCGCGGAACTGGTCGAAGCACAGCACCGTTCGGAGGAGGCCCTGGGGGCCGCCGGCAGCAAGGGCGCTGCCGAGGCCGTCGTGTTCGAGCCGACCGGCGAGGTCATCCTGCCCGCCGGCGAGGGGGCCGACAAGGCCGCCCGGACGCGCCTGCAGAAGGCCGCCAAGGACGAGATCGAGCGCGTCAACACGGACATCCAGGCCATCGAGGCCGAGGAACAGGCGCGCGTCACCCGCGAGCTGGCCGATCTGGACCTGCAGCGTGACGCCACCCTGGAGGCCGAGCGCGAGCGCCTCAAGCTGGAGGCCGAGGGCACCAAGGAGGACGTGCGACGGGCGCGCGATGAGATCGAGCGCCTCAAGCCGGGCCTGATGCTGCCCGAGACCTCGCTCGACGGCATGAACCTGCGCGACCTGGACCGCAAGTACGGCTCGGCCGTGCGCGGCTCACGCCTCTTCGGGGCCGGCATGGGCGCCGAGGCCATCCGCGAGCTGATCCAGCGCATGGACCTGGAGGGCCTGGCCAAGCAGCTCCACAGCGAGGTGCGCACCACCTCCGGCCTGCGCCGCAAGAAGGCCATCAAGCGCCTGCGCCTCATCGAGGCCTTCCGCCGCAGCGGCACCCGGCCGGAGTGGATGGTCCTGTCCGTCCTGCCGGTCATCCCGCCGGACCTGCGGCCGATGGTCCAGCTCGACGGCGGCCGCTTCGCCACGTCCGACCTCAACGACCTGTACCGCCGCGTCATCAACCGCAACAACCGCCTCAAGCGGCTGCTGGAGCTGGGCGCCCCGGAGATCATCATCCGCAACGAGAAGCGGATGCTCCAGGAGGC
>CAZFGT010000089.1:0-2392 GCA_964518505.1 uncultured Anaerolineaceae bacterium | reverse complement strand
CGGTCGGGCTGCTCGTCCCCGGCGGCAGCATCGCCGTGAAAGTGGCCCGCATCGCGCTGGAGCAGAACAAGGGCGGTTGACCCGGCGCACCGGGGGGTGGGTGAGCAGTCAACTGCTTCGGCGGGCGGTGCTATCCTCGCGTCGCCCGTGACCACCGCCATGCCTTCTGTCGTCCCTTCGGACCCTGCCTGTACCGTCGTCGCACGTCCGATCGCGTTCGACGCGATCCCCCGTGCGACGTGGGATGGACTGCTGGCTCGCACGGCACGGATCACGCCCTTCAGCCGCTGGACATGGCACCGCGCCTGGTGGGACGCCTACGGTTCACAGGCCAGCCAGCTCTACCTGGCCTGTGAGGACGAAGCGGGAACCGTCCGCGGCATCGTGCCGCTCATGGACAAGGAGGGCTCGCCCTACTTCGCCGCGACCTACCACGGCGACTACGCCACGGTCCTGTGTGCCGCCGATGACCTGCCGGCCGTCTCAAAGGCAGCCGCCGTCGCCCTGGCCGGCCGCACCGTGGATCTCCGTCGGCTGCGACACGACGACCCGGCACTCGAAGCGCTGGAGCTCGCCCTGGGCATCCCGAGGGAGCAGGAGGACGTCTGCCCGGTGGTCGACATCCCATCCGGGACGGACTGGGAAGGCTATCTGGGCACCCTCGACAAGAAGGATCGCCACGAGATCCGGCGCAAGATCCGCCGAGCCGAGAGCGCCGGGTCGACGAGGTTCGAGCTGGTCGAGCCGACGACCGACGCCGTCGAGACGTTCATCCGTCTCCACGACCTGCGCTGGGGTGAGGCCGGCCTCTTCCCGTCCACGCCGGCGGGCGACCGGACCCGGACCTTCATTCGCACGCTGGCTCGCCTGGAGGCCGGTGAGGGCGCGACCCGCCAGCTGCAGCTGGGCCAGTACCAGGTCGGCGACCGCCTGATCTTCACCACGGTCGGCTTCCACGATCAGGACACCTGCTACTTCTACAACGCCGGCATGGACCCCGCGGCGAAGGAGTTGTCACCCGGGGTGACGGGCGCCGCGGCCTACCTGCGCTACGAGCTGGAGCACGGCTGCCGCCGGTTCGACTTCCTTCGCGGTGGCGAAAGCTACAAGTACGAGTGGGGCGCGGTCGACCAGCCCATCTACCGCCTGGCCGGCACGGTGGCGGCCCGACCATGACGAGCGTCATGACGGGTCCCTGTGCTGATCTGCCGCCGCGTCCGTCGCTGGTCGCCGACCAGCGCATCCGGGTCACCCAGGTGCTGGCCACGGGATCGAACGGCGGAGCGCAGGAGTACGTCCGCTCGCTGGTCGAGCGCATGGACCCCCAGCGCTACGACGTCGACGTGGTGAGCCTCACCGACGGACCCACGATCCGCCGCATGACGGCGGCCGGCGTCGCCGTGACGGTGCTGGACGAAGGTTCGGATGAAGAGGTCACGCGCCGCCTCGTGGAGCACCTCCGCCGGCGTCGCACGCAAGTCGTGCACAACCACATGTACCGCGCGGAGATCGTGGGCACGCGGGCGGCCATCCGGATCGGGGAGCTGGGCCTGCCCCGCCCGTACATCGTCGCGACGGTCCATTCCAGCCGCGTGCGGAGCCCGGAAGACCGCGACCTGGTGGCGGCCCTCACGCCACGCATGGACCGCCTCATCGCCGTCAGCCATTCCATCGAGGCCAAGATCGAGCGGGAGGGCCGCACCGGCGCTCAGGTCGAACTCATCTACAACGGCGTGGACCTGTCCCGCTATGACCAGCTGGAGGCGTGCTGCACGCTGCCAGAGGAGTACGGCCTCCCGATCGGCAGTCCGCTGGTGGGCATCGTGGCGCGACTGGAACCGGAGAAGGGCCACGCCACGCTCCTGGACGCCTGGCCGCTCGTCATCGCGCACGTGCCCCAGGCGCGCCTGTTGATCGTCGGTGAAGGCACCCTGCGCGAGGCGCTGGAGACCCAGGCGGAGGTCCTTGGCCTCCTGGGCGAGCCGTGCGAAGGCGATCATTGCGTGGGCACGCGCCACGCCAGGCCAGGCGCCAAGGTCGTCTTCACCGGGCGGCGGGATGACGTGCCATCGGTCACCGCGGCACTCGATGTGGCCGTCCTGCCGTCCTATCGCGAGGCATTCGGCCTGGCCATCCTGGAGGCCATGGCCCTCAGCCGCCCGGTCGTGGCCACCAACGTCGGGGGCATCCCCGAGATGGTGGTCGACGGCGTGACGGGCCTGCTCGTTCCGCCGCACGATCCGGAGGCCCTGGCGGGCGCCCTCACGCGCCTCCTGACCGACCACCCGCTGGCCGACATGGTGGCCCGCGCCGGCCACGACCTGGTCCACGACCGCTTCTGCATCGACCTCATGGTCGACGCCATCGAGGCGATCTACGACGAGGGCGCCGA
>CAZFGT010000088.1:0-2427 GCA_964518505.1 uncultured Anaerolineaceae bacterium | reverse complement strand
GGCGCGCGTACCATCAGTGGCAGAAGGAGCCTCGCACGATGAACAGGGCCCGCGGCAGGATCGGACGGACGGGCCGCGCCATGCTCCTGGCCGCGACCGGAGTGCTCCTGCTGGTGGGCACCACGCGGGCCGCCTCCCCTGCCCCGAACGTGGTCGTGCTGCCGACCACCGGCGTCGTCGACCAGGTGATGGCCGGCTACCTCGCCGACGGCATCTCGCGCGCAGAGGCGGACGGCGCAGCCGCCGTGATCATCCAGCTGGACACGCCCGGCGGCGATCTCTTCTCCACGAACGACATCGTGGGCTCGGAGCTGAGCGCCACGATCCCCGTCATCGTCTGGGTGGCACCAGCCGGCGGCTTCGCGGCGAGCGCCGGCACGTTCATCACCCTGGCCAGCAACATCGCCCTCATGGCGCCCGGCACGAGCATCGGCGCGGCATCACCGGTCGACAGCGGCGGCGGAGACATCACCGGCACGGAGGGCCAGAAGGTCACCAACGATGCCGCGGCCAAGATCCAGTCCATCGCCGAGACCCGCGGCCGCAACGTGGACTGGGCCCGCTCCACGGTCCTCCAGGCGGCCAGCGCGAGTGCCACCCAGGCCGTCTCGCTCAAGGCGGTCGACGGCATCGCGGCGACCCTGCCGGACGTACTCGCCTTCGCCAACGGCAAGACGGTCACGGTGGGCTCCTCACAGGTCACGCTCCACCTGGATGGCGCGACCACGACCGAGATCGACATGGGACCGATCCAGATCCTGCTGCACCTGCTGAACGACCCCAACATCGCGTTCGTCCTCTTCATCATCGGCGGGCTGGGCCTGGTCGGCGAGCTGTTCCACCCCAACTTCTTCACCGGCACGGTCGGCGCGATCGCGCTCGTGCTGGCGTTCATCGGCTTCGGCAGCCTGCCCCTCAACGTGGCCGGGCTGATCCTCATCGCCCTCGCCATCGCGCTGTTCGTGGCGGAGGCGTTCGTGCCCAGCCACGCGCTGCTGGCCGCCGGCGGACTCGTGTGCCTCGTGCTGGGTGGCGGCACGCTCTACGCCGCGCCCGGCTCCCCGACCGGGCCGGACGTGACCGTCGCGGTGCCCGTGCTGGTGGCGGTGGTGATCGGCGCCGGGCTGTACCTGCTCGTCGTGATCACCGCCGCGACCCGCACCCGCCGCATGCGCGGCTCACCCGGGACCGTCGGCCAGGGCCTGGCGCCCGGGCTGCAGGGCGAGGTCCGCCGCCCGCTCGACCCGGAGGGCTCGGTCTACGTCGGCGGCGAGGAATGGTCCGCCCGCACCTCCGACCAGCGTCCCCTCCCCCGCGGCACGCCCGTGCGGGTCATCCGCCAGGACGGCCTGGTCGTGCTGGTCGAACCGCTCCCTCAGTAGACCTGGTCGTGCGAGCCCAGGGTCACGAGGAACGCCTCGTCGCCGTGCCAGCGGAACAGGACTCGGAGGTCGTCGTCGACGCTGAAGGCCCAGTAGCCCTCAAGATCTCCGCTCAGCTTGTGCGTGTGGAGGAGCGGGTCCTTCGGGTCGGCCGCGAACCGGCGGAGCGCTGCGCGGAGCATCGTGGCCCGGGGTTCGCGGAGCTTCTTCGCCCTTCGCAGGAAGCGAATCGAGACCGTGAACCGCAAGTCAGGGCCGGAGCTCGTTCAGCAGCTCTTCCACGTCATCGAAGGACCGCGCCTCCCCGGTCTGATACTCAGCCTCCGCCTCGCGGACCTCACGCACGAAGACGGCCCGCCGCAGCACGCTGAGCTCGGCCTGGTCGCGCTCGTACCGCTCCGGGCTGACGATGTACGCGGCCGGTCGTGAGCGCTGAAGCACGACCATGGGCTCGTCGCTGGCCTGCACGTCATCGATGACGTCCGCCACGCGCTGCCGCAGGTCGCTGATCGGGATGCTCTTCATGACATTGGATAGTACGTTCTACCGTACGTCTGTCAATACATCTGGGAGGCGTAGTGCGTCACGCTCGGTCGGTCGACCTGCGGCGTTCCGCGGTCGTATCGTCGTAGCCGCTACACAGGAGGACTCTGATGCGCAGCGTGACCTATTCGATGAGCGAGTCGCTGGATGGCTACATCGTCGGGCCGGACGGGAAGTTCGACTGGGCGCCGCCCGACGCGGAGGTCTTTCGTTTCTGGATCGACGAGATCCGAGGGGTCGGCGCCCATCTGATGGGACGGCGGCTGTACGAGACGATGCTGTACTGGGAGACCGCCGACCAGGATCCATCGCTCGACGACGCAGAGCTCGAGTGGGCCGCCCTCTGGAAGCCGATCCCAAAGGTGGTGTTCTCTACCACGCTGTCCCAGGTGCAGGGCAATGCCCGCCTGGCCTCCGGCGGCCTGGCAGCCGAGATCGAGCGACTGCGTGCCGAGCCGGGGGAGGGCGAGATCGCCATCGGCGGCGCGACGCTCGCCGCCCA
>CAZFGT010000087.1:0-2694 GCA_964518505.1 uncultured Anaerolineaceae bacterium | reverse complement strand
CGCGCGATGCGGGCGGCCCTCGAAGCTGACGAACGTCGCGTTGCCATCGGAGGCTCTCGAGCATGAGCAGCAAGCGCGATATCGAGGCGATCCTCGACGAGTGGCTGGCCGAAGGTGCGACCGAAGCCCCGGATCGGATCCTCGGCCACGTTCAAGTCCGGATCCAGCAACAGCCGCAGCGACGTCGTCACCCGCTGGCGGGTCGCTGGGGTCGGGACATCAGGCCGTTCGCTGCCGCTGCGGCCGCGGTCGTCGTGGTCGTCGTGAGCGCCAGCATTCTCCTGTGGCGATCGTCTGGTCCGGCCATCGTCGGCGCCACGCAACCGCCGGCGAGCGCGACGCCGAGTCGCAGCCCGGTCAACGTCACGGGCCCGACGCCCCTACCGCTTCCGTCCGCGCGCTCGATCCAGGCGCTCGCCTCGGTCAACGTCGGTGCGTCGACCGGCCAGGGCGGAGGTCTCATCGCAAGCGACGGGACGACGATCTGGGTGAGCACGGACACATCGATCGTCGGGATCGATCCCACGACGAACCTGATCACGGCCCGGATCAACGTGCCCCGCACCGCCTTCAGCAGCCCCATCGCGGTCACCAAGGGCGCGATCTGGCTGGACGCCCCCGACGCTCACCCGCTGACGGTTGATCGGTACGATCCCGCGACGGGCAAGCTCGTCGCATCGGTACCCGTGCGGGACGCGTTGTGGCCGGTCGCCGCCGAGGGCGCGATCTGGATCGACCAGCAGTCGGGTGGTGCGGCCTTCCGGATCGACCCGGCCACGAACAAGGCCGTGGCGACGATCAGGGTCGGGACGGGTGGTCCGATCGGCCTCGGGGCCGTCGCATCCGGAGCGGGCGCCATCTGGGTGGTCGACGGTGACGCGTCTTCCATCGCCGAGATCAGCCCGACCACCAACAACGTGGTCAGGACGATCAGCACCGCGGGCTCCTTCCCGTGGGCCTACGCATCCATGACCGTCGGTTCAGGCGCGATCTGGGGCACCGTCGGCGGCAGCCTGACGAAGATCGATCCCGTCACGGGAGCCGCGGCCTGGACCGCGAACTTCGATGGGACCCTCAACAAGCCGTTGCTTCACCCGGACGCGATCTGGGTGGGACTGGTCACCCAAACGACGTCAACGGCCGGGATCGAGCTGGCCCTGGATCCGACCTCTGGTGTGCCCCTCGATGCGCTGCAGATCCGTGACGGTCAGGTTTCGGATGCCGTCGAGGCATTTGGCTCGGTGTGGCTCGTCCTGGGTCACCAGGGCTTGGTCGAGCGGTTCCCGCAGGACGTGCTGACGGTCAAGCGGTGAGCCTGCGCGTGCGAACCGTCAGCGGCGCCGCCGGAGGACGCCCAACGTGACCCAGTCGAGTGCCGCACCGAGCGCCCAGGTCACGAGGCGCGCCAGCCAGTAGAGGATGGCCAGGGGCCACGCGATGATCAGCAGGATCACGGTGATGATGCAGCCGTGGCCACCGCCCCGCTGGATGACGACCACCTTGGGGCGCTCGCGAGTCATGAGCGCGAGGGCAAGCCCGCTTCGGCTGCCTGTGGGGATCGGTCGTCCGCGGTCGGTTCCGGTGCGACGGCCGTTCGTGGTACCGCGGCGGCACCCGCCACAGCTGCGTTCTCCCGGCCGGGCTGCACCCGACGCAGCTCGGCGGCGACCTCGAGTCCTTTCGTCGCGACGCGTCCACCGACCTTCTCGGTGGCCGTGGCGGCCTTGTGGGCCAGTGGTCCAGCGGCTTCGCCGGCCTTGGCCGCGAGTTCGGCCGCCCGTGCCGCGATCTCGCGCAGCACCGGCGTCGCATGGGTCGACAGGTTCTGGATGATGGCCTCGAGCTGTCGCACCGCCCCGTTCGGGTCGTAGCCGGGGCTTGACGGGCCAGGTGCGCTCGGCACCAGGCTCGGATCATCTGCCGCCACCTCGATGGCCGGCAGGCGATCGAGATCGACGCCCGCTGGGCCCGAAGGCGCCGGTTCCCGCAGGCGGGCACTGCCGATCGGCCCGGTCACGATGTCGCTGGCGCCAGGTCTGCGAAGCGCATCCTGCGGCGGATCGGAGATGGTCATCGCTGAGCACCTTTCCCGCGTGGCTCGGGCGCCGCCTGGAGGTCGCCCAGGGCCTCCTGGGCGCTGCCCTTGACCTGCCTGACCTGACCCTGCAGCTGCCCGCGCCGGTTGCCGGTCAGCTTGCCCACCGCTGCTTCTACCCGACCGCGGGCCTTGCTGATCGCGCCTTTGGTCTGCTCATCGGTCATGTCGTGCTCCAGTCTCTGAGTTGGCTGCCTGGCCGGCCAGGCCGGCCAGGCCGGACGGGTCCGGACCGGGTCGGCCTTCATCCCGCGCGCCGCAGGCCGCGCGAGCCCGTGACCATGCTCACGAGGAACACCACGGCGATGGCGCCGAGGGTGGCGATGACGATGCTCTCGAGGTTGATGCCGTTGACCGAGCCGACCTTCAGGACGGTCGTCGCGACGTAGCCGCCGACGAGGCCGCCGACGATGCCCAGCACGACCATCAACAGGAGCCCTTCACGCGAGCCCATGATCTGATTGGCGAGGAAGCCGGCGATGGCGCCGACGACGATCCAGGCGAGGAAACCCATGGGGACCTGATCCTTTCCGTGTGGCGGACGAAGCCCCGTCCGCGGAGGACCGCCGAGGCGGTCAGGGGCGCGGGTCAGGCCGGCT
>CAZFGT010000086.1:0-2779 GCA_964518505.1 uncultured Anaerolineaceae bacterium | reverse complement strand
TCGGTCCGACCGGTCCGCAGGGGCCGCAGGGCGATGTCGGTCTCACCGGCGCAACTGGGGCCAGGGGCGCAACCGGGGCCACGGGTCCCGCTGGCGCAGACGGTACGGATGGCAACTCGCTCGTCATGACCGCACTGGCCTCGGGCGACGATGGCTGTGCACACGGGGGCGCTTTGCTCACCGTCAAGAACGCCAACGGAGTCACCGTCGGCGATCCTATCGCGATCTGCAGTGCCGGACCGTAGGACTACGGTTGGGCCACGACGTGCGAAGGCCCCGGGCTCGCCCGGGGCCTTCGACGTACCGCTGGAATTGCCGACTCACCAAGCTTGTGTCAGCGCTCGCCTCTGTTGCCGCCATCGCCCAGTGGCCGCGCCGGTCCTCATGGTCCGGAGACGGAACAGCCGGCAATGGTCCGATCTCGTGCTGGTGCTGTGCGCTGAGGCTCCAAGGCCGCGTCACCGAGGTACTTCTGGGTCCTCGCGCAGCGGCGCGTCGAGGCACCACCGTGGAGCAGAGCTCCACGAGCACTCGTGTTGAGCTCATGGCCACGGGAGGGATTCGCATGACCGCTACACAGACCAGGCTCACCACCATGACCGTGGGCGCTGCTTCTCGCCGAGCCTTCGTGGCGGTCGCGCTCGTGTCGTTGGTCATGTTCGGTTGCAGCAGCAAGACCGAGGCGCAGCTCGCCGCCGACGCCCTTACCGCGGGGTTGCAGGCCCAAACAGCCGCGAACTTGACCCTCGCAGCGACCGACTACCGGGAATGCCTCCAGCACGACGCGACGAACAAGTACTGCCTGTATAACCTCGGGCTTATCGCCCAAACGCAGAACCGATCAAGCGAAGCCGAAAACGACTACCGGCTCGCCCTTGTCAGCGACCCCAGCTTCGGAGCGGCGATCTTCAATCTCGCAATCATCCGCACACAAGCCGGGGCGACCGCTGAGGCGATCTCTTTGTACCAGCACTATGTCCAGGTCGATCCCACCGATCCCGGCGGTCACTTGAACCTCGGGCTACTGCTTCGGGCGGCGGGCGACACCGTCAACGGTGAGGCCGAGATCGCAGAGGCGCTGCTGCTCAATCCAAAGCTCAGCATTCCGGCGAGCTCTGCCGCCGCAAGCCCTGGTCCGAGCCCCACGCCGAGCCCCACGCCGAGCCCCACCGACCCATTCCCAGCCAAGGCTAGTGATTCGGCGTCGCCCAGTCCGAGTGTGTCACCCCTAGCGAGCCCGCTCAAGTAGCCTGGGCTCCGCCCCACATGCGAGACGATCATCCGACCTCATGGAACGGGTTGGTGCGCCCGGCTCACCGGAGCACAGCGACTCCTCGACTGCGCGGTCTGCTCCTCTAGCCATGAAGCCGGACCCCTTGGCTGGCGGCTCCGCTGGCGCCTGATGTCATCGCCGCGGGCATCCGCTCGTTCGTGGTTGATGGTTGCCCGCTGATAGGGCTCCAAGGCGAGACGTGCGCCCCATCCTCTAAGCTCTCTAGGTGGCACACCAGACTCGCTACGCGAGAAGCGTGATCTGCACATCGCCCATCAGACCCTCGGCGATGGGCCCTGTCACCTCGTGCTCGTCGATCAGCGGTTCAGCACCGTTGACGCCGCCTGGGACTTCGCCCCCTCGCCTGGTTGATACTCGGGGAGCGTGCTTAGGGATGACAGCGCCGGATCAGGTGGTATCTGGATGAAGCTCGGCATGGGTCTCTGGACGCAAGGCGCCTCCTGGCCGGCCGTGGCCGAAGTGGCGACCGCCATCGATCGCCTGGGCTACGACCACCTCTGGATCTGGGACCACCACCTTCCGCCGTTCGGGGACCCGTTGCAGCCGCTGCTGGAGGGCTGGACGACGATCACGGCCTGCGCGCCGCTGACCCACCGCGTGACGGTCGGCCTGCTGGTGGGCGAGAACACGTGGCATCCCCCGGCCCTGCACGCCAAGATGGCCTTGACCCTCGACCATGTGAGCGGCGGGCGGGCGATCCTCGGGCTGGGCAGTGCCTGGTGGGAGCCCGAACACACCGCCTACGGCATCGATTTCGGATCCAGCATCGGCCAGCGCCTCGACTGGATGGACGAGGCCGCTGCCATCATCCGACCGCTCCTCGCGGGCGAGGAGGTGACGCACGCCGGGCCACGCTACCGCGTCGACCACCTCGCTCTGCGGCCTGGGCCGGTGCAGCCGCGGCTGCCGTTGCTCATCGGGGGTGGCGGCGAGAAGAAGACGCTCCGCTCGGTGGCGCGGTACGCCGACATGTGGAACGCCTTCGGGTCGCTACAGCAGCTTGCTCACAAGCTCGACGTGCTGCGCGAGCACTGCGCTACGGTAGGACGCGATTCGGCGGAGATCAGCCCGTCGGTCGAGTGCAAGATCCTCATCCGCGACGACGAGGCGACCGCGCGGGCCGCGTGGGGGACGCTCCTGGCCGCCAACGGCATGGCCTACGAGGAGGGGGTCGATACCTGGCTCGGCAGCCCGGGGCATATTGCCGACCGTATCGCCGCCTTCGGACGGATCGGCTTTGAGGCCATCATGACGTGGATGCCCGCGCCGTACGACATGGAGACGGTCGAGCGGCTCATCTCCGAGGTCAAGCCACTCCTGCGATAAGCCGGGCGCCGACCGACCGTAGCCCGCCTAGAGAGCGCGCCGGAACCGTGCCATGAGTCCCCCTGTGGGTGATCGGTGTGGCACGGATGTGATCCGGTGCTCGGCCCGGCCCGCTCGGGGCCGCGGGGCCGGGATCGCGCTGCGGGCGGCCGCCGAAAG
>CAZFGT010000085.1:0-3641 GCA_964518505.1 uncultured Anaerolineaceae bacterium | reverse complement strand
TCGCGGTCCTGGGCGTGCTGGCCCTGTGGGTCGGGCGGCTGGCCTTCAGTCGGGCCGTCGCGTGAGGCGTTGCGGGGCCGCCGGCGGTCGGGCCTGCCCATCGGCCATACTCGGCCGGTGAGCCTGATCTCCGCCGGCGACCTCGCCCGTCGCCTTGACGATCCGGAGCACGAGGTACGGCTCCGGCTCGTCGATTCCCGCTGGTACCTGCTCCGGCCGGGGGATGGTCGCGTGGCCTACGACGCCGGTCACCTTCCGGGCGCGATCTTCCTGGACCTCGATACCGACCTCAGCGCGCCGCCGGGCCCCGATCACATCGGTGGCCTCGGACGGCATCCGCTGCCCACGCCGGCCGCGTTCGCCGCGCGCATGGGCGAGGTGGGCATCGGCGACGACAGTTTCGTGGTCGTGTACGACGATGCCGGGGCCGGCGTCGCCGCCCGCCTGTGGTGGATGCTCGACGCCCTTGGCCATCGCGAGGTCGCCGTACTTGACGGGGGCTGGCAAGCGTGGGTGGCCGCCGGCCTCCCAACGACGACCGACGTCCCGACGTATCCGGTGACGACGCTGACCACCCGGGCCGCCTGGCCCCGCACGATCGAGCGACGCGACCTCGCCGCGCGCCTGCCGTCCGTACTGCTGCTGGACGGGCGGGCCACCGAGCGGTATCGCGGCGACGTGGAGCCGATCGACCCGGCTGCGGGGCACATCCCGACCGCCATCTCCGCCCCGATCGCCGGCAACCTGGGGCTGGACGGGCACTTCCTGCCGCCGACCGAGCTGCGGCGGCGCTTCCAGGGCCTGGGGGCCGTGGCGGCGCGGCCGTCCGACCCCACCCCCACGGTCGTCACGGCCTGCGGCAGCGGCACGAACGCGTGCCAGACCGCGCTCGCCATGCGCCTCGCCGGCCTGCCCGATCCCCTGCTCTACGTGGGCTCGTTCAGCGACTGGTCGCGGGCCGGTCAGGCCGTGGCGACGGGCGACGCACCGGGCACGCTCCCCCCGTCCGGGACCGCCGTCCCGCCGGCGTAGGTCGCCAGCATCTCGGCCGCCGTGCGCTCGATGCGCTCACGCAGCTCGACGGGTCGGAGCACTTCCAGGCGGGAGCCGACGCGCAGCAGATCCTCCGCCGCCACGTCCAGGCTCTCGGTCAGGAGTGTCACTTCCAGCCACGCCCGACGGTCGTCCGGTAGTGGCTCGGGCAAGCCCTCCAGGCGGCCGCTGCCGATGGCGTAGCGGAGCGTGTCAAGGGCGTCGACCCGCACGCGCAGGCGGACCTCCACCTGGCGCAGGCTGGACTCGAAGATCTCCGTGCTCGAGCCCCAGTAGGCCTGAAGGTCGAAGTCGGTCGGCCGCTCGAACGTCTCCTCGAGCTCGGTCGCCTCCAGGATCCGGGAGACGCGATAGGTGCGCAGACTGCCCTCGCGCCGCGCCACCAGGTACCAGATGCCGGCCTTCAGGACCAGCCCGAACGGTTCCACGGTCCGCTCGACTGGCTCCGGTCGCCGGTCGTACCGCATCTGGATGCGGTGGCCCTCCCAGACGGCCTGGGCGATCGTGGCCAGGGCGGGCAGCTCCTCGTCCTCCTTGAACCAGCCGGGGGCCACGAGCAGGAAGCGTTCGCGGACACGTGACGCTCGGCCGCGGAGCTCTGGCGGCATGGCGGCGAGGACCTTCAGCTGGGCCGCCGCGAGGACCGTGCCGAGGCCCAGTTGCGCGGCCGCGCCGCCCAGGCCGGAGAGGAAGAGCGCCTCCGCTTCGTCCGCGTTGAGGCCGGTCAGGCGGGTCCGATAGCCCTCCACCAGCCGATACCCGCCGGTCGGGCCCCGGTCGGCGTAGACGGGGATGCCGGCCGCCGCCAGCCCCTCAAGGTCGCGGTAGATGGTGCGCAGCGAGACCTCCAGCTCGTCCGCCAGCTCGCGCGCGGTCAGCTGGCCGCGGGTCTGGAGGAGCAACAGGATGGCCACCAGTCGACTTGCGTGCACGGGCGCATCCTACACCTATTGTTGCCATGAACTGTCAGGTATATCTGGGAGGATTCCCGCATCAGGAAAGCAAGCCTTCAGGACCGCGGTGGTGGCCCAGTCCCGCGCCGCAGGGAGATCCACATGATCGATCCGCAAAGCTGGATGCGCGTCCGCCAGCAGGACCGCGACCTCGAGATGCAGGCCGCGCAGCGCGCCAGCCTGGTGCGCGGCGGGGGTGGCGTACGCCGCTCCCCCACCCGACCGCTCGGTCCCCTCGGCCGCTCCGTAGGCCGCACCCTCGTCCGCGTCGGCCTCTGGCTCATGGTGGCCGACTGAGGGCCGCCAGCCGGACCGGGGCCGGGGCCGGCCTTGACCCGGCCCCAATCCCTTTGTCCCACAGGCAAGCCTTGCCTCACAGGCACGCAACGAACGTGGGCAGGGCCCGGCCGACGCGTCAACACCAAATCCTTGCCGGGCAGGCAAGAACAGAGCCACCGGCCGTGCTTGCAGGGTCGGTGGCTTGCTTTTCGGGCCACGGAAGGGTGCAGAAGCCGCCGCGCTGCCCTTCCAAACCCTCCTCGTGTTCCTTGCTCGCCTCAGAGGCAAGGATCGGCTTGCCGCACAGGCAAGGCCGCGACAAGACGGGCCTAAGCCGCCGACCAGCGACGACGCTCATCCTGCGGTCATGCCGGCGCGCGAACGAGGGATCCACCGAGCGTCCCGCCGCGCCCAGCAGGTGATGGTCACGATGGGTCAGGAGATCCACGACGCGAGGGTGAATCGCGACCTGACACTCGAGGACGTCGGGCGTGCCGTGGGCCTGTCAGCCGGGGAAGTCAGCCGCATCGAGCACGCCCTCCGACCCCGGGTCAGCGTCTGGCACCTGTTCCGGCTCCTTGCAGCCGTCGGGCTCGATCTGTCGATCCGAGCGTACCCGGGTGGCCCACCGCTTCGCGGCACCGCCCAGGCCACCCTCCTCGAGCGGTTGCGGACCCGGCTGCCGCCCGATGCCCGATGGCTCCACGAGGTGGCGCTGGACCTGCCGGGTGATCAGCGCGCATGGGATGCCGTCCTCACCTTGAGCGCCATCCGGATCGGGGTGGAGGCCGAGACCCGGCCGCGCGACTTCCAGGAGCTGGCGCGCCGGCTCGCCCTGAAGGAACGGGACGGGCGTGTCGATCGGGTCGTCCTGCTCCTCCTGGACTCACGCTCCAACCGTCAGGCGCTGCGCACCCCGAATCCACTGGTTGGCGCTCGCTTCCCCATCCACGGACCCACGGCCCTCGAACGGCTGCGCGACGGCCAGGACCCAGGCGGCAACGCGATCATCCTGCTCTGAGCCATCACGGCGGCGCCCGTAGGCGACTTCGGTTTGCCTGACAGGCAAGCCGGATCTTGCCTCTGGGGCAAGCAAGCGACGAGTCGGCCGCGCTTCCGGCCGACAAACACGCGGAACCCGGCCCTCCAGGCACCCGAGGCGGTCGATTCGGGCCGGAAGAGGCCCGACTCGGGGCTGCCGGAGGGCCCGTAAGGGTGAAATCCCCTCTCGACAAGGCTTCCGGACCTGCCACGGTTCCTTGCTTGCCTCGCAGGCAAGGATGGCCCGTGCGGGCGGCCGAAGCGGGGGCCGAGAGGTCAGGCGGGCGGAGGCGGAGCCTCGGGTGCTGGAGCCGG
>CAZFGT010000084.1:0-3853 GCA_964518505.1 uncultured Anaerolineaceae bacterium | reverse complement strand
GGGTGGCGGAGCTTGCGCAGGGCCTTGGCTTCGATCTGGCGGATGCGCTCGCGGGTCACGTTGAACTCCTTGCCCACCTCCTCGAGGGTGCGGGCACGGCCGTCCTCCAGGCCAAAGCGCAGCTGCAGCACGCGCCGCTCGCGTCCGGACAGCGAGTCAAGGACGGCCTCCACCTGCTCCTTGAGGAGCTGGTGCGAGGCCGCCTCGGCCGGGGCCAGGGCCGCGCGGTCCTCGATGAAGTCACCGAGGTGCGAGTCCTCTTCCTCACCGATAGGCGTTTCCAGCGAGACCGGCTCCTGCGACACCTTGATGATCTCGCGGACCTTGTCGGGCGTGACCACGATCTCCTGGCCCTTGGACATGGCCTCGGCGATCTCCTCCACCGTGGGCTCGCGGCCAAGCTCCTGGAGCAGGCCGCGGGAGACGCGGATGAGGCGGTTGATGGTCTCGACCATGTGGACGGGGATGCGGATCGTGCGGGCCTGGTCGGCGATGGCGCGGGTGATGGCCTGCCGGATCCACCACGTCGCGTACGTGGAGAACTTGTAGCCCTTCTCGTAGTCGAACTTCTCGACCGCCCGGATGAGGCCGATGTTGCCTTCCTGGATGAGGTCCAGGAACGACATGCCGCGGCCGATGTACTTCTTGGCGATGGAGACGACCAGCCGGAGGTTGGCCGACGTCAGCTGCTCGCGGCCTTCCTTGCCGATGCGTACGAGGCGCCCGCGGCGGTCGCGCGGCTTGGTGGTCGGGTCGGCGTTGGGATCCCAGCCCATCTCGAGCATGAGCTCGGCGTCGCGCCCGCCCAGGATCCAGCGCGACAGCGCGTCGTGGCCCAGGAGGCGCGTCCAGTCGTACAGCGCCCGCAGCCCGACGTTGTCGCGCGACTCCAGGTCGCCGTTGTGGACGGCCATGTAGGACCAGTCGACGAGCTCGGTGAAGTGCGTCGCGTCGGGCGTCTTGGTGTACTCGGTGACGAGGTGCTTGGCCTGCCGCAGCAGCGCGTGGGTGGCCTCGGGCGCGTCCTTCTGGGCACGCGTCAGGTGCAGGTCCGGCGGCGGCTGCAGGAGTCCGTCCTGCTCGGCCGCGGCGAACGCGGCGCGCACGACCTGGTCCGACTCGACCGTGAAGGGCAGGCGATGGGCCGGGTGCTTGGTGCGGGTCTTCTTTTCGGTGTCGTTCTTGGTCCACTCCCACAGGGACAGGACCGCGCGCCACGGCTCCTCGACGATCTGCTCGCCGAGCTCGATGGCCTTGGCCAGGACGACTTCCTCTTCCGCGGTCAGGAGGGGCACCTTGCCGATCTCCTTGAGGTACATGCGGACCGGGTCATCGATGCCGATCATGTCGGCGGCGATGGCCTCCAGCTCCTCCTGGGTGGGCTCGTCCGCGTCCTCCTTGGTCAGGATGGCCGGCGGCTCTTCCCACGGCTGCTGGCCGGCCTCTTCGACCGACACGGCGACGCCGAGCTCGGCGGCCACGCCTTCCAGGCCGGGGGTGCCGAGGGCGGCCTCTTCCGCCTCGTCCTTGGGGGCGACGCGGTCGTCGTCGATGCCGCGACGCTTGCCGCGTTCGAGGACGGCGGCGACGAGCTGGGTATCAAGGGGGTTGGTCATCGGGCGGGTCCTCCAGCGGGGGTGGCGAGGGGTTGAGGTTCGGAAGTGGGTTGCGGGTCGGGGGTGGTCAGGGTGGTGGCGCCGGCCGAGGTCCGGCCGGGGTGCGCCCGGTGGCGGGCCAGCAGGGATGATTCGCTGAGTCGGCGGTCAAGATCGGCGCGGGTGTGGTCCAGCTCGCGGACGGCGTCGCGCAGGCGGCTGGCGGCGGCGGTGTCGCGGTCGGCTTCGGCCTCGGCGAGCTCGGCCCGCCGGAAGTCGAAGAGGTCGGCCAGGCGCCGCTGCTCCAGGCGCAGCAGGCACTGCTCGACCGCCTGGTCCAGGGCGGCGTCGCCGCCCGGATCGGGGTCGGTGCGGGCGTAGAGCGTGCGCGCCAGGGCCGCCAGCGTCGGATCCAGGGCCTCCAGGAAGCGGTCGCGACGGAACTCACCGCGGGCGTCCGCGGCGCGGTCGGCCAGCATGCCTCGCCACAGTTCACGTGCGGGCGTGGTGATGAGGGCGTCGGGGGCGAGACGATCCCCCACCGACGGCTGGAGCTCGGGATGGATCAGCAGCATGCGCAGGAGCGTCAGTTCGACGGGGTCCAGCGCGCGGGTGACCGACTGGGGGTCGAGCGCGTCCGGCGTGGCCAGCACCGCATCAAGGTTGATGCGTGCGCCCGCGTGCGCCTCGCCGTCCGCGCCGCGGGCGGTGCGCGGCGCCCCCGGCCCGACGGCCACGCCCGGCTGGCGCAGCTTCTCGTTGATGGACCGATCGTCCACGCCGCTACGGACCGAGAGGTTGCGCACGTACAGCTCGCGGCGGACCGGGTCCACGAGCGAACGGAGGATCGGTGCCATGGCGCTGACCAGGCGGTCCTTGCCGCTCTGGGTCGTGGGCGGGTAGCGCTTCGCGTAGTGCTCCAGGAGGTAATCGACGACATCGACGACGTGTTCGGTCGCCTCGCGCCAGACCGCCGGGTCCTCGCGGATGACCTCGTCGGGATCCTTGCCCTCGGGCAGGCGGACCACGCCCACGTCGGTCAGTCGACCGCGATGCGGCGAACGCTCGATCTCCCCGATCAGGCTCGACAGCTCGGTCGCCCCGAAGGTACCGGCCCCCTGCCCCGCCGGGTCGACGTCGTAGGCCAGCGCGATAGCCGGCGCGTAGCGGGTGGCCAGCTCGACCTGGCCGGCGGTGAGGGCCGTGCCGAGGCCGCCGACCACGTTCTCGAAGCCCGCCTGGTGGGCCATCAGGGCGTCGGTGTAGCCCTCGACGATGACGACCTGGCCGGCCTTTCGCGCAGGCGCCTTGGCGCGGTCGATGAGGTAGAGGGTGCGGCTCTTGTCGAAGAGCAGGGTCGCCGGCGAGTTGAGGTACTTGGGCCCGCGGTCGCGCGTTGGGGCGCCGTCGGCCGCGGGTGCCTCGTCCAGGATGCGGCCGCCCAGGCCCGAGGCGCCGCCCGACGCGTCGCGGATGGGGAAGATGACGCGACTGCGGAAGCGGTCGTAGACGGCTGGGCCGCCGGAGCGGCGACGGGTGCTGCGGATGACGAGGCCGGCGGCCTCCAGCTCATCCTCCGACACGTTGCGCTTCGTGATCAGGGCGCGCGTCAGGCCGTCCCAGGCGTCGGGCGCGTAGCCCAGCTGGTGCGCCTGGATGGTCGCGTCAGTGAAGCCGCGGCCGCGCAGGTAGTCGAGCGCCCGCTGCCCGACCGGGCTGGCCGTCAGGGCCGCGTGGTAGAACGAGATCGCGGCTTCCATGACGTCGCGCAGCCGCTTGCGCTGGGCATCCTCCCGGGTCGTCCGCTCGTCGAGCTCCACGCCGGCGCGTGCGGCGAGGCGACGGAGCGCCTCGGGGAACAGCACGCCGTCGCGCTCCATGACGAAGCTGAAGACGTCGCCGCCCTTGCCGCAGCCGAAGCACTTCCACGTCTCGCGGGCAGGCGTGACCACGAAGGAGGGCGTCTTCTCCCCATGGAAGGGGCAGAGCCCCTTGAAGGAAGCGCCCGCCTTCTTGAGCTGGACGGTCTCGCCGATGACCTCGACGAGATCGACCTTGTCCTTGACGGTTGCAGCGATGCCAGCGGTCGTGCCGGTGTACCCCTTGGTGTTTGCTTGTAGTGCGGCGCCGGCCCCGTTCCCGCGTCAGGTGCCGGACACACTCAGAGCCGTGTCAAGTCTTGACACGGCTTTCCGTGGTTAGATTGTGCCCCCAAACCAGGCGCTTGTCAAGACCTTGTCAATACCCATGGGGAGTAT
>CAZFGT010000083.1:0-4013 GCA_964518505.1 uncultured Anaerolineaceae bacterium | reverse complement strand
GGCCTGGTTGTAGAAGATGCGGCCGAAGTGGTCGCGGTCGGGGAAGACCTCGTCCTGCAGCGGCAGGTAGGCCCCGCCGCTGTCGACCAGGTAGAGACACGGCAGGTGGTCGTCGAGGGCGATCTCCTGGGCCCGCAGGTGCTTCTTGACCGTCATGGGGTAGTAGGTGCCGCCCTTGACCGTGGCGTCGTTGGCGACCACCACGCATTCCACACCGCTGACCCGACCGATGCCGGTGACGAGTCCGGCGCCGGGCGCATCACCGTCATACAGGCCCTCGGCGGCCAGGGTGCTCAGCTCGAGGAAGGGCGCGCCGGGATCCAGCAGCCGGTCGATGCGCTCGCGCACGGGCAGCTTGCCCCGCTCACGGTGGCGGGCGATGCTGCGCGCGTCGCCGGCCGCCCCCGCGTCCGTCAGGGCCGCGGTGCGGCCCCGCAGGTCGGCCACCAGGCGGCGCATGGCCGCCGTGTTGGCCCGCGCCTCGGCACCCGTCGGGTCGACGCGCGTGGTGAGGACCGCCATGCCGGGATGATAGGCGAGGGCTCAGCTCGTGCAGGTGATCTGGGCGGCCGCCCAGTCGGCGTGGTCGGAGTCGATGCCGTCGCCGCCATCGGTGACCACGAGTTCGAGCGTCGACGCCGTGCCGAGGGCCAGGGCGATGTTCTTGGTCGCCGTGGAGCCGGTCATGACGCCGCTGTCATAGACCTTGGTGCCGTCCAGGAAGACCTGGAAGACGATGCTGCCCTTGGCCCCGACCTCGTCATCGACGCCCACGCTGGCGGCGAAGGCCGTGCAGGTGCCGCCGAGGGCGTACTTGAGATCGGCTGCGGCGTGCATCCCCAGGCCCTTGGGGTACACCACCCCGTTGAGCGTGAGGGGCTTGCCGTCCCCGGCGTTCTGCTCGCCATTGCTCATGTCGCGTTCATAGGGTCCCCAGCCGCTGACGGCCGAGGTGGGCGTCAGGTCGGAGAGGTAGTGGCTCACCCCGGTCGCCGTGGTGAACGACCACGAGACGTTGCTCACCAGCGTGTTGCCGGCCAGGTCCGCGACCCCGCCGCCGCCTCCGGTGAGGGTCGCGGTGTAGGTCGTGTTGGTGGTCAGGGATGACGACGGGGTCAGCGTCGCGACATGGGTGGCCGCGGCATACGTGACCGTGGCCGCCACTGCGGTCGAGCTGCCCTGCGGCACGAGGCGGAACGTGGAGGACGTCAGCGTCGACGCGTTGAGCGCCTCGGAGAACGTGGCCGTGACCGGGCTGGCGGTGGAGACGCCGGTCGCGCCGGAGGTCGGCGAGGTGGCGGTCACCGTCGGCGGCGTCGTGTCGGTCGCCGCGCTGCACAGGACCTTGGCGTCGGCCCAGTCGGCGTGGTCGTACGAGTTGCCATCGCCGGCGTCGGTCACGACGAGGCGCAGCTCGCTGATGCCGGTCACCGTGACGGCCACGGCCTTGGTGGCCGAGGTGCCGGTCAGCGTGCCGCTGTCATAGGTCGCGGTGGCGGCCCCGTCCAGGTAGACCTGGAAGTCGACGCTGCCGTTGCTGCCGACCTCGTCGTCCACGCCCACGCTGGCCGTGAAGGTGCTGCACAGGCCGCCCAGGTTGTAGCGCAGGTCCGCGGCGGCATGCACGCCCAGGCCTTTGGCGTAGACGACCCCGGCCAGGGTGATGGGCTTGCCGTCGCCGGCCGCCTGTTCGCCGTTGCTCGTGTCCTTTTCGTACGGACCCCAGCCGCTGGTGGCGAACGTGGGCGTCAGGTCGGAAAGGTACGTGGTGGTCTGGCTCGTGGCGCCGGTGGTGAAGGTCCACGTGTAGGTGGTGGCGAGGGCGTTGCCCGCCACGTCCGTGATGCCGCCGCTGCCGCCGGTGAGCGATGCCACGTAGGTCGTGGACGCCGCCAGGGCGGCCGTCGGGGCGAGCGTCGCGGTGTGCGCGACCGAGTCGTAGGTGACCGTCGCCGGCAGGCCCGTACTGGTGCCCTGCTTGACGAGCTGGACCGTCGCGGTGGTCACCGTGGCGGGCGCCAGTGCCTCCGAGAAGGTGGCCTTCACGGTCGTCCCCGTGGCGACGCCGGTGGCGCCGCTGGCGGGCACGGTGCCCGTGACGGTCGGCGGTGTCGTGTCGGCCACCGTGGAGCACACCAGCTTGGCATCGCCCCAGTCGGAGTGGTCGTAGTCCATCGTCGTGCCGACGGCGACCGCCAGGCGCAGCTGCGTATGGCCGGTGACGTCCACGCTGACAGGCAGGGCCGCGCTCGTGCCGGTCACCACGCCGGAGTCGTAGACGGGCGTGCCGCTGCCATCCAGGTAGACCTGGAAGTCCACGCTGCCCCGCCCGGCGGTCTCGTCGTCGATGCCCGCGACGGCACTGAACGTGGTGCAGTTGGCGGGCAGGTTGTAGCGCAGGTCGGAGACGGCGTGGACGCCGAGGCCCTTGGCGTACGTGGCGCCCCGGATCGTGATCGTGTGGCCGTCACCGGCCGCCTGTTCGCCGTTGCTCATGTCCTTCTCGTACGGCCCCCAGCCGTTGACGGCCGTGGTGGGCGTGAGATCGGACAGGTAGGTCACCGTGCCGGTCTTGGTATAGGTCGCCGTATACGTGGCCGTCGCGGCCGAGGCGGTCACCCCGTGCGTGGCGGCGCCGCCGTCGGACCAGCCGCTGAAGGTGTACACGTTGGCGCCCAGGGCCTGCGGGCTGGGGGCACTCAGGGTCGCGGCGCCTCCGAGCAGGAAGGTGGCCTGGTACGGACCGGTGCCCGTCGTGGTCCCCGCGATGAGGCTGAGCCCGGCCGGCACGGTGTTCAGGGTGAACGTCGACGTCTTGGGGTACAGGTAGACCGACTTGGTGCTGGTCAACCCCTGGGCGTTGGTGGCCGTCAGCTGGAGCCAGAGCAGGGAGGGGTAGGGGTGGTCGGGCGCGGTGATGGACCCGCCCGTGCCCACGATCGTCTGGACGTCATGCGTGTGGCATGCCGAGGGGCAGTGGAAGATGCGCATCACCCACGTCAGGTCGGCCGCCGGGAGCGTCCCCGCCTGCGGGTCCGTGGCGTGCCCGGCGAACGTGATGGTGTCGTTGACCGAGTAGAACGCCGGCACGCTGCTGGGGCGCACGGCGGGTGGGTTGCCGCTGCCATCGAGCGTCGGCTGGGCCGGTGGCGCCGCCCCGTCGATCGTGTCGATGAAGGCCGTGGGCGGCGACGAGCCGGCCGTGATCGTGGTGACCGGGCTCGTGTTCGTCGCACCGTTGGTGTCCTTGACCGTGAGCCGCACCTGGTACGTGCCGGTGGTGAACGTGCACGTCGGCTTGGCCGCGGTCGTGGAGGAGCAGCTGCCCCCGGAGAAACTCCAGCTGTAGGTCAGGGCGGACCCGATGGGGCTGCTGGAGGTGCTGCCATCGAAGTTGACCGTCAGCGGGGAGGGCCCCGAGGTCTTGTCGGCCTTGATGACCGCCTGCGGCGTGCCGTAGGTGAGGCGATGGAGCTCGCCCGCGTCGTACTTCACGTAGAACAGGTCGCCGTTAGGGCCGGTCTCGATGTCCACCGGCTGGGCGCCGCCGTTGACGATGACCTTGATGTTCGACGGGTCCGGGTCGCCGTTGGTGCCCGGCAGGATGGCCCAGATGCAGCTGCGGGTGTGGTCGCCGAAGAACAGGGCGCCCTGGTAGGCGGCCGGATACGAGGTCCCGGTGTAAAAGGCCATGCCGCTGATGGATGAGCCGTTCGCCGTGGGGCAGTTCGTCTCCGTCGAGATCAGGTTGCTGTGGTTGTAGGTGTAGTAGGGGTTCACCGCGTTGGTGAGGGTCGTGCACAGGTTGATGCCACCAGGCCAGCCGGGGTGCGGGCCGGCACCCTCGTTGCAGGGCCATCCGAAGTCGTCGTTGCTGGCGGTCGCCGCCATGGGCAGCTTGTCGATCTCCTCCCACGTGCCGTCACCGACGTCGCCGATCCAGACCGTGCTCTTGTTGGGCTGGAAGGTGAAGCGGAACGGGTTGCGCAGGCCGAAGGCCAGGATGCGACTCT
>CAZFGT010000082.1:0-4062 GCA_964518505.1 uncultured Anaerolineaceae bacterium | reverse complement strand
GCGCGCTCGGGAACATGCTCATGCTGCCATCGCCGAGCCGCTGAACGATCGTCCCGCCGAAGGCCTGATGATGACGGTCGACTGCCCGCCAGTACCGGTCACGCCTGTCCACGGCCTGGCGCTCGTCCGCCTGGATCAACGTGGTGTAGCCGACCATGTCCGTGAAGGCCACAGCAACGAGCCGGCGATCGAGCTCCTGCCTCACACGTTCTTCCTCGGCTCATGGGGGCGGGCTGGACCGGTGTGCACGAGGACCATAGCGCCTGCGACAGAGGTCGGCACATCGGTCGCAGGTTCGAGTCCTACAGCCGGAGCCACGTTCCCGATCGGACGGACCACTTCGGGACCTTCCATCGGAGCCGATCTTCCTCTTCGCTGCACGTTGGGAGGCAGTGCGCGAGGTCTGAGCGCGGGCGTCACGCGTCAACCGCTTGGGCCCTCGAGAAGTTTGATGAGCAGTCGTCGCAGCGTCCGGCCCTCACTGGTCGACAGGCGGCCCAAGGTGTTGGCGTTGACCGTCACGGCCTTCGGGACGAGCTCATCGCGCAGCGACCGACCGCGATCGGTGAGATGGATCCGACTGACGCGCCCATCGCCAGGTCCGGATGGTCCCGCGAGCTTCTCAGGCGAGGGGCCCGGGTTTGACTGTCGTGGGCCGCAGCCTCGTCGCGAGGCGAGGCCTGGTCGCGCTACTGGGTCTCGTCCTGATGGCGTGCTCGTCGCCGTCCACGACCCCGCCGCAACCCAGCGGCTCCGCCACGGCAGTCGGCAACCCGTCCGGCCAGCCGACCGCGCGCCAAAGCTGAGCACGTCGCGCCGCGACGGTCCCGCCTGCGACCCGTCTGCGACCGGTTTGCGACCGCACCGGCGCAGTCTCCACGCTGATGGCTCAGCAGCGAAAGACGAGGCGCGATATGGGCAGGTTCCCCGCAGCTAGGATCTGGCTGGCGACCGTGGCGGCCGCTGGCATGGTCGTATTGGCGGTCACGGCGAGGCCCGCCGCCGTCTGGGCGGCCGGGTCGCCGACCGCCACGACGCTCACGTCGTCGCAGGATCCGGCCCCGGCGTGCAGCCCGGTGAGCTTCACGGCCACGGTCTTCGGCGCCCCGTTCCCCGATTCCCCGGAAGGGGCCGTCACCTTCTTCGACAACGGGGTCTTCATGGGCGTCGAGGTCATCACGCCCGATTTCGATCCCGACCCGGTGTTCGGCAAGCACGTCATCCCGACGAACCACAGCTCAGGCACGCTGACCGCCGCCCTTTCCGGCGGCACCCACCTCATCACCACGACCTACCTCGGGACGGACCTCTTCAGCCCGGGCGGTCCGCTGGTCCAAACGATGACGGCGGCCACGTCGAACACGACCCTGGACACGAGCGTTGACCCCTCGACCTTCGGGCAAGCGGTCGAATTCACGGCCGACGTCACGAGCGCGTGCGCGGGGGGTGTCGCCGGTTCGGTGCAGTTCACGGCCGATGGCAGTCCCCTGGGCGGGCCGCAGCCCGTCGACGCCAGCGGTCATGCCTCGGTCAGCACGTCCAGCCTGGCCGTCGGGGCGCACGACATCGAGGCGACGTTCAGCAGCACCAACCCGGATGTGGCCGGTAGCAGCGATTCGTTGACAAGTATCCTTCGCCCCGCTGGCCAGCTCGTCACCCCGGCCGCCACGACGACGAGCGTGGCGACGTCCGTCGACCCATCCGAATTCGGCGCACCCGTCACCTTCACCGCGACGACCACGGTCGACCCGCCCGGCGCGGGCAGCCCGACCGGCACGGTCCAGTTCCAGGCCGACGGCGCGGACCTTGGTCCGGCGCAGACGCTTGACGGGACGGGCCACGTCTCGTACACGACGTCCAGCCTCTCCGTCGGGACGCACACCATCACGGCGGCGTACACGAGTGACGGGCCCGACTTCGTCGGTAGCACCGGCAACCTGGTCCAGGTCGTCAACAAGGCACGGACGACCCTCGTGTACGACGGCCAGACCACGGCCGACTTCCACGACCCGGCGATCCTCTCCGCCCGCTTGACCCGGACGGACGACGGTGCCCCGATCAGCGGCGAACCGATCACCTTCACCATGGCCGCCGAGTCGTGCGCCGGGTCGACGGCGGCTGGCGGCACGGCCGTCTGCGCGATCGTGCCAAGCGAGGCCGGCGGTACCTACACGCTGTCGGCGGGCTTCGGCGGTGACGGCGACTACCTCGCCGCGGCCGTCGACCAGCCGTTCATCGTGACGCGCGAGGAGACAGCCACGCTCCTTACCGGTCCCACGGTCATCCTCCAGGGCCACCCCGTTACGCTCGGCGCACGCTTGCTGGAGGACGGCGTCGTCCCTATCAGCGGCCGAACGCTGACGCTGACCCTGGGCACCGGCACCGCCAGCCAGGCGTGCACGACCGGCCCGACCGACGCTGGCGGCAACGCCAGCTGCGCCATCGGCACCGTCGCCGTGGGCCTGGGTCCTGAGCCGGTCCAGGCGAGCTTCGCCGGCGATCCCTACTACCTGCCCTCAGCGGCGTCGGGTTCGGCGATCGTCTTCGCCTTCCCCACCCGGGGCGTCTTCGTGGTCGGCAACCAGACGGTCGCCGGTGGAGCGTCGAGCGTGACCTTCTGGGGTGCCCAGTGGGCCCAGCGCAACGGCGTCACCGGTGGAGCGCCGTCGTCGTTCAAAGGCTTCGGCGACGGGCTGAGCTCGGCGACACCGGTGTGTGGTGGGACCTGGACGGCGTCGCCGGGTAACAGCGGTTCGCCGGTGGCCAGCCTGCCTGCCTACATGGGCGTGGCCGTGACCAGTTCCGTCTCCAAGTCAGGCAGCACGATCCGCGGGAACATCGTCAGCATCATCGTGGTCGTGACGGGCCCCGGCTACGGGCCGGACCCCGGGCATGCCGGGACGGGCATCGTCGTGGCCACCTTCTGCTGACCTCGAGACCGCGGCCTGGTCCCTTGGCGAGGGGAGCCGCCTAGCGGTTCCCCTCGAGCCTGGGGTTGCGCCAGACTGCCGGCCATGACCATGGGGCGCTGGATCCTGCATGTCGATCTGGACCAGTTCCTGGCCGCGGTGGAGGTCCTGCGCCATCCCGAGCTGCGTGGTCGACCCGTAGTGGTGGGTGGCCGGGGCGATCCGACCCAGTGGCGGGTGGTGGTCTCGACGGCGTCCTACGAGGCGCGCGCGTTCGGCATCCACTCGGGCATGCCGCTCCGGACGGCGGCGCGGCGATGCCCCGACGCGGTCTTCCTGCCGGTCGATGCCCCGGCGTACTGGGCGGCGTCCGAGCAGGTCATGACGACCCTGCGGACCTTCCCCGTCGTGGTCGAGGTGCTGGGCTGGGACGAAGCCTTCCTGGCCGCCGAGACCGACGACCCAGCCGGCCTGGCGGCGGAGATCCAGGCCGGGGTCCTGGCGCGGACGGGTCTCGCCTGCTCCATCGGCATCGGCGGGAACAAGCTCCAGGCGAAGCAGGCGACCGGGTTCGCCAAACCGGCCGGTATCTATCAGCTGACCGACGCGAACTGGCTGGCGATGATGGGCGACCGTCCGACAGCTGCCGTGTGGGGCATCGGCGACCGCACTGCGGCGAGGCTCATGGGCGTCGGGATCGGGTCCGTGGCCCAGCTGGCGTCAGCCGACTGGCGGATGCTCGCGGGCGCATTCGGGCCCACGATCGGGCCGAGCCTGAAGGCGATGGGCCTGGGCATGGGGCCGACCGACGTCAGCGCGGAGCCCTGGGTCCCGCGCTCCCGCAGCCACGAGACGACCTTCCCGACGGACCTCACCGACCGCGCCGCGATGGAGACCGCCGTCACGGGCCTGGCCCGCGGACTGGCACAGGACGCCGCGACGACGCTGCGGCCGGTGGTCCGCGTCGCCGTGAAGGTGCGGTACGCCACCTTCTTCACGCGGACGAGCGCCATGAAGCTGCCGGCCGGCGCGACCACGGACCAGGCGGTCATCGAGCAGGCGGCCCTGGCGGTGCTGGACCGTTTCGACCTCTCCCGCCCGGTACGCCTCCTCGGCGTCCGCGTCGAGTACGAACGCCGTGAGTGATCGGGCG
>CAZFGT010000081.1:0-4248 GCA_964518505.1 uncultured Anaerolineaceae bacterium | reverse complement strand
TGGCACGCAAGCAGATAGGTGGTCACACAGGCTGATCCATCGGCTGCCCGACCCGGTGGGAGCGCGACATGGGTGCGCGAGATCGCTGGATGGTCGTCCTGGCAGGGGGTCAGGGTCGTCGCCTGCGCCCGCTCGTGGAGCAGATCTACGGCGACGACCGACCCAAGCAGTTCACGGGCCCCATCGATGGTCGTGGGATGCTTGATCGGACGCTCGAGCGGATGCGTCCGCTCGTTCCGGCCGAGCGGACGATCGTGGTCACGGTCGAAGCCCAGCGTCGCTTCCTTCCAGAGGCGCTGGCCAACCATCCTGGTGTCCAGGTGCTGATCCAGCCAGGGGATCGCGGCACGGCCGCAGCAGTCCTATGGCCGTCGCTTCTGATCGCCGGCCAGGACCCCGGCGCCCAGGTCCTGGTCGTGCCGTGCGACCATTTCGTCGGTGACGAGGACGGGTTGCGACGCCAGCTCCGCGCGGCGGGCGACCGGTACCCAGGGCAGCCGGTGCTCTTCGGCGTCGTACCGGAATCGATCGAGTCCGACTACGGCTGGATCGAGCTCGAGCGCCACGGGCATGACCCGGGCGACCCGTTGTACGGGGTCAAGGGCTTCGTCGAGAAGCCGGACCGGCGGCTGGCCGCGGAATGCTTCGCCCGCGGCGACCTCTGGAATACCCTCCTCGTCCTCGCCGATGCGATGACCCTGGTCGAGGTCATAGAGGTAGCCGAACCCGACCTCGTGGCGGCATTCGCCCCCGTCTATCGGTCACCGACCGCTCGGGCGGTGGAGGAGGCATACGCTGTCATCAGGGCGATCGACTTTTCGTCGCAGGTCCTGGCGAGGATCCCAGGACGGCTGTCGGCATGGCGGCTACCGCCCCTTCGCTGGTCGGACCTCGGTACGGTTGATCGCGTCCTGGATCGATTGCGGGCCGAGGGTCACGAGACGCAGTGGCGAACCACCCTGACGTCGCTCGCGTTCGATCCTGACGACGGGGTCATGCGCAGGGTACGGCCGGCCGTGCGGCCGGGGACGTCGAGGCACTGACCGTGACACGGACGCACCCCTCGATCGGGCCCAGCCGCCGCCGGACGGACGAACCTATTCGAGGTACGTCGCCACCCAAGCTCGAACGCGATTCGGCGGCGCTGTGCGCCTCAGCGATCCTCGTCTTCACCGACCTGTTCCGGCGTGCGCCCGAGCTCGAACCGGATATGGGTCTCGGCGAGGCATACGAGTGGGGCCGTCGAACGCTCATGCATCGCCGGGCGGCCCGCGCGTGGGACGTCACCGTCGACCGATCGGCTGCGGTGGAGGCCCTCCTGGCGCGTGCCCGCGCCATGCAGGGCGGCGCGGTCATCGACACGATCGAAACGCTTCCGGCAGAACTTCTGGCCGTCCTCGATCGGCGGCGGAGTATGCTCCCAAACGTCGGGCGGCACCGCCGGCGATGGTCGGACGATCCAGCTCACGGGCCGTCGGCAAAGTCGCCGGGCCGCGGCCGACCGTCGGCGTGACCTCGTCTCGCGAGGAGCACGACATGGGGCAGATCGCCCAGCACCGGGGCGCGTCAACCCGAGGCGCGCACCCGGCCCGAAGGGAGAGCCTCTACAGCGGCCTGCTCGAGGCGGCCCCCGACGCGATGGTCGTGGTGGACGGGCGCGGCGAGATCGTCCTGCTCAACGTCCAGGCCGAGAAGCAGTTCGGCTACCGCCGCGACGAGCTCGTCGGCCAGCCGGTCACCGCGATCATCCCCGATGGCTTTGCCGAGCGGATCATCGCCGACGATCTGCGCTCGGCGGCCGACGCCCTGGCCCAGCAGATCGGCACCGGCCTCGAGCTCGTCGCGCTGCGCCGGGACGGCACCGAGTTCCCCATCGAGATCATGCTGAGCCCGCTCGAGAGCGACGAGGGCATCCTCGTGACAGCGGCCATCCGCGACATCAGCGCCCGCAAGGCGGCGGCGGAGGAGTTGCGGGCCACCCGTGAGCGCCTGCAGGGCTTCGTCGACGCCAACCTCCTGGGCATCTTCATCGCCCGCCTGGACGGCACGGTCATCGAAGCCAATGACTACGTACTCGATCTCGTCGGGCACACCCGCGCCGAGTTCGATCGGGGTGAGCTCGACTGGCTGGCGATGACCGCCCCCGAGTCGCGGATCTCCAGCGACGCCGCGGTGCGCGAGATGCGTGAACGCGGCCGCGCAGCGTACGAGAGGGAGTACCTGCGCGCCGACGGCACCCGCGTGCCGGTGCTCGTGGCGGACACGCTCCTGTCGGGCCCGGACCAGCTCGTTGCCGCCTTCGTACTCGACATCAGCGCGCGCAAGGCGGTCGAGACGAAGCTCGCCCGGTCGGAGGCGAGATACGCCGGCCTGCTCGAGGCGGCCCCCGACGCGATGGTCGTGGTGGACGGGCGCGGCGAGATCGTCCTGCTCAACGTCCAGGCCGAGAAGCAGTTCGGCTACCGCCGCGACGAGCTCGTCGGCCAGCCGGTCACCGCGATCATCCCCGATGGCTTTGCCGAGCGGATCATCGCCGACGATCTGCGCTCGGCGGCCGACGCCCTGGCCCAGCAGATCGGCACCGGCCTCGAGCTCGTCGCGCTGCGCCGGGACGGCACCGAGTTCCCCATCGAGATCATGCTGAGCCCGCTCGAGAGCGACGAGGGCATCCTCGTGACAGCGGCCATCCGCGACATCAGCGCCCGCAAGGCGGCGGCGGAGGCGCTCCTGCGAAAGATGGAGGAATTGGCCCGGTCCAACGAGGAGCTGGGCCAGTTCGCCTATGTCGCATCCCATGACCTACAGGAGCCGCTGCGGATGGTGACCAGCTATATGCAGCTCCTGTCCCGACGGTACGCAGGCAGGCTCGACTCGGACGCCGATGAGTTCATCGCGTTTGCCGTAGACGGGGCCAGCCGGATGCGGCGATTGATCGGAGATCTCCTCGCGTACTCGCGCGTCGGCAGCAAGGGTGCTGAGCTCATCGACACCTCGAGCGAGGACGCCCTCCGACAGGCGCTCGTGAATCTCGGCACCCTGATCGAAGAGACTGACGCGGTGGTGACGCACGACCCCCTGCCCTCCGTGCGCGCGGACGAGCCGCAGCTCGTACAGCTCTTCCAGAACCTCGTTGGCAATGCCATCACGTACCACGGGACCGAGGTCCCGAGGATCCACATCTCCGCCGCGATCGATGCTGAAGACCGGTGGAGCTTCGCGGTGACCGACAACGGCATCGGGATCGACTCCCAGTACTTCGAGAGGATCTTCGGGATGTTCCAGCGCTTGCACGACCGGGAGGAGTACGCCGGCACGGGGATCGGACTGGCCATTTGCAGGAAGATCGTCGAGCGGCACGGCGGGACCATTTCGGTCGAATCGCAACCCGGCCGCGGCTCCACCTTCCGCTTCACCCTCGTGGCATCGCAGGCTAACCTGTGACAACCAACGAACAACGAGGCACTCCCACGGAGATCCTCCTGGTCGAGGACAGCCCAGGCGATGTCCGGCTGACGCGTGAGGCGTTCCGGGATGCCAAGACACCGATCAACCTGAACGTGGCCTTCGATGGCGTCGACGCTCTGGCCTTCCTGAGGAGGGAAGGCGCCCACGTTGGCGCTCCTCGCCCCGACCTCATCCTGCTGGACCTCAACCTGCCCAGGATGGACGGTCGTGAGGTGCTGGCCCGTATCAAGGAGGACGACGACCTCAGATCGATCCCCACGATCATCCTCACCACGTCGGAGGCGGAAGCCGACATCGTGCGGAGCTACCAGCTCCAAGCAAACGCGTACCTCACCAAGCCCGCGCAGTTCCCTGCCTTCGAGAGCCTCATGTCGAGCACCGGCGATTTCTGGCTCACCAAGGTCAAGCTGCCACCCAGACGGCAAAGGTGAGCACGATGGCGATGCGCCTGCTCCTGGTCGAGGACAACCCGGGCGACGCGCGCCTCGTCCGCGAGATGTGCCGCGAGCAGGGGCTGCCCACCGAGGAGCTGACGCATGTGGCGAGCCTCCAGGATGCCGTGGCGCACCTCGCGGACCACGCGGTCGACCTGATCCTGCTCGACCTTGGGCTGCCCGATGCTCAGGGTCTCGACGCGGTGCGGCGGACCCACGCTGCCACACCGCGCGTCCCCTTGGTGGTGCTAACCGGCCTCGACGACGAGGCGATCGCAGTACAAGCGCTGCAGCAGGGCGCGCAGGACTACCTGATCAAGGGCCAGCTCGAGACGCGCGGGCTGATGCG
>CAZFGT010000080.1:0-4608 GCA_964518505.1 uncultured Anaerolineaceae bacterium | reverse complement strand
CGCCGCCTTGCGCTCGTAGTCGCCGAAGATCGGGACGCGGGCGATGCGAGCGTCCAGCAGGCGCCGCCGTTCCGCGCCGGCGGTCGGGACCGCTCGGGCCTGAAAGGACTCGGTGCCCACCTCGACCGTGACGACCGGATTGGCCGCGATGTTGGCCAGCCAGGCGGGGTGCTGCTCCAGGCCGCTGTTGGATCCCACCACGATGTAGTCGGCGCCATCGGGGTCATAGCCAAGCGGCACGGTGTGCTTCTCGCCCGTGTGCGCCCCGATCGTCGTCATCAGGAGCATGCGGCTCCCGGCCAGGCGGCCCAGGGTGATCTCGCCGGCATGGTCGTGGAAGTCGCGGATGATCGCTGCGTTCCAGCCGAGTTCCTGACCATCTGCCATGGATGCAACCTACCATGAAGCGGTGAAGACCGAGCGGATCGAGGTAGCGCCTGGGGTCGAGCTGGCGGCCGACCGTTGGGCACCGGTCGGATCGGCAACCCCACCGACCTTCCTGCTGGTGCACGGCCTGGCGTCCAACGCCCGCATGTGGGACGGCGTGGCCGAGGCACTCACGGCGATGGGCCACGAGGCGGTGACCGTGGACCTGCGCGGCCACGGGCGATCCTCTAAACCAGATCAGGGCTACGACGTGCCCACCGTGGCGGACGACCTCGCGGCGCTGATCGAGCGCCTGGGCCTTGAGCGGCCGATCGCCGCGGGGCAGTCGTGGGGCGGCAACGTCGTGCTGGAGCTGGCGGCTCGCCACCCTGATGCCGTGCGGGCGATCGCCCTGGTCGACGGCGGCTGGATCGAGCTGGCCGAAGGCTTCCCCAAGCTGGCCGACTGCCTTGCCGCGCTCGCCCCACCCCGCCTGGCCGGCCGGCCGCTCAAGGAGGTCGAGGGCTGGATCCGCTCGGCGCATGCCGACTGGCCCGAGAGCGGCATCCAGGGCACGCTGGGCAACTTTCAGGTCAGGCCGGACGGCACGATCGCGCCGTGGCTCACCTACGACCGCCACCTGGTGGTGCTCCGCGGCCTGTGGGAGCACCATCCGGCCGCGCGTTACGCCGGGCTGAAGGTCCCCGCGCTGCTCATCCCGGCGGATGACGGCAAGTCGGACTGGTCCGATCGGAAGCGCCCCGCCGTGGAGGCTGCCCAGGCCGCCATCCCCCGCGCGAGCACGCACTGGATGACTGGCGACCACGACCTGCATGCGCAGCACCCGCACGAGGTGGCGCAGTTGCTGCACGAGCTGGCCACGGACGGCCTGGCGACATGAGCGCGCCGCGGATCCTGGCCATCATGGGCTCGGGTGAGACGGCGCCGGCCATGGCCAAGGTGCATCGGGCGTTGCTGGGGCGATTAGGCGACCCGACCGCACCGGCGGTCCTGATCGATACCCCCTACGGCTTCCAGGAGAACGCTGACGAACTGTCGGCCCGCATCGTGGCCTACTTCGCCGAGAGCGTCGGGCACACCCTGAACGTGGCGACGTTCCGCACGCGCGACGCCGACGCGCTCGCCACGTCGACCGCCCTGGCGTGCATCCGCGAGGCCAGGTACGTGCTCGCGGGGCCGGGCAGCCCCAGCTACGCCCTCCGCCAGTGGGTGGACGGCCCCATCCCGGGCGCCCTGGCGGACAAGCTCGCCAACGGCGGGATCGTGACGGTGGCCAGCGCGGCTGCCCTCACGGTCGGCGTCGTGACAGTGCCCGTGTACGAGATCTACAAGGTCGGCGAGGACCCCCACTGGCTGGATGGACTGGATCTGCTGGGTCAGTCGACCGGCATGAAGGCGGCCGTCGTGCCGCACTACGACAACGCCGAGGGCGGCACGCACGACACGCGCTTCTGTTACCTGGGCGAGCGGCGCCTGCGAGTGCTGGAAGCGGCGCTCCCCAAGGGCGCGTTCGTGCTCGGCGTGGACGGCCACACGGCCCTCGTGCTTGACCTGGACGCGGGCACTGCGAGCGTGGCCGGCCTCGGCGGCGTCACCGTCCGGGCGCAGGGCCGCAGCGTCGTCTTCCCCAGCGGGACAGAAACGACGATCGACGCGCTGGCCGAGTCGGCTCGCACGATCGGGCGGTCGACCGGCTGGCTGCCGGGCGCGGAACCGGCGACCGTCTTCGCGGCGGGCGCGACGCCGCCAGTCAGAGGCTCGTTGCCGGACATGGTCGCGCAACGCGAGGGCGCCTTCGTCCAGGCCCTGGAAGCCCACGACGCCCGCGCCGCGGCAGCCGCGCTCCTGGAGCTGGATTCGGACATCGAGGGCCACCTGCGCGCCGGCGAGGACAGCCCCGATCTGGACAGCGCCCGGGCCACCTTCCGGGCCCTGGTCGTGCGCCTGGCCGGCGCCGCGGAAGCGGGCGTGCGGGACCCCCGCGAGGCGGTTGATCCGTTCATCGAGGCGCTGCTGGAGTTGCGCACACGGGCACGCGCGGCCAAGGACTGGTCAGCCGCCGACTTCATCCGCGAGCGGCTGACCGATGCTGGCGTGGCGGTCCACGACAGCGACGCCGGTTCGACCTGGGACCTGCGCCCCTGACTCTGGACGCGGCGGCTTCGGGGCGCTCTACGGATCAGGCCCGCGATCGCCTCAGTCGACCAGCAGCACGACCTTCCCGCGCGCGCTCCTACGCGTTGCTGGATTGCGCCCAGAGGTTGACCCCGCCGTCGACCGCGAAACGGTCGATCGCTGTCAGCTCATCCGCTGTGAACGCGAGCCGGTCGAGGGCCGCCAGGTTGTCGTCGAGCTGTTCGACCGAGCTCGCCCCGATGAGCGCGGAGGCGACCCGTGGGTCGCGCAACGTCCAGGCGATGGCCAGCTGGGCCAGCGTCTGTCCGCGGCCGCGAGCGATCTCGCGCAGTCCCCGGGCGTTGTCCAGGTTCGCCGGCGTCAGCAGGTCGCGGCTGAAGGAACCCTCACGCGCGGCCCGCGAATCGGCCGGTACGCCGTCCAGGTAGCGGTCGGTGAGCAGGCCCTGGGCCAGCGGCGAGAAGGCGATCGCGCCCATCCCCTCCTCTGCCAGGACGTCAAGCAACTCCGGTTCGATCCAGCGGTTGAGCAGCGAGTAGGAGGGCTGATGGATGACAGGTGGTGTGCCGAGCGCACGCAGGATCGCCACCGCGTCCCGCGTCCGACGCGCCGAGTACGAGGAGATGCCCACGTACAGCGCCTTGCCCTGCCGGACGGCCGCATCCAGCGCCCCCATCGTCTCCTCCAGCGGAGTGTTCGGGTCGACGCGATGGGAGTAGAACAGGTCGACGTAGTCAAGGCCCATCCGCTTGAGGCTCTGGTCAAGGCTCGCCAGGACGTACTTGCGCGAGCCGCCGTCGCCGTACGGACCCGGCCACATGTCATAGCCGGCCTTGGTGGAGATGATCAGCTCATCGCGATAGGACCTCAGGTCCGAGCCCAGGATGCGCCCGAAGTTGGTCTCCGCCGACCCATACGGTGGGCCGTAGTTGTTGGCCAGGTCGAAATGGGTGACGCCGCGGTCGAACGCGCGATGGATGATGGCGCGCTGCGTGCTGAGCGCCCGCCCGTCACCAAAGTTCTGCCATAGGCCGAGCGAGATCGCCGGTAGGCGCAGGCCGCTCGCACCCACCCGCCGATAGCGCATGGATCCGTAGCGATCCTGGGCCGGCACGTAGGGCTGGGACATCACCTCACACTCTACGTCCCGACGAGCCGTTCCACCACCGGTGCCAGGTCGTCGATCTCGCCGGTCATGAACGCGCTGATGCCCAGCCGCTCGCGCAGGTCCTGGAGCTTGGCCACGAGGCCATCGACCGACCCGACGAAGACGTGCGGCGATTCCAGGATCTGGTCCTCCGTCAGCTCGTAGCCGGTGCGCTTCAGCAGCCGGTCGTGGATCTTGGCGGCCTCGGCACGGGCGTGGTCGGTGATGATCACCGGCGAGCTGGACGGATAGACATTGAACTCCAGGCTGTCGAACCGGTCGCCGGCGGCCGCTCGCACCCACTCGATCTTCTCAGCCGCGGCGGCGAAGGTGATGCTGCGCGGATCCGTCCGCTCCCCGACCAGCGTGCGCGGCGCCAGGCCCACGATGTCCGCCTCCCGCCCGGCAAGCTCCAGGGTGCGCCGCCCGCCACCGCCGATCAGGAAGGGCGGATGCGGCTTCTGGATCGGCTTTGGCTGCCCGTCGTAGTCGGTGATCTGGTAGCGCTCCCCGGTGAACGTGAACGCGCCCTCCGCGAAGCAGCCCTTGAGGACAGCCACCGCCTCCACCAGGCGCGCCACCCGCGCGGGGACGGGGTCGAACGCCAGGCCGAGCTGATCGAACTCCGGCTTGTTCCAGCCGGCCCCGATGCCCAGCTCCAACCGCCCGCCGCTCAGGACGTCGACCGTGGCGAGGTCCTGCGCCAGCACGGCCGGGTGGCGGAACTCGTTGTTCAGCACGAACGTGCCCACGCGCAGCCGCGAGGTGGCGGCCGCGATGGCGGTCATGGCCGGGATGGGCGCGAGCTGCTCGATCAGGTGGTCGGTGAACATGAGCACGCTGTAGCCCATGGCTTCCGCGCGCTTCGCGGTCGCCGCCAGCGCATCGTCGGATGCGATGGAGCCCGCCTCTGCCAGGAATCGGAACGGCCGCATCGG
>CAZFGT010000079.1:0-4852 GCA_964518505.1 uncultured Anaerolineaceae bacterium | reverse complement strand
CCACACCGTGGGCGCCGGCGCCGTCACCCAGATCCTGGAGTAGCAGCGTGGCGAAAGCGGAGAACCGACCGGTCATCGTCCTGGCCTGCACCGAGTGCAAGGACCGGGGCTACTCCACGACCAAGAACAAGAAGAACGATCCCTCCCGGCTGGAGCTCAAGAAATACTGTCCGCGGTGCCGCCGTCATACCATCCACCGGGAGGCCAAGTAAGCCATCGGAGGCGCGTAGCTCAATTGGTAGAGCTCTGGTCTCCAAAACCAGTGGTTGTCGGTTCGAGTCCGGCCGCGCCTGCCACCCCTAGCCCCAGCCCCCGCCGCCGTTCGTAAGGAGACGATCCATTGCAGCGCATCAGGCGCTACGTCGAGGAGTCCTGGTCGGAACTGAAGAAGGTGACCTGGCCCACGCCGCGTCAGACGTGGAACCTGACCGTGCTCGTCTTCGTCGTCAGCGCGATGGTGGGCGTCTTCATCTTCGGGGTCGACGCCGTCTTCACGACCGGCCTCAAGATCGTCACGAGCCTGTGACCATGGAAGCGACCAACGAGCAGGTCCAGGCGCCGGCCAAGCACTGGTACGTCATCCACACGTACTCGGGCTACGAGAAGAAGGTCAAGGCCAACCTCGAGCACCGCATCGAGTCGATGGGCATGGACGACCGCATCTTCCAGGTCCTGGTGCCCGAAGAGGACGAGATCGAGATCCGCGGTGGCCAGCGCGTCACCGTCCAGAAGAAGGTCTACCCCGGCTACGTGCTGGTGGAGATGATCCTGGACCCCGACTCCTGGTTCGTCGTGCGCAACACGCCGGGCGTGACCAGCTTCGTCGGCGGGGCCAACATCCCCGGCGTGCGCAACGAGCCCATCCCCCTCGACGAGACCGAGGTCAAGCAGATCCTGCGCCAGATGGGCGTCGAGGCCCCCAAGATGCGGGTCGCCTTCACCAAGGGCCAGAACGTGCGCGTCACGGACGGCCCGTTCGCCGAGTTCATCGGCACGGTCGACGAGGTCAACGCGGAGCGCAACAAGGTCAAGGTGCTGGTCAGCATCTTCGGCCGCGAGACGCCGGTCGAGCTCGACTTCCTGCAGATCGAGAAGTTGTGAGGCGCTGACCGGTGGCCAAGAAGATCCGTACCGTCCTGACCATCCAGCTGCCGGCCGGCAAGGCCACGCCGGCGCCGCCGGTGGGCACCGTCCTGGGCCCCCACGGCATCAACATCGTGGAGTTCTGCAAGACCTACAACGAGCGCACCGCGGCCCAGGCCGGGCAGGTCATCCCCGCCCAGATCACGATCTTCGAGGACCGCAGCTTCACCTTCGTGCTGCGCACGCCGCCCGCCGCCGACCTGCTGCGCAAGGCCGCCGGCGTGGAGAAGGGTTCCGCCACCGCCGGACGCGAGGGCGTCGGGCGGGTCAGCCGCGAGCAGGTGCGCGAGATCGCCCAGATCAAGATGGCCGACCTCAACGCCAACGACATCGAGGCTGGCGCCCGCGTCATCGAAGGCACCGCCCGCTCGATGGGCATCGAGGTCGTCAGCTAGCCGGCACGCCGGCACGAGGAGTCACCCCATGAGCCACGGCAAGAAGTACCAGGAGGCGGCCAAGCTCGTCGAGCACGAGCGGGTCTACGAGCCCGACATCGCCGTCGGGCTGCTGCGCCAGACCAGCACGGTCGGCTTCGACCCTACGGTCGAGGCCCACATCCGCCTGGGCGTCGACCCGCGCCACGCCGACCAGATGGTCCGCGGCACGGTCGTCCTGCCCCACGGCACCGGCAAGCGCGTGCGGGTCGTCGTGTTCGCCCAAGGCGAGAAGGCCCAGGAAGCGCTCCACTCGGGCGCCGACGAGGTCGGCGGCGAGGACCTGGTCAAGAAGGTCGAGGGCGGCTGGCTCGAGTTCGACGTGGCCCTCGCGACGCCCGACATGATGGGCATGGTCGGCAAGCTGGGCAAGATCCTGGGCCGCCGTGGCCTCATGCCCAACCCCAAGTCCGGCACCATCACCTTCGACCTGGAGCGGGCCATCCGCGAGGTCAAGGCCGGCCGCGTCGAGTTCAAGGTGGACAAGGGTGGCATCATCCACGTCCCCTTCGGCAAGGCCAGCTTCGAGGAAGCCCAGCTGGCCGACAACCTGGCCACGCTGATCGACGCCATCAACCGCGCCCGGCCCAGCGCCACCAAGGGCCAGTACTTCAGAAGCCTGACGGTCGCCTCGTCGATGGGCCCGGGCATCAAGGTGGATGTCCCGGCGCTCCTCGCCCGAGCCGCCTGAGGGTCATGAGGACGGCCCTGAGGCCGTCCGACTCATAACCGTTCCGCCCCAGACAGCGTTGCGCCCGCGAGGGCTCAATCCGTCGGGAGTCCGGCCCCCCGGCCGGCCCCGTCGCGCACGCCGAGGCGGGGTCACCACCCGAGGGCCGCTGCCCCCGGTGCTGCAGCCGCAGCGCGACCCCTGCGCGGGACATCGCAGCAGGGGCCGGCTCGTCCGGCGCCACCAGGGAAAGGAGGCTCCATGCCTACCGAGGCCAAACGGGCCACCGTCGCCGCCCTGACCGAGGCCTTCTCGGGCAGCAGCACGTCGATCGTGGCCGACTACCGCGGCCTCACCGTGTCCGAGATCACGGCCGTGCGGCGCGCCCTGCGCCAGCAGGGCCTGACCTACCACGTGGTCAAGAACCGTCTCGCCCGCATCGCGGCCGACCAGGCCGGGGTGGGGGAGCTGGCCGGACTGCTCATCGGTCCGTCCGCCGTGGCCCTTGGCCAGGGTGACGAGTCGGCCGTGGCCCGTGCCTTCCTCGACGCGACGCGGCCCTTCAAGGTCGTCGCCGTGCGGGGCGCCGTGGTCAACGGCAAGCGCCTCGCCGCGGAGGACGTCGGCCGGCTCGCCGCCCTGCCGTCCCGTGACATCCTGCTGGCTCAGCTCGCGGGCGCTATCGCGGCACCCCTGAGCGGCATGGCCGGCCTCCTCGCCGCACCGTTGCGCAACCTCGGCGCCGGGCTCAGCCAGCTCGCCGACCAGCGCGGCGCGACCGGCGCCTGACCCCATCCCCTCGATCCCCTACCCGTCCAACCCCCCGGAGGTGACGATCACATGGCGACCCTGACCCAGGACCAGGTCCTCGAGGCGATCGACGGCATGACCGTCCTCGAGCTGTCCGAATTCATCAAGAAGTTCGAAGCCCGCTACGGTGTCACGGCCGCGGCCCCCGCCGCCGCTGCCGCCCCCGCCGCCGCTGCTGCCGCGCCCGCGGCCGCCGCTGTCGAGGAGCAGACCGAGTTCACGGCTGTCCTGGCCGAGATCGGCCCCAACAAGATCCCCGTCATCAAGGTCGTGCGCGAGCTGACCGGCCTGGGCCTCAAGGAGGCCAAGGACCTGGTCGACCAGTCGCCCAAGCCGGTCAAGGAGGGGGTCACCCGCGAGGAGGCCGACAAGATCAAGGCGGCCCTCGAGGAGCAGGGCGCGAAGGTCGAGATCAAGTAATCGGGGTATGCTTTCGCGGCGCTACAGCGGCGCCGCGACCCCGGTCCCGAGGGGTCACGGTCTTTGACGACGCAACCGATCAGTGGTATGCTGACCGGTCTGTGAGCGCGGCCCCTCTCGTTTCCCTCCTCCGCCAAGGAGCGGTTCATGCTGCCTGTCGTTGAGTCTCCCCGCTGGGCCTCCCTGGCCACGGTGCGTAAGACGTACGCCCGTATCCCCGAGGTCCACCCGATCCCCAACCTGATCGACCTCCAGCTGGATTCGTTCACCTGGTTCGTCGAGAAGGGCCTGCGCGAGCTGTTCGAAGAGATCAGCCCCATCCAGGACTTCACGGGCCGGGTCATGGAGCTCCACTTCGGCAAACATGAATTCGGCGAGCCCAAGTACACCCAGCTGGAGTGCCGCGCGCGCGACCTGACCTACGCCCGCCCGCTCTACGTGGACGTCGAGCTCCGCATCAAGGAGACCGGCGAGATCCAGAGCCAGCGCGTCTACATGGGCGACTTCCCCTTCATGACCGACCAGGGGACGTTCATCATCAACGGCGCCGAGCGTGTCGTGGTCAGCCAGCTGGTCCGTTCGCCGGGCGTCTACTACACCAAGACGGAAGACCCCAGCACCGGGCGCAACCTCTTCAGCGCCAAGGTCATCCCCAACCGCGGCGCCTGGCTCGAGTTCGAGACGACGGCCAAGCAGAACGTGCTGCAGCTGTGGGTCAAGGTCGACCGCAAGCGCAAGCTGGAGGCCACCAAGCTCCTGCGCGCGGTGGGCTACGAGCAGAACGAGGTCATGCTCGAGCTGTTCCGCACCATCGACACCAACGAGCCCGCGCAGATCGCCGCCACCCTGGAGAAGGACGCCACCACCACGCGCGGCGAGGCCCTCATCGAGGTCTACAAGAAGCTGCGCCCGGGCGACCCGCCCACCGGCGACAACGCGGAGAAGCTCGTCGAGAGCCTCTTCTTCAACTTCCGCCGCTATGACCTGGGCCGCGTCGGCCGCTACAAGCTCAACAAGAAGCTGGACCCGGTCGCCTCCCGCATGGGCATCGAGCTGCCGCGCGACGAGCGGACCATCACCAAGGAAGACATCGCCGCCATCGTCGGGCAGCTCATCGAGCTCAACGACGGCCTCGGCGAGCCGGACGACATCGACCACCTGGGCAACCGCCGCATCCGCGCCAACGGCGAGCTCATCCAGAACGCCTTCCGCATCGGCCTCCTGCGCATGGAGCGCGTCGTCAAGGAGCGCATGACGATCCAGGAGATCGAGAAGGCCACGCCGAACGCCCTCATCAACATCCGCCCGGTCGTGGCGGCCATGAAGGAGTTCTTCGGCGGCAGCCAGCTCAGCCAGTTCATGGACCAGACCAACC
>CAZFGT010000078.1:0-5417 GCA_964518505.1 uncultured Anaerolineaceae bacterium | reverse complement strand
GCGGCACCCGTTGCGCCGGTGAGACCGACATCGCCCTGGATGCCGGCTAGGCCGTTGCTGCCGGGCACGCCGTCATGGCCATTGACGCCGGCTGCACCTGGGCTGCCAGGTGGGCCGGCTGTCGCGACGGAGGTCAAGCCCAATCTGGTCGACCCGACCGCCAGGATAACCACCATCCCCACGACGACACCCGCTGTCGTCAGCGTTCTTCCCGGAGACATCGTCTTTCCTTCGAGTCTTGGCACGATTAGGGCTCATTCGCGGCGGCCATGTGACTCGGGGCCAACGTTGGGCGCAATCCCATGGCACAGCCCCTACCCGGTGGTCAGCACAATCCGTCAGCACCGCAAGCCACTGCTCTGCACCAGAGGTCACTGGTCGGCACCACCGACCAACGCGTCGGCGATCAGCCTGCTGGTGGCAGCCACATATCAGTGACGGGTTAGGGTCCGCCTGGTGCGCTGACCATCGGGACAGCTATCCGATGCGTTGCCGCACCGATGCCCGAGGCCGTTGGGTCTATGAACCTCACCACGGTGCCGCCACGCTCAGACGGAGGGATGAGTCCGCCGAGGAGGCCTGAAACGCCCTGGCCAGTCGGCCGAGGCGCCTGGACGTCGCACGGGGCGTGCATTCTGGCTGGCGGCGGGCAGTGGTCTGCCGACGAGGTAGCCCTGTCCGAGCCGGATGCCGATGTCCGTCAAGGTGTCGAGTTCCGCCCGTGTCTCGATCCCTTCGGCGATGATCCGGCAGCCGGTCGATTTCGCGAAATGGCCCATACCGGCGATCATCGCCTGTCGGGCTTCATCCGCCTCAAGATCGGCCAAGAGCCAGCGGTCGAGCTTCACGAAGGCGGGGTGCAGCTCCAGGATGTGCCGTAGGCTGGGGAATCCGGCCCCCGTATCATCGACGGCGAGGTCGACCTTCGTCCCGAGCGCGGCGAACGCCGTCCGGAATGCCGGGTAGTCTGAGATGGCGACGTGCTCGGTCACCTCGAGCACCGCATGCCGGCTGCGGTGACGGCGGAGCAGGCCCCGCAGGGGATCGCCGGCGAGGATCAACGCGGGGGACACATTCAGGGCGAGCCAGGCACCATGGGGTAGCGTCGCCGCGGCGGTCAGCGCTGCCGCCAGGGTCGCCGCCTCGAGGGCGAGCCCCAAGCCCACCGCCTCCGCCTCGGTGAACCGCACGTCAGGCGCGACCCCATCGGCAAAGCGCGAGAGCGCCTCGAAGCCAACGATGGAACCATCGGCGAGGTCGACGATCGGCTGGAAGACCGGGTGAAACGCATGGCCGTCGATGATCCGGGTGAGGCGCTGGCGGACGCTTTGGGTCTCGCTGCGCTCCGCCACGACACGACCGATCCGCGAGCCGGTGAGATCCGCGAACTCGACGAGCGCGGGCAATTCCTCGGTCAGCGCGACCATACCCCCCGAGGCCGGGGAGTCAACGGCGAGCAAACCGATCAGCCGGTCGTCGTGACGGATCGGCGCATAGGCGGCGAGATGGACATCGAGCCCATTGAGGAGCTTGTTGTACGGATGCCACGGTCGGTTCACCCAGGGTTCGATCCAGGGGCCCTCGGCCGCGCGCTCTCGGAGATGGCGGCTTCGCTCGCGGGGCAGGGGTCGGAGCGGTGGGTCCTGGACGCCCGCCACGGCGAAACCGATGGGCGTCGCTCGCCCGTCCAGGTCGAACAAGAAGATCTGGGCCGTGACGATGCCTGGCAGAGTCAGCACCTGGCGACAGATGGCCTGCGCGGTCGCCTCCGGCGTATCACCCGCCCGAAAGCTGCCGATCGTGGTCGCGATCAAGCTACGTTGCCGCGCGAGCGCGGCCGCACGGTGCTCCAAGGCGCGATGCTCGGTGACGTCTCGTTTCACCGCGACGTACCCGCTCACCGCACCACGCGCGTTGCGAATCGGCGAGATGACGGCCGCCTCGGTGACCAGCGCCCCATCCTTGCGGCGATTGACGAGATCGCCGACCCACAGCTGACCGTTCAGCAGGGTCGCCCACATCGCCTCGTAGAACGCGGGCGATTGGACACCGCTCTTGAGGATCCGCGGGTTCCGGCCGATGACCTCGTCACGGCCGTAGCCGGTGGTGCGCTCGAAGGCCGGGTTGACGTACGTGATGTTGCCTTCGAGGTCCGTGATCTCGACCGACTCGCCCGCGTGCCCGATCGCAGCGGTCAGACGATCGTGCTCTGCTTCGGCGCGGGCATGCTCGGTCAGGTCCAGGCCGACGCCGGCCAGAACGGTGCCGCCGGCGTCGGTCGGCAGCACGAACTTCATGTAGACGAAGCCGTGGGGACCGTCGACGAACGGCCGGACCAGCGTGAACACGGGCAGGCGGCTGCCGCCGAGCGCGAGCGCATCGATCCCTCGCATCTGCACCGCCACCTCCGGCGGCCAGATGTCGGTATCGGTCCTGCCGTACCAAGCGGAGCCGAACTGGTCCGGGAACGTGGCGAGGTAGTGGCGGTTGACGTAGACGTACCGACCGTCTGAGTCCTTCACCGATGCGTTCCATGGGGCCGCGTCCATGACCTCGCGGAATCGGTCGATCTCCGTCCCTGTCGGAATGCCCGGCACCGGGGTAGAGTCGTCTCGCTTCGGCGTGCGGACGACGTGGCGCGCCGTCGATGTGCCCGTGCGCGGACCTCGATGCGTTGATCGCACGGCGGGATCCGCTTGCTTCCTTGACCCCGACTCTGCCATGGTGCCCCCCACCATGCCCATTCGTCCTGGTCGACTGCCGAGCATCGCGCCGGTCAGACGCTTCTACCAACATACACCCGGGTCGGGCTCGTCCAGCCGCCGTCGGGGCAATCCAGACGAGCCGTCTCAGGCGCCCGCACGCGTCGTCACACCACGTCGTTGCTGCCGAGAAGCTCCCCCAGACGAGCTAGAACGCGCTGGCACCGCCTCTACCGGCAGGAATTCGTCCTCGCAGCGATTGCGGCCGGCTGCCTTGGCGCGGTACATCGCGGCATCCGCCCGGCTGAACCAGGCATCGTCGTCGCCAGCGAGGTCATCAGGCCCGACGCATGCCACGCCCACGGAAACCGTCACTCGCCCGGATGGCGGATTGCCGGGGTTGGGCAGGTCCAGGTCCTCGACGATCCGGCGGATGCGCTCAGCCGCGACGAGTTCCTCGTGTGGCTCCGCCACTTCCATGACGACCACGAACTCTTCGCCCCCGTAGCGATACGCGCCGTCCTCCGCTCGAATGGCACCCAGCAGGGCCCCGGCGACGGAGCGCAGGGCCCGATCGCCGGCCACGTGGCCCAGCGCGTCGTTGATCGCCTTGAACCGGTCCAGGTCGAGCATCAGCAGTCCGTAGCGCTCCTGGTGCCGCGTGATGCGGCCTCGAATCGCAAGCAGGTCCCGCCGGAGGCTCGACCTGTTCAAGAGACCCGTGAGCTCGTCGGTCCGGGCCGTCACTTCGAGGACCTTGTTGAGGTGATCGAGGCGCTCGGCATCTCGACGCGCCAGCCGATTGAGCGACCGGATCCGCTCGATCTGGACGAAGCTCCGGACGCGAGCGCGAAGAGCGACGACATGACCGAGCTGACTGACACCCAACGCCATGAGCATGAGCGCAACCTCCTCGGCACGCCCGCCTGGGAGCACCGCGTCAGCCGCCAGGAGCGAATACGCCAGGGCGAACGCGGCGTGGACGACGAGCCACCAGACGTGATACCTGGTTGACCACGGGACCATGAGGGCCACGACCGCCGGCAACAGCAACAGGTATCCGGCAGCCAGCAGGCCGATGGTGGGAGAGGCGGCCCCGAGCACAACCGTCGCGATATCCACCGTCGCGAGCATCCCGTACAGCGCAGCTTCGGGACGCCGTCGTGTCTGTGAGCGGAGCCAGACGTAGGCGGCCGCGGCCACGAGACCGGTCGAGGCGTTGGTGGCCACAAGAAGGGGGGCGGCATCTGGATGAAACGGGATCAGCCAGAGGCAGTCGAACAGCGAAGCTGCGACCACGACGAGCATGCCCGTTCGAGCCGCGTCCCGCAGCCGCGCTCGCTGCGTCGCCCGGAAGCGCGCCGTGGCGGCGACGGCGAAGTAGTCGGACCCGCGCGCGAGTTCGGAAGGCGCGCGCGCGACGGCGTCAGGTCCGCTCGGGCTGCGTCCGGACGGCCAGCCCCGGGCGTTCATGGCTTCGCGTCCTCGTCGAGCAGCTCCTCGCCGGCCCTGCCCGGGGCGACGGGCCTGAGCCCGGCGTCCCTGGTCTGCTTCCGGTCACCGGTCCCCTTGCGCGCCCACGCTTCGACAGGCTCGGGGCGCCCGAAGAGGTAGCCCTGCCCGAATTGGACGCTCAACGCGATGAGCGTGTGGGCCTCGTCCTCGGTCTCGATCCCCTCGGCGATGAGCCGACAGCCCGCCGAACGGGCGAAGTAGCGCATGCCCATCACCATCGCCTGCCGCCCGAGGTCGGCGTTGACGTGCCGCACGAGGCTGATGTCGAGCTTCACGAAGTCGGGGTGCAGGTCGATGATGTGGCCGAAGTTGGCCACCCCGGCCCCCGCGTCATCGACCGCGAGGCGAACGTTGCGCCCGAGGCCCCTCACCGCATCCCGGACCGCTGCGTAGTCGTCGATGACGTCGTGCTCAGTGATCTCGATGACGATCGGACGATCCGCGTTCTCCAGCACCTGACGTACGCATTCGGGATCGGCCAGAAGACTCGGCGAGACGTTGAGGTCGAGCCAGAGGCCCGGTGGCAGTCGCTTCCCCGCCGTCACGGCCACCTCAAGCGTGGCGAGCTCCAGGTCCGGCCCCAGGCCGACCGACCAGGCGTCGAAGAGTGCGCGGTCCGGCCGCTGCCCGGAGTCGAAGCGGGTGAGTGCCTCGTAGCCAACCACTTCGCCCGAGGCGAGATCGACGATCGGCTGGAAGACCGGGTGGAAGAGGCGCCCCTCGAGGACCGCCGTGATGGCTCCCCGCAGCTCCGCTGCCCGCCGCATGTCGTGCATCCGCTCGGCCAGCAGCGCGCTCGACGTCGCGCTGAATGACACCATCGCCGGCATCTTCTCGACCAGCGTGCGGGCGAAGCCCTCATCGAAGGTCCCGATCAGCAGGACGCCATCCACGTGGTCGCCGTGACCGATCGGGCCGTAGGCGAGCGCCCGCAGGCCGGCCGCGGCGCGCCCCGCCACCCAACCCTCGTCGACCCCATCCTCCGCGGCATACCCCGCCCAAGGACCGGCCGCGACCCGCTGCTGCATGAGTGCGGCCATGGTGGAGGGCAGGTGGTCGCCCACCTTCGTTGGGTAGCCATCCGGCGCGCTCAGCGCGATGATCTGCACATCGTCGGCATCGAGGAAGACCTGGATCGAGGCCATGTCGATGAACGGCAGCTTCACCAGCTGGTCGCAGATCCCGTGGGCCGCCTGCTCG
>CAZFGT010000077.1:0-5468 GCA_964518505.1 uncultured Anaerolineaceae bacterium | reverse complement strand
GGTGTGCAAGTAGAAGGCGGGGACCGCCAGGGTCGCCGCCACCGCGACCGTCCAGCGCCGTCCGGTCAAGGCGCCCCAGACGACGATCACGACGGCCGGTGGCAGGCGGACCCAGATCGGGATGGCCAGCTCGCTGACGCCACCGGTGCCGGTGTTGTCCTGCAGGACGCCGAACCACGCGGGCCAAAGGTCGGGCGCCACCAGGAACGACACGGCGGCGATCGCCAGAGTGGCACCCACCGCGACGGCCAATGAGCGCCACTCGCGCCGGACGGCGAACCACAGCAGGCCGATGCCTGGGGTCACCTTGGTGAGCAGCACGACCGCCCACGACGCGGGGTAACGGAAGCCCAGGACGATGGCCACGGCCAGGAACACGTGGATGTTGCCCGACACGAGTTCGGGGCTGGCGAGCAGCAGGAACGGCACCTGCCAGGACCATGGCAGCGGGCGCAGCAGCCAGAGCAGGCCGGCGAACTCGGCGAGCACCCAGACCGCCGCGAAGACGGGGAACGGCAGCTGGGTCAGGGGCCAGATGAGCTGCGCGAACGCGGGGGAGTAGAGATATGCGTCCCGGCCGCCGACGATCGCGCCCTGGTACAGGTGGGCGAGGTCGGTGGCCCAGTAGGCGTGGGCGTCCAGGAAGCCCTGGCCGCCGACCAGGATCAGCAGATAGAGGCCGGTGAACATCAGGCCGGCGACCGTCAGGCCGGCATGCACCGCCCGCTGGCGAGCCGGCGTGACCCAGGCGGGCCACGCCGCGGGGGTCAGGGTCGTGCGGCCGCCCAGTAGCGCTCGGCGTAGCCGGAGATGCCGCCCTCCAACGCCACCCGGGCGTGGTAGCGGGCGAGGCCGTCCAGCATGGCCTGATCGCTATCGAAGAGGTGGGTCACCTGGCTGCCGTAGAGGCGCAGGCCGGCGGCCTTGTGCTCCATCTGGTCGCCGATGTCGGCGTACTCCGCCGTCAGGCCCAGGCCCGGCGCCAGCTCGGGCGGGCCGTCGGGCAGCTCGGCGGGCCGATGGAAGTCGTGCCACCACGCGTAGGGGAAGTCCTCGTAGAAGCTGAGTCGACCGGCGAAGTCGGGCCCCGGCATCACCCACCGGCGGCCTTCCTCGAGCAGGGCCAGGCCCACCTCGCGGCACTGCTGGTGGTCGACGTGGTTGCCCACCGCGAGCGGCAGATACACCATCTGCGGCTCGAGGCGCAGGATCTCCCGGCGCAGGATCTCGTAGGGCGCCGCGTCATCCGCCCGGACCGCGCCAAGGAGCTCCTCGTCGCCCACGTACCCGCGGAAGACGGCGTCCGGCAACTCGAGGGAGAGCAGCGACACCTCGGCGAAGTAGGCGTAGCGCTCGTCCTCGATGCGGCGCATGGCCATCGCGTCAGTGGCCCGGTAGTCCAGCGCTTCGTCGCTGCCCTGGTTGCCGATCGAGTCGGCCAGCGGCCGGTCGGCCGTCTCGACGTTGGTGATGTTGGCGCTGCGCGTCCACGCGGCGCGCTGCCAGAACTGGCGCGCCTGGGTCGCGGCGCGCTCCTGCGTCACGGTGATGCGGGCGGGGTCGGCGGCCCACGGGGTCGCATTCGCCGGCAGGTCGACGTCGGACGGGATGTTGTCGCGACGGAAGGCCTGCGTGTTGGGCCAGACGGCCTTGGAGCCAAATCCGAGGGCGGCCCGCTGATAGTCGGTCAGGTCGTCCTCGTCGCGCGGCCCGCCGGAGTAGACGGAGATGATCGTGACGTTCTGGCCCAGCTCGCGGAGGCTGCCGATGAGCCCGCCGCAGGAGAGGGCCGCATCGTCGGGGTGCGGCGAGACGAATACGTGCGTCACGTCGGCGAGGATACCTGCCGCGCGGGGCCTACGTCCCGGGTGTTGGCGTGAGGCTGGGGCTGGGGGTGGGCCCGGCGCTGGCCGACGCGGAGGGCTCGGTCGAGCCGGAAGCCGATGACGTGGGTGCGGCCGTCGCCGTGGGCGACGAGGTCGCCGGGACGGTCTCGGTCGGCGTCGCGGTGTCCAGCGGCGGGTAGGTCTGGCAGGGCGTCGGCGCCGGTGCGGGCGAGCCCGTGTCGGTCGGGGACGGCGACGGGCTGGGGCTCGGTGACGCCGTGGCCGTGGCGGTGGCCCCGCTCGTGTCGGTGGCGGTCGGGCTGGCCGACGAGATGTCGCAGTAGGGCAGCGTCGGGCTTGGCGTCACGATCGGGGTGAACACCCCGCCGACGCCCAGGAAGATGCCGTTGAGGAAGATGCCCACGAAGACCAGGACGATGACGGCGACCCAGATCTTGGAGCCGCGGTCGTCGATGTAGGGCAGGACCTCCTGGCCGGCGACCGGCGCGGTCGCCGTCGGGCTGACCGGACCCTTGGCGCGTCCGGCGCGGGCACGAACGGCGGCGGGCGATGCCGCGACCACCGCCGCGGTCTCCTCAAGGGCGCGCTCCTTGGCCTCCTCGGCCTCCTGGGCCTCGTGATCCTCGAAGTCCTCGGGGGCCGGTTCGTCGGCCGCAGGCGCGTCGAGTTCGGGCTCGAGGGCGTCGTCAGGTCCAGTCGGATCGGTCATGCCGGGTCCAGGTCTCCTCGCGTGGTAACGGCTGCGTAGTATGCCGTGTCAGGCGTCCCGCATGGCAGGCAGCGCCAACGCGATGATGCCGCAGGCCACCGTGAGGGCCCCGAAGCCGGACAGCACCATGCCCACCGGCAGCACCTGGGCGAGCAGGCCGGAGGCGCCCATACCCAGGGTCATGGAGCCGTAGACGAGCCCGGAGCGGAACGAGACCACCCGCCCCATGAGTTCCGGGGGCGTCAGTTCGGCGAAGAGCGTCTGGGTGGGCACGATGTACAGCAGGTTGGCCACGCCGGTCACGACGCAGGCCGCGGCGGCGAACCAGACGTTGGTGGTCAGGCCGATCGCCACCAACCCGCCGCCAGAGATCAGGAGGCCCAGGGCCACCAGCCACCCCTTGGCGAAACGGGCCCCGATCAGGCCCACGGCCAGCCCGCCGATGAGGTTGCCCAGCCCGATGGCCGTCTCCAGCGTGGTGTAGTTGGTGGGATAGGCGATCGTGCTCGTGTCGAGGGCACGCGCCGCGTAGACCAGCGCGAGGGCGACCAGCGCCCCGGTCGACATCTGGGCGAGGGCGGTGACCAGCGTGTTCTGCCAGAGCGTGGGCTGGCGCCGCAGGAAGCCCATGCCCTCGCGGAAGTCGCTGGCGAAAGGCCCCATCCGGCCGCCGACGCGCGACGCCACGGTATGCGCCACCGGCGGGATGACGAGGCCCAGGATGACCACGCCGCTGACGAGGTAGCTGGCTGCGTCGGCCCAGAAGGCGATGGTCAGGGCCGAGCCAAGGATGGCCACGAACAAGCCGGCGATGGGGTAGCCGGCCAGGTCGGCCAGCGTCTCCGAGGTCCACAGGGCGCTGTTGGCGGCCATCAGGTCGTCGCGGGCGACGATGCGCGGGACCGCGGCGTTCTTGGCCGCCCGGAAGAAGACGCTGATGCAGGTGATGACGAAGACGATCGGGAAGGCGAACCAGACGTTGCGCGCCGCGGCCAGCGGCAGCGACACGACGAGCCCGGCCCGCAGGAAGTCGGCGGCGACCATCGTGAGGCGCTGGTCCCAGCGATCCACGAGCGTCCCGGCGACCGCGGCGACGAGGAGGTTGGGCACGGCTGCCACCAGGAACACGAGGGCGGTGGCGAGGGGCGAGCCGGTGACCCCGAAGACGAGGACACCCAGCGCTACCTGGTGGATGCGATCGCCGAAAGCGCTCACGGTCTGGCCGAACCAGAAGGCGGAGAAGCGGGCATCCAGCGCCAGGCGGATCAGCGGCTGCTGCCGCAGGTGACCCAGAACCGAGCCGACCGTCCCGCCGGGCGCCGTGCCCGCCTTGGTGGGATCGAAGGCACCCGACCCCAGACCCGTGGCGGTGGCGCTGGGGTAGGTCGTGCGATAGGTCGGGTACGCCTGCGGGACGACCGCGCCGGTGGGCACGGCCGGGTAGGTGCCGGCGAAGATCAGGCCGCCGCCGGCCATGACCTGCGCCCGCGCGTTGCGACCCATGAGTGTGGCGAACACGAACCACCCCAGGCCCACGGAGAGGAAGACGTCGCCCACGCTGGCCACATTGCGCAGGACCGGAAAGGGGATGGGCAGGATGTCGCCCAGCGGCGCTGCCTGCAGCAGGATGTTGATGCCGGTCGGGTCCGGCAGGAGGCGGTGGAACTGCGGGATGAGGTCTGCGGCGGTCATCCCCGCCGCAGCCAGGGCGCCCGACCAGACCGGCATCCAGCCGCCGTTGGCGATCATGGCCACGGCGTTGGCGGCCACCCCGACGCCCGCCACGAGCAGGCCAGGCTGGTCGCGGTTCAGCCAGAGCGCATAGAGCAGGATGCCGAAGCCCAGGGCGAAGAGCGGCAACCGCAGCTCCTCCACCCCCTGGATATCCAGCCGCAACGCCAGCTCCGTGCCGTATCGCACGATGACCGCCAGGAACAGCAGGAACGAGGCCCGCAGCCGGACATCAAGCAGGTGCGCCGGCCGACCGCCCAGGAGCAAGGCGAGCAGGATCCCGACGACCATGCCCGTGATCAGCATGGCGTCGTCCCGCGGGTGGCGCCCGGGTAGGCGCGCGCCCGGTCACGGCAGGGCACAGGTGGCACGCGGCCGACTCTAGCGGCTGCGCATCGGCGCGTGAACGCCGGTGAATGACGTACGGGACGCCGCCCGGTGTGCGGTGCTAGGAGGCCGCGTCCGTGGGGCCGGTGGCTTCGGCGCGCGCAGGCACCACCTCCGGGCGGGTGGCCACCGCCTCGGCACGCGCGGCCGCGGCCTGGCCGAGCAACGGGATCGGGCGCGGCGCGACCGGTGGGCGGCCGGGGTCAGCCACGTTGCGGACCCAGTCCGTTCGAGCGAAGGCGTCGAGCACGATCGGATCGAACTGGATGCCGGCGTAGCGCCGCAGCTCCAGGAGCGCCTGCTCGCGCGTCAGCGGCTGGAGGCGATACGGGCGGGCCGCCGTCATGGCCTCGAACGCGTCGGCCACGTGGAGGATGCGAGCCAGCTTGGGGATGGCCTCGCCGACGAGGTGGTCGGGGTAGCCGGAGCCGTTGTACCACTCGTGATGGTGGCGGATGATCGGCAGCTCGGGCTTGAGGCGTTCGACTTCCATGATGATCTCGGCACCCAGGACGGGGTGCATGTTCATCTGGATGCGCTCTTCCTTGTTGAGGCGCTCGGGCTTCAGCAGGACGGCGTCCGCCACGCCGATCTTGCCGATGTCGTGCAGCAACCCGCCCCATTCCAGGGCCTCGATCTCCGCCTCCGAGCAGCGCATCTGCCGCCCGATGGTGACCGCGATCTCCTGCACGTTCTTGCTGTGGTTCGAGGTGTAGGGGTCCTTCTTGTCCACCGCCGACGACAGCGCCATGATCGTCTGCGTGAACATGCTCCGGATCTCGACAACGTTCTTG
>CAZFGT010000076.1:3483-5591 GCA_964518505.1 uncultured Anaerolineaceae bacterium | reverse complement strand
TGACCTACGACGGCCTGTGGTTCAGCGCCCTCCACCGCGACCTGCGCGGCTACGTCGCCTCGAGCCAGCGCGTCGTCTCCGGCGACGTGCGCCTGCGCCTGGACCACGGCTCCGCGGTGGTCGTGGGTCGCCGCTCGCCGCTGTCGCTCTACGAGAAGCGCCTGGCCACCTACGACACGGGTGACGCGTTCGACCATGCCGCGGCCGTCGGCTTCATCGAGATCTTCGGCCTGCCGCTCCGCACGGAGGCCGCCCGCCACGGCGCGATCGGGACCCATCACGGCGCGGCCTGGGCGTGGACCGAGCCGCTGCTGGCCGACCTGCCCACGACCGTCGTGGACGGCGCCGCGAAGGTGGCGTGAGCGCGCCAGCCGTCGCAGCCGCCACGACGGACCTCCACGGCCGCGACCTGCTGGGCATCGGTGACCTGACCCCCGCCGAATTGGCCGGGCTGCTGGAGTCGGCAGCGGCCCTCAAGGCCGAATGGGCACGTTCGCGGACGCATCGCGAACAGCCACTGGCGGGGCGGGCGGTGGTCCTGCTCTTCCAGAAGCCCAGCCTGCGGACACGCGTCTCCTTCGAGCTCGCGGCGCAGCAGCTCGGCGGCCGCTCCCTCTACCTGTCCGACGCGGACGTGGGCCTGGGCCGCCGCGAGAGCGCCGACGACATCGCCCGCACGCTCGACCGCTGGGTGGACGCGCTCGTGGCGCGTACCTTCGCCCAGGCCACCGTGGATGAACTTGCCGCGGCCATGACCGTGCCGGTCATCAACGCCCTGAGCGACCTCGAGCATCCGTGCCAGGCGCTGGCCGACCTGCTGACGCTGCGAGAGCGGTTCGGCCACCTGGAGGGGCTGACGGTCGCCTTCGTCGGTGAGGGCAACAACGTCTTCCACTCGCTGGCGCTCGGGTGTGCGGCCCTGGGCGTCCACGTCCGCCTCGCCTGCCCGCCGGGCTATGGGCCGGATCTGGACCGCATGGGGGCGGTCACCGCCCGCGGCCAGGCGTCAGGCGGCCGGCTCCTGTTGACCCACGACCCGCGCACCGCCGTCGATGGTGCGGACTGCGTCTACACCGACACGTGGGTCTCCATGGGCAGCGAGGACCAGGCCGTCGCCCGGCGACGGGCCTTCGCCAACTACCGGGTCGACGCCGCGCTCATGGCCGCCGCCGCGCCCGAGGCGATCTTCATGCACTGCCTGCCCGCCCATCGCGGCGAAGAGGTGACCGACGACGTCATCGACGGCCCGCGGAGCGTCGTCTTCGACCAGGCGGAGAACCGCCTCCACGTCCAGAAGGCCTTCCTGGCGGCCGCCGTGGGGCCGAGCGTCTGACCGAACGTTGCGGCTCCGCGCCCGCCCCGCGTGAACATCCGAGGTTCGTAACAGCGAAGCAGAGCCTGTAGAACCCCCGGATCGGGCGGCTCCGTGGCCATATCGAACGGGACATGTTCACGGTAGAGAAGGTCGGGCTCCTTCTTCGCCGTAGTGAACCCCAGATGTTCAAGAGGGGCATGATCGGCCCCGCCGCGTCGCACGGGCGCCACGCGGCGCTCTAGCCGACGCGCTTCTCCATGCCGGTCCAGAAGGGCTCGCGCAGCTCACCCTTGAGGATCTTGCCCGTGCCGCCCTTGGGGAGGGCGTCGCGGATCTCCACCTCGCGGGGTACCTTGAAGCCGGCGAGCTGGGTGCGGCAGTGGGCCAGCAGCTCCGCCGGGGTCGCCTTGGCGCCTTCCTTGAGCACGACGATGCCGACGGGCGACTCGCCCCATTGCTTGTCGGGGACCGCCACCACGGCCGCCTCCAGGACGGCCGGATGGGCGGCCAGGGCGTTCTCGATCTCCACGGAGGAGATGTTCTCGCCGCCGCGGATGATGACGTCCTTGCTGCGGTCCTTGATCGTGACGTAGCCCTCGGCGTCGATCGTGGCCATGTCGCCGGTGTGGAACCAGCCGTCTCGGATGGCGGTCGCGGTGGCCGCGTCGTCGCGGTAGTAGCCGGCCATCACGACGTTGCTTCGGGCGACGATCTCGCCGAGCTGCTCGCCGTCGGCGCGGACATCCTGGCCGGTCGGGTCGACCACCCGGACACGCACGCCGGGGATGGCCCA
>CAZFGT010000076.1:0-3383 GCA_964518505.1 uncultured Anaerolineaceae bacterium | reverse complement strand
GGACATCCTGGCCGGTCGGGTCGACCACCCGGACACGCACGCCGGGGATGGCCCAGCCGGTGGAGGCCTTGCGTTCGGCGGTCCGCTCGGCGCCCTCCGCCTCGGCGAGGTGCTGGCGCGACCAGGCCAGGGTGAGGACCGGTGACGTCTCGCTCAGGCCGTAGCCCACGATGGCCTCGGCCCTGAGCTCGCGCTCGATGCCCCGGATGAGCGTGGGCGACGACGGCGCGCCGCCGACGACGCAGGTGACGAGGCTCGACAGGTCGTAGTCACCCCGCGTGGGCAGGTTGATGAGCGCGTTGAAGATGGTCGGCACGCCCAGGACATGCGTCACGTGCTCCGCCTGGATGAGGCCAAGGAGGGCCGCCGGGTCGAAGCGGCGCAGCATCACGTGGGTGCCCCCGAACATCGTGATGAAGTGCGGCGTGCCCCAGCCATTGACGTGGAAGAGGGGCACGACGTGGAGTGCCACGGCGGTGTCGCCGACGCGCAGGCCCATGCCGGCGTACACGGCGTGCAGGTGCAGCGTGCGGTGGGTCAGGGCCACGCCCTTGGGCTGGCCGGTCGTGCCGCTGGTGTAGAAGAGCTCGGCGATCTCGTTCTCATCGACCTCGACCGCCTGATGGCCCGCGTCGCCCGTCGCCAGCAGCGCCTCGTACTCGTGATCGCCGTCGGCCGGCTCCCCTTCCATGATCACGAACTTCGTGGCCGCCGGCAGGCTGGGACGGAGCGCCTCGATGAGCGGCGTGAAGTCCTTGTGGTAGACGACGACCCGCGTCCCGGAGTGCTGCAGGATGTAGCCGATCTCCCGCGGCGTCAGGCGCACGTTGATGGGGTTCAGCACGGCCCCTGCCTCGAGGACGCCGTAGTAGGCCTCGAGCAGCTGGTGGCAGTTGTAGCTGAGGAACGAGACGCGGTCGCCATGGCCCACGCCGAGGCCTTCCAGGGCACTGGCCAGGCGATGCGTCCGCTCCGCGAACTGGGCGTAGGTGAAGCGTTTGTCCCCGTCCACGACGCCGACCTTGGTGCCGAAATAGGCCGCCGCGCGATCACGGAATTCGAGGACCGACAGGGGGACCAACACCGTTGCACCTCCAGCACCGTCACGGGGCCGTCGAGGCCGTACGTCCATACGTTCGACCTTCCCCGACGCCGCGTCAACCGCGACCCCCAAAGGCCCACATCGGCGCCATGGCCGACCCCGGCGCGCCGTCGCCGACGCCACGAACCCACGTGTCACCAGCCAGGCTGGTGGTACGTGCCTCCCAGGGCGAGCCGGCCAGGCCGCACGCGCCCGGTCCAGCACGGCGTCGGCCGCGGTGCACGTCAGCGAGGCGTTGAGACCCGCATCGCACCAACTCAGTTGGTGAGCGGTGGGCATGGCACGCGGTGGGGCACCAGCCGCAGAGCCGCGGCTCGGGCGAGGCCGGCTTCACGGTGCCGGCCGGAGCGGCCCGCCTACTCGTTGACGGGGATCGGTCCCGGGGGCAATTCGAGGATGATCCGCCCGCCCTGGACCATCACCGGGTACATCGCCAGGGGCAGCTCGGCCGGTGGGTCGAGCGCTTCGCCGGTGATGAGGTCGAAGCGCGACAGGTGCAGCGCACAGGTCAGCGAGTCGCCGGTCAGGAAGCCCTTGTCGAGCTCGAAATACTCGTGCGAGCAGATGCCCTGGTAGGCCCGGATCGTGTCTTCCAGGTTCACCAGCAGGATGTCGCTGGCGTCCACCTGGACCATCAGCATCGTGCCTGGCGCGACGTCGGCCGCGGCCGCCACGTCGACCCGACGGACGGCTGCCGCCGATGAGCCAGCGCCGTCAGGCGGCAAGGGCGGTCCGGCCGGCGTCCCACTTGCGGTCAAGGAGCTCCCGCAGCCGATCCTGGGCCTCGGGTAGCGGGATGCGCGCCACCACCGGCTCCAGGAAGGAGAGGACGATCGACTTGCGGGCCAGGTCGGGCGGCAGGCCGCGCGTCTCCAGGTAGAAGAGCTGGTTCTCGTCGATCGGCCCGACGGAGCTGGAGTGCATGGCGCGACGCACGTCCGGCTGGTCGATCTCCAGGGAGGGGACGGCGACCGAGCGGGCCTTGCGGTCGAGCAGCATGGCGAACTCGCCGAGGAAGCTGTCCGTGCCGATGGCCGTCCGCTGGATGTCGATGAGGCCCTTGAAGAAGCCGCGCGAGCGGTCCTGGAAGATGCCCTTGCTGAGCAGGTCGCCGGTCGTGTCACGGCCGATGTGGTGCGTGTAGCTGGTCAGGTCGAAGGTCTGGGCCGCGCCGCCGAAGCCGATCTCCGCCTGGCGCACGGTCCCCGCCCGGCCCTCCAGCAGGTTGTCCACCCGGCTGCGCACGAGCAGGCCGCCGACATGGGCCAGCGCCCACGTGAGCGTCGCCGCTTCACCGATCGCGGCCTGGCGGGTGATGAAGCTCGACGTGTCCGGCCCCAGGTCCTGCTCGGCCGCGACCTCCAGGGTCGCGCCCTCGTCCAGCAGCACCTCGCAGGTGCCCGACCAGAGGCTCTGGCGGTCGTCCGCCGTGGCGCGTGTGCCGCTCTCGAGGCTGGACCGCTGCTCTTCCAGGAGGCGGGCCTGGGCGCCCTTGCCGAGGTGGATGACGGTGCGCGAGACGAGCGCGCGTCCCGCCTCCCCGAGGCTCCAGCGGACCACGATCGGTTCACGCAGCTGGACGCCGGGCGGCACGTGCACCAGGGCCCCCACGGCGTAGGTGGCGCGGGCCAGCTGGGCGAAGACGTCATCGTCGGGCAGGGTATGCGCGCCCTCCAGGATCTCGCCGAGCAGCTTCGGCTGATCCCGCAGCACGTTGGCGAACGTGTCGACCACCACGCCCGCCGCCCGGGCCTCGGCTGAAAGGGCGCGACCGGCGACCGCACCCTCGCGGATGTGCAGGAACGCGCTCGCCCCGGCGGGCAGCGATCCCGTTTCCGCGGCCGCGTCGGCCACCTCGTCGTACGGCGTCAGCTCACCGAAATGGACCTGGCGCAGGTCCAGGTAGGTGGTGAAGAGGCGGTTGGGCTCCACGGGCACGGCCTCGAATCGGCGCACGGCGTCCAGCCGGTCGGCCAGCAGCCAGGCGGGCTCGTCGACCCGGGCGGCCCGCTCCCGGGCCGTGGCCTCCGTGACGAAGTCGAGGCCGGTCAGCTGATCGGCCGGGCTCACCCCAGGGCGCCGTCCATCTCGAGCTTCACCAGGCGGTTGAACTCGATGGCGTACTCCATCGGCAGCTCCTTGGTGAAGACCTCCAGGAAGCCCTGCACGATGAGGTTCTGGGCCTCGTTCTCGGTCAGGCCGCGGCTCATCAGGTAGAACACCTGGTCCTGGCTGATCTTGCCGACGGTGGCCTCGTGGGTCATCGTCGTGTCGTCTTCCT
>CAZFGT010000075.1:0-5949 GCA_964518505.1 uncultured Anaerolineaceae bacterium | reverse complement strand
CCAAGTGCTACGGTGGCGACATCACGCGCAAGCGCAAGCTGCTGGAGAAGCAGAAGGCAGGCAAGCAGCGCATGAAGCGGGTCGGCAGCGTGGAGATCCCCCAGGAGGCCTTCCTGGCGGTGCTGCGCACCGACGAGGTCGCCTGAGCGTGGAGACGGACCTCCGCGTCCTGATCGTGGTGGCCCTCACCGGGCTGCTGGTCGTGCTGCGCCTGGATGCGGCCCGCTTCGGGGCCGCCGAGTACGACGACGACGCAGCAGGCCGGGGCTGGCGGGCCGGCGTGAGCCGCCTGGCGTGGTACGCCGTGGGCTTGGCCATCGCCGCCGGCATCTTCGTCGTGCATCCGGCGCCGGGCGCGACCCTGGGCTTGGCCATCGGTAGCGATCGCGTCGCGGCCGTCGCCCTGGGCCTCCTGTTCGGCATGGCCGGGGCCGGGGTGGCCGCGGCGTTCGCCTGGCTGCGCTACGGCCACCTCCGCCTGCCCTCGGCGCGCACCTACCCGGGGGCCCTCGCCAACAGCCTTGGCACGGCGCTCATCGACGAGGTCGCCTTCCGCGGCGCGTTCATGGGCCTGCTGCTGGCGGCCGGCCTGCCGGCCCTCAGCGCGATCGCCATCCAGGCCCTGGTGTACGGCCTGGCCACCCGTCTCGGGGCGCCCGGTCGCAGCCACGCGATGCTGCTCATGTCGCTCGCCCTGGGGGTCGCGGCGGGCGCGGCGGTCGTGGCCACCGGTGGCATCGGCGCGGCGGTCGTGGGGCACGCCATCGCCCGCTTCGCCATCTTCGTCTGCACCGGGCACGCCGGGCAGGTGCGGCCGCCAGGGGAGGAGCCGGAGGAGGTCGCGGAGGACCGCCTGCCGCCCGATGGCTGGCAGGTCGCGGACGAGCCCACGATCGCCGCCGCCCAGCGCTTGTGACCGGCCGGCGACCGCCCGTCGCCCTGTACCTCCACCTGCCGTTCTGCGTCAGCCTGTGTCCGTACTGCGACTTCGTCGTCTACAGCGGCGCGGCGGCGCGCGGGGCAGGCAACCGGATCGATGCGCTCGTGGACGCCTTGCTGGTGGAGATCCACCTCCGGGCCGACCTCCACGATGCGGCCTTCGGGCCACCCGGCCCGGACCGCCCGCCGTTGGCCAGCGTGTACCTGGGGGGCGGCACGCCCTCGCTCGTGCCGGCCGGCCGCGTGGCGGAGCTCCTGGACCTCGTGGCGCGGCGATTCGGCCTGGCGGGCGACGCGGAGGTCACGCTGGAAGCCAACCCGGGCCCCGACGACCTCGGCGACCTGGCGGGCGTTCGCGCGGCCGGGGTGACCCGCTTGAGCCTGGGGGCCCAGAGCCTGCGGGCCGACGAGCTGCGACGCCTCGGCCGGCGCCACACACCGGACGACGTGGCGCACGCGGTGCGCGGGGCGCGGACCGCCGGCCTGCCGTCGGTGAGCCTGGACCTGCTGTACGACGTGCCCGGCCAGACGCTCGCGAGCTGGGACGCCACGCTGGACGCGGCCCTCGCCCTGACCCCCGATCACGTCTCGGCCTACGCGCTGACCCTGGACGACCCGGATGCCGAGGGCCTGACCGGCCCGCTTGGCGACCACCTGCCGACCCGCCCGGGAGCCCGGCGATGGCGCACCGCCGCCGCGGGCGAGCAGGACGCCGATCGCGCCGCGGAGATGTACGAGCGCCTCGACGACCGCCTCGCGGCCGCCGGGCTCGCGTGGTACGAACTGTCCAACTTCGCCCGGCCCGGCCGGCAGAGCCGGCACAACCTCGTCTACTGGCAGCGCCTGCCGTACGAGGCGGTGGGACCCGGCGCCCATGCCTTCGACGGCGGCCGCGAGCGGCGCTGGAACGCGGCGCGGCTGGACGGCTACCTGGCCGCCTTGCGGCCGGCCGACGGCTCCGCGCCGCGCCTGCCGCCGGGCGGGCGCGAGGAGCTGGACGATCGGGCCGTCGTGGCGGAAGAGGCGATGCTCGGGCTGCGCCTGGCGAGCGGCCTGGGGCCTGAGCTGGCCGGCTCGCCGGCGATCTCGCCGACCCTTGCCTGGGGCCGCGAGATGGGCCTCGTGGCCGACGGGCCGGCCGGTCACGCGGTGTTGACCCGGCGCGGCCGCCTGCTCAGCAACGAGCTGTTCGCGCGCCTGCTCTGACCGGCCTCCGGTGGCTCGTCGGCGGACCCGGTGGCGGCCGTTGACACCCCGCCATCGTGGCTGGTACGATGCGCTGGTCACGTTAGCACTCTCCAAGTGTGAGTGCTAACCAGGACGGGAACGAACTACCGAGGGAATGCCGTGGCGCGCCGCAGGGAACGCCCCGGCCCGCTCGACCCGCGCTCCGCGGAGATCCTGTGGGCCGTCATCGAGGAATACGTCGCCACCGCGCTGCCCGTCGGCAGCGTGGCACTCGTGCTGAAGCATGACCTTGGCGTCAGCTCGGCCACCGTACGCAACGTGATGGCCGAACTCGAGCGTGCCGGCTACCTCATGCAGCCCCACACGAGTGCCGGCCGCGTGCCTACGGACCACGGCTATCGGCTCTTCGTCGAGGGCCGCACGCCGGCTCCGCTGGCCCCCGTCGACCAGCTCATGATCCGCCACCAGTTCGGCCAGGTCGAGTACGCCAGCGAGCAGTGGTTCCGCCTCGCCGCGGCCACCCTGGCTGGCCTGACGCACGTGGCCGGGCTGGCCACGCCGGCCAAGTCGCAGGCCGCCCGCCTGCGTCGCGTCGACCTCGTCTCCAGCGGTGAACGGCTGGCCAGCCTCGTCCTGGTCGTGGCCGAGGGACCGGTCAAGCAACTGCTCCTGCCGCTCGAGGTCGTGGCCCACCAGGCCGACCTGGACGCGGCCGCCATCCGACTCAACCAGCTCACGGTGGGCCGCACCGCTCGCCAGCTCGCCCGGCAACTGCCCGACTGGCCCCTTGCGACCGACGTCGACCGCCTTGCGGCCCGCGCCGGCGCACGCATCCTGGCGGCCCTCAGGGAGATCGACGCGTCCGCCGTTGACGACGTCTTCAGCGAGGGGCTGCTGAACGTCATGGAGGCGCCGGAGTTCTCCGAGAGCGAGAAGCTGCGGCGCGTCTTCCGCGTCCTGCAGGACCGCGAGTACCTGGGCGACGTGGTCCATGACGTGACCCGCGCCGGGGACGTGCGGGTCTACATCGGCAGTGAGAACCGCGCCCGTGAGATGCGCGACGTGGCCCTCATCCTGGCCCCCTACGGCCGCCCGGGGCGTGCCTCCGGCGTCGTCGGCGTGCTGGGCCCGACCCGCATGGCCTACCCCCAAGCGATCGGCACGGTGCGCTACGTGAGTGGCCTGATGAACGAACTCGTGGACCATCTGTACGCTTGAGCGAGCCGCACATATGACCGACCATCCCCCCGAGCGCCGCCACACCCATCGCACCCGCGCCCAGGAGCGCATCGACGCCCTGGAGACGACCAGCCCGACCCAGCTGCTGGCCCAGGTCGAGGCGCTCCGCGGCGAGCTCGCCGCGGCCCAGCAGGAGGCCGGTGACAATCGGGCCGGCTGGCAGCGCGCCGCGGCGGACTTCGCCAACTTCAAGCGGCGCACGGAGATCGAGCGCGAGGCGACCCTCGGGCTGGCCAACGAGATCCTGCTCCTCAAGGTCCTGGCCCTGGCCGACGACTTCGACCGGGCCATGGCCGCCGTGCCGCCCGAGCTGACCGGCAACAGCTGGCTCGAGGGCATCGGCGCCATCGACCGCAAGCTGCGCCAGCTGCTCGAGTCGGAGGGCGTCACCGCCATCGCGGCGGTCGGCCAGCCCTTCGATCCCCGGGAACACGAAGCCGTGATGCAGGAGGAGACCTCCAGCGTCCCGGACGACACCGTCCTGACCGAACTCCAACGGGGCTACCGCCTCCGCGACCGGGTCCTGCGCCCGGCGCTGGTGAGCGTGGCCCGCAACCCCGGCCACCCGGCCGCTCCAGCACTAGAGGACTGACACGATGGGCAAGATCATCGGCATCGACCTGGGCACGACCAACTCCGTCGTCGCCGTCATGGAGGCGGGCGAACCGACCGTCATCCCCAGCGCGGAGGGCGGCCGGACCGTGCCCTCGGTGGTCGCCTTCACCAAGTCGGGCGAGCGCCTGGTGGGCCAGGTGGCCAAGCGCCAGGCGATCACCAACCCGCACAACACGGTCTACTCGATCAAGCGGTTCATGGGCCGGCGGTGGGACGACCCCGAGGTCCAGCGGACCCTCCAGCTCGTGCCCTACAAACTGGAGCGCGACAACAAGAACGACGGGGTCAAGGTCACCATCTCGGACGGCCAGAGCTACACGCCGCCCGAGATCAGCGCCATGATCCTGCAGAAGCTCAAGACCGACGCCGAGGCGTACCTGGGCGAGAAGGTCACCGAGGCGGTCATCACGGTGCCCGCCTACTTCGACGACACGCAGCGCCAGGCGACCAAGGACGCCGGCCGCATCGCCGGGCTGGATGTCAAGCGCATCATCAACGAGCCCACGGCGTCTGCCCTGGCCTACGGCCTGGACAAGAAGAAGGACGAGAAGATCGCCGTCTACGACCTGGGCGGCGGCACCTTCGACATCTCCATCCTCGAGCTGGGTGACGGTGTCTTCGAGGTCAAGGCGACCAACGGCGACACCCACCTCGGCGGCGACGATTTCGACCAGCGGGTCATCGACTGGCTGCTCGGCGAGTACAAGAAGGACCAGGGCATCGACCTCAAGTCGGACGCTCAGGCCATGCAGCGCCTCAAGGAGGCCGCCGAGAAGGCCAAGATCGAGCTGAGCTCGGCCGCCCAGAGCGAGATCAACCTGCCCTACGTGACGGCGGACGCGAGCGGCCCCAAGCACCTCGTCATGACCCTCACCCGGGCCAAGCTGGAAGACCTCGTGGCGGACCTCATCGAGCGGACCAAGGGTCCCGTGCTCGCCGCCCTCAAGGACGCCAGCCTCAAGCCGGGCGACATCGACGAGGTCATCCTGGTCGGCGGGCAGACGCGCATGCCGGCGGTCCAGGAAGCGGTCAAGGCCCTCTTCGGCGGCAAGGAGCCCCACAAGGGCGTCAACCCCGACGAGGTCGTGGCCGTCGGCGCCGCCATCCAGGCCGGCGTGCTGGCCGGTGACGTCAAGGACGTCCTGCTCCTCGACGTGACGCCGCTCTCCCTGGGCATCGAGACCCTGGGCGGCGTGATGTCCCGCCTCATCGACCGCAACACGACCATCCCCACCTCCAAGAGCCAGACGTTCTCCACCGCCAGCGACAACCAGCCGCAGGTGGAGATCCACATCCTCCAGGGCGAGCGGGAGATGGCCGGCGACAACAAGACGCTGGGCACCTTCATCCTCGACGGCATCCCCTCCGCGCCGCGCGGCGTGCCGCAGATCGAGGTCACCTTCGACATCGACGCCAACGGCATCCTGGACGTGAAGGCCAAGGACCGCGCCACGGGCAAGGAGAAGCAGGTCCGCGTCACGGCCTCGTCCATGCTCTCCAAGGACGACGTGGACAAGATGGTCCGCGACGCCACGGAGCACGCGGAGGAGGACCGCAAGCGGCGCGAGGAGATCGAGGCGCGCAACCAGGCCGACGCCCTGGCCTTCCAGGCCGAGCGGACGCTGCGCGACCTCGGCGACAAGGTCGCCGCCGAGGAGCGGGCCGCCACGGAACGAGCCGTCGAGGCCGTCCGCGAGGCCCTCAAGGGCAACGACATGGACAAGGTGCGCAGCACCGCCCAGGCGCTCGCCGAGCAGCTCCAGAAGGTCGGCACCGCCGCCTACCAGGCCGGCGGCAGCTCGTCCGGCGGTGACGGCGGCGCGCCGGGCTCCGACGGCACGGCCGGTGCAGGCGATGGTGCCGGTGCCGAGAAGCCGGCCGACGAGGCTGACGAGGCCGTCGAGGGCGAGTTCAAGGAGGTCTAGCCGCCTCGGGCGGACCTCCCGTCGCCGGGCCGGCCGCGCGGCG
>CAZFGT010000074.1:0-5951 GCA_964518505.1 uncultured Anaerolineaceae bacterium | reverse complement strand
CCGGCATCGGCGCAGCCATCCATGAGCCGCGGGGCCAGGTCGGCCCCGGCCTCCACGCCGACCATCAGGCCCGCACCGCGGACCTGGGTCAGCCGCGGGTCGCGAGCCGCCAGGTCGGTCAGGCCGCGCATGAGCGTCGCCCCCTGGGCGGCGGCGTTGGCCACCAGGCCGTCCCGCTCGATCGTCTCCAGCACCGCGACCGCGGCGGCACACGCCACCGGGTTGCCGCCGAAGGTGGTGCCGTGCGCGCCGACGCCCCAGCGTTCCTGGAGGTCGCGGCCAGAGATGATGCCGGCCAGCGGCAGGCCGTTGGCGATGGCCTTCCCGAAGCAGATGACGTCGGGCACGATGCCGGCCGCCTCGAAGGCCCACATCCGGCCCGTCCGCGCCAGCCCGGTCTGGATCTCGTCGATGACGAGCAGGATGCCGTGCCGGTCGCACCGCTCGCGGAGGCCCCGCAGGAAGGCCACCGGGGCCGGGTTGATGCCGCCCTCGCCCTGCACCGGCTCGACGATGATGGCCGCCACCTCGGTCGCCGGCAGGACGCCCTCGAAGACGGAGTCCAGGCCCGCGAGCGCCTCGGCGGTCGCCTCGGCCGGATCGCGATGGGCGTCGGGGAAGGGCGCCAGCACGACGCCGGGCAGGAGCGGCTCGTACCCGGCGCGGTAGTTGAGGTTGCTGCTGGTCAGGCTGGCCGCCCCGTAGGTGCGCCCGTGGAACGCGTTGCGGAAGGCGATGTAGCCCGGCCGGCCGCTGACCCGGCGGCTGAGCTTCATGGCCGCCTCGATGGCCTCGGCGCCCGAGTTGGCCAGGAAGACGGTGTCGAGCGGCGCCGGGCAGGTCGCCGCGAGCCGCTCGGCCAGCAGGTTGACCGACTCGACGTAGCCGAGGCCGCTGGAGACGTGCACCAGGCGGTCGACCTGGGCGTGGATGGCCGCGTTCACGGCGGGGTGGCCATGGCCCAGGCTCGTGGTGGCGATGCCGCAGGCGAAGTCGAGATATCGCTTGCCCTGGTCGTCCCACAGGTGGTGGCCCTCGCCGCGGACCCAGGTGCGTTCGAAGTAGCGACCCAGCACCGGCGACAACGCGCGGGTCCTGGTCGCGGAGCGCGTCGTCATGGTGGCCATCACGGTCTCCTGCGGTCCGGCGGGGTGGTTGCATGAGCATACAGAAGCGTGTATATTCATGCATCCAATGAGCGTCGCCCTGCACGCCACGCCCCTGGCGGTCACCACCGTCCCACCGCGACACGTCGCGGCGAACGGCCGCGTGCGCGTGGCCGTCATCGGTGCCACCGGCTATGTCGGTGGCGAGCTGGTGCGCTGGCTGGCCGGTCATCCGGCCGTCGCCATCGTAGGCCTGGTGGGCCGCGACCGTGACGCCGAGCCGATCGGCCGGTCCCGACCTCACCTGGCGCGGACGGACCTGCGCGTCGACGCGGTGCTCCCGGAGACGGATGCCGTCTTCGTCGCCCTGCCCCACGGCCAGGCGGCGGCTCTGGTGCCCGGCCTCGTGGCCGCGGGCCTCGCCGTGATCGACCTGGGGGCGGACTTCCGCCTTCGCGACCCGGCCGACTACCCGCGCTGGTACCACTTCGACCATCCCGCCCCGGAGCTCCTGGCGAGTGCCGTCTACGGCCTGCCGGAGCTGCATCGCGCCCAGCTGGCCGCGGCTGGCGCCACGGCCGGGCCTATCGTCGCCGCCCCAGGTTGCTACGCCACGGCGGCCATCCTGGCCCTGGCCCCGCTGGCGCGCGCCGGCCTCCTGGGCGACGTCGTCGTCGATGGCAAGAGCGGCGTCTCGGGGGCCGGTCGCGAGCCCCGTCCCGACCTCACCTTCGGCGAGGTCAACGAGAACGTCACCGCCTACGGCCTCGAGGGGCATCGCCACACGGCGGAGATGGAGCAGGAGCTTGGCGCGGTGGCCGCCGAGGGCGGCCGTGACGTGCCTGAACCCGTCACGTTCGTGCCCCATCTCGTGCCGATGACGCGGGGCATCCTCGCCACGTGCCACGTGCGGCCGGGACGGCCGGTCGACCAGGCCGAGCTCGACGAGCTGTATCGAGCCGCGTACGCCGACGAGCCCTTCGTGGCCGTGGTCGACGAGCCGCCCGCGACCAAGCACGTGCTCGCCAGCAACGAGGTGCGCATCTACGTCAAATGGCAGCCCCGCAGCGGCCGCATCGTCGTGCTCGCCGCGCTGGACAACCTGGCCAAAGGCGCGGCCAGCCAGGCGGTCCAGGCCTTCAACGTGCTGTACGGCCTGGACGAGCGCACGGGCCTGTCCGCCCTCCCGGTCGCGCCATGACCGCCCCGACCGTCGCGTCCGACGACCTGAGCGCGGCCCTGCCCTCCACGCTGCCGCCGGTGACGCGGACACCCGTGCTCCCGGCGGGCTTCGTGGCCGGCGGCCTCAGCGCCGGCATCAAGGCGAGCGGTCGACCGGACCTCGCCATCATCGCGGTGGGCACCGGGCGGCCGGCCGCGGTGGCGGCCCTCTTCACGCGCAACCGCATGGCCGCGGCGCCGGTGCGCCTCTCCCAACAGCACCTGCTGGCGACCGAGCCGGCGGGGCGCGGCCGACGCGGCTGGGCCAGCGCCGTGATCAGCACCAGCGGCAGCGCCAACGCGGCCACGGGCCCCGCCGGCGACACCGACCAGGCGGAGATCGCGGCTGCCCTGGCGGCGGCCCTGGGCCTCGAGCCACGCCACACGCTGACGCTCTCCACCGGCGTCATCGGCAAACGCCTGCCGGTGCCCCGCGTGACCGATGGGCTCGCCCGCCTCGTGCCCACGCTCGGCGACCAGCCGGAGGCGCTCCTCGCCGCCGCCAACGCGCTGCGCACGACCGACTCCACGGCCAAGGCGGCCACCACGACAGTGGAGCTGCCGGGCACGCACGGGATGCCGGTCACCGTCCGTGTCTCGGGCGTGGCCAAGGGGGTGGGCATGATCCACCCCGGCATGGCCACCATGCTGGCCGTCCTGATGACCGATGCGACCATCGAACCGCAGACGCTGGAGGGCCTGCTGCGGCCGGCGGCGGCGCGGACATGGAACCAGCTCACGGTCGATGGCGACACGAGCACCAACGACACCGTCTTCCTGCTCGCGTCCGGCGCTGCCGGGGCCGCGCCGGTCGTGCCCGGCTCGCCGGCGGCCATCCTGCTTGGGGAGGCGGTCACCGCGGTCGCGCGCGACCTGGCCCGTCAGCAGGCCGCCGACGGCGAGGGCGCGGGGACGCTCATCACCTGCCAGGTATCGGGCGCCGCCGACGACCCGGAGGCGCGTGCTGTCGCCCGCGCGGTCGTGGCCAGCAGCCTCGTCAAGGCCGCGGCCCACGGCGGCGATCCCAATTGGGGCCGCATCGCCGGCGCCGCCGGGAACGCGGCCCTACCGGCCGCACCACTCCTCGAGAATGGCGGCCTCACGCCGGCGGAGGCGGCCGCTCGCGCGGGCCAACAGGTGGCCCTTGACCCTGACCTGCTGCGGATCGCCATCGCCGGCTACCCCGTCTTCGACGGCCGCGCCGGCGGCCCGCTGCCCTTCGATCGGTCGGCCGCCCGGGCAGCCATGGACGCCTCGGAGCTGCTGATCCGCCTCGACCTGGGCCTGGGCGCCGGCACCGGCGAGGCCTTCGGCTGCGACCTCACCGAGGCGTACGTGCGCGAGAACGCGGAGTACACGACATGAGCGGGCGCCTGCCATGAGCGAGGTCCTCGTCCTGAAGCTGGGCGGCACGACGCTCGCCGAGCAGCAGCACATGCTGGCCGACGTGGCCGTCCTGGCCCGGCGCCGGCCGGTCGTCATCGTGCACGGCGGCGGGCGCCGCATGACGGACTGGCTGGAGCGCCTCGGCGTCACGACGCGCTTCGAGGGCGGGCTCCGCGTGACCGATCCGGCCGCCCTCGAGGTGGCCGCGGCCGTCCTTCGCGGCGTGGTCAACAGCGAGCTGGTGGCAGCCCTGCGCGACCTCGGGGTCGATGCGGTCGGCCTCTCGGGCGTCGATGGCGGCCTGCTCATCGGCCAGCGCATCCCCGAGCTGGGGCTCGTGGCCCACGTCATCGGGGTGCGGCGGGACCTGCTGGACGCGCTGCTGGTGGCCGGCCAGGTGCCGGTGATCGCGCCGCTCGCGCGCGACGAGCAGGGCCTGGTCTGCAACGTCAACGCCGACGACGCCGCGGCCGGCATCGCCGCGGACCTTGGCGCGCGCCAGTTCGTCCTGCTGACGGACGTCGACGGCGTCCACGGCGCGGACGGCCGACGCCTGGCGACGATCGCGCCGGACGAGGCGGAGGCGCTCATCGCCGACGGCACGATCGCCGGGGGCATGGTGCCCAAGGTGCGCGCCGCCCTGGGTGCGCTGAGCGCGAGCGGGGCCGAGGCCATCATCGCCGACGCGTCGGTGCCCGGGGCGCTGCTGCGGGCCCTGGAGGAGCCCGACTTCGGGACGCATGTCGTGGCCGGCCGGGCGGTGGCCGCATGACGGCACCCGCCATCGCCCGGGACGTCCGCCAGCGGGCCATCCGCGAGCTCATCGCCCGCGTCCCCGTGAGCAGCCAGGACCAGCTCGTGCGCGAGCTCGCCGCGCGAGGCATCGTGGCCACCCAGGCCACCGTCAGCCGCGACGTGGCCGACCTGGGCCTCGTCAAGGTCGCCCGCGGCGGCCGCCATGTCTACCTCGCGCCGGAGGACCTGGCCCCTGCGCCGCGTGGCACGTCCTCGGAGGATCGCCTGCGCCGCATCCTGGCCGACATCCCCGTCACGGTCGGGCGGAGCGGCCTGATCCTGGTCCTGACCGGGGCGCCCGGCACGGCCAACGTGATCGCCCAGGCCATCGACGAGTCGCGCCTGGCCGAACAGGAGGGCACGCTCGCGGGCGACAATACCGTGCTCGTGCTGTTTGCCGACGAGGCCCGCCTGGAACGCTGGCTGGCTCGCTTCCGGGCCCTCCAGGGCCTGCCCACCGTGGAGGTGCCCGCGTGAAGAAGGTGGTGCTGGCCTACTCGGGGGGCCTCGACACGTCGGTCGCGGTGGCCTGGCTGCGCGAACAGTTCGATGTCGAGGTCGTGACCCTGACGGTCGACCTTGGCGGTGGCTCCCTGCGGCCCGGGGTCGAGCAGCGGGCCATGTCCGCCGGCGCCTCACGGGCCTACGTCGTGGACGCCCGGGAACGCTTCGTCCGCTCCTTCGTCTGGCCTCACCTCCAGGCCGACGCGCTGTACCAGGGCACGTACCCGCTGGCCACCGCCCTCGCCCGGCCGCTCATCGCGCAGCTCCTCGTGGAGGTCGCCGCCCGTGAGGGTGCCGACGCGGTCGCCCACGGCTGCACCGGCAAGGGCAACGACCAGGTGCGCTTCGACGTCGCCGTCCATGCCCTCGACCCCGGCCTGGAGGTGGTGGCGCCGATGCGCGTCGGGATGGGCCTGTCGCGCGAGGAGGAGATCGACTACGCCGCGGCGCGGGGCATCGAGGTGCCTATCACCAAGGCCTCGCCGTACTCGATCGACGTGAACCTGTGGGGCCGCTCCATCGAGACCGGCGTCCTGGAGGACCCGTGGGTCGCGCCACCGGCCGACGTCTTCGAGTGGACCGTGGATCCGTCCGCGGCGCCGGCGCCGGTGGAGGTCGTCATCGGTTTCGAGGGCGGCCTGCCAGTCGAGCTGGATGGCACGCCCGTGGAGCCGGTCGAGCTGGTCGATCGGCTGAGCGCTCTCGCCGGCGCCCACGGCGTCGGTCGGGTCGACCACGTCGAGGACCGCCTCGTGGGCATCAAGAGCCGCGAGATCTACGAGGCCCCGGCGGCGACCGTGCTGCACACCGCCCATCGCGCGCTGGAGAGCTTGTGCCTGACCAAGGACACGCTGCGCTTCGGCCGCCTCGTCTCCGATGAACTGGCCCGCCTGACCTACGACGGCCTGTGGTTCAGCGCCCTCCACCGCGACCTGCGCG
>CAZFGT010000073.1:0-6146 GCA_964518505.1 uncultured Anaerolineaceae bacterium | reverse complement strand
TGGAGGCCGGGGCCGACCTGGCCCCGCGGCTCATGGATGGCTGCGCCGATGCCGGGTTGGTCGTGCTGCTCGCCGGCGGCGCCCACGACGTCGTGCGCTGGCTGCCGCCGCTCGACGTGACCGCGGACGAGATCCACGAGGCGCTGACGATCTTCGAGGGCGTCCTCGCCGCGGCCTGACCACGAGGCGCACGGCCCGTCCGCGACGCGCACCTGGTCACCTACCAACCGGGGTGGCATAGGAGCAGCTACCACGGCGGATCCACGACTGCGCCAGAGGGCGCGGGGCCGCGATCGAGCGTGAAAGATCCCCTCAGGAGCCCGGCTGCGGACCCAGCTACACCCTCGACCGCGCAGGATGCGATCGAATTCCACGACGGTTGCTACAAGAGCAGGTTGGTGCGCCGGTCGGCGGAGACCCGTTTCGGCGCTGCCCTTTCAGGCAGGTGACGGTCACCGTGACTGGAGAAGCGAGCCCTTGGATCGGATGCGCTGCTTCATCCGGGAGGCCGACCCGGATGTCGTCGAGGCCAGCATCAACTGGCCTGCTCGGCCAGGAGCTCGCGGATGACCTGCTCGGACGCGGCGTAGTCACCCTCGCCGAAGTGTTGATGGCGGATATGGCCGCGACGGTCCACGAAGTAGAAAGCCGGCCAGTACTCGTTGTGATAGGCGTTCCACGTGGCGAAAGATGGGTCGAAGGCGACCGGGAATGCGACGCCGTCCTGGACCACGGCCTGGCGCACGTTGGCCAGGTCGCGTTCGAAGGAGAGTTCGGGCGTATGCACCCCGATGACCACCAGGCCGGCGCTCGCGTACCGCGCGTACCAGGCCTTGACGTAGGGCTGGACGTGGAGGCAATTGATGCAGTCGAACGTCCAGAAGTGGACGAGCACGACCTTGCCCCGCAGGGACGCCATAGTAAGCGGACCGGAGTTGATCCAGGCGGTGATGCCGGTCAGCTCAGGCGCTAGGCCGAGGTCCTGGAGGGCGACGGTTCCCGGTGTTGGGTTCGGCGCTGCATCATGGGCTGCCGACGCGCCGACGCCGATGTTCGCCGGCACGACGGCAGACACCGCCGTCTCCAAGGGCAGGTCGAGCCCGGTGATGATCAGGGCCGCGCTCAGAACCATGCACGCCCCGAATGAGCGCTGCAACATGGCCCGGCGGCGTGGCGTACCCATGGCCGATATCGTCCGCTGGCCACCCCACGCGACCAACCCCAGCGGGATGGCTGCCCCGGCCAGGTAGGCGCTCGCGACAAGGACTGTCTGCGGCGACGGACCACCGGTCACAGCGGCGGCGATGACCGCCGCCATGAGTGGCCCGACGCACGGCGCCCAGAGCAGTCCGATGGCCGCGCCAGTGAGCATGGCGCGACGCCGGCTGGACGATCGGTCCCCGGTCACCACCGCGCCACCGAGGCGGGCCAGGCGGAATGAGCCGGCCTCCCAGCGCCGGCCCACCCAGGGCACGACGAGCGTCGCCCCGGCTACGCCCAATCCGAGGGCGGCGATCGTCCGCAGCACGTCCGTCGTGACGCCCGCGGCGGCCAACGCCGAGGCCAGGACCACGGTCACCACCAGGAAGGCGGCGCCGAAGCCGACGAGGAGCCAGGTCACGCGCTGGCAGCGACCGGAGGCCGCGGCCCCCACCAGCAAGGGCACGATCGGCAGGGTGCACGGCGAGACGATCGTCATCCCGCCCGCCACGAAGGCAAAGGCGAGCAGCGGGACCACAGCCGGTTACGACGCCGCCCTTGGGCCAGCGTGCATCACGGTGCCGAGGGCGACGGACTCACTTCCATCATCCCGCTCGGGCTCGCGCTGGCTTCCATCATCCCGCTGGGACTGGGACTCTCGGCCATCATGGCGCTCGGCGTCGGGCTCTCTGCCATCATCTCGGTCGGCGTGGGCGAGGCGGCGGCGGGCGAGGAGCAGGCCGCGACCACAACGAGGCTTACTACCACGGCGAGGACGGTGATCGGGCGCGGCCGCGGCTTTGCGATTCTGAGCATGGGGCGCACCTGCTCGGTAGGGTTCTGGACGCCGCGACGGTAACGGCTGGATGTGACGTCGTGATGACGGGAGCGGAGTCGTGTCGCCGGCCGCGCGGGAAGATCGTCGGGACGGGAAGTCGACCGTGCTACAAGAGCACGTTGGCGTGCGAGTCGGCTTATCCGCCCGAGGCCGTGCCATCTGGCGGTGACGCCGCTTCAGAGGCAGCCGCTGCCTCCGGGGCTTCCTCGTGCAGCTCCTCCTCGAGCGGCAGGCGAGTGATGGCGAATGAGATCGTCGGCGGCAAAGCCGCAGTGATCGTCAGGCCGCTGATGGGTATGGCGACCGTTTCTCGTGGAGCGATTCGTTCGTCGCCTCCTGGAGGGCCATGGCCCGCACGATGATGCCCGCCAGGATCGACGGGTCGAAGTGGTCGAGGGCGGCGGCCAGCCCGCTCCTCATCGACTTGACGCCCTGGGCGCTGATCTCGCGCATCCGCGCCTGGTGCGCGTCGTCGCCCAGCCCGGCCACGGTGTCGGCCGTGGCGACGCCCGTGACCGTCGCCATGTGGGCCGCGGCGACGGCCGCCTGGTTGGCCGTCACGCGTCGTCGAGGATGCCCATGGGCGGATGATGCGTTATCAGACCGGCAGGGTGAACCAGAAGTGCGTGATGCCGGGTTCCGACTCGGCCCCCACCCGGCCACCGTTGGCTTCCACGAGGCGTCGCACGATAGCCAGGCCGATGCCGGCCCCACCGCTGGCCCGGTCGCGCGACTTGTCGACCCGGTAGAACCGCTCGAAGACATGCGGCAGATCGACCGCCGGGATCCCGCCGCCGGAGTTGCTGACGGTGACGCGAGCGAAGGCGGGGCCGGGCTCGGCGCGCACCACGACCGCACCGCCCGATGGGGTGTAGCGCGTCGCGTTCTGCAGCAGGTTGCCCATCACCTGGGCCACGGCGTCGGGCTCGCCTCGCGCCCGCACGTCCGGAGGAAGCTCCAGCGCTACCTGCAGGCCGGCTCGCTCGAGACCCGGGCGCGCTAGGTCGACGGCTGTGCGCACCGCCGCCCCGAGGTCGAGCTCGGCCTGGTCGCTGGGCGGCAGCCGGTCCACGTCGCCCGTCGCCAGCGTGTCGAGCGACCGGGACAGGCGCATCAGCCGCTCCACCTCTTCCAGCAGCGATTCGAAGGCGGCCTCGTCCGGCTGCACGACACCGTCGCGCATCGCCTCAAGGTACCCCTGGAGGTTGGTGAGAGGCGTGCGCAGTTCGTGGCTCGCGTTGGCCACGAAGTCACGCCGCACCTGCTCCTGCGCCTCGAGCTGCCCTGCCATCTGGTTGAACGAGGCGGCCAGGCTGGCGACCTCTGCCGGGCCGCCGACGTCCACGCGCGCCGTGTAGTCGCCGTCGGCGAGCCGCTGGGCGGCGGCGCTCACCTCGCGGAGGGGCGCGGTCAGGCGGCGCGCGACGAGGACGCTCAACACGACGGCCGCGACTCCCGCAAGCACCAGGGCCGCCACGATCACGAGGCTGACCGAACGGTCGAACATGTCGTTGGCGGCGGTGGTGCTCACGCCGTGCTCCGCCATCAGGGCGGCGAACGTGTCGCGGCCGACGGCGATCACGCCGACCGCCACGATGGCCAGGCTGACCGCGGTCGTGGCCAGGACCAGGATGGCCACCTGCGCCCCGATGCCGCGCCACGGGGGCCTCATGGCGTCACCGCGTCGCTGGCGCCCGACCGGTAGCCGACGCCGCGCACCGTGACCACGTACCGGGGGCTGGTGGCTGGATCGCCGAGCTTCTCGCGCAAGCGGCCGATGTGGACATCGATGGTGCGGTCCATCACCTCGTCCTCGAGCGAGCCATAGACCAGGTCGAGCAGGCGGGCCCGGGTCAGCACGTGGCCGCCTGCCCCGATGATGGCGGCCAGGAGGCGGAACTCGGTGGCGGTCAGATCGACGGGCCGCCCGGCGACGGTCGCCAGGTGGCGAGCCTCGTCCACCTCCAGGTCACCAAGGCGTAAGGGCCCCGGGTCGCGTGCCGCACCCCGCCGCGTCCGCTCGAGCACCCGGCTCACCCGCAGGACGAGCTCGGCCGGTGAGAACGGTTTGGCCACGTAGTCGTCGGCCCCACCGGCTAGGCCGGCGATCCGATCGTCAGCCGTGCCGCGGGCCGAGAGCATCACGACCGGCGTATCGCCTGTGCGGCGGATCGCGTCGAGCGCGGTCAGGCCGTCGATCCCCGGCAGCATCACGTCGAGGACCACGAGCGCCGGATCATGGCGGGCGACGGCTTCCAGGGCCCGTCGTCCGTCGCCGACGCCGATCACGTCGAAGCCGGCCCGCTCCAGGTACAGGGTGACCAGCCGGACGATCTTGGGATCGTCGTCCACGACCAGGATCGGGGCGGCCGTGCTGCGGGCCTCCGCGACGTCGGGGCTCAGGTGACGGTCACCGAGATACGCATGTGGCCGCGCGCCCCGTCGGGCGCCGGTGGCGTGCTGTCCATGGTCTGCACGGTGCCTGTCCCGTCGGTCGCGCGAACCTCGATGACGTGCTGGCCGGCGACAGCCTGCCAGGGCAGCATCCACTGCACCCAGGTCGCCTTGGAGATCGCGCGTGCGAGCTGCGACTCCTGCCACGCACCTCCGTCGATGCTGATCTCCACTCTTTGGATGCCTCGATCGGGCGCCCAAGCGACGCCGTCGATGACGACCGGCCCGACGGCCAGATCCGCGCCGTCCTGGGGGTGGTCGATGCGCGACTGGGTCAGGATGGGTCCGTCCTTGGCCCAGCCAAGCGGGACCCAGTAGCCGTCGAAGGCCTCGCGCGTCGTCAGGTTGATCTCCGTGAGCCACTTGGTGGCCGAGACGTAGCCGTAGAGGCCGGGCACGATCAGGCGGGCCGGATAGCCGTGGACAGGAGGCAGCGGCGCGCCGTTCATGCCGACGGCGATCATCGGCTCGCGCGCGGGGTCCATGGCCCAGGCCGTCGGGAAGCCCACCGTGAAGCCGTCCGTGGCCTTGCCCACGATCTGGGTCGCCCCGGCCTGCACGCCGGCCATGGCCAGCACGCTCTTGAGGTGGACGCCGGTCCATAGCGCGTTGCCGACGAGGTCGCCGCCGACCTCGTTGCTGACGCAGGCGATCGTCACGTACTGGTCAAAGAGGGGCATGGCCAGCAGCTGGGCATACGTCAAGGTCAGCGGATGAGCGACCATGCCGGCCACCATCAGCTGCCAGGAGGAGGCATCGACCTGGGGGATGAGCAGCTCCGTGTCCGTTCGATAGAAGGTGGCGGCCGACGTCACGAGCGGGCTGAGCCCGGGGGCGTCAAGGCTCTGGTCGGCGGCCAGGGCCGGCACCGACTGGTGCACCGGGATCGTCTCGGCCGCCCCGCCGGAGGCCTGGGCCGGATGCTGCCGGCCGAGCAGGACGCGGCCGATCCCGCCACCGATGGCGGCGGCCCCGATGAGGCTTCCGCTGCCCAGCAGGAAGCGGCGCCGCGTCCACCAGGCGGTGGCGGGCGCGGCGCGCGAGCCTCTGGCGGCGGCAGGACCCTGTGCCGGCGGCTGCTCGTCCAGGCGGGCCAGCGTGGTCAGCGCGCTGAGCGCCGCATATGCCACGCCGGCGGCGATGAGCGCGCTCAGGAGGGCCACCGAGACCGTCACGTCTGGCTCCGCCGCGGCGGCCGCGAAGCCGACGACCCCAAAACCGACGATCACCAGCGTCGCCGCGCCGCCATGCCGGCGGGCGAGCAGACCCACACCGGCCCCCACGATCAGGGCGACGACCACGACGAAGATGTTCAGCGCCAGCTTGTCGTTGGTGCCGAACAGGTTGACCATGAAGTCTTTGGCCCCGGGCGGCTGCAGGGCGATGATCTGCGTGCCGACGGCGATGACGAGCGACGGGAACCCGGGCAGGAGCCCGGCCGCCAGCTCGCTCGCGCCGATGCCCGCCGCGCCGGCGGCCACGCCGGCCAGGGCCCAGGTGGCCCACGTGATGCTGTCGTTCCTGGTTGAGGTCGGGCGCCCGCTGCTCATCCGGTCAATCTAGCGCGCCTTCGTGACACTCCCGTGACGGTTCGAAGCATCAGCCCGGATCCCCCAGCCGCTCCCGTGCCCGCGCCAATTCCGCCGCGACGCGG
>CAZFGT010000072.1:0-6671 GCA_964518505.1 uncultured Anaerolineaceae bacterium | reverse complement strand
ACGCCGCGGTCGCCTCCCTCGTCTCGCGCCAGGAGGAGGTCCAGAGCGCCGTCGCTCCGATCTCGATCCTCCAGATCGCGGGGTACCTGCTGATGTACGCCACGCTGCCGAATCCGTCGGGCCCCCTGGCGACGGTGTGCTCGTTGCTGCCGCCGTTCACCCCGATCCTCATGGCGGTGCGCATGGCCAGCAGCGATGTGCCGTTCTGGCAGGTCGGCCTGGCCGTTGCCCTGACCGTCGCCAGCATCGTCGGCCTGACCTGGCTCGCCGGCCGCATCTACAGCAATGCTGCGCTCCATCTCGGCGCGCGGACCCGTTTCATGGAGGCGTTCCGTGGCTGACGCTGATCACACCGTAGCGATCGGAGGAGGGATCAGATGCCGTCTCGTGTGAGGGCCCATCCATTCCTGACCCTGATGGCGGTCGTCTCCGCCGTCCTCATCGTGGTCGGCCGGATCAACAAGGACATCTGGTGGGGCGAGTGGGTCTTCGTCGCCGGGATCGCGGTGCTCGTCCTCGCCGGCGCCCTCTTCGTCCTGCTGTCCAGGCGCTGACCACGAGGTTCCAGGCATGCCCCATCAACTACCGCTGATCGTCGCGATCGGCGCGGCGATCGTCATCGTCTACGGCCGGGTGAGCAGGCGCTGGCCGATCGCCATCGTCGGCTTCGCGCTCCTCGCCCTGGCCGCGCTCCTGGTCCTGATCGGGTCGAGTACCCAGTAGACGCGGACCGCGATGGCCTGGCCAGGCCGCGACGCCCTACTGCAGGTAAAGATGCAGGGCCACGCGGACCGTCTCGCTCACGCCCGACGGCCCGCCGAAGATGTCGATCTGCGGCGGCTGCAGCCTGGTCAGCTCGGCCTTTTCATCCGTCGTCAACGAGCCGCCGACGAGGAGCAGCGGGCCACCCGTGTGGCCGGCCAGCGCAGCGCCCCCAAGCGCGTCAGGGAAGTTCGTGCCGGACGCGATGAACGCCTCGTAGGGAGGCGTCAGGAACGTGCTCGTCGACACGGCAAGGGCTGTCTCGTAGCGGTCGGACCCGCCCAGTCGGTGCACCTTGGAGGCGTCGCCCCCGACGTATGCGGCCAGCGCCGTCTCGACCGCGGGGGTGATGCCGCCAACGCTGCCCAGGATGGTGATGTCCGCGGGCTGGAGGGCCGCGAGGGCGTCCTTGGTCGGTTGCGGGATCACCGTGGCGGCGGTCAGGAGGAGCGGGGCGTGGTTGACGGCGGCAGCTGGCGCCGCGCTCAGGGCATCCGGGAAGTTGGTGCCGAGCGCGATGTACACGTGACCGCCCGTGGTCGGGAAGAAGCGAAGCGCGACCTGCTTGGCCGTGTCGTAACGGTCCGTCCCGAACACACGGATCACGTGACTCGGATCGCCGCCCACATACCCCTGCAGCTGCGTGGCGATGCCCGCGGAGACGGACGAGAGCCCCCCGAGGATGTAGATCGTGGTCGGCGTGAGACGCAGGAGCTCCCGGTCGACCGGGCTCCCGAGCGGGATCGAGGTGGCTGCCCCGTTGACGAGCAGCAACGGATCGCCCGCGATGGCCGCCGGCGATGCGCCACTCAGCGCATCCGGGAAGTTGGCCCCGGTGGCGATGAAGACCGCCGCCACACCGGGTGCGACCGAGGCCGACGAGATCGCCGCCGAGGTCGCGTACCGATCCGTCCCGGACAGGCGCGTGACATCGTGCGGCACGGTCAACTGGCCGACCTGCGTCGCCCAGCCACCGTCGGCGTCGGCGTATGGCACGGCCTCCCACACCGCGCTTGAGTCGGTGGGATCGGGCGCCATCCCCGGGTACTGGCCCCAGTTGCCCCCGTCATAGGTGGCGTCGCTCGTGCGCAGCGTCGCGGACGTGCTGAACGAGTCGACCGGATCCACCGTTCGCTGGTAGACGGCGGAGTCCGTGATGGCCCCACCGCTCTGCTCCTGTGAGTACACGACGTGCAGGGTGCCATTCCCGTCCACGGCGAGGCCGCCCATGAACGCGTCGGCTGCGGCACCCACGCCGATGGAGAAGTCCTGTCGCAGCGTGGGCACGGATGGCGGCGCCGCGACCCCGAACTCCGCCACCTCGACACAGTCGGTCAGTGGGTCGGCTGGGGCGAGGCACGCGATGGTGCGGCTCAGCCAGAGGTGACCGCCCTGCACGACGGCGTCGTCGAACGAGTCGCCGAAGCCGCCAACCACGAGACCGTTCTGCGGGACGCCGTTCATGTTGACGAACGCAGGCAGGCCAAGCGTCGTGAGGTCGGTGTCGGTCTCGGTCGCGGTCTTCGCCACCGCCGAGCCCTTGACCCGCGCCAGGAAGGCGTCGGTGCCGTTCTTCGCCACGACATACAGCGTGGGGTCGGTGGTGGTGCCCTGGGCGACGGCGCCGACCGGATCGACCCAAGTCTGGAGGCCCGACGTCGCGATCGGGACAGAGGCGGCGGCCGGCACCTTCAGGCTCGCCCAGTCGAGCGCCACGAACCCGCCTCCCGTGTTCCCCGACCCGGGCACGCATGCGGCCACGTTCAGGGTCACGGCACGGAACACGAGCGCCACCTTGTCCGACGAGGTGCCGATCGAGTCGAGCGTCAGAAAGACCGACGTGCTCCCGATGGCGTACAGGTCCCAGGAGCCGCGTGGGTCTGCGGTGCGGCTGACCATCAGGTCGATGAAGCTGGCAGCGGGGGAGTCATTGCAGTCCCAGCTGGACTCCGCGGCAAGCCATCGGTGGTGGTTCTGGTCGTAGAGGACGTTCGGCTCGGCCGTGGCGCCGGGCACGGGGGCGGCGAAGAAGTCGGACAGCGACGCCGTCAGTGGCTCGGCACCGGACCGGTCGGTGACCTTGATCGCCTCGTTGGCGACCTGGACGACGTCGCCGGGACCCACCGCCACGGAGGATGATGCGGGATCCAGACAGGGATACGGACGCTCGGGCATCGGGGTACACGGGCCCGCGTTCTGGTCATCGAGGCCGGCGAACGCGGTCGACAGCACGGGCGCGGGCGGAGAGACGACGACATTCGGGCTGGTTGTCCGCGGCGCGGTCGGCGTGGCGCCACCGTCGCGCGATCCACCCTTGCCGGGAGCGCGCAGGGTGGCCGGCCTCGAGACCGGCTTCAGGATCCGGCGCGCGTCGATCGTGCCTCGCCACGTCGCCTGGTCGGACGTGAGCAGCAGCCCGCGTGCCGCGGATCCGGCGGTGGCGCCATCGGTCCGCGGACGGCTTTGCGCTCCCAGCGCGGGACCCGGCGCGGCGACCAGTGCGAGCACCAACGACGAGACGATCCACGCGCGCTTCATCTCACCCTCCCCGCTGCGCCGTCACCGGCGTGGCCCCGAGCATACGCGCGCCGTAAGCGCCAGGGACGCCCGATCGCGGCAAAGGTCAGGGTACGGCCCGGTCGATCACGCGCGCATGATGGTCGTGAGGCGCGTGAACCCTGCCGCAAACGCGGTGCGATCGCGAGGCCTCTTTGCCCTGCCGGAGGCGGCCACCGATGGAACGAGACCTTCTTGATCGAGTCAGCTGGGTGCACGAGTCCGAGGATCGACTGCGGGCGATGACCCCGCAGACTGCCGAATGGCGCAACGCCCAACGCGAGACCGTGCGCGCGCGCGCCGACTACTGGGCGGCCAGCAACGAGCTGTGGGACCACAACCACCAGCGCGAGGCGGAGTCGCCCCGACCACGCCGACCTGCGTAGGACCCACCGAGATCAGGAGCACGGGAGGTTCGCCTCGCGACGCCGGATCCGTCTCGCGTGGGATGACCGGGGAGCTGGGCGGACCTCGGGCCCTTCACGGCCATCGCTGATCGCCTGGCGGGTCATCGCTCACGCTCCCAGCGTGGTCGGCGAGGTGCTCTCGAGCTCGATCGAGACCGGCGATCCGACGCTCGATCACGTCTCGGCATCCGCGGCCCGGAAGGCGATCGCGAAGCTGCCCGCCGGCGGGTGCCGTGCCCTCGCGGCTTGCGCAGGCCACAGCCGCAGGCCTCCCAAGCCAGCGGTCGCTCGGTCGGCCGTCCTATGCTTTCGAGCAGGAGGTGCCCCGTGGGCGACAAGACGCCGACGAGGCCGCCGAAACCCAAGAAGCCGAAGCCGCCGAAGAAGCCCGTTCCGTAGAGGACGAGCGTTCGAGGACGAGCTGCGCGGGGCCCCCTGATCGCGCGAGGGGAGCCCGATTGACAACCGACGCCGTGCGGTCGGGAGTGGAAGCGGGAGGTCGCGGACTCGACGACCGCCCTGAGAAAGGAGGGCCGCGATGACCGGTCCCCGTACCACCGGTGTCTGGATGTCCGCCAACTCGGCCACGGTGTTGCGTTGGAGCCCTGAGCTCACCGTGCGCCACCGCATCGACTCCACGGTCCCCGGCCGGCACCGTTCGACCGGCCGGCCACCCACCGAGAAACAGCCGGCCGGCGAGGGCCATCGCGACGAGCACATGCGGTCCTTCTTCGCCCAGGTCGCCCAGGCGCTGCCAGTCGATGATGATCTGCTGCTGGTCGGCGACGGCGAGGTGGTGGAGCATTTCGCGGAGCAGGTCCGCACGGATGACGACAGCCACGGTCGCAAGCGACGGATCGAGGTCGAGAGGGGCGGCCCATTCACCGAGCGCCAGTTGCTCGCCCGGATCCGCACCTTCGCCGGATCGCCGGCCAAACGCTACCTCCCGCGGTGACCGCCGCGCTGGGGCACGCCGGCCGACATCGCAGCATCAACGCTCTTGCTCGCCTCCAACGATGCCGACTTCATCACGGGTGAGCGGCTGTCGTCGCCGGTGGCCGCGGAATGCATTGACTCCAGTCGACTGCCGAGCCGCAACGGATCCAACCTCCATCGCTCGACGACGACAGCGGCGGGGTTCTGTTGCAGCGCATCAAGACGGCGGTGGGCCTGCGCCTCGGGGTCGTCGAGCTCGATCTGGCCGTCTCTCGGAGGGCCCATGCGTCCCGGAGGCTTGAAGGTAGGAGGGCGAGGGCGCCGATAGAGTTAGCGGGATGCCAGCCTCGTCACGGCGCCGGGCACTGTTGCTCAGCTGTGCGGTCGCCGTCGCCGTCGCCACGAACTACACGATCCAAGGACCCGTGCTCGGGTTCATCGAGGTCGAGTTCGGGCTGTCGGCCGCGGGTGCGGGCACCATCGCCACGGCCTTCTTCGGGGCTTCCTCGGTCACGATGCTGGCCGGCGGCGCCATCGCCGACCGGATCGGCACGCGTCTCGCGGTCACGCTCGGATTCCTGCTCGTGGCGATCGGGAACCTGGGGGCCGGCCTCCTCGCCCCGACCTTCCCGGCCCTGCTCGCCTGGCGCGTCCTGGGTGGACTCGGTTCGGGCTTCGGCTTCGCCGCGGGCGCCTCGTACACCCGGTCGATCTTCGAGGATCGGGGTCGCCATCTCGCCCAGGGCCTCTACGGCGCATCGTTCCTGCTTGGCTCGGGCATCACCTTGGCCTACATCCCGATCCTGGCCGGTCCAGCGGGGGATTGGCGGCTGGCCTTCACCCTCTCGGCGCTGGCCGTGGCAGCGGTCTGGGTGGCGTGGGTGGTCCTGGCGCCGGGCGAGCCGTGGGCTCCGCCCGCGACCGGAGGCCGAGCGGCGTTGATGGTCGCCCTGCGTGCGCGCAACACGTGGCTGCTCGCGTTGTGCCACATGTGCGGATTTGGCATGGCCATCGTCATCGGCACGTGGGTCACCCTTTATCTGGCCGATGCTTTTGGAGAGCCCCTCGCGGCGGCTGGCTTGATCGGCTCGCTGACCCTCATCACGGGCATCGTGGCGCGCGCCTCAGGCGGCGTCATCCTCGAGCGGGCCGTGGATCCGGTGCAGCTCATCAGGACCGGGTTGGCCCTTGCCATCGTCGGCCTCACGATGTTGGCCCTCGCGCCGAACCTGCCCATCGCCATCGCGGCGCTCGTGGTCACCGGCGTGGGGGTCGGTCTCCCGTATGCGGCCGTCTTCAACGGAGCCGCCGCCAGCGCCCGCAGCAGTCCGGCGTCGGCGCAGGCCGTCGTGGGCATGGGTGGCCTAGTCACGGCGATCTTCGGCGGGCCCCTCGTCGGCTTGCTCTTCGACGCGACCGGCGCCTTCGCGATCAGCTTCCTGGCGCTCGCCACCATCATCGTGGCCGTGCTGATCCTGACGGCCCTGATCCGCCCCTTCGACCTTGCGGCCCTCGATGTCGTCAGGGCGGCACGGGAGACTCCCGCGCCGGCCCCCTGAGGCCCCGTGCCTCATCTACCGGTACTGCGGTTAGACCGAATAACCAACGCTCCCGTTCGCAAGGCCAGGGTCCTGGTCACGCGAAGTCGAATGGTTGCCTCGATGGCCCACGCTGCGTGTCGTCGGGGCAGCGGGAGATCTCTTTGGCCGGCCCAGGAACTGGTCGTCGGCCACGCCCGAGATCCCGCCGAGGTGACGTCTTAGCCGCCACACGTCGAACCCCAACGACGATCAGAGAGCATCGGCGTCCTGAGCTCGGACGTACGCTTCGATCACCTCGGCGGCACGCGAACAGGCGTCGTATCAACTCAGTTTCGGTCGTCCCCGCCTTGAAAGGTCGCGGTGGCGGGGGTTCGAAAGTGATGTCGCTCCACTGGGCACCTTGGTGAAAGACAGCGGGAGTGCCCCCAAGGGGATTCGAACCCCTGATCTCCACCTTGAAAGGGTGGCG
>CAZFGT010000071.1:0-6959 GCA_964518505.1 uncultured Anaerolineaceae bacterium | reverse complement strand
CGCATCGCATCGCGGCCGAGCTCGATGCCGGGCGCGAGCTGTGCCTCGCCGGGTTGTGCCGGGCCCTCGCAGTCCTCGGGTCCGACGTCGGTGCGGGACTCACGCTGACCGAAGAAAGCACCGAGCGAGCCGGCGCGCTCGGTTTCCCATGGGCCCAGGCGCTTGCCCTGACCGTCAACGGCATGTTCCACGCGCTGGCAGGCGATCTCGGTGCGGCGAAGACGAAATACTCCGATGCGCTCGCGATCCAGCAGCGACTCGGCGACAGGGAGGGGACGGGCATGTCACTCGGCGGCCTTGCCGAGTTGGCCTCCGGTCGCGGCGACCCGGTCGCTGCCATCGACCTGTACGGACAGTCGCTCGAGGCGTTCGAAGCGGTAGGCGATCGCGGCGAAGAAGCCCGGATCCTCTCGGAGATCGCCTGGACGCACCTCCGGAACGACGACGCCGCGCTCGCGCGTCGCTACTTCTTCAGGTCGGTGCAGGCACATACCGACGTGGCGAGCGTCCGTGGAGTGGGTCTGTCCTTGATCGGGCTCGCGGCCACCGAAGCGGCCGAGCTCCGACCCGACCGTGCCGTGCAGATCGCGGCTGCAGCCGAGGTCTATGCCAATCAGGAGGGCATCGTCGTCATCTACTCCGATGAGAACCCGGGTCGTGACTTCGTCGAGCAGGCACGCGGATCACTGTCGGATGTGGATGTCGCCCGAGCGACGGAGATCGGCCGCCGGCTCACGATCAAGCAGGCACTCGACCTCGCCAGGATCGCCGATGCAGCGCCGGCCTAGATCCCCGGTCGGGCTTGGCGGAGCCTCGGTGCCATGACGCCGTCGGGGAGGTAGGGGTCCCCCTACGCGCTGTCCCGCGACCGATGCACGTGCGTCGGGACGTTCATGACCTGGACAAGCAAGAGTCGCGGCGGTGTGTCGGGGCTAAACCTCCCGCCCCGACCGGTCACCCGTTCCTCCGCCGTGGCGTGCACTCACCAGTGCACTCACGGACTCGTCACGCGGCGTGCGTAGCGCCACATGACGGGCGCGAATCGTGCGGAAAGTGGCTCCGGCGGTAGGACTCGAACCTACGACCAAGCGGTTAACAGCCGCCCGCTCTACCACTGAGCTACGCCGGAGCGAAGGGCCGCCCAAGGCGGCCGGCGGCCGTCACGGCCGCGCGGCGGAAGGATACCTCAGCGGGGCCGGCCCTCCCTGAGGATGGCGACCGACCTGGCGATGCGGCGCTGGCGGGTCTCGTCCGTCTTGGCACCCTCGATCTGCAGGGTGTGCCACGACTTGTTGCTGTAGGACAGACCCTCGAAGGTCTTGCGGGCCGCGGGTTCGGCGTCGAGAGCCGTCGCGAAGTCGGCGGGGACCGCCAGTTCGCGGGGAGCCGTATCGAGCTCGATGTCGATGTCCATGACGTCGCCGCCGGCGATCCCGGCCGCGGCCCGGCGCTCGCCGCTCAGACCCACCCAATAGTCGCCGCCCATGACCGCCACCGTCGTGCGGTAGGTGAAGCCGTTGACCGTGACGGTCACCGGTGGACGTTTCCCGGCGCCCAGCGCCTCGACGACGCTGGGGGGCACCTGGATCCCGGCCGTGTTCTTGCCGGTCTGCAGGATCGTGGCGCGGAACCGCATCTGCACCTCCCGGTGGGCGACGCCTCAGACGGCGGGGTTCTCGGGCTCGGATGGGGTCGGGAACAGTGGATGCATCAGCGCTTTGAGGCTGCGGATGTTGCCCCGGATGACCCGCGAGTGGAGGAGCACGACGAGCACGAACGCCACGGCGGCCGCCACGAGCCCCACTGCCGGCACGAGGTTCAGGGCGCCCGAGACGGCGATCACCGCGATCGCCCCAGCGACCACCGCGTCGAGCACCGTGACCACGAACGGTGTCGCCGCGATGACGTGGAGGATCTGGCCGTTGTTGGGCAGCACGGCCATCGTGAGGGCGATCCCCGGGTCATCGTCGTGCACGCCCATCACGAAGTAGGGCGCGGCCTTGGGATCCAGCTCCAGGTACCCGGCGCGGATGCGATTCATGCCCACCACGGCCAGCGCGTCGTGGTAGTTCGCGGCCCCCATGCGGATGAAGGTGGCCACGCCGATGAAGAGGACGATGGGCAGGATCACCAGGGCGAAGACCACGAAGGTCTGGCCGAAATGGTCGATCCCGGCGATCAGGCCAAGGGCCACGATGGCCCCCGACAGCGTGGCCAGGTACATCGCGGCCCGGCTGAACGACTCGGACCAGGCCAGGTTGCGGGCCGCCACGAGCGAGGCGTGCTCCGTGGTCAGGATCTGCATGCGCAGGGCGGTCGACTGCGGATCCCGGTCGGTCGGGGCCACCTGTCCCTCCCCCATGGTCACGCCGGGGTGGGGTCGCCGACCGTCTCGACGTCGCGGTCGGCGATGGGCGTGGCCATGAGTTCATGGCCGGCGGAGGTGAGGCAGCGCCCCGTGGCCAGCTCCCACTGCCAGCCGTGCTGGTGGCAGGTCAGGATGCCGTCCTCGCACACACCGAAGCGGCTCAGGTCGGCCTTCATGTGGGGGCAACGCTTCTGCACGTCGTAGCCGCACATCTCGATGGTGCCGGCCTCCGGCCCCTGCTCGATGTAGTAGCCCTCGGCGTACTGCAGCCGCTCTTCCGTCAGGGCCTTGAACCAGGTGTAGACGAAGTCGTTGTAGGCGCCGCGCCGCCACGCCCGAAAGCGCATCGACAGGAAGAGGAGGTTGACCCAGTCCGGCTCGTGGCGCCGGACGCAGGTCTCCACCAGGTCACGGTCGATCGTGAAGCGGTAGCCGAAGTCGTAGACCCCGGGCGCCTGGGCGCTCACCGTGCGGGTGCGGAAGTCGATGCGGATGCGCTCGTCGCCCACGTCCAGGACGACCGCATCGTCGATACCCGCGGCGATGAGATCCGCCTCGGCCAGGAGGGGCTCGAACCAGGCCTTGAGCCCCGCCACGAGGTCCACGCGCGGGCCGACCCAGGCGGCGTGCTCGGCGGTGAGCCGCGGCCGCAGGTCGGCCTGGTAGCGGCGGAGGTAGGCCTCGCGGTCACTGAAGATGGAGGCGACCTCCGCATCGGGCACGGGATGGGTGACCGTGAAGTCACTCGTGGTGAGGGTGCCGACGCTGCCGGGGATCATCAGCCGCGCGTCGAACCGCCCCTGCTGGGCGATGTGGTCCAGGAAGACGGGCTGGGTGGGGAAGATGTTGTCGGGATCGTCGTGCAGGTCGTTGAACTCGAAGAGATCGTCATCGAGGAAGCAGGGCGGCCCCGCCGACGGGATCGTGATGCGCGGGTCCATCAGCTCGATGTAGCGGTACGCGCGGGCCAGCTGGGCGACGCGCTTCTTGTGGGCCAGGGACTGCTTCGCGCGGGGCGGCAGGTCGTACACCATGGGGTACCAGATGGCGCCCGAGAACTGTAGGAAGAGGATGTCGATGGGCCCCAGCGCCAGGAGATGGTCGGGATCCGGGGGCCGCGAGTCGTTCATGTTGAGCAGGCGCGTCTCGCCGTCGTCGACGATCAGGGCCGAGTCGCCGATGGGGCCATCCGTGGGGGCGACGAGCGCCTCCACCTGGAGCGTCAGGCCGTCGTCGGTATGGATCGGGCGGCCGTTCTCCGTCTCCAGGAACCGATGGAAGCCGAGCGCCTCCAGCTCCTTGCGCAGGGTGTCGAGCGGGTAGGCCGGCAGGATGACGGTGGCGTCCTTGTCGCAGTGCGCCGCCAGCCATTCCGGATCGAAGTGGTCATGGTGCAGGTGCGACACGTAGAGGTACGTGGGGTGGCCGATGACCTCGGGGTCGATCCCGTCGTTGCGCGGGAAGGGGAACCACGAGGCGAAGAAGGCCGGGTTGAACCATGGGTCGCACAGGATGGAGGCACGCGCCGTCTCGATGTACAGGCCTGCCTGGCCCAGGAAGGTCACACGCATGTGGCTGGATTATCGCCGGTCACGACCGACCGATGATCACCTTGCCGATGCCGCCCACGACGTCGACCAGGTAGCGATCGGTCGCCGTGGAGGCGGCGGCCGACTCGGCATACGCGTCGCCGCCGAGCGACGTGGAGAGGCGCCCGTCGATCTCGATCTTGCTCATGCCGCCGGTCGCGCGGACGCGGACGGCCGATCCGGCTGGCCGCCTGAGGCGTAGGTCGCTCGCCCCGCCGATGAGGCGCACGGGCACCTCGCCCTGCGGCGCGCCAAGGGTCAGGTCCAGCCGTGAGGCGCCGCCCGAAACGACCAGCGAGCGGATCGGCAGCGTCGCCAGCTCACCGGTGAGGCGGGATGCCCCGCCCTGGATCTCCAGATCCCACGGCACGTCGGCGTTGAGGGTCATCGTCGCGCGACGACCGCGCCAGGCGAAGAAGCCGCGGTAGTGGACGGTGACCTGGCCGTTGCGCACGCGCACGACCGGCATCGCCCCTTCGAAACGGGCCCGATAGAGGGCTGGCACGCCGGCATCCGTGCGCACGCCGTGCGCGGCGCGCAGCGTGAGATCGGGCGCACCGCCGCGGATGAGGAGGCGTCCGCTGGCCAGACCGGCCAGCGGAGCGGAATGCTCGCCGCTGACGCTGTCGGGGGCCCCCGCGACCGCAGCCGTCGCCGCGGGTGCGGGTGCAGCGGGCTCGCCCTCCCGCAGGCGGTTCGTCTCGGTCTGCGCCGCATCGGTGACCCGCTGCAGGAACCCGCTGATGAGCTCGCGCTGCTCTGGCGTGTAGCCCTCGAGCTCACGCGCGGTGATCGCCCCGACGCCCTCGAGCAGGGGCCCGATCTCCCCTAGCCTCTCGGGCACGGGCTGGACGACCACCCGCCGGCGATCTGCCGGGTCGGTCGTGCGACGGACGTAGCCGGCCTGCTCGAGGCGGTCGATCATCCGCGTCACCGCGCCCGTGGTGAGGCCCATCAACTCGGCCAGGCGCCCGGCGGTCTCGGACCCGGTGTCGACCAGCAGCTCCAGCGCCTCGATGTCCGACTCGCTCAGGCCCAGACGGATGGCCACCGTCTGGCCGAGGATCGAGCCCTGCCAGTTGACCTTGCGGAGGGCCCTGACGACGGCTTCAACGGTCTTGTCGCGGTCCATGGTTGACAACAGCTCCTGTTCCGGTGATTATCTGCACTGCGCAGATAATGCACCAACCAGCGGCATGGCGCAACCGTAGCACAACCCAGAAGGAGCGGGACCCGACCATGAGCGAACCCATCGAGTTCCCCGGGCCGATCATCGAGACCCACCAGCTGAAGCGGTCCTTTGGCAGTGGCAAGAACATGGTCGAGGCCGTCCGCGGGGTGGACCTGCGCGTCGAACGCGGCCAGATCTTCGGCTTCCTGGGGCCCAATGGCGCGGGCAAGACCACGACCCTGCGCATGCTGGCCACCCTCCTTCCCCCGACGAGCGGCGAGGCGCGCGTCGCGGGCGTGGACCTCGTGCGCGAGCCGCAACGCGTGCGTGAGCGCATCGGCTACGTGGCCCAGGGCGGCGGCACGGACCCCACGGTCACCGGCCGTGACGAGCTGATCATCCAGGGCCGCCTCTACGGCATGAACAAGCGCGCCGCCCAAGCCCGCGCCCTCGAGGTCCTCAAGTCGCTGGACCTGGACACGGCGGCCGACCGCAAGACGGGGACCTACTCGGGCGGCATGCGCCGCCGCCTGGACCTGGGCCTCGGCCTGGTCCATCGGCCGCAGCTGCTCTTCCTGGACGAGCCCACCACGGGCCTGGATCCGCAGGCCCGCGCCAACCTGTGGGATGAGATCCGCAAGCTCAGCGCCGATGGCATGACGGTCTTCATGACGACCCACTACCTGGAGGAGGCCGACATCCTGTGCGATCGCCTGGCCATCATCGACCACGGGCTGATCGTGGCCGAGGACACGCCGGAGGAGTTGAAGCGCGATGTCGCCGGCGAGGTCGTGACCCTCGGCGTGGGGGCCGCCCGCTCGGCGGCCGTCCAGGCGCTGGCCGGGGCCCAGTCCTACGTCCGCGAGGTCGTCGTGGACGATGGCTTCGTGCGGCTCTACGTGGATCGCGGCGAGACGGCCCTGCCGGCGCTCCTGCGGCTCCTCGACGGCGCCGGACTTGCCCCCACCACGGTCGCGCTCGCCCAGGCCAGCCTGGACGACGTCTTCCTGCGCAAGACCGGGCGGACCCTGCGCGACGAAGCCGCCGCCTGAACCACAGCCGACGAAAGGATCCCTTCGATGAAACTCGCCCGAGACACGTGGCTCATCTACCAGCGGTCGTTGCTGCAGGTCCTGCGCAACCCCGTGTGGCTCATCTTTGGCCTGCTGCAGCCGATCCTGTACCTCGTCTGCTTCGGCCCCCTGCTCCATGCCGTGGCCTCGGCGCCCGGCTTCCCCGGCGGCGGCTCGTGGAACGTGTTCGTGCCCGGCCTGCTGCTCCAGATCGCCGTGTTCAGCGGCGGGTTCGTGGGCTTCGGCCTCATCGCGCAACTGCGCTACGGGGTCATCGAACGCTTCCGCGTCACGCCCATGAACCGCACCGCGATGCTCCTCGGCATGGCCCTCCGCGATGCCACCGTGCTGGTCTCGCAGGGTCTCCTGCTGATGGCCGTCGCCATCCCCTTCGGACTGACCCTTGATACGGCCGACGTGGCCGTCGCCGTGGCCGGGCTCCTGCTGGTCGGGGTGACGCTGTCGCCGATCTCGTATGCGGTGGCCCTCAAGATGCGCAGCGAGGACGCGTTCGCTCCCTTCGTCAATGGGGTCGCGCTCCCGCTGCTCCTGCTGTCGGGCGTGCTGCTGCCGATGTCACTCGCCCCGGACTGGCTGCGCGCGGTGGCCCAGTTCGACCCGCTGCTCCACGTCGTCAACGCGCTGCGTGCCGTCTTCACGGCCACGGGTGATCCCTCGACGGTGGTCTTTGGGCTGGGCCTGTTCGCGGTCCTGGGCGTGCTGGCCCTGTGGGTCGGGCGGCTGGCCTTCAGTCGGGC
>CAZFGT010000070.1:2937-7137 GCA_964518505.1 uncultured Anaerolineaceae bacterium | reverse complement strand
CGGCCCTGGCCGCCGGCAACACCTGCATCCTCAAGCCCGCCAGCTGGACGCCGCTCACGGCCATCCGCCTGGGTGAGCTGGCCCTGGAGGCGGGCTTCCCGCCAGGCGTCGTCAACGTGGTGACCGGGCCCGGCGGCTCGGCCGGCGCGGCCATCGCCGGCCACCCGGGCGTGGGCAAGGTCGCCTTCACGGGCGAGACCACGACGGGCCAGGAGATCATGCGGCTGGCCGCCACCAACGTGAAGAAGATCAGCCTGGAGTTGGGCGGCAAGAGCCCCAACATCGTCTTCGCCGACGCCGACCTGGAGCGCTTCGCGCGCGAGTCGCCCTACTCCGTCTTTGACAACGCCGGCCAGGACTGCTGCGCCAGGAGCCGCATCTTCGTCGAGCGTTCGGTGCACGAGAAGGTCGTCCAGCTGTTCGCCGACGCGACCCGCAAGGTGGTCGTCGGCGACCCGGCGGAGGACCGCACGGAGGTGGGCAGCCTCGTCAGCCTCAAGCAGCGCGAGCGCGTCGCCGGCTACGTCGAGGTCGGCCTGGAGGAGGGCGCCGAGCTGGTCGTGGGCGGCAAGGCCCCCGAGGCGGCCGAGTTCGCCGCCGGCGCCTACTACCTGCCGACGGTCTTCGACCGCGCGACCACCACCATGCGCATCGTGCGCGAGGAGATCTTCGGCCCGGTCGTCTCGATCATCCCCTTCGACGACGAGGCGGAGGCCGTGCGCCTGGCCAACGACACGCCGTACGGGCTATCGGGCTCGATCTGGACCCGCGACCTGGCCAGGGGCATCCGCGTCGCCAAGGGGGTCCAGGCCGGCGTCCTGTCGATCAACTCCAACAGCTCCGTGCACACGGAGGCGCCCTTCGGCGGCTACAAGATGTCGGGCATCGGGCGGGAGCTTGGGATGCACGCCATGGAGCTCTACACGGAGCTCAAGAACGTCTTCGTGGACCTGTCCTAGCCCGCCCCATCCCCTGCTCGAGGAAGTCGAGCCAGCGCTCCGGGGGATCGAGCGTGACGGCGAGGTGCCGCGCGAATGGCGGCCCGCCGAAGCGGATCGTCGTCTCCACCTGTGCGAGCAGTGGCACGAGGCGACGTTCGGCGTAGCAGGGCACCGTCTCGAGGACGCGGATCGGCACGAACTCCGCACCCAGCGGCTGCTGCACCAGGTCGGCGGTCAGGTCGCCCACGAGCCCGCCGCAGCGCGCTGTGGCGAAGTAATCGATGACCAGGGCCCGTCCCGCCGCGAGCTCGGCCAGGCGCGGCCGAAGCTCCGGATCCAGACCTACCAGGGCTTCCATGATGCCGGAGCATACGCCGCGACCGGTCCATGACCCGCCGCGGGCTATCCTTGTCGGCGATGGCCGCCCCCGCCCCCTTCCGGTTGCCCGCCGGCGGGCCCGTCCCGCGCCTGACCGCCCGGCGCTTCGCCGCCCTGGTCGCCGGCCGCACCGCGGCCACTGCCTCCCGGCTCAGCGGGCGAGGCGGCGGCACGTCCCTGCCGGGCATGATCGCGCGGCGGGTGGACCCGGGCATCCTGGGCGCGCTCGTGGCGGCGCAGCACGTGCCGGTCATCGCCATCACCGGCAGCAACGGCAAGACCACCACGGCGCGCTTCACCGCGGCCCTGCTCCAGGGCGCGGGCCTGCCCGTGCGCCACAACCGCACCGGCGCCAACCTGGTCCAGGGCGTCACGTCCCTCGCCGTCACATCGGCCGACCTGCGTGGCCGGATGCCCCGCTCGGTGATGGTCACCGAGGTGGATGAGGGCGCGCTGCCGCACGTCCTGGCCGAGCTGCGGCCGCGGGCCGTCCTGGTGACCGACCTGTTCCGCGACCAGCTCGATCGCTACGGGGAGATCTACGCGGTCGCCGATGCCTTCTCGGCCGTGGCGGAGGCCCTGCCCGCGGACAGCGTCCTGTGCATCAACGGCGATGACCCGATCGTGGCCGGCCTGGCGGCGAGCCGCCCCGGGCCCCGCGTCACGTTCGGCCTGGAACTGGACCACGACACCGACCGCATCACCCGCGCGGCGGACACGATCCGCTGTCCGCGCTGCCGGGCCGACCTCGCCTATGACCACGTGTACCTGAGCCACATGGGCGCCTGGCACTGCCCCGCCTGCGGCCTCACTCGGCCACCGCTCGACGTCGCCGTGACGGCCCTCAAGGTTCGCGGGCTGGCGGAGACCACGTTCACCGTGCGCACGCCATCGGGCGACCTGCACCTGACCATCCCCCAGTCCGGCGTCCACATCGCCTACGACGCGGCCGCCGCCATCGCCATCTGCGTCGGGCTCGGCGTGCCGCTCGACGGCGCGGCGACCTCGCTGGCCGCGGTCGGGCCTGCCTTCGGCCGGCTGGAGCAGATCCAGGCCGGGGACCGGCGCATCGTCCTCGGCTTCGCCAAGAACCCCACCTCGTTCAACACGACGCTGCGCTCGCTGGCCGCCGAGGGCCTGCCGCGCCAGCTGCTCGTGGCCGCCAGCAACACGCTGGTGGACGGCGAGGACTTCGCCTGGCTGTGGGACGTCGACTTCGAGAGCGCGGCGGCGAACGTCGAGCACGTCACGGTGGCCGGGCTGCGGGCCGACGAGCTGGCCAACCGGCTCAAGTACGCCGGCGTGGCGCCCGACCGGCTCACGATCATCCCCGACCGCCCCGCCGCCCTCGATGCCGCCCTGGCGGGCATCCCCCCGGGCGGTACGCTGACCATCCTGGCCGGTTACACCCCCACCATCGAGCTGCGCGAGGAGATGCACCGGCGCGGCTGGGTCGATCGCTATTGGGAGGCCTGATCCGATGACCGCCTATCCCACCCTCCGCCTGGCTCACCTCTACCCATCCCTGTTGAACGTCGCCGGCGACGGCGGCAACGTGATGGCCGTCGTGCAGCGCTGCGCCTGGCGTGGCATCCCCACCGAGGTGGTCGAGGTGGAGGTCGGCGATACGCCCGACTTCTCCACCTTCGACATGGTCTTCATCCAGGGCGGCCAGGACGTGGAGATGCAGGTCGCGGCCGCCGACCTGGGACTGAAGGCTCCGTCCCTGCGCGAGGCGGCCGACCAGGGCGTGGTCGTGTTCGCCGTCTGTGCCGGGCTGCAGCTGCTGGGCAAGCGCTATGTGCCCTCGGCCGGTGAGCCCATGGAGGGCCTCGCCCTTCTGGACCTGGAGACGCACGGCGGACCCCAGCGCTTCATGCAGCACGTTGCGGTCGAGATGACCGTCGACGGGGCGACGGGCACGGTCGTGGGCTTCGAGAACCACTCGGGCCTCACCGAGCTCGGGCCCGGCGCCCGGCCGATCGGCCGGATGATCGCCGGAGCCGGCAACAACGGACGCGACGGGACCGAGGGCGCGGTGCGCGACCACGTGTATGCCACCTACCTCCACGGACCCGTCCTGCCCAAGAACCCCTGGCTGGCCGACCAGCTCATCCGCGTCGCCCTGGAGCGCCGCATGGGCGGGCCGGTCGAGCTGGCGCCACTCGACGACACCGAGGAGCAGCGCGCGCACGACGTGGCGTTCGCCAAGGCCGTGGCCAACAGCGGCCGGCGCACCGCCGTCGAGCCAGCCCGCCTGGTGCGGGGGGCATAGCCCCCGCCGGTCGGCCGTCGGCCCGCGGTACGAGTGGCGGCTTGCGGGAGCCTCGGTCGGAAGGCATCGTCTGGCCCGTGCTCGCACGGCGCCTGACGACATTGCTCATGGTCGCGCTGATCGCTCTCGTGGCGGCCGGCTGCGGCGCGAAGGTCGATCAGGCCGCGGCGACCAGGATCGCCACCCAGTACCTCACCCAGGGCGCGCCCGCGGGGGCTACGGTCCAGAACGTGACGGTGCGCTCGGTCCAGGAGCTGAGCGGCACGTGGCGCATCACGATCGACGGCCAGATCATCGTGCCCGGCGCCAACGGCATCACCGGCACCTCTACCTCCGTCCACGAGCAGATCGACGTGGACAAGGAGACGGGCGCCCCCAGCCTTGCCGCGCAGGGCCAGGTCCGCTCAGGTCAGGCGGTGGCGTGACCGATCGCGCGATCGGGGTGCAGGTCGGGGCGTACGCGGCGGACCCAGTCGCGTAAGGCCCAGGTGCTGGTCTTGAAGGCGATGCCCGCCCAGGGGATCGCCTCGGGCCGGAAGGTCCCGAACGCCAGCGCCTCGGGGTTGGTCCGCAGCTGGCCGCCGACGATGCTGGCCTCGAACGCGA
>CAZFGT010000070.1:0-2837 GCA_964518505.1 uncultured Anaerolineaceae bacterium | reverse complement strand
AGCGCCTCGGGGTTGGTCCGCAGCTGGCCGCCGACGATGCTGGCCTCGAACGCGACGACGACGATGGCCGCCTGCGTCCGCGAGTACAGACCCACGATCTCGCCGGGCTCCACGATCAGGCCGGTCTCCTCCAGGGTCTCCCGGATGGCGCCCTCGCGGACCGTCTCGTCGATCTCCAGGAAGCCGCCCGGCTGGGCCCAGGCGCCCAGCCCCGGCTCGATGCCCCGCCGCAGCAGGACCACCTCGCCGTCGGGTGTGATGGGCAGCGTGGTGACCACGAGGCGCGGGTTGACGTAGGCGACGAAGCCGCAGGCCGGGCAACTCAGGCGGTCGCGGTGGTCGCCGTCGATGGGCCCGAAGCGCAGTTCCGCCCCGCAGCGCGAACAGAAGTTGAGCAGCTCGCCCATCCAGGTGGGCACGCCGCCGGGCCCGCGCGGCTGGTCCCACGGCTCGAGCTCAAGCAGGTCGTCGTGGCTCGCCAGGTCGGGACCCTGGGAGCGGCCGGGGGCCTGATCGGACCGATCGGTCATGCCGTCAGCACCAGGCCCATGGTGCCCAGCTCGATGGCGATGCCGGTCATCAGGACCACGACCCACACCACCCGAAACGCGGCCCGGCCGCGGGCGATGGGCCACCAGGCGCCGACTGAGCGCGCGATCCGCACCGTCGCGTCAGCTGTGACCAGCAGCAGGAGGGCAGCCGCGATGAGCACCGGCAGGCGCACTACGGGCGCGCTTAGCGGACTCCCGAGCTCCCAGGCGGTGATGGCCACCGTGCCGCAGATCAGGACGACCACGCTGAGGTAGATGAAGACGCCTTGGAGCGGCGTCGGCCGCGTCTCAGGGACGCGTTGGGGGACGGCCTGGCGCCCTCCCCGGGGAGCCGTCGGCGCGACCACCTGTCGGGCCAGGACCGGCATCCCGGGCTGCCAGCGCTCGTCGTCCATGCGCGGCGTCTCAGTCACCGGTCGAGTGTACGCCCGGGGGTCCGAGGCCCCCTACGGCGTGAACTTCAGGGTGCTCAGGAGTGTCTCCGCCAGCGGCTCGAGCGTCTGGAACTCTGCCGCGGACCGAGCCTCGATGACGATGACCAAGAGCCGTCCGCCGTGCGGGGCGGCCTCGAGCCGGATCTGCTCCCCGGCGGCGAGCGACACGGTGTCGGACACCCCCTCCACGTACCCTGTGATCGCCACGGAGAGCGGGTCCGTCGTCTGGCAAGCGTATTTGTCGACGACGGTGACGTCATATTCCGTCGCCGAGAGGTCTCCGAACTGGCGGGGGGTCCCGGAGGTCACCTTCAGGCCCTTCTCGGCATGAGCCCACGCCCCGAACTGGCCTGCGGGATCGGTGGAGAAGGAGGCCTCGGGCTTGTCCGCGCAGGGATCGTTCGATAAGGTGCGCAGCCAACGGATGGTGAGCTTGTCGGTCGGGCTCGTTGCGCGCGACAGGATGAGCGTGTCCAGCAACGAACCGGCGGCCGTCCAGCCAGTGTCGACGACGGTCAGCGTTGGCGTATCCGGCAGGAAGGTGTCGAAGTACGTCCCGGGACCGAGCGGGATGGGGGCCTCGCCCTCGTTGGCGCCAGGGATCGGTAGTTGGTCAGCATCCGTGGCACTCGGGCTCGGTGGTGCGGTCGTGGCGGCCGGGGTGGTGGCGGCGGCGACGGCGGTCGCGGTGGGCGAGGGGTGGGCCCCGCCACCGCCGGATAGGGCGATAGCCGCGAGGAGGACCACGACGAGGCCGACGACGACGGCGGCCGCCCCGATGGCCCGTGGTGGGGTGACGCCCCGCAGGGTCGCGCCGACGCCGACCTGCCCGAGCGGCAGGGCGGTCGGCGCGGCGGCCAGGTCGAGGGCGTAGGCGTGGACCGGCTCGGCCAGGCCCTTGAGCGCGAGCGAGCCCCGGTCGGCGAAGGTCCAGCCGGCCCCGGCGGCGAGGTCGCGCACGGTGGCGCTGGCGAGGATCTCGTCGGGCGCCGCGGCGGCCATCAGGCGGGCGGCGGTGTGGACGGTGATGCCGGCCGCCTTGCCGTCGCGCGTCTCGACCTCGCCGGCATGGAGGCCGACGCGCACGGCCAGGCCGAGGGGCCCCATGCCGCGCACGATCGCGGCGGCGCAGGCGAGGGCATCGGTGGGCCGCGCGAAGGTGGCGAAGAAGCCGTCGCCGGCGGTGTCCATCTCGCGTCCACCGGTCGCCCGCAGGGCCGCCCGCACGAGGGCGTGATGGCGCGCCAGCAGGTCCCCCCAGGCGCGGTCGCCGACCCGCGTGGCGTGCTCGGTCGAGCCCACGATGTCGGTGAAGAGCACCGTCCGCAGGTCGCGCGCACCGCCGGGCTGCCGCCCTCGCATCGGGGCAGTGTAGGGGAGGCTCGTCAGCCCGGAAGCGGCTCCGCGTTGGATTCGTCGGCCAGGATCGCCTCCGTCATGCGCCGGCGCCAGGCGGCGAGGCGGTCGCGCAAGCCCTCGTCGTGGAGGGCCATGATCTGGGTCGCCAGCAGGGCCGCGTTCTCCGCACCGCCGATGGCGACCGTGGCAACGGGCACGCCGCGGGGCATCTGCACGGTCGAGAGCAGCGAGTCCAGGCCCCCGCTGACCTGCGTTGGGATAGGCACGCCGATGATCGGCAGCAGCGTCTTGGAGGCGAGCACGCCGGCCAGGTGGGCCGCGCCGCCGGCGCCGGCGATGAGGACCTCTATCCCCCGTTGGGCGGCCGTCTCGGCGTAGCGCGTGGCCAGTTCGGGCGTGCGATGGGCCGACATCACGCGCAGCTCGCTGGCCACGCCGAGCTCGCTAAGGAGCGCCACGGCCTTCTCCATGATCGGGAAGTCCGAGCGGCTGC
>CAZFGT010000069.1:0-7596 GCA_964518505.1 uncultured Anaerolineaceae bacterium | reverse complement strand
CCCCTTTGGTATCCTCTCGCACGGAGAGGTGTCCGAGTGGTTGATGGTGCCGCTCTCGAAAAGCGGTGTGCGATGAGCACCGAGGGTTCGAATCCCTCCCTCTCCGCCATCCCACGAGCCCCCGGAGAGGTCGCCTAGTGGCCGAGGGCGCCGCACTGGAAATGCGGTATGGGGCAACCCATCGAGGGTTCGAATCCCTCCCTCTCCGCCACTCCTGACGCACGCATGAGCTTCGAAGTCCCGCCGTCACCCGTCCGCGCCACCCGGCTGCGCTGGCCGGCGCTGGCCATCGTCACGGGCCTCATCGTCGTCGTGGCCGCCGCCGTCGCCACCCAGCCGCCGGCCCCGACGCCCACGCCCTCTGCCGTGGCCCTGGCCGCAACGCCGTCACCGCTGCCCACCGCCGCTGCACGGACGTTGCCCAGGCAGGTCGACTGCCGGCAGCTGGACGCCTCGACTTGTCGCGGCATCGCCCAGGCGGCGCTGGGCGTCCTGCCCGGGGATGCGCCGCTCGTCACGAAGGTCACGGTCTATCGCTCGCTGCTCTGCCGTGATGACATGGACTGCCCGCCGGCCCGCCTCGCCACGTCCGGGGCGCCGTCGGGCAGCGTGATCGTGGGCTTCGCCGACGGCGGGCCCGATGCGTGGGTCGATGTGGTGACCCAGGCCCCGGCTGACCTGGAGGCGTGGGTCCTCCGCTGATCCGGGTGGACGCCATGGCTCACAATCCGCGCATGCTGCGCATGGCGGTCGGCCAGAGTGACGATGTCGACGGCGTCGCGGCGGTCCGCGAGGCGATCGAGCAGTGCCGGGAGCAGCTTGGCGGTGACGAGCCGCGGGCCGGCCTCCTGTTCGCCACCTTCGACTCGTTCGACCCGGCGCTGGTCCGCGAAGTGCGGGAGGCGTTTCCCGGGATCCGCTTGATCGGCTCGAGTTCGTCGGCCGAGATGTCGTCGGTGGTCGGCTACCGCGAGGACTCGGTGACCCTGGCCGTGTTCGTCTCGGACACGGTCCAGTTCACCACCGCGGCCGCGACCTGGGAGCTGGGCGGCGTGGAGGCGGCCGGTCGGACGGCGGTCGAGGCGGCGTGCGCGGCCACGGATGCGACGCCCCGGCTGTGCATCATGGTGGCCGATGCCATCGAGGGCCAGCGAGCGCTGGAGTCGGTCCGGCGGGCGCTCCCCGAGGGCGCCGTTCTGGTCGGTGGCGCCTCGAGTGGCGTGACCCTCGGGGCCCCGAATCCCTCGTACCAGGCATGCGATGACCTCGTCATCGAGCACGGCCTCGCCCTGCTGGTCCTGTCCGGTCCGCTGGCGTTCTCCGTGGCGGTCGGGACCGGGCTCCGCCCCGTCGGGCCCACCGGGGTCGTCACCCGCTCGGTGTATGGCCGCATCGACGAGATCGACGGGCGTCCGGCGACATCCTTCACGGCGGCCTACCTCGATGTCGCCGGGCCGGCCACCTTCGGCAACCCGCTCGCCATCAGCGAGGCCGGCGCATCGGCGCCCTACCATCGGGTCCTCCTCGCCCAGGACCGGGCCACCGGTGGCCTGTCGATCGCCGGGTCCGTGCCGGTGGGCGCGACGGTCCAGCTGACCACGGCCACGTCCGACGACATCGTCGCCGCCACCGCCGACACGGTGCGCCGCGCGACCGAGGCGTTCCCGGCGGGGGCGACACCGAGCGCGGCCCTCATCTTCTCCTGCGCCGTGCGCAAGTTCCTGCTCGGCTCCCGCACGGCCCATGAGCTCGGCGAGGCGCGTTCGCTCCTGCCGGCGGACCTGCCCGTGGCGGGGATGTATTGCACCGGCGAGATCGGACCGGTGGGCGACGCGCTGGCGACACGCTTCCTCAACGAGACCTTCGTGACGGTCCTCCTCGGCACGGATGGCTGAGCCCGACCGGGAGGTGCTCCGGCTGTCCCGCCGGATCCGGCGCCTCGAGGAGACGCTCAGCCAGGTGGAGTCGATCCGGGACACGAACATGCGCCTCCAGGACCGCCTGATGGCCGACCTGGCGGCCGAACGGGCGCGCTCGCGGGACCTGCTGCTCAACGTCCTGCCCGAGGACATCGTGGCCCGGCTCGACGCCGGGGAGACGCGCATCGCCGATCGCCACGAGCGGGTCGCCGTGCTGTTCAGTGATCTCGTGGGCTTCACCGGCATCGCCGCCCGGCTCGCGCCCGCGGACCTCGTGGAGAAGCTGGACCGTCTCTTCTCCACGTTCGACGCGGCGTGCGCGAAACACGGCATGGAGAAGATCAAGACCATCGGCGACGCCTACATGGCGGCGGCGGGTCTGCGCCCGGGCGAGGCCGACCCGTGCGCAGCGGCGGCCGCGGTCGGCCTGGAGATCGTGCGGGCGGTCCAGGCCACCGGCGATGACTGGGGCATGCGGGTCGGCATCCACGTCGGCCCGGTCGTGGCCGGGGTGATCGGTCGCCACAAGTTCGCCTACGACCTGTGGGGCGACAGCGTCAACGTCGCCAGCCGGCTGGAGGCGACCGCCGAGTCCGGCCGCATCCACGTCTCCGCCGACGTCGCCGAAGCCCTGCACGGGCGGTACCGGCTCGAGCCGCGCGGGATGGTGGAGCTGAAGGGCAAGGGCCCGACGGAGACCTTCTACCTGCTCGGCCCCGCCTGAGGACGCGCTATCATCCGCGGGCCGTGCTAGGTGGGGAACTAGCGGTGCCCTGTACCTGCAATCCGCTCCAGCAGGACTGAATCCCCTCCCGAGGCCCGTGTTCGCGGATGCCGCCGGGGTGATCGACGTTGAGGATCGGGTCCCGCGCAGCGGCGACGCGCGAACCTCGTCAGGTCCGGAAGGAAGCAGCGATAAGCGCTGCTCGCCGGGTGCCGCGGACCGGCCTGATCCGAGCCGATCGCCTCAGTGGGCACGTGAGCGTCGTGGTCGACGGAGGGTGCACGGCAACCCTCCCGCCCGGTGGCGGCGCGCCCGGCCGTATCATCCAAGGATGCCCAGCGCGACGTCCCACCTGGCCATCTACCGCCGCTGGCGGGCCCAGACCTTCGGCCAGATGGTGGGCCAGGTGGCGGTGGTCGAGACCCTCCGCAACGCCGTCCGCCTCGATCGCCTGAGCCACGGCTTCCTGTTCGTGGGCCCGCGCGGCACCGGCAAGACGTCCATGGCGCGCATCCTGGCCAAGGCGGTCAACTGCCCCAACGCGGTCGACGGCGAACCGGACGACACGTGCGAGGCTTGCGCCGCGATCCGCGAGGGCCGGGCCCTCGACGTGGTGGAGATCGACGCGGCCTCCAACAACACCGTCGACGACATGCGCGAGCTGCTGCCGCGGGTCTACACGGCCACGGCCGACCTGCGCCGCAAGGTCTTCATCATCGACGAGGTCCAGCGCATCACCCAGGGCTGGGACGTGCTCCTGCGGACCCTGGAGGATCCGCCCGACGACGTCCTCTTCATCTTCTGCACCACCGAGCCCAGCAAGATCCGGCCGGCCGTCCTGTCGCGGGTCCAGCGCTTCACGTTCCGACCCCTCACGGTGGACGAGATCTCGGGCAAGCTGCAGCGCATCCTGGCCGATGAGGGGCGGACGGCCGAACCGGCCGCCGTCGCCCTGGTGGCCGACCTCGCGGCGGGCGGCATGCGCGACGCGGAGTCCATGCTCGACCAGCTGCTGGCGGCCGGCGACGAGACGCTCACCGTGGCCGCCGTGCGGGACATGCTGGGCCTCGCGGACGAGCAGGCCGTGCGCGCGTTCGTGGCGGCGCTCGTCCGCCCCGATGCGCTGGCCGGTATCCGCCTCCTCGACGTACTGGAGGCCCAGGGCCGCGACCTCGTCGGCTTCGCCGACCAAGTGGTGGTGGCCATGCGGCAGCTCCTCGTGGAGCGCCTCGCGGGCCGCTCCACCGACGAGCCGGCGCTCGCAGGGGTCGCGCCGGCGCACGTGGCGGAGATCGCGCGACGCCTCGCGGCCCTGGACGCCAACCGCATCGGGGCCGGCGGTTACCGCTTCCAGCTGGAGCTGATCCTCCTCGAGCAGGTGCCGGCCGGGGACGCGCTGCCGGTGCCGGTCCTGGCACCGGTCGTGACGGCAAAGGCCGCGGTGGCGGCGTCCGTCGTGGCCAAGGCCGATCCGCCCAAGGTGGCCAAGGTCGCACCCGCCCCGGCCCCCGCAAAGGCAGCGGCGCCGGTCGTCGCGCCCGCCCCGAGCGCGCCGAGCCCCCCCGCCCCGAAGGCTGCGGCCCCGGGCGAGGAGGCGCTGGAGCGGCTGCGCCAGGGCTGGCCGGAGTTCGTCGAGCGCGTCAGCGCCAACCCCATGCTCAAGCCGGTCGTGGCCGCCTGCCGCCCGGTCGAAGTGCGGGACGGGGTCGTCGTCCTTGGCTTCCCCGAGGAGACGCCCTTCTACCGCGAGAAGGCGGAGCAACGACGGGCCGCCCTGGAGGCCGGTGTCGAAGCCGTCCTCGGCCGACCCTACGGCGTGCGGTGCGTGACGACCAACCTGGAGGCCCTGCCGCCCCTGCCCGTGAAGGCCGAGGATCCCGACCTCGTGGCCCGCTTCCGGGAGATCTTCGCCGGCGAATTGGCCGACGTGGCCGAGATCAGCTGATGCTTTCGGGCTGCGGCGCCGCTGCCGCGTGCCCACGACCTTGAGGAGCACCACCCCATGAGCTTCAACAACCTGGCCAAGATGGCCCAGCAGATGCAGGCCCAGATGGCGCGCGTCCAGGAAGAGCTGGGCACCATGACCATGGAGGGGACCGCGGGAGGCGGGGCGGTCAAGGCGACCGTCACCGGCCACCAGGAGCTGGTGTCCGTGGCGCTCGACCCGACGGCCGTCGACCCGGCGGACGTGGAGATGCTCCAGGACCTCATCGTCGCCGCGGTCAACGAGGCGCTGCGCAACTCGCGCCAGATCGCCGAGCAGAAGATGGGCGCGATCACCGGCGGCCTGCGCATCCCGGGCATGGGCTGAGATCGTGGTCGCCCTCGTCGAGCCGGTCGCGCGCCTCATCGAGGCCTTCTCGCGCCTGCCCGGCATCGGCCCCAAGACGGCCCAGCGACTGACCTACCACCTCCTGCGGGCGCCGGAGGGCGAGGCGCGGACGCTCGCCGCGGCGCTCATCGCGGTGCGCGACGAGGTCGTCTTCTGCGAGGTCTGCTTCAACATCAGCGCCGGTCCGCGCTGCCCCATCTGCCTCGACTCCTCGCGCGCGCAGGGCCGCATCTGCGTCGTGGAGGAGCCGCTCGACGTCCTGGCCATCGAGCGCAGCGGCGCGCACCGTGGCCTGTACCACGTGCTGCAGGGCGCCATCTCACCGATGGACGGCATCGGCCCCGACCGCCTGCGCATCCACGAGCTGATCGAGCGGGCCACGGTCGCCGCGGCCGACGGAACGCCGTGGGAGGAGGTCATCCTGGCCACCAACCCGACCCTCGAGGGTGAGGCCACGGCGATGTACCTCGCCGAGCGCCTGGATCCGCTCGTGGGCACCGTCACGCGCATCGCCCGTGGCATCCCCGTGGGCGGCGACCTCGAGTACGCCGACGAGGTGACGCTCGTGCGCGCCCTCCAGGGACGTCGGGTGCTGGACGAGGTGCCGCACGTCGAGCGCGAGCCGGCCCGTGTGAGCAACCTGGAAGGCGCATGAGCAACCTGATCGGCGAGCTCCTGCTGCGCTTCTCCAAGGCCGTCGTGGCCGCCGTCCTCGGGGCCCTCGTCTTCCTGGTGGCGGTCGCCGGCCTGGGCGCATCCGCCTCGGTCGAGCTGGCCCTGCTCTGCTGGCTCGCCGCCTCGGCCTTCATCCTTCTGGTCGAAGAGAGCCCCATCTAGCCGCCAGAGGCGCATCTGGATCGGCGCGTGGAGCACAGAAGGAGTCGGACCGGAGGAATAACACGGTCTGGGCATGAGGCTGAGAGTGTCAGCTCCCAGGAGTGACATGGAACCCAAGGAGCGTACGCTGACTCAACTGGAGAGATGATCTCCGGCGAGCGACGGGGTATTACCAATGCGAATGCTCTTGCGAGCGCTGCTGGTCGCGGTCGTCGGTCTAGGCAGCGGCCTCCTACTGGGCGCGCAACTTCTGGAACCCGGGTACGAGTGCGTACGTCTACCAGGAGAGCGCCGCGACCGGAACACCTAGTGTGAATACCGCCTACGCGGTGAATACGAAATGGAATTCAGGCGCCGGCCAATGGCAGATCTATCGTGATGGCGCCAGATACGTGAGCTTCTCATCGCAACAACCGCCGGGCGTCCATATGGCCCTTGAGGCTGGGGCGGAGATGGGCTCACCCTACGACGGCAACAGCGGCACCGCCTCATCTCTGGGGTACATTGACAACGGGGTCACATACGCGACGTGGACCGGTTACGTCTACATCGACCCTGTCGTCTACACCAGTTACAGCCAAAGTTCAACGCACATCACCTTCGACGCACCGAACGGCGGGTGCTGAAGATGAGCGTCCACCAGCGTGCGTCAGCCCTCGCCCTCGCGCTAGCGATCGCAATCATCACGACGGCGTGCTCCGCCCACTCGGCACCGGGCGCCGCGGTCGCCGACTCCCCTGTGCCCGACCCTGCGCCGCTCGCGGCGCCATCAGCGAGTTCAACGTCAGCGACCGTTGGAGGGCGCGCCCAGCAGGTACTCGATGAACTTCTCGCCGCACAACCGCATGGCACGGCCAAGGCGGCCGCGTACGTCCAAACCACGCTTGGCGCGCTCAATGACAGCTTGGACCCACAAACCCGGATTCCCATCACCGACTATGTCGGCGGGTCCAGTGACGCGATTGTAGTGGTGAAGGTATTTGGCTCCTTCCCAAACGCGCACCGCGGCCCGGTCGGAGCTGACACCGATGCTACGGCGATCACCGTCGCGTACGACTTGGAAAGCGGTGTCGCGCTAACGACTACTTTCGAGACGGGCTTGGAACCGCCGGACCTCCCCGGTGCGCCAAACGCGAGCGCCAACCTGGTCCCTCTTATCGACCTGCGTCGGCTGGGAACGCCCCAGACGCTGAGACTCGGATCCTAGGGCGGGCTTCCCGCGCCCTCGCAACCGAGGGGCAGCCACACGCGTCGGGCACGGCATAGCAGGAGCATCGCTCGTCCGTTCCCGCGTGGCCCCCTGACTCGGAGCCCGATGATCTGGCTAGCCTGCAAGCCGCCCTGGCAGCCTGGGAGGTGTGCTACAACACCGTCCGGCCCCACCGGCTTTGGCTGCCTGACTCCCGCCTAATGGCTCACCCGTCATGGCTACCCGCCGGCCCGGTGTAACGGACGTCCTGGACGAGTACATGGGTTTGACACCGGCCGGGGCGTGACCTATCATCACCGTTCGCGCCGGCGACCGACTGGTCGCGCGGAGCCCGACCGAGGCTGGCACCTCGCCCGATCCAACGGCCCCCTGGCCGGATCCCCTTTCCGGGGTCCCGTGTCATGGACGCCGGCGGGCGCGGCGGCGCCGCACCTTAACAGTTGAAGAGTGGTAGGTAATCCGGTGCGTGTGAGCGGGCAAACCCCGAACTTCGAAGCCGGCCGCAAGGTCGGTTTCTTATCGGAGAGTTTGATCCTGGCTCAGGATAAACGCTGGCGGCGTGCATGAGACATGC
>CAZFGT010000068.1:4250-7652 GCA_964518505.1 uncultured Anaerolineaceae bacterium | reverse complement strand
TCGGGCCGCAGCCTGGCCGATGAACGCGCCGCCGGCCTCAAGGACCTCCAGGACGCCATCGCCAAGATGCCGCCCGACGACCGCGCGATGGCCGAGCGCATCCATCAGGTCGTCTCCGCCGCCGTTCCGGCGCTGACCCCCAAGACGTACTACGGCATGCCGGCCTACGCCACGGAAGGCAAGAACGGCAAGGTCATCTGCTTCTTCAAGCCCAAGTCCAAGTTCAAGGTGCGGTACTCGACCTTCGAGTTCCAGGCTGACGCCAACCTTGATGACGGGCCGTTCTGGCCGGTCTCCTTTGCCGTCACCGAGCTGACCACGGACGTCGAGGCACGGATCCAGGCGCTCGTGAAGCAAGCGGTCCGCTGAGGGTGTCGATCCGCCTGTTCTATGGCATGTGGCCGCAGTACGACCGGCGGCTGCGCGAGGTCATCGGGGCGATGACCGACGAGCAGCTGGCCATCCAGCCGTCACCCGAGCGCTGGCCGATCTGGGCGACCGTCGGCCACACGGCCGGCACCCGCGTCTACTGGCTGTGCACGATCCTTGGCGAGCCAGGCGCCGAGGCGACACCGTTCGTCGGCACCGACGAGGGCTGGGAGGACGACCTGGACCACTCGCGTTCTGCCGGCGAGCTCGTCCATGCCCTCGAGACCACCTGGCGGATCATCGACGGCTGCCTCGATCGCTGGAAGCCGGCCATGCTGGAGGAGCGGGTCGAGCGGATGTACGGCGAGGAACGGCAGGTGCACAGCCGGGCGTCCATCCTGCAGCGGTTGTTCAGCCACGAGGCCTACCACGCCGGCGAACTGTCGCAGACGCTGGGCATCGCGGACCTGCCGCAGATCGACCTCTGGCGCCCCGACAGCTAGCTCGCGCCTCGGGCGGCCGTTTCAGGATCCTGCCGCAACGGTCTTGCCCTCGTTCGGAGAGCCGACCCGCTCCGCGAGGAAGTGCTCCCAGGTCTTGTGGCCGATCGCCCGGTCGGGGGCCAGGATGGCGCCGGCCCGGACCGCGCCGGCCGCTGCGCCGGGCACCGGGAGCCGGAGGATCAGCCGTCGCCGATGCGTGGCCCGCAGGTATGCCCGCAGCAGATCGGCCAGCTCGTATGCCCGCGGCCCCGCCATGTCCGGCACGAGGCCGGCCGGTGCGCCGAGCGCCAGCTGGGCGAGCCGGGCCGCCACCTCTCCGGTATCGATGGGCTGGAACCGCCAGCCGGCCGGCACCATGGCGACAGGTAGCCTGGCCATCTGGGTGACGGTGGTGAGGATCCCGTCGTAGAACTGCGTGGCGTGGAGGGTCGTCCACGGCACGCCGGACTCGGCCACGATCCGGTCCGTGGCGAGCTTGGAGCCGAAGTAGCCGAACATCAGGCGGTCGAGCCGGCCCGCCATCGGCACCCGTTCGTCTCCCACGACCGAGATGTACACGAGGTGCCGCACACCGACGCGCGACGCGGCCTCCACGAGGTGACGGGCCTTGACGTCGTCACCCTTGACGGTGCCGGCGCAGTGCACGACCACCTCGACACCATCGAGCGCCGCAAGGACGCCATCGCCCGTGGTGAGGTCCGCGGTCACGTACTCGACGCGATCGGCGTCGGCGCGGTCCTTTCGGCCGCGGCTCAGGACGCGGACGTCACGCCCGGCGTCGCGGAGTCGGGCGACGACGAGGCGGCCGAGCGTGCCGGTGCCGCCGGTGACCATGATGGGCGTACCGTTCTCATCCATCGTGTCTCCATTCATCCAGCTCACTGTCACGACCGTCGCGTGGACGGGGTCAACCGAGTGACCCCGGGCAGCACGAGGACGTGACCGATGAACGACCGCGAAGGCGAATGGCTGGCCGAACGCTTCGAGGCGCATCGCCCCCACCTTCGGGCGGTGGCCTACCGCATGCTTGGCTCGCTGCCCGAGGCGGACGACGCGGTCCAGGACGCCTGGCTGCGCGTCAGCCGCGCCGGCGCCGGTGAGGTCGAGAACCTTGGCGGCTGGCTGACCACGGTCGTCGCGCGCGTGTGCCTGAACACGCTCCGGGCGCGCGACCGGCGACGCGAGGAGTCGCTGGAGGCCCGCCTGCCCGATCCCGTCGTCAGTCCTGCGGGCGAGCTCCAGCCAGAGGACGAGGCGTTGCTGGCCGATTCGGTCGGCCTGGCCCTCCAGGTCGTGCTCGACACCCTGTCGCCAGCGGAGCGCCTGTCCTTCGTGCTCCACGACATGTTCGAGTTGCCCTTCGACGAGATCGCGCCGATGGTCGGTCGATCGAGTGAAGCGGCCCGACAGCTCGCCAGTCGGGCCCGCCGTCGGGTCAGGGGAGTCGAGATCCAGGCGCCGGACCAGGATCCGCGGCGGCAGCGGGAGGTGGTCGACGCCTTCTATCGGGCGGCTCGTGGCGGTGACCTGCAGAGCCTGGTGGCGCTCCTGGATCCCGACGTGGTGCTACGGGCGGACTACGGACCGAAGCGTCCCGTGCAGGTGTTCCGTGGGGCGGAAGCCGTGGCCGGCCAGTCGCGAGGCATCCCTGGGGCAGAGGTCCGGCCGGCCCTGGTCAACGGCACGGCCGGCGCGGTCATCGTGGTCAAGGGACGGCCCTTCGCGGTCATGGGGTTCAGCGTCGTCGAGGGCAGGATCGTGGAGATCGACGTCATCGCCGATCCAGGGCGCGTCGCCCGGATCGCCGGGGCCGTTCTCTGACGTTCTGCGGCACACTAACTCCCCTGCGCGCAGAGGCAGTCCCGCAGCAGGAGCACACCGCATGACCGAACCGGCGATCCACACGCGCCATGGGTAGGGTCACCTCAGGCATCACGACCTCGCTCGACGGCTATGTCACCGGGCCGCACGACGGGCCAGGCAACGGCCTCGGGGATGGCGGCGAGCGGCTGCACCACTGGGTCTTCGGCGGCGCGTGGTCGTACGCCGAGGGCCCGCGCGGCGAGGCCACGGGAGCCGACAAGGCGTACCTGGAGCTCGCATCCGCGAACGTTGGCGCGGTGATCGGCGGGCGCTGGACGTACGAGGCGGCCGATCACTGGGGCGGCCACAACCCCTGGCCGGTGCCCTTCTTCATCGTCACCCACCGGCCGGCGGAGGAGCCCAAGGACGGCGGCTTCACGTTCGTCGATGGGCTCGCTGAGGCCATGCGCCGCGCGCAAGTGATAGCCGGCGAGAAGGATGTCCAGGTGATGGGTGGGGCCGACCTCATCCGTAAGGCGCTCGCGGCCGGCTACGTCGACGAGTTCACCCTCACCATCGCCCCGGTCGTGCTCGGCCGCGGCAAGCGCCTCTTCGAGGGCTTCGGTGCGGACCTCCAGCTGGACCACGTCCGCGTCCTCCAGTCGCCGTTCGCGACCCACATCACGTACCGCGTGCGCCACTGACCACCTTCGGGGGGCTTGACAGC
>CAZFGT010000068.1:0-4150 GCA_964518505.1 uncultured Anaerolineaceae bacterium | reverse complement strand
GACGGACGCGCCGCCGGCCCCATAAGGGCCCTGCCTACCCACCCCATTGATGGTCCGAGCAGAAGCCCGACGCCTAAGCATCGACGGACGGTCACGCGAGCGGCCTTATGGCTCGCGGTACCACCCCCATGCATAAAACGCCCCCGAATCGAGCTTAAGGGCAGCTACCGGCGAGCCGACCGAGGCTCGCCGGTAGCTTGTTGAGAACCGCTGTGCTCGCACTACCAATGGGGTGGGTAGGGCCTCGCCTACCGGTGGGCTCGCCTGCGGCCGGGGATCGCAGCTTGACATCCGCTGGATATTGGCGTCAGCATCACTGACATGAAAACGAAGCCGCGCCAGTACCACTCGCGGGTCAGAGCCGAGCGGACGGCCGCGACTCGTGGACGGATCCTGGACGCGTGCGCCGCGCTCGTGACCACCGGCGCGGACCTGACCTATGAAGCGGTCGCGGCCGGCGCCGGGGTGCGGGAACGCACGGTGTATCGGTACTTCCCCACCAAGGACGACCTCGAGAGGGCCCTCTGGGGCTGGATCCTGGACAACCTCACCCGTGTCGACTTCGGCGCCCGCTCGACCGACGACCTCATCGCCGCCCTCCATCGCTCCTTCGCCGGGTTCGATGCCGGAGCGCCGCTGATCCAGGGCATGCTCCACTCGCGCCAGGGTCTGGACGTGCGCCTGCGGCAGCAGCCGGAACGCCGCGCGATGTTCGAGGCGTGCGCGCAGGCTGCGCTGCCCAGCGCATCGCCGACCGTCTGGCTCGACGTGGCCGCTGCCCTGCAGGTCCTCTACTCCGCGCCCACGTGGGAGACGCTCCGCACATTCTGGGGGATGGATGGCGCGCGGGCCGCGGCCGTCGTGGAGTTCGCCATACGCGCCCTGCTCGCCGGGGCGGGCCGGGCGCCGCCCGGTCGGACGAGCATCACAGACGCCGCCGCCCAGCCCTCGCCCGCACCAAGAAGGAGATCGTCATGAGCCAGGCCGGTCCCACCAGTACCGATACCGCGACCCAGCGCCGTCCCGCCAGGACCGCCCTGGGCGAAGGCGACGAGTACTGGTTTTACGGTGACCTCGCCATCGTCCGCTCGCCCGAAGGGGCCCGACCGATCATCATCGAGCATCACATGAGCCGTGGGGCGAGCACGCCCCTGCACGTCCATAACGACCTCGATGACAGCTTCCTGCTGCTGTCGGGCACGCTCGCCGTGCGCTGCGCGGACGAGACGCTCGTGGCCCGCGCCGGCGACTACGTCTCGATGCCGGTCGGCGTGCCGCATGTGTTCCGCGTGGTCGGTGACGAGGACGCCGTGCTGCTGCAGACGCACGCCACGACGACATTCCTGGACTTCATCAAGGCGGTGGGGACGCCGGCCGAGCGTGGCCGGCCCGATCCCGCGTCGCTGGACTACGCCGCCATGAACCAGGTGGCGAGCGAGACCGGCCAGCCGGTGCTTGGGCCGCCCATGACCGCCGAGGAGGGGGACGCGATCGTGGCGGCCGACCGCTAGGGGCGTCACCACGGGGCGCGCCGGCGGCGACTAGGCCTCGGACAGGCCTGAGCGCTCCTCGCGGCTGACGATCACCCGCCGAATACCCGTCCGGGGCTGGGTGGTGCCAGCGAGCCGGACGGGGAACGGTTCGGCGTCGCTCGATCACACCCCGTGCGACTCTCCTTGTGGGCGTCCATGCAGCCACATGTCAGGCACATCGTCGACTCATTTCGAAGGTGAGCCCGCAGAGCGGCCCACCTTCGATCGTGGCGTCGATCGCATGGCGACGGCGGTCAGGCCGCGCGCTCAGCCCTCTTGCGGCTTCGCGACAGGTGACGGCGCTCCTGACCTCAGAAGGTCACGGCGGCCCAGGTGTGGCCGCCATCGCGCGTCATCATGAGATGGCTCGTCGAGCCACTGGTCGTGATCAGGACGCCCTGCGACTGGGTGGTGAAGCCCAGGTCGTTCACGGCTCCGGTCTGCGCCACCACGGTCCGCCAGGTGTGGCCGCCATCGAATGAAGCGATGACGTGGTCCGGGGCAGTGTCGCTGTAGCCGGCCACCACGATCGTCGACGCGTTCGGGGCAGCGATGGCCTCGGCCGATGACAGCGGCACCGCCGCCGTCATCTTCGTGAACGTCGTCCCACCGTTGCTGGAGACGAACAGGTGCTCGCCCTGCGGCGTCGACCAGACGCCCAGGTCGCAGTCGGCGATCAGGCCGGTCGTGCTCCAGGCGGTGAGGACCGCCGGACCAGCCGTGCCGGAGCACGGCGGGGTCCACGTCTGCCAAGTGCCGCCGACGAGCCGTGCTCCGTTGATCACCTCGCGATCCACCTGGATGAGCCAACCCGCGCTCCCCTGGATCACGAGCTGGACCTCGGGAACAGGCCCGGCTCCGACCGGCATGAAGACGGCCGACGACTTCCATGCGTCATGTGTCACCGGGGTGGACGCGATCCCGAAGGCATTCGGCGTCAACCCGAAGTAGGCGAGATGGGCCGTGCCGGCAGCGGCCTGCAGGTCCCACACGCGCGCGGGGCCCGCGGCGATCGCGGTCACGTCCACGCTGTGCCACGTCGTCCCACCGTCGTGCGTGGCCCACAGGTCCGGGCCGTAGGCCCAGCCATCGAGGTGATCGGCGAAGCGGATGGCGCTGACGCCGCTGTCCGGATATCGCGGATCCGTGTCCACGGTGGTGGCCGGAGCGTTGATGCGACTCCACGTCCGTCCTGCGTCGAGGGTATGGGCGATGACGGCGCACCGCCCGGCGGCGCAGGCCGTGCTGCCCAGGACCCAGCCCTGCGTCGGCGACACGAACGTCACCGAGCGGGGCTGGAAGTCGGCCGGCAGGGCGACGCCCGGCGCCGTGGTCGGCGGTGCAGTGACCGTCGGCGAGGCGGTCGGGGGCACGGCCGTCGGCGAGGCGGTCGGTGGGGTCGTGCTCGACAACGCCGTCACGGGCAAGGTCGGCGAGGGGGAGGGGACGGCGGCCGGTCCGGTGCCCCGGAGCATGAACGCGCCGGCGACCAGGGCGACGGCCACGAGTGCGACGAGGGCGGTCGACCACTGCAGGCGGGGACCGGTCAGGCTGAAGCGGGGTGAGACCAGGCTCGGCGTCCGGTCGGGGATGCCGTTCACGCGACTGATGAGCGACGGCGGCACCGGTTCGCGGGTGAGCTGCCGGAGGGCGTCGCGGACGTCATCTTCGAAGCGGGGATCGTCGGTCATCGCTGGAGTCCTCCGGCTGTGTCGGCGTCGATGGCCGCGTGCAGCGCTTGCAGGGCGTAGTGGAGGCGGGACTTGACCGTGCCGGCCCGGGCGCCGGTGCGGGCCGCGATCTGCTCGACGGTCAGGTCCAGGTAGAAGCGCAGGACGACGACCTCGCGCTGGTCGTGGCTAAGGCCGCGGATGGCGCTCGCCAGCGCGTCGCGCCGGCCCAGGTCGTCGGCGAAGTCGGGGCCGGGGGTGGGCCGATCCCTGAGCGCCACGTCGGCGTCGAGGCCGGGGACCATGCGACGCTGCGACCGTCGCCGGTCGCGGCACATGTTGACGAGGATGCGGCCGAACCAGGCCTCGAAGCGCGCCGGGTCGCGCAGCTCGCCGAACCGCCGCCAGGCGGTGAGGGCCGCGTCATGCGTCGCGTCCTCGGCCGCCTCGCGGTCGCCCAGCATCAGGGCGGCGTAGTGATAGGCGCGGTCCAGGGCCGGCCCGTTGACGAGGTCGGCGAACGCGGCTGCCCGCGCCCGCTCGTCCTCGCGGCCGGCCCGCCGCGTCACGGGTTCCAGGTGTGCCTCCGCATCGTGCATGACCACCTGACGTGGCAGGGGCGCGGAACGTTCAAAGACCGGCGCAGCATCGTCATGGCCGGACCGCGTGGCCGCTACGATGCCCGCGAGGCCGACGGTCCGGCCCGTCGCAGCGAGCCGGAGGCCTGGAGATGATCGACACGCTCATGGTCGTGACCACGGTAGCGGTCACCGACCTCGACGTCGCCCGCGAGTTCTATGAAACACGCCTGGGCCTCGCGGTGCTCGACGTCGCGCCGTTCGCCATCCGCTTCGGCGTCGCCGGCAGTCAGATCTCCGTGCGACGCGGGCAACCCAACGTGGGCCAGACGGTCGCCCACTTCGAGGTCACCGACCTTGACGCGGTCAT
>CAZFGT010000067.1:0-8158 GCA_964518505.1 uncultured Anaerolineaceae bacterium | reverse complement strand
AGGAAGTCCAGGATCAGGCGGTTCGCCAGGTCGGGCTTTTCGAAGAGGAGGCCGTGGCTGGCGCCCGGGATCACCGCCAGCTCAGCACGCGGGATCGCCTGCAGCATGGCGGCCGCGTGCTCGACCGTGAGGCCGTCGTGATCGCCGAGCAGGATCAGGGTCGGCATGGTCAGGGCCCCGAGGTCGGCCAGCGCATGGTCGGGCTCGGTTCGCCACACCGTGGCCAGCTTCTCGAAGACGATCGGGAAGTGCTCCGGTCCGTCAGGGGAGAGCCGGTCGTACGCCTTGCGGATGAACGGCGGGAGGCTGTCCGGCGTCAGGTGCTCGTTGTGTGCCCGCGTCTCGGCGGTGTAGCCCGCGGCGTTGGCCGCCGTCCCGATGAGGACCAGCCGGCGGACCAGGTCGGGTCGGGCCAGGGCCAGCTCCAGCGCTACGTATCCGCCGTCGCTCCAGCCGACGACGTGGGCCGGCCCGATCGCCAGCGCCTCCATGAAGGCGATGGTGTCGCGGGCCATGATGCCGAAGCCCGTCGGGCCCTCGACGTCGGGGGTCCGGCCGTGGCCGCGGCGCTCGGGCAGGTACACGCGATACCGCTCGGCCAAGGCGGGCGCCTGGCCGCGCCACGTCTCGATCGTGGCGAAGCCGCCGTGCAGGAGGAGCAACGGCTCGCCCGAGCCCTGGACCTCGTAGTACGTGCGCACGCCGCCCGCGTCGACGTACCCACTCGGCGCAGGCTCGTTCATGACGAGACCTCGGGTGCGGCACAGCTCAGCGGTGACTCTCCTCGAAGGCGCGCTGCTCGCCGATGGTCCGTTCGGCGAGCGGATCCGCCTCCAGGCGCTCGTCCGGGATCGGCAGCCCGCTCACGACGGACCGACCGTAGGTCCCGGCCGCGATGCGCTCCTCGGCGCGACCCACGGCGGCGAGCTGCTCCCGCAGGTCACTGATGAGGGCCATGTCCACGCCCTCCATCTGGAGGTCCGTCCCGACTTCGTAGGCCTCGCCGGTCTGCTGGCGCTCGAGCGAGCCGGCATCCTGGACATCCCCGGTCAGCTCGCGCAGCGCCGCCTGGACGCGTGCGCGCTCGCCCGCGACGAGCTCCCGAGCTCGCGACTCGTTCATCCTGTCCTCCTTGCGTGGCAAGAGCATGGACTGCTCGCGCGAGCATGCCCCACGCGAGCAAAGTCGGCGTGACAGCGGTTAGGTCCATTCGGCACTGGCGCGGGGGGCGGCGCGGAGGCGACCGCCGCGGCCGCGGTCCTGCTGGGAGACGTCAGCGCCCCGGGCGGCGAACCGGTCGTCGTGCGTGTCGATCGGCCGTTCTTGTTCGCGATCCGCGACCTCCAGACGGGCGCTGTGATCTTCCTGGGGCAGGTGCTGGATCCGTCGGCGCCGTATGCCGGGAGGGGCAAGGTCAGACGCGGCCCTCGGGTCACACGGGTTTGCGAGCGTAGCGTCCAAGCGTGGTGCGGCCGGGCCGGGCAGCTCGGCGGCGTCCCCAAGGCGCCATGCTGATCTCATCGAGGCGGTGCGCGAGGTGCCGGTGGGTCAGCCGCCACACGCGGCTATCGAACGCTTGGGCCGCCTGCGCGGCGCGGTTCAGGGTCGTCACGAACCCTCCTTCTACCGCGACCGGCGCGACGACTCGGCGGTGCGCCGAGGCAACGGTTTCCTTGATTATGGGTCAGCTGGACCCGGGGACGCGCGAGCCGTTCGGCACGGCTGCAGCAGCCGAAGGGCAGGACTTGGCGCTCGTAGCCGGCGTGGCTCTGGCCACCCGCTATCCTGTGGCGCCCACTGGCCCTGCCGTCACCCGCACCCGAGGTCCGTCCATGCGTCAACCGGCCCGTTGGGTCACCTCGACGTCCTTCATCGCGCTGTGCCTCGCCGCCTGCTCCGGAGCAGGCGGAACGACCCCGACGGCCGTCCCGCCGACGGGGACCGCGCCAGCGGGAACAGCCGCCGCGTCGAGCACCCCCCCGACGGCCCCGACGCCCCCGGCCAGCCTGGCCCCGGCGAGTGCCACCGTCGCCTTCGGTGGCGGTGTCACGGGCGTCGCGCCCGGTGTGCAGGTCGACTGCGACAATCCGTCGCTCGGCGGGCTTGACATCACACTGTTCGGCAGCACCACGACCGCGGGAGTCGCCACGACGATCACGATCACCGGCCAAAGCGTGACCGTGACCCTTGACTCGGGTGCCGGTGCGACATTCGTCGCGCGCACGTTCAAAGGCACCGGGGTGACCGGTTTCGACGCGACGAAGGGCGTCCACCTGGACGGCCCGCTGACCGAGGTCACCTCGACGTCCAAGCCTGGCCTGCTCCCCGCGATCTCGTCCATCACGGGCACCGTCGACTGCGGGGATCAGGTCGCGGGCAGCTCCACGATCACCCTGTCTGGGACGGCCCCCGAAGGCGCGGTGACCGGGCCGATGGACCCGGTCCGGGTCGACTGCGACCCGAACGCCAAGCCACCGTACGTCCACGCGATCGGCATCATCAAGGTGGGCTCGACGCCGGTGCTCACGGTCTTCCAGGCGAACCCGACCGGCTTTTCCGTCTTCGTCGCGCCCACGGCCACCACCCCCCAGCACTTCTTCACGAACACCGATCCGACCGCAGTGACGCTCTCGGCGACCGGCGGGCACGTCTCTGGCACGGCCACCGAGACCGGTACGACCAACACCGTTCAGGTGAGCGGCGACCTCGTGTGCGGGGTGGTCAACCCGTAGGCGGAGGCACACGCGCTCCTGGCCGGCCGGGCGAACCCGAGGTGCCTACCGCGTCGTCGACGTGAAGGTGAACTGGTCGATCAGACCGTTCGACAGGGCGTAGCTGACCTTGTTGACCTTGACGTTGCCGGCGATGGGACGCTGGTGGTCGTCGTAGACGTTGATCGTCTTGGTGCCATCGGGGTTGTGGATGACGGTGCGGCTGTGCGTCTTCTGGCCCAGGCCGGTCGCCGTGAGCTTGGCCGAGACCTTGAAGGTGAGCGTGGTCGTCACATCCGCGCCCGTGCAGCCATTCTGCATCCGCTCTGAACCGGTGAAGGTGCCGGTCGCCACGAGGCTGCCCAGGTTCTTGCCGATGCTGATGGTCGCCGGCCCGCCCGCGTCGCCGTTGAAGAGGATCTCATCCGGGTTGCCGCCGTCCACCTGGCACGGCGCGAAGCCGTTGTAGCCGATATCACCCGACATCGTCCCCCCGATGGGATCGACCGAGAACGTCACGGTCGCCTGCACCGGGGTGCCATCGCCGGCCTGGAAGTCGATCTGCCCTGTGGTCAGCGTGCAGGCTGCGGTCGAGCAGCCGCCACTGCTGTCGGCGGCAGCCGCCCCAGCCACCACGAGGACGAGCGTCGTCGCCGTGAGCATGGCGAAAAGGCGGTCGCGGGTGCGCATGGTTCGACCCTCCCTCTAGCTGATGGGCAGTCGCGCTTCGGCACTCCCGGTGGGCCCTGCCGCACGGCCGACCCTGTCCGTGCAGCCTAGTCCGGCCCACGCCCGCGTGCGCCTCGACGGTGCGTTTCCGCACCACATCCGCGCCTCAGGGCAGGACCGTCACCTCGACCGACGCCGTCAGATGGTGCTGCGTCGATGGGTTGCAGTCGACACCAGTGATGTCAGCCTCGGCGACGAGGCTCCAGCGGCCAGCCGGGAGATGCAGGAGCGGGTCGGCGAAGTAGGCGTTCCAGAAGTCCGGCGAGGCGCTCGGGTCGAACCCACCACTCTTGGTGAAGACGTAGGTCCGCGGCTTGTTGGCAACCATCTGGGGCTGCGGCGCGCAGTCGGCTGTCCAGACACCCTGGATCACCAGCGGCCCGTCGAGTTGTCGGACATCGAAGTTCACGAGACCGCTTCCCGATCCGGTGGCGGGGAACGTTGCTGCTGGGCCCAGGAATGTCACGACCGCGTGCATCCCGATCGCGTCATCGCTGTGGTAGGTCGCGTGGTCCGTATGGGCGGTCAGGCGGAACAGCCCATCGGTGACGGTCGTTTCAGCGGGTCCGTAGCTGGCGGCGGGGGTTGCCGTCGGCGATGGGGTCGGGGCCGTGGTCGGCGAAGCGCACCCGACCAAACTGGCCACCGCTGCCACGACGACGAGGGACCGCCTCACCCCTGGTGGCCTGCTACCCACGTGGGCTGCCACGCCTACGGTGCCATCACGAGCAGATCGGGAAGGCTTTGGGGCCGCCATGTCTCGTCAGGTCGATCGACTGGCCGTCGGCGCTGATGAACCTCGCGGCGTCCGGCGCCAGGAGGCGGAAGGTCCCGGCCCGCGAGTCCAGGCCAGGTCCGGGGCCTGCGTCCCAGAAGCTGCCATCGATGTCGATCGGGCCCGCGGTGCCACACATCGGCATCGAGTAGGCGTATGCGGTGCCGACCGCTGCGCCGTGGGGCGAGGCCGGCAGGAGCGTGATCGACCCGACGCCCTGCGCGACGACCTGCCGGTTCGCGAAGTCGCCGGCGGCCGGCGCGGATGGAAGTGCGTCGCTTGACGTCGCGGCGACCGCGCAGCCAGCGACGAGCATGGCCGCCGAGCAGATCAGGACGACACGCTTGAACATCGACCACCCCGAGCGCGTTACCCCAACGACGCGCGCCGGCGGCGCTCGGTTCCGTGGACGGCTACGCGTCCTGCGGCGCGATGGGCATCGATCGAGGCACATCAGCGGCCGGCGCGACCCTCGCTTCTGGGGTGGGCCTGCGTCGAAGGGCGAGGCCAAGATCGGCGAGCCCGACCACAAGCATCGCGGCGCCGATGATGGCGACGGCGTTGAGGGGACCTGTCTCAGCCGTCGTGAATGCCTCGTCGATGAATGACGCGAACGGGTCAGGCAGCACGGGTGGCGCGCCGTTGATGGTGGCTGCCAGAGTCCAGACCAGCGTGAAGAGGAAGGTCAGGAACCCGCCGGCCACCACGTAGGCGACGTCCACCAGCCGACTGTCCGCCCGGCGGGCGAGCACCAGGATGGCCAGCGTGCCCGCCGCGATGAGCACGTAGCCCACGGGCAGGGCGGCGGCGGTCTGCGTGATGTCGAAGGTCGTCCCTTCGGTCTGCCGCACCGCTGCCATCAGGACGTTGTCGAACCACGCGGCCACGAGTAACACGAGGGCAGTCCCTAGGACGGCCACCACGGTCCGCTGCCTATGACTGGACATGCGGCATCCCCTTCGCCGTTCCGGTCGAGGGCGATGGGCGGGGTCGTACCCACAGCGCGCCCCGCACGTCGCCCAGTCCGATGAGCAGCATGGCGAAGCCCAGGACGGCCAGGCCGTCCACCGGCGGCGCGCCCCTGATGTCGGCCGCCGGCGCCCAGATCAAGGGACCGATGACAGCCATGCTCGCGCCACTGACCACGAAGACGGCATCGACCGACCGGCTGTGCGCGCTTCGCACCAGCAGGGCCAGGATGAGGACGCTGGCGGCGACCGCGACGTAGCCCGCCCCGACCGCCACGGCGTTCGCCCCAAGCGCCCCGCCAAGGTTGGGGTCGGGGGACCCCTGCATGGTCGGCACCACGTAGGCGTCGTACCAGCCAGCCACGATCACAGCCACCGCGCCCCCGAGGAGCGCCATCACGGTCCGCCGCGGATCTGTACGCATCTGTGGCCTTCTGTTCCGCCTCGTCGCGAACGAGGCTGGCGACGATGATGTGCCCCTCCCGGACGCGGCGCAAGAGTCAGATGTCACACGGCCGAGAGGGCCAGGATCGAGCGCAGGATCTCGTCGGAGTGGCCCGTGCCCGGGACCTTGACGAGGGTGGCGTCGGCGAAGGGCACGCGGACGGCCTCGCCCTGGCCGCCGTCCATGCCTTGGTTGCCGTATCCGCCGCCGTGGAGGCAGAGCGAGGGCCAGGCGGCCCGGCCCAGGACGCACGTCCCATCGCTCCACGTGAACGGCGTCACGACCAGGTCACCCTCATGCCCGGGCAAGCACCTTTGCCCAGGTGTCCTTGAGCGTCAGCGTGCGGTTGAAGACCAGGGCCCCCGGCCGCGAGTCCGTGTCCGGGGTGAAGTAGCCCAGGCGCTCGAACTGGACCGTCGCGCCAGGCGGCGTCGCGGCGAGGGCGGGCTCGAGCATGGCCCCGCGGACGATCCGCTCCGAATCGGGGTTCAGGTCGGCGAAGAGGTCGCCGTCGGCCCCGGGGTCAGGCCGCGAGAACAGATGGTCGTAGAGCCGTACCTCCGCCGGCACGGCATGCGTGGCCGACACCCAGTGGAGCGTGGCCTTTGGCCGCCGCCCATCCGGGGCATCCCCACCGCGGGTAGCCGGGTCGTACGTGCAGCGCAGCTCGACCACGCGCCCCGCGTCGTCCTTGACGATCTCCTGGCAGGTCACGAAGTACGCGTTTCGGAGGCGCACCTCTCGCCCGGGTGCCAGGCGGAAGAACTTCGGAGACGGCTCCTCCAGGAAGTCCTCGCGTTCGATCCACAGGTCGCCCGAGAAGGCCACCGGTCGCGTCCCCGCGGTCGCGTCCTCCGGGTTGTTGACGACCTCCAGGGTCTCGACGTGGCCCTCCGGCCAGTTCGTGATCACGATCCTGAGCGGATCCAGGACGCCGAACCGTCGCGGCGCGGTGCGGTTGAGCACGCCGCGTACCGCATGCTCGAGCTGGCCCACCTCGATGACCGAGTCCGTCCTGGCCACGCCGATCATGGCCGCGAACTCGCGGATCCCCTCGGCCGGGAAGCCCCGCCGGCGGAGGCCCGAGATCGTCGGCATCCGTGGGTCATCCCAGCCCCGCACGTGGCCCTCCGTGACGAGCTTGAGCAGCACCCGCTTGGAGAGCACGGTGTAGGTGAGGTTGAGCCGCGCGAACTCGTACTGATGAGGGACGTGGGCTACCGGAAGGTGCTCGACGAGCCAGTCGTAGAGCGGCCGGTGGCCCTCGAACTCGAGCGTGCAGATCGAATGGGTCACCCCCTCGATGGCGTCGGATTGACCGTGCGCGAAGTCATACGTGGGGTAGATGCACCAGGCGTCGCCGGTCCGCGGGTGGGCCGCGTGGACGATCCGGTAGAGCACCGGGTCGCGGAGGTTGATGTTGGGCGAGGCCATGTCGAGCCTTGCCCGCAGCACGCGCGCCCCGTCGGGGAACTCGCCCCCGCGCATACGCGCGAACAGGTCCAGGTTCTCCGCCACCGGTCGCCCCCGGTAGGGCGAGTCCGTGCCCGGCGCGGTCAGGGTCCCTCGCGTCTCACGGATCGCCTGGGCCGACAGGTCGTCGACATAGGCAAGCCCGCCCTGGATGAGGTGGACCGCCCATGCGTAGAGCTGCTCGAAGTAGTCCGACGCATGGAACAGGTTGTCGCCCCAGTCGAAGCCGAGCCACCGGACATCCGCCTCGATCGCGTCCAGGTACTCCTGTTCCTCCTTGACCGGGTTCGTGTCGTCGAATCGGAGGTTGCAGTGGCCGCCGAATTCTTCCGCCAGGCCGAAATTGAGGCAGATCGACTTGGCATGCCCGATGTGGAGGTAGCCGTTGGGCTCGGGCGGGAACCGGGTCACCGGGACAGCGATCCGTCCGGCCGCGAGATCCGCCGCGACGATGTCGCGGATGAAGTTCGAGCGTTCCGGTGCGTCGACGGGAGATGGGGTCGAGGCGGTCATCGGGGCGGCTCCAGCAACCGGCAGGGGGAGAGGAGACGCGGCTCACGCGACGCACCACACTCCCGGGGGAGTTGGCTGGCGCGCCAGGATTCGAACCTGGAACCCCCTGATCCAGAGTCAGGTGCTCTACCGTTGAGCCACGCGCCAGCGACCTTTGGCATTCTACTGCCGCCGTCGCGCGAGGCAGCGGCGGGTGGCTGTCAGCCGATGACGGTGATGCCCATCCACGATCGGGCGGGCCTGACGCGTTGCGCCCGTAGAATCCATGCGTGAAGAAGATCGGATTCCTCTCCTTCGGGCATTGGTCGGCGTCGCCGTATTCGCAGGTCCGGACGGGCTCGGACGCGCTCATCCAGTCGATCGAGCTGGCTGAGGCGGTCGAGGACCTGGGCGCCGACGGCGCCTATTTCCGGGTCCACCACTTCGCCCAACAGCTCGCCTCGCCGTTCCCGCTCCTGGCGGCGATCGGAGCGCGGACGAAACGGATCGAGATCGGCACGGCCGTCATCGACATGCGCTACGAGAACCCGCTCTACATGGTCGA
>CAZFGT010000066.1:0-8347 GCA_964518505.1 uncultured Anaerolineaceae bacterium | reverse complement strand
CCCGACACGCCCTGGCAGCAGGAGCTGGAGGCCGCGTTTCCGTACGAGGAGACGCCCGACCAGCTCCGCGCCGTGGCCGAGGTCAAGGCGGACATGGAGGCCGAGCAGCCCATGGACCGCCTGGTCGTGGGCGACGTCGGCTACGGCAAGACGGAGGTCGCCCTGCGGGCCGCCTTCAAGGCCATCCAGGACGGCCGCCAGGTGGCCGTGCTGGTGCCGACGACCGTGCTCGCCCAGCAGCACCTGGAGACGTTCCGCGCCCGGTTCGCCGCCTACCCCATCGGCGTCCGCATGCTGAGCCGCTTCGTGCCGCAGTCCGAGCAGGCCCAGGCCGTGGCCGGCCTGGCCGACGGGTCGGTGGACCTGGCCATCGGGACGCACCGCCTCCTGTCGCGCGACATCCGTTTCCGTGACCTGGGCCTCCTCGTGGTGGACGAGGAGCAGCGCTTCGGCGTGGGCCACAAGGAGCGCCTCAAGCAACTCCGCACGGAGGTCGACGTGCTGACCCTCTCAGCCACGCCGATCCCCCGCACGCTCAACATGGCCCTCGTCGGCGTGCGTGACATGAGCGTCATCGAGACGGCCCCGGAGGACCGCCTGCCCATCCAGACGCGCGTCGCCGAGGCGTCCGCCGGACTCGTCCGCGACGCCATCCTGCGTGAGCTCGACCGCGGCGGGCAGGTCTTCTTCGTGCACAACCGGGTGGAGACCATCGAGGCCCAGGCCGAACAGCTGCGCCGCCTGCTGCCGGACGCGCGGATCATCGTGGGGCACGGCCAGATGCCGGAGGGCAGCCTGGAGCGGGTGATGCTGGCCTTCTCCCGCGGCGAGCACGACGTCCTCGTCTGCACCACGATCATCGAGTCGGGCCTGGACATCCCCAACGCCAACACCATCGTCATCGACCGCGCCGATACGCTGGGCCTGGCCCAGCTCTACCAGCTGCGCGGGCGGGTCGGGCGCTCGAGCCGGCGGGCGTACGCGTACCTGCTCTACCGCCGCCGCGGCCAGCTGACCGAGATCGCGCGCAAACGGCTACAGGCCATCTTCAACGCGTCCGAGCTCGGGGCCGGCTTCCAGATCGCGCTGTCCGACCTGGAGATCCGGGGCGCCGGCAACCTCCTGGGGGCGGAGCAGCACGGTCACATCGCCGCCGTCGGCTTCGACCTGTACACGAGCCTCCTGGCCGAGGCGGTCGAGGAGCAGAAGGCCCTCGTGGAGGACCGGCCGGCGGAAGTGGCGCGTCCGGGAGCCGTCATCGACCTGCCCATCGACGCCTACTTGCCCGACGGCTACGTGCCCGAGGCGGCCCAGAAGCTGGAGGTCTACCGGCGCCTGGCGCGTGCCACCGACCCGGCCACCCTGGATGCCGTGCGGGCGGACCTGCTGGACCGGTTCGGCCCGCTGCCGCCGCCGGTCGACCGGTTGATGGAGGTGGCGAACCTGCGCCTGTCCGCCGATGCGGCCGGCATCACCTCCGTGGCCCGCGAGGGCGGCCAGCTCGTGGTCCGCTTCGCCCCTGGCTGGTCACGGGTGGACACCGTGCGCGCCATGGCGCCGCTCAGCGCCAGCGACCCGGTGCGGGCCGCGGCCGGCGGCGTGACCTATGCCTCCAACCAGATGCGTGTCCGCCTGCCGCGCGACACGGCGGCCGCCTGGCGCCTGACCCGTTCGATCGTGGAGCGCCTGATGCCGGAGCGGGCGCGATGAAGACGGCCCGGATCCGCCCCGGCCGACCGGTGCCGGCGGGGCTGGTCGGGGCGGTGCTCACGCGCGACCTGGTGGCCGGTGGGGAGCGCTGGCCCAAGGGCCGGCGCCTCACCGCGGCCGACCTGCGGGCGATCGCGGCCGCTCCGTACGTGGGTGGCGAGACGACGGTCCTGCTGCCTGCCCCCGGCGAGCTGCACGAGGACGACGCCGCCCGCCGCCTCGCCGCCATCGTCGGGGGCCCCGGCCTGCGGGCGCGCCCGCCACGGGAGAGCCGGGTGGACCTGGTCGCCCGGCGAGACGGCGTGGCCTGGGTGGACCAGGCCCTGCTGGCCCGTCTGGACGCCATCGATGCGCTGGAGGTCTTCACCGTCCTCGACGGCCAGATCGTGCGGGCCGGTCAGCTCGTCGCCAGCGCCAAGATCGCGCCCCATCTCATCCCGCGCCGGGTGCTCGACCGGGCGGCCCGCCTGGCGGCGGGTCGCGCCGTCGTGCGCGTGGCCGGTTTCCGGCCACGGCGGGTGGCGGCCCTGGTCAAGGAATCGCTGCACGCGCCGGCGCGGGCCCGCTTCGAGGCCAGCGTGCGCCAGAAGGTTGAAGCGCTGGGTTCGGAGCTGGTGGGGCCGGTCTACGTCGCCGACGAGCTGGACCCCGTCACGGCCGCCCTGCGCGGTCTGCTGACCGCGCGCCCTTCCGTCGACATCATCCTCACCGCGGGCGGCGCCAGCACCGATCCCGACGACCCGTTCTACCAGGCGCTGGCGGCGGTCGGCGGGCGCCTCGTGCGACAGGGTGTGCCGGCCCATCCCGGCTCGATGCTGTGGCTGGGCCGGGCCGGCCGGACGACGATCCTGGGGCTGCCCACCTGCGGCGCCTACTCGCGGGCGACGGCCGCCGACCTCCTGCTGCCGTGGCTGCTCAGCGGCGCCCCCGCCACGCGGGCCACCGTGGCGCGGCTGGGCCATGGCGGGATCCTGACCCGCGACATGCGCTTCCGGATGCCGGCCTACGCCCACGCCCTGGACGCGCCCGAGGGGTAGCCGCGCGATGAGACCCGATGAGCGCGGCGAGTAGACTCGGCCCATGAACCCCATGCACGAGGGAGACGGCCACGGCGTGATGGCCGACCCGCCGGTCGGCCTGACGATCGAGGGCGTCCAGGCGGCCTTCCGGGCGCGTGGCTACATCACCGACCGATCGCTGGCCACGACCATCTTCCTGGCCCTCCAGCTGGGCCGCCCGCTGCTTCTCGAGGGGGAGGCCGGAGTGGGCAAGACGGAGGTCGCCAAGGTCCTGGCCTCGACGCTGGGGGCCCCGCTGATCCGCCTGCAGTGCTACGAAGGACTGGACGTCAACACCGCGGTCTACGAGTGGAACTACCCGCGCCAGATGCTCGAGATCCGGCTCCTGGAGGCGCAGGGTGCCGCGGGCCAGGCCACGGCGCGCGATATCTTCGCCCCCGACTTCCTCATCAAGCGGCCCCTCCTGCAGGCCCTCGAGGCCGGCGAGGGGCCCCCGCCGGTGCTGCTCATCGACGAGATCGACCGGGCCGACGAAGAGTTCGAGGCGTACCTCCTGGAGATCCTCAGCGACTTCCAGGTCACCGTGCCGGAGATCGGCACGATCGTGGCCGAGCGGCCGCCGCGGGTGGTCCTCACCTCCAACCGCACCCGCGAGGTCCACGACGCCCTCAAGCGCCGCTGCCTGTACCACTGGATCGACTATCCGACGGCCCAGAAGGAGTACGAGATCGTCGTCACGCGCCTGCCGGGCGTGCCGGAGGGCCTGGCGCATCAGGTCGTCGCGTTCGTCCAGCAGCTGCGCGAGACCGACCTCACCAAGGTGCCCGGCATCGCCGAGACGCTCGACTGGGCGGCCGCCCTCATGGCCCTGGGCGCCGAGGAGCTGACGCCCGCCCTCGTGGACGAGACGCTGGGCGCGCTGCTCAAGTACCAGGAGGACGTCCGCCAGGTGCGGGGCAGCAGCGCCCAGCTGGTCGCCAGCGGGGCCGCCCAGCGTGGGCCGGCCTGAGGGCGTCATGCCCACGACTCGAGCGCCCCTCCCGCCGCTGCCGCCGGTCCGCGGCGACGTCTTCCTGCGCAACGCGATCCTCTTCTCGCGCACGCTCCGCGCGGCCGGCCTGGCGGCCGACCTTGCCGCGGTGCTGGACTTCGCGCGGGCGCTCCGGCTGGTCGACCTGGGCGTCCGCGACGAGGTCAAGGCCGCCGGCGCCGCCCTCTTCGTGCGCCGTCGCGAGGACCTGGCGCCCTACGAGATCGTGTTCGACCGGTTCTGGCGGCGCCACGACCGGTTCCCCACCGGCGCCCCGCCCGTCAAGGACGTGGAGACGGATGCCGCGCCGACCCAGCAGGGTGAAGGCCGCGTCGACCGGCCCGAGCCCGGCGAGCGCGAGGCCGTGGCCGAGGAGGCCGGCGAGGACGCCGCCGACCGGCTGGCCATCGCGCCGGATGCCTATAGCGCGGGCGAGGCGCTGCGCCACCGCGACTTCGACCGCATGACCGCCTCGGAGTTGCGCGAGGCGGCGCGCCTCATCGACCGCATCGTGCCCCAGTTCGCCACCCGTCGGACGCGGCGCTGGGAGGTCCACCGGCAGGGGCGGCGCAGCGCCCCGCGGGCCATGTTCCGGCGCAACCTGGCGACCGGTGGCGACCCCCTGACGTGGCTCTGGCGCCGCCCGGCACGGCGGCCGCGCTCGGTCGTCCTGATCTGCGACATCAGCGGCTCCATGGAGCGCCACGCCCGTCTGCTGCTGCGATTCGGCCAGGCGCTGGCCCGGTCGGAGGTACGGACCGAGGCCTTCGTCTTCGGCACCCGTCTCACCCGCGTGACCCGCCAGCTGCGCGGCCGCGACCCTGACCTGGCCCTCACGCGGGTGGCGGCCACCGTCTCCGACTGGTCGGGCGGGACACGCATCGGGGCCTCGTTCCGCGAGTTCAACCAGCACTGGGCGCGCCGGGTCCTGCGCACGAGCGGCATCATCATCGTCGTGAGCGACGGCTGGGACCGCGGCAGTGCCGAGCTGGTGGGCAGCGAGACGGCCCGCCTGCGGCGCAACTGCCACCGTCTCGTCTGGCTGAATCCATTGGCCGGTGCGGCCGACTACCGGCCCCTGGCGGCCGGTATGGCCGCGGCCTATCCCTACCTCGATGACTTCCTGCCGGCCAACGACCTGGCCAGCCTGGAGCGGCTGGGCGAGCTGCTGACGCAGGACGCGTCGCGACGGCGGACCTCGCACCCGCTGCGCCCCGCGACCCCCGCCGGCGAGCGGGTGGCCGGATCGGGACGGCCATGAGGGAGCTGCTCGACGCGCTGCGGACGTGGCAGGCGGAGGACGTGGCCATCGGGCGGGCCGTCGTCGTGCGGACCTTCGGCTCGGCCCCCCGGCCGGAGGGGGCGGTGCTGCTCGGCGCCGCGGATGGTCGACTGGCCGGCTCGGTCAGCGGCGGCTGCGTGGAGGGCGCGGCGTTCGAGGAGATCGAGGAGGCGCGCCGCACCGGGCGCTCGCGCGTCATCCGCTACGGCATCAGCGACGAGCAGGCGTGGGACGTCGGCCTGGCCTGCGGCGGCACCATCGACGTGCTGGTCGAGCCCGCGGTGCGCCCGGAGCTGGTCACGGCTGCCGAGTCGCGCGACGGGCGGGCCGTCCTGACCCTCCTGCCGCCCGATGCGCCACCGCCCGAGTTCGGCGCCGCCGATCGCGGCACCGGCGCGCCGCCGACGCCGCCTGTCGTCGTGGATGCGGCGGGCCGGCCGCTCGAGGCGGGTGCCCCGGCCGTGCCCGAGGAGCTGGCCGCCACGGCGCGTCGTCGCATCGCCGAGGGCACGTCCGGCACGGTCGCCCTGGACGACGGGCAGCAGTGGTTCGTGGAGGCGTTCGCCGCCCGCCCCCGGCTGGTCATCGTCGGTGCAGTCCAGGTGGCCATCCCGTTGGTGACCCTGGCGAGCACGCTCGGCTACGAGACGGTCGTGGTGGACGGGCGCGAGGCGTTCCTCAACCGCGAGCGGTTCCCCCACGCCGACCGGCTGGAGCTGGGCTGGCCCGACGAGGTCGCCGAGCGGATCGGCCTGGGGCCCGCGGACGCCGTTGCGGTCCTGAGCCACGACGTCAAGTTCGACGAGCCGGCCATCGTCACGGCCCTGCGGCTGGGCTGCCGTTACGTGGGGGCGGTCGGCAGCCGCAAGACGCAGGCCGACCGTCGCGTGCGGCTGCTGGCGGCCGGCGTCACGGAAGGGGAACTGGCCCGCCTGCACGGGCCGATCGGCCTGGACCTTGGCGGGCGGGCGCCGGCCGAGACGGCGCTGGCGATCATGTCGCAGGTCGTGGCGGCGCGGTATGGGGCGAGCGGTGGGCCGCTGCGGCCGCACACGGAGCCGGGCCCCGAGGCGGCGACCGGGACCGCCCTGCGACGAGCCGCCGACCTGGCCATCGCCTATCGCGAAGGCCTCGCCGAGCGGCGCGTCGGCGTGCCCGAGGGCGTCACGCAGGCGACGCTGGAGGCGGCGCTCGGCGGACCCGTGCCCGACGCCCCGACCGACCCGGCGACGGTGGTGGCCGACCTGGCCCGCGCGGCCGACCCGGGCCTCATCGCGTCGGCCGGGCCCCGCTACTTCGGCTTCGTCATCGGCGGCGGCCTGCCGGCCAGCCTGGCCGCCGACTGGCTGACGTCGGCCTGGGACCAGAACGGCGGCCTCTACGTGGCCTCACCGGCCGCCGCGGTGGTGGAGGACGTGGCCGGGCGCTGGATGGTCGAGCTGCTTCGCCTGCCGCGCGAGACGTCGGTCGGTTTCGCCACCGGCGCCACGATGGCCAACTTCACGGCCGTGGCGGCCGCTCGGCACGCCCTCTTGCGCTCGGCCGGCTGGAACGTGGAGGAGGACGGCCTCATCGGCGCGCCGCCGCTGACGGTCCTCGTCGGCGAGCACGTCCACGCCTCGATGGTCAAGGCCCTGCGGCTGGCCGGCCTGGGCCGTGGCCGGGCGCACCGCATCCCGGCCGACGATCAGGGGCGGATGGACGCCGCCGCCCTGCGCCGTGATCTGGCCGGCGTCACCGGCTCCGTCCTCGTGTGCGCCCAGGCCGGCGACGTGAACAGCGGTGCGTTCGATGACCTGGCCGCGATCGCCGCCAGCGTGCGCGAGCGGCCCGCGACCTGGCTGCACGTCGACGGCGCCTTCGGCCTGTGGGCCGCGGCCAGCCCGGCGCGGGCGCACCTGCTGGCCGGCCACGACCGGGCCGACTCGTGGGCCACGGACGCCCACAAGTGGCTCAACGTGCCATATGACTCCGGCCTGCTCTTCGTGCGCGACGGAGCGGCCCTGCGCGCCGCCATGAGCATCGCCGCGGCCTACCTGACCCCGGCCCCGGGCAGCGCGCGCGATCCATTCGACTACGTGCCGGAGCTGAGCCGGCGGGCCCGCGGCTTCACGGTCTACGCGGCGCTCCGCTCGTTGGGCCGCCAGGGCGTGGCCGAGCTGGTCGAGCGGTGCTGCGCGATCGCCTCGCGGATGGCGGCGACCCTCGCCGCCGCGCCCGGCGTAGCCGTCCTCAACGACGTCGTGCTGGACCAGGTCCTCGTGCGTTTCTCCGATGATGACGCGGTGACCCAGGCGGTCATCGCGGCGGTCCAGGCGGAGGGCACGATCTGGCTCGGCGGCACGAACTGGCGGGGCAAGGCCGCGATGCGCGTCTCGGTCGCCAACTGGTCGACCCGCGAGGCCGACGCGGATCGGGCTACCGACGCCATCCTGCGGTGCTACGCCGCGGTGTGCGAAACCCCTTGACCCAGGGGCGCGCCCGGGTCACGGCCGTCGTCCTGGCCGCCGGCGCGGGGAGCCGGTTCGGGGGCGGCAAGCTCCTCGCCGACCTGGAGGGACGGCCGGTCCTGCAGCACGTCCTCGATACGCTGGCGGCATCGGGCCTGACGAACGTCGTCGTGGTCCTCGGCGACGACGCCGAGGCGCTGGAGGCGGCGCTGCACTGGCGGACCGAGCGCCGCGTGCGCAACCCCGACCCGTCGCGTGGCCTGGCGTCGTCGCTCCAGGTCGGCCTGGCAGCGGCCGGGGAGGGGAGCGGCAGGCCGCCGGACGCCGCGCTCATCGTCCTCGGCGACCAGCCCGAGCTGCGCGCGGATGCCATCGAGGCGATCCTGGCGGCCGCTGACGGCGCCCACGCCATCGTCCCGCGCTACGAGCACGATCGCGGTCGCAACCCGGTGCTATTGCCGGCCGGCCTGTGGCCGGTGGCCCAGGGTCTGGCGGGCGATCAAGGCCTCGGTGCCTGGCTGGCGGCGCACCCCGAGGCGGTGCGGGAGGTGCCGCTGGCGGGCGCCAACCCGGACATCGACCGGCGGGCCGACCTGGCCGAGCTCGCCTGGGCCCGCCGCGTGCGGGCCAACCGTGAGCAGGTGGACCGCTTCCGCGAGGTGCCCGACGGGGCCGACTTCTACGCCTCCACCAGCTCGATCTTCCGCGCCGACCCCGACCGCACTGACGACGACGTGGCCAACGTCCTGCTCGGCCTCGCTCGCCCGACCGACGTCTGGCTGGACATCGGCGCGGGTGCCGGCCGCTACGCCCTGCCGCTGGCGCGCCACGTGCGCGAGGTGGTGGCCATCGAGCC
>CAZFGT010000065.1:0-9088 GCA_964518505.1 uncultured Anaerolineaceae bacterium | reverse complement strand
GTCGATGAACGGCAGCTTCACCAGCTGGTCGCAGATCCCGTGGGCCGCCTGCTCGAGCGTGGCGTCGGCGGGGATGTCGTGGAGGCTCTCGGTCATGGCCGCACGGACGCGCGCCTCGAGAACCAGCTCGGCCTCGGCGTCGCGCAGCTCGGTGACGTCGCGCGTCACGCTTACGTAGCTCGACACCGCGCCATCGGGGCCCCGCCGCGGCGTAACGCTGACCTCGACATGATGCATCGGTGCGGCGGTCTGCCGCCGATCCGCCACGCCGGCCCGCCGGTCGATCGCGCCCACGCGCCGGTCGATGGCGCCGAGCCAGCGATGTCCGGCGGCGATCGTCCGCTGGACGTCGGCGATGGTGGCGGGGTCCAGGACGCCGAGCATGACGTCCGACATCGCCGTTCCGACGAGTTCCGTCAGCCCTCGGCCGATGGTGGCCAGGAAGGCGGGGTTGGCATAGGTGACGCGGTCGTCCGCATCGGTGACGACGATGCCGTCGGCCGACTCCTCGACGATCGCGGCCAGGAACTCCCGCTCGCGGGCGAGTCGTTCGCGTTGGGTGACGTCCGAGAACGAGACGACGACGCCCGTGAGCTCATCCCCCAACGCGTCACGGAGCGGCTGGGCATTCACGAGCAGCCAGCGGGTGGCGTCAGTGGCGTGCTGCACGCCCATGACGATCCCGGTCACCGGCTGTCCCGTCATCCGGGCGATCGCGGCAGGATGGTGCTCGCCGCGGACCAGCGTCCCGTCGGCCCACACGTCATGCAGCTCCGGATCGAACAACGTCTGGCCGGTGAGCTCGTCGACCGTGAGACCGAGGATGCCACGGGCAGCGGGGTTGCTCGCGGTGATCCGCCCGGCGGCATCCTGCACCAAGACGCCTTCGGTGAGATGGTCCACCACCACGCGGTACCGCTGCTCGCTCTCGCGCAGCTCCTCATCTACGCGCTTGCGCTCGGTGATGTTCTCGAAGATGACCGCGACGTGACCGGGTCGGGGGCGAGACGCGCTGACCGAGAACCACCGCTCGAGCGCGGGCAGGTATGTCTCGAACTTCTCGGGCAGGCCGGTTCTGGTCACGCGACCGAAGATCTCGAAGAGCTCCGGATTCGTCTCGCGGATGCCCGGGATCACCTCCGTGACTGGTTTGCCCGTCACGTCCGCCAGGCCGGTGAGCTCCTCGAACGCGGCGTTGACATCGAGATAGATCCAGTCGGTAGGCTGCCCGGCTGCATCGAACAGCATCCGGCACGAGATGACGCCCTCGAGCATGTGCTCGTAGAGCGAGACATACCGCTCCTGGCTCTCGACCACCGCCCGCTCGGCGTCGCGCCGACGTGTCACGTCGACGATCTGGCCCTCGATGCACAGCTCCGGGACGTCAGGGTCCCACACGGCGCGCGCATGGATGGAGAGCCACGCCGTCGATCCGTCGCGGCGGTGGACCTCGTACTCGAAATCCGAGACGGCGCCGGCCGCGCGGACACGCTCAACGAGCTCAGCCCGGCGGTCCGGGTCGATCCAGGCCGGCCCAGCGCCCTCGATCGCCTGGACCAGCATCTCGCTTGGCGAGTCGTACCCGAGCAATCGCGCCCCAGCGCTGTTGATCGCCAGTGGCCGGCCGCTGGCGGTCGTGCGGAAGATCCCCTCGACGGCGCGCTCGAACAGCTCGCGATACTGCTGCTCGTCCCAGGCCCGGGCGTCTTCGCGGCTGCCAGCCATACGGTCGGCGGCGCCGTCTTGAGTCGTCCGCACGGTGGCCCGTGCCTGGGCGACCCGCGCGAGGTCCCTGCCGGCCGAAGCCCGCGTCGCCTTCTCCGTGGGTCCGATCATCCTTGCCGCCCTGCTCCCGTCCGCGGGGCCGTCCCGCTATGGGCGAGGCGAGTGCCGGATAGGCCGGGAAGGCGGCAGAACCGCCGCCTGCCTCTGGCGGACCTGAGCGCGCGGTCCTCGCCGCGGACGGGCGAGTACCGCTGATCTCGACGATGGACGCCCGATGCACGGCGCGCCATCCCCCGTGTGGGGCAGTACTCAGCAGTGCGCCAGCCGTCGATCCGTGTGGCGGTCAAGCAGGCGGACCTGCTGCGTGCGCGATATGACTTCGTAGGGCGGTGCGCTGACCGTTCGTGGGACGGGAGCCGCCAGGTCGCTCATGGATCTCCGCCTCTGACCGCCGGGAGCGGCCCCAGGTCTCGACAGGCTCCGGCCGGCCGAAGAGATAGCCCTGCCCGAACTCGACGCCGAGCCGGCGCAGGGTGGTGGCCTCCTCCTCGGTCTCTATCCCCTCCGCGATCAGCCGGCATCCCGCCGTCCGCGCGAAATGCAGAAGGCCCACCACCAGAGCCTGCCGCCCGAGGTCGGCACTGATCCCGCGCACGAGGCTGATGTCCAGCTTCACGAAGTCGGGCCGAAGCTCGATGATGTGGTTGAAGTTCGCGACGCCAACGCCAGCATCGTCGACCGCGAGACGGGTGCTCTTGCCGGCGGCGTAGATGGCGTCCCGCACGGCCGCGTAGTCCACGATCTCGTCGTGCTCGGTCACTTCGACCACGACGGGGCGGCCGGCTGACCGAAGGATCGCGCGCAGGGTGCCGGTCTCGGCAAGTAGCGTCGGCGAGACGTTCACACTCAACCACAGCCCACTCGGGAGCGAAGCGGCCGACGCCAGGGCCGCCTCGAGGGTGGCCACTTCCAGGCGAGGTCCGAGGTCGACCGCGTGCGCCTCGGCGAAGCACAGGTCCGGTCGCTGGCCGGAGTCGAAGCGGGTCAATGCCTCGTACCCGAGTACCTCCCGAGACTCGAGGTCGACGATCGGCTGGAAGACCGGATGAAAGGCGCGAGCGGCGATCATCGCATCAAGGGAGCGTCGGCTGTTCGCCTCGCGGCGCATCGCCTGCATGCGCAACGCGACGAGCCCACTGGACGTCGAGCTGAACGAGACGATCGCCGGCATCTTCTCGACCAGTGTCCGCGCGAAGGCATCGCTGTATGTCCCGATCACCAATGCGCCGACCAATTCCTCACCGAGCGCGATCGGGCCGTACGCCGAGGCGCGAAGTCCGGCTTCGACGGTGCGGCCGGCCCAGTCGTCTCCGGTCGAGTCCTCGCCCGCATACCAGGCCCAGGAGCCTGACTGCAGGCGCTTGTGGATCAGCGCCGCGCGGCTGGCTGGCAGGACATCTCCGACGGCCAGGGGGAAGCCGGTCGGAGCGGCCAGTCCGATCACCCGCAACTCGTCGGGAGCCAGGAACACGTCGACCGCGGCCTGATGGATGTTGGGCAGGGTCACCAGCTGGTCGCAGATCATCTGGGCGGCCTGCTCGAGCGTCGTGTCCCCGCGGACCCCCCGCAGAACGTCGGACAGATGCGAGCGGAGGTCGGCCTGCAGCGCCAGATCGGCCTGCGCCTCGCGCAGGTCGGTGACGTCGTGCATGACCGTGACGATCGCCGAGACGACTTGGTCGGGACCGATGCGCGGGTTCACCGTGAGCTCTACGCGCCGCACCACTCCGACCGCCGGCACGACGTCGACCTCGCCGCGCCAGGGACGGCCCGAGCGGACGAGAGCGTCCACCTTGGCGACCTGTGCGGCATCGAGCACCGCGCTCGCGATGACCGACATCGGTTGGCCGGTGATCTGGGCCTCGGGCAGGTCAACGAGTCTCTGGAAGGCCGGGTTGGCGTACGTGACCAGCCCGTCGGCATCCGCGAGGGTGATCGCGTCGGTCGACTCCTCGACGACGGCGGCCAGACGATTGCGTTCTCGGGCGACCAGCACCCGCTCAGTCACATCTCGGAAGACCACGAAGAACCCATCCTCGAACGGCGCGATCGTGATGTCGATCAACGATTCGTTGGCAGACCCCGCTCCGATCCGGTGACCGGTGCCCAATCCGTCGGCTGTGAACGGGTGGCCTGTCTCGACGACGTCGACGCTCGCGGCGAAGAGGTTGGTCCGTAAACCTTCGGGCAGCGCGGTTTGGAAGCTGTGGCCGGCGATATCGTTCGGGGTCAGGCCGGCAAACGCGGCGGCAGCGCGATTGGCGAACACGATGGCGAAGTCGACGATCGCTCCGCTCGCGTCACGGATGGCCGAGCAGATAGCGAACGGGTCGGCCATCGCGTCAAGGGCGCCGCGCATCGCCGCCTGTGAGGTCGCCAGCTCGGCTTCGAGCCGGGTTGTCTCGCGGTGCTCGGCCGCCTCGGCAAGGGCTCGCCGCACCGCCGGGCCGAGCGCCTCGAGGCGCTGCTTGAGCACGTAGTCGGTGGCGCCCGTACGGAGGGCTTCCACGACCAGGTCCTCCCCGAGAGTGCCCGAGACGAGGATGCATGGCACCGCGGGGTCCCAGGCGTGGGCGATCGCCACGGCGGCGCGACCCGAGAAGCCGGGTAGGGACCAGTCCGCCAGGATCAGTTCGGGCGAGAAGGCCGCCAGCTCGGCGCGCAGACCCGCCTCATCGGTGACGAGTCGCGTAGCCGCGGCCACACCCGCATCAAGGAGCCTTCGAACGATGAGCTCGGCGTCGTCCGCCGAGTCCTCGACCAGCAGGACGCGGACGGGCAGCTCGAGGGCAGTCATCGAGGAACCTGGTTGAGGAACAGCCAGTACAGCCCGAGATCGCCGACGGCGCGCATGAACTGCTCGAAGTCGACCGGCTTGACGATGTAGCTGTTGACCCCCAGGTCATAGCTTCGGATCATGTCGCGCTCCTCGCGGGACGATGTCAGGACGACGATCGGAACGCTCCGTGTCGTCGCCGCAGCCTTGAGGCGGCACAGCACTTCGAGCCCGTCGACGCGTGGCAGCTTGAGATCGAGGAGAACCAGCTTTGGCAAGCCTCCGGCCTGCGCGAGGTCGGGATCGTCCGGCAGGAGGTACGCCAGGGCTTCGACGCCGTCGCGCACGACCCGAACCCGGTTGGCAAGGTCGTGGCGCTGGAGGGCGCGCAGGGTCAGCTCGATGTCGTCGGGATCGTCATCGACGAGCAAGATCTCGACCGGGTCGGGGTGCATCATCCGTTCCTCGCCTCGGGGATGGAGAAGCCGAAGGTCGCCCCGGCCTCGAGCGCACCGTCGGCCCAGACCTGGCCGCCGTGACGCTGGACGATGCGGGCCACGATCGCGAGACCGATGCCCGTGCCCTCGAACTGCGTGCCTGCGTGCAGCCGCTGGAACGGCTGGAAGAGTTTGTCGGCATAGGCGGGGTCAAAGCCGACGCCGTTGTCGCGCACGGTGTAGCGGCAGCCACCTTCGCCCTTCTCGCAGCGGACCTCGATTCGCGGCTGCTCGACTGGTCGCGTGAATTCCATCGCGTTGCTCAGAAGGTTCACCCAAACCTGGCGGAGCAGGTTCATGTCACCGGACACGCTGTGGAGCGATCCGATGTCGAACTCGACGTCGCGAGCTGGTTCGGCTGCCCGCAGCTCGTCGGCCACCGAGCGCGCCAGGCGGCCCATGTCGACGGTTCGATGCTCGAGTTCTCTGCGGCCCACGCGGGAGAACGCCAGCAGGTCGTCGATGATGGCGCCCATGCGCTTGACGTTGCGCACGACGGCCCCAAGGACTCGCTGACCCTCCGCGTTGAGCTGGTCCGCGTGCTCGTCAAGGAGGATCTGGCTGAAGCCGTCGATCGAGCGGAGTGGCGCTCGCAAGTCGTGACTGACCGAGTAGCTGAAGGATTCGAGCTCGTGGTTTGCCGCCTCGAGGGCCGCCGTGTGCTCGGCCAGCCGCCGCTCCAAGCTCCGGTTCACCGCGACCACCTCGGCCTGGGCATCCGCCCGACGGCGCAGCGCCGCATGAAGGAGCAGGACCATGCTGACGTTGAGTGACACGAGGAGCCCCCCGGTCAGGAGCACGGCCCGCTGCATCGTGGAGTGCGTCACGGTCGCGGCCTCGGACCTGCCCATGTCGCGCCCCCGTCGGGTCGGGCAGCCGATGGATCAGCCTGTGTGACCACCTATCTGCTTGCGTGCCAGCGTGCCCCTGGTCGGCGAGCGGCGTGAGGAACAAGTTCCGCTAGGGAAGCAATCCGGTGACGCCCCGCACCGTGCGCGTCACGGCTCGAGCGGGCTCGTCACCGTCGGTGGGCGCGCCTCCGGTGGCGCGTGGCCATGATCTCAGTCGATGAGCGCGCGGAGCCGGCGGCGGCGTCCCGCGCCATCGTCGGTCCAACCTCCGAGGCGCTTCAGCTCGGGACGGTTCAGGATGACGAGGCGCCCCCCACGACGGGCCATCACCGCCCGCGATTCGAGGTCACGCAGGACCTGACCCAGCATCTCGCGGCTCGTGCCGATCAATCCGGCGAGTTCGGTCCGGGTGACCTGTGTACGGACACCGGTCAGGATGTCGCCATAGGCGAGCATGATCGTCGCGAGCCGCCTGCGTGCTGTGTCAAACGTCGCTTCATCGAGTCGCTCGTAGGCCAATCCAAGGGCCCCGACGGCCACCTCCAGCAGCGCGAGAGCCAGGCCGATGTCCTGTTCGGCCAGGCGTTGCACCTCAGGACCAGGCAGGAGGAGCACTCGTGCGGAGGACAGAGCCACGAGGTCGAACCTCGCTTGGGTATGTCTCCAGCTGGACCACAGCCCAACGACGTGGCCCGGCCCGATCAGCGCCAGGGTGTACCGGCGTCCATTGGGCGACTCACGCCGCAACGTCAGAAGCCCCTCGACAACGATCGCGATCTTTGGATCGTCGCCCTGGTGTGTGATCACATCGCCACGCGCGAGCGTCAGCGGCGTCCAGATCTCGCGCAGAGCCTGAACCGTCGCCGGGAGGATCCCGTCCAGGAGCGGCGGCAGGTCAGGATCGCCACCCGGGTCCGGGGACGAGTCCAGGTTCGATGGAAGCAGCATGGCGCCGTACCTGATCGTTGGTGCGGGGACCACGATAGTCCCATCGCGCAAGGGTACTTCGGCCCATGGCCGACCAGAACTCGGCGGACCCGGTGCCGGTGACGAGATGCTCCTTCCCGCTGCACCCATGCCCCCGCCCGATGTGGAGGTCACGGCGATCCTGGTAACCGCCAGGCCTACCTTCGGCGACTCCGTGGCCACGTCACCCTGGCCTTAGCCGACGAACGCCCCGGGACCCAGCCGCCTCGCGTACTCCAACGCTGCCTCGGCGCCGGCGACGAGGTCGCTCGCGCCCCAGCCCGCTGTCAGCGAAGCGTAGCCGCACCACACCTCCAATCCGGCCGCCCGCGCCAGAGCAACGAGGTCGCCCGCCTGGGACCTCACGGCCGCGGCGTCGGCCGCCGCGATGAGCACGGCGAGCTCGGCCTCCGCGAAGCGCACGCACGGATGTTTGGTGAAGACGGCCCTCGCTTGCTCGGCCAGCCGGGACACCATGTCAGGGCTCGCATCGTTACACGCGACCAGGAGCAGCCCGACGTTCTGGCCCTGCTCCCCCCCGGCTGACGCGATCGCTATCTCGAGCAGCGGTTCGAGCAACGAGCGCCGGTAGGCCATCGTCTGGCCATCGATCAGGCTCTGCTGCGTCGACGGTTGCGGGCCGGCGAGCAATTGTCGGCGGGCCGTGGCCAACCGCTCATCGGCAGCCGTGCGTTCGTGAACGACTTCCAGGGCGGCCGTCAGACGATCGGCGATCAGACGGATGTCGGCGAGGCCCTGTTCGCCGATGGGGGCAGCCACCGGTGACGGGACGTTCATGAGTCCCGCCAGCTCGCCGGCGACCATGAGCGGAACGGATAGCTCGCAGGCGACGTCGTGTCCGTCGTCGGGGTGGCCGAGGGTCGGGCTGAGACTCGGGACGAAGATCGGCTGCCGCGCCCGCGCGACTCGCTCGACCGCGGCGTCGAGGCGGCGCAGGCTCGGTACCGGGTGCTCGTAGCCGACCTGGCCGGCCAGGTGCAGGCTGTCCCCGTCAGCCAGGTAGATCGAGACCTGCTGGATGGCGAAGCGATCGATGAGGAGGTCCACGACCCGCCCCATGGTTGTCGGCGTCGGACCGTCCTCTACGAGGGTGCGCCCGATCTCGTCGAGGCCGGCTATCTGGCGCCGCGAACGCTCGAGCGCCGACGCCACAGCGGCCTGTGCGACCGAGTACCGCAGGGTCCGGTCGAGCAGCGCGGGGTCGGTCTTGCCCTTGAGGAGGAAGCCGGTCGCGCCGGCCTCGCTCGCCTCGAGGTCGGTGTCTCGATCGCGGTGCCCGGTCAGCATGATCAGGGCGGCGAGACTGCCGGCCGCGCGCGCTTCGCGCACCAGTTCGATCCCCGTCCGATACCCGAGGTACTGATCGATCAGGTAGGCGTCGTGATCGTTGCGGATGATCGACGCGAGGCCTTCCCCGAACGTCCCCACCCAGTCCAGCTCATATCGGACGTCCTCGACTCGTTTCAGGACGGATCGCGTCAACACGAGTTCGTCCTCGTCGTCGTCGATCAAGAGCACGCGGATAGGCTTGCGGGCGATCGGGGGGCCAGTCACGCCGATCCTCCGACGGTCGGTCTCATCGTCCGTCCTCTGATGCCAGCGAGCCGATCTCGAACCAGTACTCGCCCAGTCGCTCGAAGAGCCGCACGAGACTCGCGAATGCCGCCGGCTTGACGATGTAGGAGTTGGCGCCCCGGTCGTAGCTCGTGGCGATGTCACGTCCGGCGGACGACGTGGTCAGGACCACGACCGGGATGCGTCGCAGGACGGGGTCGGCCTTGATGATCTCGAGGGTCTCACGGCCATCCGTCCCCGGCATGTTGAGGTCGAGCAGGATGATGCCCGGTTGGGCCATCCCGACGCGATCGGCGTGACGGCCCTCGCGGCGTAGGTACTGCAGGGCCTCGTCCCCGTCGGCCACGACCACCAGGGGGTTGGCAACGCCACTCTCGCGATACGCCATCTCGGCCAGCAATCGGTCGTCGGGGTCGTCCTCCACGTAGAGGATCGATGCCATGTCGGTGCGGTTCATGCCGCGGGTCCGGTGCCGTGGGGGCTCGCCACGATGCCGGGAAGCACGATGACGAAGGTGGCACCGGCGCCAGGGCGCGACGTGGCCGTGATCGTCCCCCCGCGAAGGGTCACGATCCGGCGGCAGATCGCCAGGCCCATGCCCGTGCCCTCGAAGGCCT
>CAZFGT010000064.1:0-9257 GCA_964518505.1 uncultured Anaerolineaceae bacterium | reverse complement strand
ATCGTCGACTACGAGTACAGCGGCAACAACGACCCGACCTTCGAGCTGGGCAACACCTGCCAGGAACTGGGCTGGGACGAGGGGCGCGTGGCCGCCCTGTGCGCAGCGTACTTCGGCCGCGCCAGCGCGCCGCTGCTGGCGCGCCTGCGTTTGGACATGATCATGTCGGACGTGGGCTGGACGCTGTGGGCGGCCATCCAGGCCAGGGTCTCGACCATCGACTACGACTTCTGGGGCTGGGCCCTGGAGCGGTGGACCCGCGCGCAGGCCGGCCTCACGTCGCCCGATCTGGGGCGCTGGCTGACCGCCGTCGCGAAGGATCCCGACGCGGCCTGACGCCGAGGCCGCCGGCTCCCGGCCGCTCGTTGCACCGGAGGACGCATCTGACGCGTGACCCCGTCCGGCCCGGTGGCTCCGCCGCCGCCTGTGCCGCGCCGCGCAACGTTTGTACCCTGAGCTCTCGTCCCGCTGTCGGAAGCGTCGTCCCGTGCAACGTAGACGGCCCGCCACGCACGCGGTTGCCGACGCGGCCTGACCGCGGCCTCAGGCGCGCATGCGCTCGCCGGCGGGATCGACCAGCACGTCCGCCACGACCTGGGCCGGGATGCGCCTGTCCAGCGCGTCGACCGCCAGCTGCGCCCCCTCCGGCGTGTCAGCCGGCAGGTACACGTAGCCGATCATGCGGCCGACCGTGAAGCCGTATGCCACGCTGCGCAGGCGCCCCACGACCCGGTCGCCGGCCAGCACGGCCTCGCCGCCGTAGACGGCCTGCCAGCCATCGTCGCCGACGGCGACGGTGCGCAAGCGACGATCCGGCGTGGTGCGGTCGGCCAGCGCGTCGCGCCCGATGAACGGCTCCTTGGCCGGCCGTACGAACGCGCTCAGGCCGGCCTCATGCGGCGTCTCGAGGGCGGTCAGGTCGGTGCCGTAGTAGCGATAGCCCTTCTCCATGCGCAGCGACTCCAGCGCGCGGTAGCCGAAGGGCCGCAAGCCGAACCCGGCGCCGCCGGCGACGAGGCGGTCCCAGACCTGGACTGCCCAGTCACGGTCCATGTACAGCTCCCAGCCCAGCTCCCCGGCGTAGCTGATGCGGGCCGCCAGGACCGGCGCCCCGCCGACATGGATCGTCCGCGCCGCGCGCATCGGCAGCGCCGCGCCGCTGACGTCGTCGTCGGTCGCGCCGGCCAGCACATCGCGGGCGCGGGGACCCCATAGGCCGAGGCAGGCCAGCTCGTCACTCGCGTCACGCAGCGAGACCTGACCGTCGGCGGGCGAGATGTGGGCGCGGAGCCACCCCAGGTCGCCGGTCACGTAGCCCGCGCCCGTCACGACCCGGAAGCGGTCCGCGGCCAGCCGCGACACCGTCACGTCGGCGACCATGCCGCCCCGCGTGTCCAGGAACGGCGTGTAAGTGACGGCCCCGACGGCGCGGTCCATCTCGTTCGCGGCCACCCGCTGCAGCAGGGCGAGCGCGCCCGGACCCTCCACCTGGATCTTGCCGAACGAACTGAGGTCGATGAGGCCGACCCGCTCCCGGACCGCCCGGCACTCCTGAGCCACGGCGTCCAGGTACGGGGGCGTCCCCCAGCCCCAGGCCCGCTGGTCGGGGCCGGCCCGGCGCCATGCTTCGCCGGGGCGGACACGGTCGGGCCGCTCCCAGCCGTGCTTGACGGCGAAGACCGTGCCGGCTTCCTGGAGCCGGCCGTGGAGGGCGCTGAGCCGCCTTGGCCGGCCAGCCTCGTCCACGTCGTCGGGGTAGCGCAGCCGGTAGTAGTAGCGGTAGGTCTCCTTGGCCAGCTCGGCGGCGTAGACCGGGTCGTTGAAGACCGGCCCGAATCGCCAGGCCCGGTACGACGCGACGTCCACGTCCGGCTCGCCGGTCGTGATCCACGCGGCGATCGTCCGCCCGATACCGCCGCCGCCCCCGAACCCGTTGAGCGACAGGCCGGCGGCGAGCCAGAAGCCGCGCACGCCGGGCATGGGGCCCAGCAGCGGATTGGCGTCCGGCGTCATGGCGTCGGGATGGCACACCAGGCGCACGACCTCGGCACGCTCCAGGAACGGGAAGCGGCGGATCGCGCCGGCCAGCAACGGCTCGAAGCGGGCCATGTCCGGCGGCAGCGAGCGGGCCTCGTGATCCCACGGCACCCCGTCGATCCACCGCGCCACCGGCGCCTGCTCATAACCCCCGAAGAGCATCCCGCCGCCCGGCTCGCTGCGGCCGTAGACCAGGTTGTCCGGGTCGCGGAAGCAGGGCATGTCCGGCGGCAACTCGTGGCCGGGCACGGCCCGCAGGGCGATGTGCTGGTGGTCGACGGGCGTGGATGGCGCGAAGGCGCCCACCATCGCCGCGACCTGGGGGCCCCACAACCCCGCGGCGTCCACCACCAGCTGGGTGTCGATGGGGCCCTGATCGGTCAGCACCCGGCGCACGGCGCGGTCGGGCCCGAGTTCGATGCCCGTGACCCGCACGCCGGTGCGGATCCGCGCGCCCATGGCGCGTGCCGCGGCGGCGACGGCATGGGTCGTGCTGTGCGGATCGAGATGGCCGTCCTGGGGCAGGTGGATCGCGCCGTACAACTCGTCGCCGCTGAGGGCCGGGGCCAGGCGGCGGGCTTCGGCGGCCGAGATGACCTCGGCGTCCAGGCCCAGGGCGCGAGCGCGGCTGGCCGAGCGGTGCAGCTCGATCAGTTGGTCGGGGCTCGACGCGAGCCGCAGGCTGCCCACCGCCTGGAACACGCCGAGCCGGCCGTACAGCTCCACGCTGTAGCGGCGGAAGCCCATCATCGTGGCCGACGGGCTGAGTACCGTGACCAGACCCGCCGCATGGGCCGTCGCGCCGCTCGTCAGCTGGCCCTTCTCGACCAGGAGCACGTCCGTCCAGCCGGCCTGGGCCAGGTGGTAGGCCACGCTGCAGCCCGTGATGCCACCGCCGATGACGACGACCCGCGCCTGTTCCACGGCGCGCAGTATCCCAGCCCCGGTGGGGCATAGTGGGACCGTGCACGCACGCCTGATCCGGGTGGCACCGCTGGCCGCGCTGGCCCTCGTGGTCGCCTGCGGCGTCGCCCCGTCCACGCCGCCGGCCACGGGCACCACGTCGTTCGACGAGGGCGGGCTGGGGTTCGAGTATCCGGCCGCGTGGCAGGAGTTCCACTACGACGTGCAGTCGTCCTTCAGCCGCGTGATCGCCTACCTGGCCACGGTGAACGTGCCCGAGCCGTGTGCGACCACCGCGGCGTCCGATTCGACCAGCGTGGATTGCGCGGACCGGTTCACGCTCAGCCAGGACACCCTGGTCGTGGCGGTCATGTCGTACGGATCACCCGGCACGGACATCACTCAGGTTCCCAGCGACGCCACTCCGCTCACCATCGGGGGCCTGCCGGGCTATGTCGAGACGGACGGGCCGGACGCGGCCGTGCCGGGGGTCGACCGGACGGTGACGTGGACCATCGCCGCACCTGGCTTCATCGACAACGTCTACATGATCGAGGCGCAGATGCGCGGCCCCGACCTCGACCAGCTGCAGGGGCAGCTCGACGCGATGGTCGCCAGCCTGCGCTATGACCCGCCGCCGACGCCCCTCCCCAGCGGATCCGACGCGGCGACCGCGGCCGTGGCGCAAGCCCTCGCGGGCCAGCTGCAGAACGACCCGTCCTGGGCCTGTTTCCCGACCAGCGGCACGCGTCAGATGCTGGTCTCGTCGCTGCCGGACGGCACGGACCTGGCCGCCCCGCAGCTCGCGACCTGCTCGACGCTGATCACCACGACGCCGCTGCAGCTGTGGCGCGTGGACCTCACGCTGCAGCTGCCGCAGGCCGATCCGCAAGCCGGTCATGGGGAGACGGTGACCCTGTGGCTCGGGGCTGACGGCTACGTGGGTCAGTCCGAGGCCTCGCCCATCCCGTGAGCATCGCGTAGCATGGCGCGATCGGATCCAGCAGGAGGCTCGATCGTGGGCGACAAGAACCCCAAGAAGCAACCCAAGCCCAAGAAGCCCAAGCCGCCTCGCCCGGCCTGACCGCCGCGGGGCCGACTCGGCGGGGCTCGGCGAGCGACCCTGCGACCGGTTGCCCGGCGCACGAGCGCGGCCGCCCTGGCGGCTCGACCGGGCCGTGTGGCCGAGTGGGCGCTACGACTACCAGCTCACCGCGGGGCGGGCGATCGTGACGCTCGCCGTCGGCCTGGAGGCGGGCACGTGACGGCCGCCCGCCCGGCTCGGCCCTGGCCGCGCCTGGCGGCCTGCGAGATCTGGTTCGCCCACGGGGCGGGCACGCCCGACGCCCGGCTCGCCCAGGCGGAGCAGATCAGGCACGCCGTGGGGGTCGCTCCCGTGCGCATCCCGTGGTGGGAGGATGCCCGCCCGGGGATCGAGCCGCGGACCGACCTTGATGCGTACCTGCGGGCACGGTTCGACGGCGCCCCGCCGGCCGACGTCCACCTGGGCCCGGGCGGCGTGGAGATCCCCGACCTGGGCGACCTGGTCAGCGGCGTGGAGCGGCCGGTCCTGCGGACCTTCTACCACAGCGCCATCCCCAAGCTGTGGCGCACCATCGCCGACGCGGTCTACTACCTGCACCACGGCGAGGAGATGCGCGGCCAGATGTTGGCCTGGATGGCGGCCCGCGGTCCCCGCACGGGCGGGCCGCGGATCGCGCTCGGGTTGAGCCTGGGCGGTCTGCTCCTCGTGGACGCCCTGGCCGTGGCGCCCGCTGGGACGGTCGATGCCGTGGTCACGGTCGGCTCCCAGGTGCCCATGGTCTACCAGTGCGGCGGCCTCACCAGCCTCCCTCGCACCTCACCCCCGCCCAGTCCCTTCCGCCCGTGGCTCAACGTGTGGGACCCCGACGACTACATGTCGTTCCCCGTGCGGTCCATCTTCGGGGCCGACGCGCGCATCGTGGACCGCCTCGTGCAGGACCCCGCGTTCGCCTTCCCCGACGACCACTCGAACTACTTCGCCGACCGCGCGGTCTACGACGCCATCGAGGCCCAGCTGGAGGCCTGGTCGATCGGTCCCTCCGCCTGAGGTCGCTTCGACCATACTGGCCGTCGTGGCGAGCCCCCGACGCATCGGCATCCTCACGGCGGGCGGCGACAGTCCCGGCTTGAACGCGGCGATCCGGGCCCTCGGCAAGTCGGCCCTGGGACGCCATGGCATGCAGCTCGTCGGGTTCCGCGACGGTTTCCGGGGCCTCGCCGACGACCACCGCATGCGGCTCGACTCGCCGGTCCTGGCGGGCATCCTGACCGTCGGCGGGACGATCCTGGGGACCAGCCGTGACAAGCCGCACCGCATGCCGCGCGACGGCGCCGTGGTGGACGCGACGCCGGCCATCGTCGCCACCTATGAGCGGCGCCACCTGGACGCGATCGTCTGCCTGGGCGGCGGTGGGACGCAGAAGAACGCCCTGCGCTTGGCCCACGCGGGCCTGAACGTCGTCACGTTGCCCAAGACCATCGACAACGACGTCGCCGAGACCGATGCCACGATCGGCTTCGCCACGGCCCTGGAGATCGCTACCGATGCCATCGACCGGCTCCACAGCACGGCCCACAGCCACCACCGCATCATCGTCACCGAGATCATGGGTCACCGCGCCGGATGGCTGACGCTGGCCGCCGGCCTGGCGGGCGGGGCGGACGTGATCCTCATCCCGGAGATGCCCTACGACATCGAGCGCATCGTGGCGGCCATCCGTCGCCGCAGCCGGCTGGGCACGAACTTCAGCATCGTCGCCGTCGCCGAAGGGGCGATGGAGGTCGGCGACGCGCGCATCTACCAGGCCGCGCTCTCACGGCGGTCGGCGGCCGCGTCACCGGTGGAGAAGGCGGCTGCCGCGGCGGAGGTCGCCGCCCTGGAAGCGGGCCACCTCGACGGCACGCTCCACCTGGCTCGCCGCCTGGAGGAGATGACCGGCCTGGAGTCGCGGGTGACGATCCTGGGCTACGTGCAGCGCGGCGGGGCGCCGTCGGCGGCCGACCGCGTCCTGGCCACGCGGCTCGGCGACGCGGGCGCCCAGTACGTGGCCGACGGGATCTTCGGCGTGATGGTCGCGGCGCGCGGTGACGGCACCGTGCCGGTGGCCCTCGAACTGGTCGCGGGGCGTCGCAAGACGGTGCCGCTCGACCACCCCTGGGTGCGCGCGGCGCGCGACGTGGGGACCTGCCTCGGCGACTGACAGCCCCAGGACCTTCGGGGCGTGCGACCCCCTGACCTTCGGTGCATGGCCGCGGTTTGGCGGCCCTCATAGGCTCCAGTCGTTGCCCTCGTGGTCGTGACTGGGACGACCTCGGGGTACACGACGCGCTCCCTCGGATCCTCCTCTCCGGGGTCGAGCGCGCCCGCCGACGGTCAGCGCTTCATGAGGTCGTACAGGAAGGCCAGGGCGAAGACCGCCAGGCCCAGGTCGGTGACGGAGAGTGACGAGCCGACGCCCAGACCGAGCCCGCCCAGGACGAACAGCGCGATGGCGACGATCATCAGGACGGCGGGCGCGCTCAGGGTGACAGCTGCCGAGCGTGTCGAGGGGGTCGAGGACATGGTGTCAAGCACCTCGTGCGGATCCGGCCGAACGGCCGGCGCTCCATCGTCCGCCCGACGCCGCACCTGACGCCATCACCAGTCCGGCTGGACGACGACCGCCCGAATGTACCTGCCCGCCTTCAGCCGGTGAACAGCGGGCGCACCGCCTCGGCGACCCGATGGCCCGCGTCGCTCCCCGGCCGCGTCGGCGTTCGTCGGCGGCCGGGGAGGGACGGGTGTGCCCTCGCCCCGTGACGGGCGAGGTAGCGAAGGTGGCAGCGGCCGCGCCGCGGGGCAATACGCCCATCTGACGTATCCGTGCACTACGCTGCTGTCGCCACCACCCGATCCGTCGACACGGAGGAACCGCCCATGTGCCGCAGCATCAAGACCCTCCGCAACGCCGAGCCGGCCGCCTCGTCCGAGGACGTGCGGGCCGCCGCGCTGCAGTACGTGCGCAAGGTCAGCGGCTACCGCCAGCCGTCGATGCGCAATCGGGACGCCTTCGAGGCCGCCGTGGCCGAGATCGCCACGAGCTCGCAGCGCCTGCTGGACGCGCTGGCGTGACCGACGGGCCGCTCGACCCGGCCCAGCTCGCCGGCCAGGGCGACATGGACGTCGAGGCGTTCCGCCGCGCCGCCCATGAGGTGGCCGACCTCATGGCCGACTACCTGGCCACGGTCGAGGATCGGCCCGTGCTGCCGGACGTGGCGCCGGGTGACATCCGGGTCAACCTGCCGGCGACGGCCCCATCGGGTCCCGAGCCCTTGGGGCGGATCCTGGCCGACTACCGCGCGTTCATCGAACCCAACATCACGCACTGGCAGCATCCGGGCTTCCTGGCCTACTTCCCGTCCACCGCCTCGGGCCCGGGCATCCTGGGCGAGATGCTGATGAGCACGCTCGTCGCCAACGCCATGCTGTGGCGTACGAGTCCGGCGGCGACGGAACTGGAGGAGGTCACCGTCGGCTGGCTGCGGGAGGCCCTGGGCCTGCCCGCGCCGTTCGACGGGCTGTTCACCGACACGGCGTCGACGTCGAGCCTGGCGGCGCTGGCTGCGGCCCGCCAGCTGGCCACCGGCGATGCGGCGGCGGCCGGCCTGTACGGGGCCCCGCTGCGGATCTACGCCTCCGCCGAGGCCCACAGCTCGATCGAGAAGGCGGGCATGATCCTGGGCCTGGGCCGGGCCGGGGTGCGTCGCATCGCCGTCGACGACGCCTACGCGATGGACCCGGCCGCCCTGGAGGCGGCCATCGCGGAGGATCGCGCCGCGGGCATCCGGCCGGCCGCGATCGTGGCCACCGTCGGCACCACCGGCTCCAACGCGATCGATCCGGTCGACGTCCTGGCCGACATCGCGGCCCGCGAGGGCGTCTGGCTGCACGTCGACGCGGCATACGCGGGGGTGGTCGCGCTCCTGCCCGATCACCGCGCGCCCTTCGCCGGCTGGGAGCGGGCCGATTCGATCGTCGTGAACCCCCACAAGTGGCTCTTCACGCCGCTCGACTGCTCGCTGCTCCTCTCGCGCCGGCTGACCGTGCTGCGCGAGGCCCTGAGCCTGGTGCCGGAGTACCTGCGCACCACCGACCAGGCCGCCGTGCACGACTACAACGAGTACCAGCCCCAGCTGGGGCGCCGCTTCCGGGCCCTCAAGATCTGGTTCGTCATGCGGTACTTCGGTCTTGATGGCCTGCGATCCCGCATCGCCCAGCACCTCGAGCAGGCCGCCATCTTCGCCGGATGGGTCGATGCTGAGCCCGATGCCGAGCGGCTCGCGCCCGTCCCCTTCGCCACGGTCTGCTTCCGCTGGCATCCCCGCGGCATGGATGACGACGTGTTCCTGGATCGGCTCAACCAGCAGCTGATGGAGCAGCTCAACGGAACGGGCGAGGTGTTCATCTCGCACACTCGCCTGCGGGGCCGCTTCACCCTGCGCGTGGCGCTCGGCAACCTGCGGACGGAGCCGCGGCATCTGGAGCGGTTCTGGGCTCTCGTGCGCGAACTCGGGCCGGCGGTCGCCGCGGAGTCGGCCTAGCCCAGCCGGACCGCGCGCGCCACGAGATACCCGATCGTCGCGCCGATCCCGGTGATGACGAGCGCCGCAAGCGACGCTGCGCCCGACGGCCCGCCGATCTCGAAGAGCGGCACCCAGACCCCCACCTGGACGGCCCACAGCCACGGCCGGCGGCCCGATGCCGCGGCCACGGCCAGGGCTCCCAGCAGGAGGAGCACGACGGTCATGCCGGTGGCGTCGTAGCCCGGCCGGGAGTCCAGCCAGGCGATGCCGAGCCCCATGACGGTGGCGATCGGCATCAGCAGCAGCTCGTCCCGCGGCCCCACGCCACGGCGCGTGCTGGCGCCGCTCACGGGTACCGGCTCGGGCTGGTTCACCTCCCCATCATCGGCCCGCGCGTGCCCGGTGGGCAAGCCTTGCTTCGGGGGCAAAGAAGGAACAGGGACTGACGCCCTAGGTACCGGACACGCCTCTTGGGGCCGAGCCGGGCGGATCAGCAGGCCCCGACCGCCTCGCATGTGCTGGACCACGGGCCGAATCCGGCGCTTCAGAGCCCGGGGCTGCCGCCGGATCAGGGCCGAAGCGGGGGTGCGCAGTCGTCCGTCGGTCGCTTGTGGGCCTCACAGGCGATCGGATCCTTGCTCCATGGGCCGGGCACGGCAGCCCCCGGATGGCCATTCCCCGCTGGATCCTGACCCGGCAGGTCACGGGAC
>CAZFGT010000063.1:0-9697 GCA_964518505.1 uncultured Anaerolineaceae bacterium | reverse complement strand
CCCCTGATCTCCACCTTGAAAGGGTGGCGTCCTAGGCCTCTAGACGATGGGGGCGCCGTCGGCCGAGTGTACACGCGGCCCCTGGCCGGCCGGCCCAGCGGCGCACAGCGGCCTCAGCTCGTGGTCTTCCAGATGAGGGCCAGCACGACTGCGCCGCCGAGCGAACCGGCTGCCGCGATGGCACACAGGCCGCCGAACAGGGCGGCGAAGAAGGCCGTTCGCCCGTCCGCCGCATCCCCCGCGTGGATGAGGGACAGGCAGCCCCACGCGGCAAGGGTCAGGAAGACCAGGCCAAGGAGCACGAATCCGGTCGTGAGTAGCGGCAGCTGCGTATCGGATTGGTCGATGCGCGCCGCATAGGCGATGACGACCACGGCGATGCCGAAGGCGATGAGGACGGCGATGCGGCCGGGGGTGATCTGCTCGGCCAGCCGAGCCGCGAGGGAGGGCTTCGACGGGTTCGGCACTTTGCGTGGCGTACTCATGCCGCGGCCCTGCGATTGCCCACGATGCGGTGATACACCGCGACCCGGTAGTCCAGACGGGGCCGGACCATGCGCGCCGCGATCGCGGCTCCGGTCGCCGGGAAGGCCCGATGCAGGAGGTCGGCGGCCGCGGAGAGGTCGGGGAAGGTCCACCGGCAATGGAGGGTCCGGACTTTGAAGCCTGCCCCCAGGACGGGCCCATCCCGCCGGCTCCACTGCTGGAGTCGAGCATCACGCGCCGGGTCCCCGTACAGGGGGGATACCTCATCGCGCCCGTAGTCCTGGACCACGAGGAGTCGCGCGCCGGGCGCCAGCAGCTGCTCGACCGGCGTGAGCGGCGCCACCGGGTCCGACTCGCCGTCATCGAAGCCATCCCACCACGTCACGGCCACGTCGAACGGCTCGTCAGACGAGGCCGGACCCGTCACATCAGGCCACGTCACGACCTGCGCTCCCAGGACGTCCAGCTGGCGGGCACGGAAGCTGCCCGGCCGGGCGCCCAACAGCAACGTGCGCCGCCCCGCCATCGAGCCGAGCGTCGCCAGGGTCCGCGGGATCTTGTCCTCGACGTCGACGCAGGCGAGCAGGCGAGCCTGGAGGCGCCCGTCGGCGAGGTGGAAGGGGGCGTCCACGTGAGCGGGAAGTATAGGGGGGGCCTCCGCAACCTCGTGACGAGGGCGACGGGACCCGGGAGACCCCCCGGACCAACGTCCTATCGACGGTGCCCTGACCGCTCCATAGGCTGCAGCAACCGGTAACAACGCGCAAGTGACGGAGCAGCGAGGATGAAGCCGCCGGGCGGCCCGGACGCGTTCGACGATTGGATCGGCATCGATGAGGCCGCCGCCTACCTCGCCATCCCCGTGCGCACCCTGTATCTCCACGCCCAGCAGGGTCGGCTGCCGGCCACCAAGGTGGGGCGGACCTGGCGGTTCAAGCGGTCTCGTCTCGACGAGCACCTGGGGCACGCCGACACCGAGAGCGGGAACCGGGGCGACACCCGCCAGCTCGAACGTCTCGTGGCGGAACAGGGTGGTCTGCTGAGCGAACTCGCCGGTTTGGCTGACCTGTCCGTCCGCCTCTCGGCCCTGGATGATGCGGGCGAGATCATGGCCTTCGTCAGCCAGCGCCTCTTCGAGATCTTCGCCGTCGACCAGGCCGGCTTCATGCGCCTCGAGCACGGGCCGGAAGGTGCGGTGCTGAGCACGCCCGTCGGAGCCGGGTCACTGGCGGTGCCGCCTGACGTGCGGGTCCCGATCGATGCGTCGGCGATCCTGCGCCATGTCGTCACCGAACGGATGCCGGTCGTGCTCGACGATCTGCCCACCCAGGTCACCGTGGCCCAGGACCTCATCGCGGACCTTGGGATCCGCTCCGGGGTCCTCACCCCTGTCATGGACGCGGACGCCGTGTGGGGGCTGCTCATCGTGCTTACCACGACCCCACGACGTTTCTCCGCCCTCGAGGTCGAGCGGATCATGGCCGTCGCCGCCCAGGCCGGCACGGCCATCACCAACGCCCGCCTGATGGCCGAGGCCCGCCGCTGGGCGAAGCAGCTCGAGGGCATCGAAGCCCTGTCGCGCCAGCTCAACCGCTCACGCGAGGTGGCTGGCGTGGGCGAGGCCGTCGCGCGCGAGCTGGAGAGCCTCATGCCGTACGACGGTCTCCGCTTCTATGTGCTGGAGCAGGATGGCCGGACCCTGGAGGCGGTGACCCTCAAGACCAGCGTGCCGGAGTACGCCGACGAGACCCCCGAGACGACGCGCCTCATCCTTGGCGAGGGCCTGGGCGGCATCATCGCCATGTCCGGCGAGGCGGAGATCATCGGCCATGTCATGGCCGACCCGCGGACGGTCGACATCCCTGGCACGCCCGATTGCGACGAGTCCATGATCGTCGTGCCCCTGCGCTTCGAGCAGGAGGTGCAGGGCGTGCTGGAGATCTCCCGCCTGGGCTTCGACGCGTTCGAGCCGGGTGAGCTGCGCCTGGCCCAGATCCTGGGGGCGCAGGCCGCCGTCGCCATCGTCAACGCGCGCCAGGTGCAGGAGCTGCAGCGGCGCGGCGATCGACTCGAACGCCAGCTGGCCAACCAGCACCAGCTGCTGGCCATCACCGAGCGACTGCTGAAGACTCGCGACCACGAGCAGACGCTGGCGGCCATGGCCGACACCCTGGCCGAGGTCGTGCCCCACGACACCCTGACGATCTACCTCATCGACCAGGCGGCAGGCGAGCTCATTCCGGTGCTCGCCCGCGACCAGTACGCCGACCAGGTCCTCCAGGCGCGCCTCGCTCTGGGCCAGGGGATCACCGGGTCCGTCGTCATGAGCGGCGAAGCCGAGCTGATCAACGACCCCAACCGTGATCCGCGCGTCCGCCATGTGCCCGGCACGCCCCAGGACGAGGAGGAGGCCATCATCGTGGCCCCGCTCCACAGCCCGGCCGGCGCCATCGGCTCGCTCAATCTGTACCGCATCCGCGGCACGTTCCAGCCCGAGGAGCTCGAGCTGGTGAAGCTCTTCGCCAACCACGCCGCGATCGCCCTGGAGAACGCCCAGGTCCACCAGCAGCTCCTCGTGGCCGCCCAGACCGACCCGCTCACGGGGCTGGGCCACCACGGCGCCTTCCAGGAGACGCTGGCCAAGAACTTCGCGCAGGACGCCTCGCTGAGCGTGCTGATGATCGACCTGGACGACTTCAAGGCCTACAACGACCGGTACGGCCATCAGGCCGGGGACCGCCTCCTGCGCCGCATCGCGGACGGCCTGCGCAGCAGCGTGCGGACCAGCGACAGCGTCTTCCGCTACGGCGGCGACGAGTTCGCCGTGGTCCTGCCGGGGACGGACGCGGTCGGCGCTGAGATCGTGGCCGGCAAGGTCCTGGCCGGGCTGGCGGCGATCCCATCCGTGCCGGGACGCCAGCGCCGTACCTCGACGCCCATCCACGCCAGCATCGGCATGGCCAGCCACCCTGGCGACGCGCGCGATCCGCACGACCTGGTGGCAGTGGCCGATACCGCGTTGTACGTGGCGAAGGAGCTCGGCAAGGCGCGCGTCGTCCCGGCGAGCGCCCTGCCGGCCCATCTCCAGGAGATGCGCGCCCTGCTGGACCACGTCATGAACGAGCCGCTGCCCCGTCTGGCCAACGGCTCGCCCGACCTGGTAAGCCTCATGCGACCGCTCCACGACCAGCTCCGTCAGGTCGCGCCGCGCCTCGCCGACTTCGACGAGCGCGTCGCCCAGGCCTTCCCGCGCCTGGGCCGGCTGCTCGGCCTGCGGCGCGACTCCCAGCGGCTGCTCATGGCCGCGGCGCTGGTGGCCGACATCGGCCGGCTGGCGACCGAAGCTCCCGACGAGCGCATGGGTGGCGGGATGGCCCACCCCATCATCGCCGCGCGCATCCTCGAGCCATATCCCGCCCTGCGCGCCGTCGCCAACATCGTGCGCAACCATCACGAGCGCGCCGACGGGGCCGGGTATCCGGATGGCATCGCGGCCGCCACGCTCCCGGCCCCGGCCCGCACCTTCCTGGTCGTGGAGCGCTACGTGGACCTGACCGAGATCCTGCCTGAACCCGAACGGCTCACACCTGCCCAGGCCATCGTCCGCCTGCGCGAGGAGGCCGGCGAACGCCTGCCGCGCGAGGAGGCCCTCACCCTTGCCGACGCCCTGGAGGCCCAGGCCGCCGCCTGATCCCCGGGCCCCCGGTGATGACCACCGGCCCTTGACGCCGAGCGCGCACACGACCAGCCTCGTCGCAGCAAGGAGTGGCCATGACCGAGCCCCGACCGCGCCGGGCGGAACAGAACGCCGGCGCGTTCCTTACACCCACCGACTTCTCGATGATCCCCGTCCCGATGCGGACGCTCAGCGACGACTACCACGATGAGCCCGCCGAGCCCAGGGATTCGGAGACGGTCCCGCCGCCCACGCCCGAAGGCGCGATCCGCCGGGTCGTCAGGCGCCTGGCAGGACGTTCCCGCCCGTAACCTGGGCGCTCCTTACGAACAGCCCGGAGCCGGGAAAGACGGGGGCGGACAGGCGGCTCGGTCGACGGTGTGGCCATCCTTGCCGTCGATGACGATGCGGCTGCCCAAGGGGTCCTTGAGCGTCGCCATCGACTCGTATCCGATGCCCACATCGGTCGACGGTCCGAGCTGGAAGTAGAAGTTGCTCACGATGATGGTGACCGTCGTCGATGTCTCGGTGACACTCGTGACGCGCGCCCATGCCCCTGGCCCACTGACCGTGCCGACCGCGATGGTGTGGTCGTCGACGACCCGGTAGTGATAGATGTAGGTGTGGGAATCGAGCAGGCGGTAGCTCGTGAAGAGCACGGCGACGATCACCGCCAGGACGATCCAGCGTCGCCGAACTTCGGGCAGCTTCAAGTCCTTGATGTCAGTGGCCGCCGAGCCACACCTTCACGATCCAAGATGCAAGGTCGGGCCATGACTCCTCGGTCTGACCGGCATGGTCCCAAAAGACGACGCGACCGTCCGGTGCGACGCAAAAGTCGTCCCCGTCACCTGTGCAGAACGGGAACAGCTCGTGAGGAACCCTCCATGCGTCCCACGCCCCTAGCGCGATTCGCACGAGGTCTCGATGCGGCGGTCGACCCACCCACAAGACCTGGTTCGTCCAGGCCGACGCGCTCGGAGCTCACCTCAAGGAGGAATCGACGGTAGTCGGGCGGGATAGCTATGCCTAGGGCGACCTCCGCCTCGATGAGGTCCGCCGTTGTCGCCAAGCGAACGTCAGCAGGGTGAGTCTCAGCTGCGCGGAGCAGCTTGAGCGCTTCCCCCAAATCGGCCATCACCTCGAGTGTAGCGAGCCGCTGGGAGGTCGCACCGGTGCCCAGGGGGCTTTGCGTGACAGGCAAGGCAGTTCTTGCCTCACAGGCAAGCAAGGAACAGGTCGACCGGCGATCGGACCCCGAATCGCCCCTCCGCGGGTGCACCCGAGAGATGGTCACGCTCGGATCTCGGGCGGCGAGCCGGCAGCGAGGCGTCAGAGGCGGCGGACAGAGACGTTCTGCTCGTCCGGGACGTGCCCCGGTTGCTTGCTTGCTTCACAGGCAAGGAGTGCCCGGTGTCTTCAGTCGGCGGCGCGGCCGGCCCTACCGCGCCCTGGCGATGAGTCCGGAGCGAGGTCCCAGGGTGAGGCGCGCAGCACCTCCACCCGAAGCCGCGACCGAACCCTGCCATGAGCTGGGCCATGATGCCCAGCGCACGACCTCAAGGCCCAGCTCTCCCAGCTCGGGCAACGTCACGTCCAGCGCGACGCCGTCATCCCCGGCATTGACGACCACCACCCACAGTTCTCCCGCGGTCGGATCGTGTCGCACGTACGCCATGCACCCTTCCGACGACCCGACGACCCGGAACACACCCCGGTCACGCAGGGTCGCAGTCGAATGCCGCAACGCGATGGCACCCGCGATGAACGCCCGCAGGTCCTGGTCCCAGGCGGCACGGTCCGGCGGGAAGGCGCCACGGTTCGCCGGATCGAGGCCGCCCTCCATGCCGATCTCGTCGCCGTAGTAGATGGACGGCGCCCCGGGCAGCGTCATCTGGATGAGCGTCGCCAGCCGCAGGCTGTCGCGATCGCCGCCGCATACCGTCACGAAGCGCGGCGTGTCGTGGCTGCCCAGCAGGTTGAACTGGACGGCGGTCACGGCGGGGTCGTAGAGCCCGAGAAGATGCTCGAGCTCCGCGGCGAACGCCGCGCCGTCCATCGGTCGCACGTGGGCCGCGTACTCGTTGTGCGCCTGGACCATATGCATGTCGAGGTGGCTGCCGCCACAGAAGCCCAGCAAGGCCTCCGCCAGCGGGTAGTCCATGACCGCGTCGAACTCGTCGCCGCCCAGTCGCTCGGGCCGCGGCACCCAGATCTCGCCCAGGACGTAGGCATCCGTGTCGACGGCCTTGACCCGCTGCCGGAACTCCTGCCAGAAGCCCGGCTCCGTGATCTCCTCTGGCACGTCCAGGCGCCATCCGTCGGCGCCGGCCCGCAACCAGTGTTCCCCGACCGCCATGAGGTATTCGCGGACCACCGGGTTGGCGTGGTTCAGCTTGGGCAGGGCCGGCAGCCCCCACCACCCCACGTACCCGAGGCGCCCGATGTCTCCCCCGTGCGCCGCGTCCGACCACGGGGGCGGGTAAGCATCCAGGACCCCGCCACTCTCCAGCCGTCCCCGGTCGACGTGGTACCAGTCCAGGTAGGGCGACACGGCCTCGGTCTCGAGGATGTGGTGGAAGGGCAGGAAGCCTCGCCCGGTGTGGTTGAAGACACCATCAAGGATCACGTGCCACCCGCGCCCGTGGGCGGCCTCGATGAGCTCGCGCCAGGCTGGCTCGCCGCCCAGCAGCGGGTCCACGGCCAGGTAGTCGTCGGTGTGGTAGCGGTGGTTGGACGCGGAGGTGAAGATGGGGGTGAGGTAGAGCGCGGTGATACCAAGCTCGGCCAGGTCGTCGAGTCGGTCGGTCAGGCCAGGCAGGTCCCCGCCCTTGATGCCGTCCTGGGTGGGCGGCGCGTCCCACGCCTGGAGCGGTCCGGGGGCAGGCACCCGTCCGCTGCGGGCGAAGCGGTCGGGAAAGACCTGGTAGAAGACGGCGTCACGGACCCACGCAGGTGTGTCGATGCTCACCGCGCCTATGGTGGCAGAATCGGCAGCCATGCTGGTGACCCTGCGTGCCATGCCCAACGGCGTGCGCGTCTTCCTCGTCTACGCCCTGATCGTGCTCGGGATCCTGGGCCTGACCCTGCCGCTGATCGTGGCGGAGGCGTCCAGCGACGTGCCGATCTCGCCGCTTGGCATCGTCTGGATGGCCCTCCTGGCGTACCTCATCTTCACCATCACCCTGGTGCTCCAGCGGAAGCAGGCGGGCTGGGGCCTGTCGTTGGGCCTGGTCACGCTCGTGGTGCCGCTCGTGCCGCTGCTGCTCCTCACCGCGGGCGTGATCGGCGGCATCTTCGCCGTCGTCTTGGGCCTCGTGCTCCTCCGCGGCCTGTTGCGGCCGGAGGCGCGCCTGTGGTTCAACGAGGCCTGACGACCACGAGGCCGGGCGCGAACGGCCGCGTCCGAGTACCCTTGCGCCGGCGTGGCCGAGCCACCGCCCTGACGATCTCACCAAGCGAGGGGTCACCTACCCGTGCCTGACCGACCGCGGCGCCCCGCCGCCGGAGCGCGCGACGCATCCTCGGATCCCACCACCTCGGGCGCACGCGCGCGTGATCGCCGCACGGCCCGACGCGGACGGGAGATCCGCCGCGACGACCGTTCCGTCCTCGATCGCTACGGCGGCCTCCTCCTGGCCCTCTTCGCCGTGGCCGGCATCGTCATCGTGGGCTTCCTCGTCCTGTCCAACGCCTCCGGCAAGGCCTACGCCTGCGACAGCCTGCTGACGCCGGGCCCGAGCGCCCCGATCCCCACCTTCACCCCCTCGCCGTCCCCCAGCCCGACGCCGAGCCCGACGCCCTCGATCACCCCGTCCCCCTCACCCTCACCGACGCCATCCGCCACGCCCACACCCAGTGCGACGCCGTCGCCGAGCCCATCGCCGAGCCCCAGCTCTTCACCGTCGGCCTCGCCGAGCGCCTCGACATCCGCCGGCCCGACCCCGTCGATCACCCCGATACCCCAGCCGACCCAGCTGGTGGGCTTCCCCGTGGCCGACCTGGGACGGACCCACATCCTGGACACGAGCACCAAGATCGACTACGCCTATTGCCCGCCCGGCTCGGGGTCACACTTCAACGTGACCAACATCGGCCCCATCAAGCGGGCCTTCTACGGCGCGGACAAGGAGCAGTCGCCCAGTGGCTGGGTCCACGATCTGGAGCATGGCTACGTCGTGATCGCCTACAGCTGCGCGCCGCTGCCCGGGCCGACGCCCGTCGCCACCCCGACGCCGGCGCAGGGGTGCCCCAGCGGAGCCGAGATGGCGGCCATGCAGCAGGCCTTCAATACGGCGCCACAGGCCGACTCGGCCAAGCAATGTGGTGACGCCAACAAGCTGCTCGTGCTGCGCTTCGACAGCATGACGACGCGGTTCGCCTACATCGCCTGGGACCGCGTCGAGATGACCAACACCTTCAGCGTGCAGGACGCCATCACCTTCATGCAGCAGTGGCAGGACCAGGCCAACCCCGAGCCGAGCATCTGCGTCTGACCGATGCGCACCATGCGCGCCCTCGTCAAGGAACGTCGAGCCCCCGGGGCGGCCATCCGCGAGGTGCCGGTCCCCGAGCCGGGGCCGGGTGAGGTATTGATCCAGGTCCAGGCGGCGAGTGTCTGCGGGACCGACGTGCACATCGAACGCTGGGATGCATGGGCCCAGGCCAACGTCCAGCCCCCCCTGGTCTTCGGTCACGAGATGGCCGGCATCGTGGTGGCCCGCGGCGAGGGCGCGACCCGCGTGCCGATCGGTTCGCTCGTCGCGGCCGAGACGCACCTCGTGGACTGGACGTGCTACCAGTGCCGCACCGGTCGGGCCAACGTGTGCCAGCACCTGCGCATCCTGGGCGTACAGGCGCCCGGCGTGTTCGCCGAGTACGCCGTCATCCCCGAGACGAACGCGTGGGTCTCGGAGGGCCTCGCGCCCGAGGTGGCGGCCCTCCAGGAGCCGATGGGCAACGCCGTCCACGCCCTGTTCGTGGAGGAGATCGCCGGCCAGTCGGTGGCCATCCTGGGGTGCGGCCCGATCGGCCTCATGGCCGTGGCGATCGCCCGCATGGCCGGCGCGCGGCACGTCTTCGCCACCGACCTCAACCCCGAGCGGCTGGCGGTGGCCAGCCGGATGGGCGCCCACGACGCGATCGACGCCCACGAGGATGTGGCCGCCCGGTTGCGCGCGTCGACCGACGGCGACGGCGTGGACGTCGTGCTGGAGATGTCCGGCGCCGAGGCGGCGCTCCACGCCGGCCTCCGCGCGCTGACGAACGGCGGCCGCATCTCGCTGCTGGGGACGCACGCCAAGCCAGCCACCATCGACGTTTCGGCGGAGATGATCTTCAACGGCATCCGCGTCTACGGCATCACCGGACGGCGGATGTGGGAGACCTGGTACCGGACGACGGCCCTGCTCGAGGAGGGCCTGGACCTCTCCCCGATCATCACCCACCGTCTGCCGCTGGCCCAGTACGCGGACGCGTTCGCGCTGGTCGCCGCCGGTCACGCCGGCAAGGTCGTGCTCCTGCCCCAGGTGACCG
>CAZFGT010000062.1:0-9904 GCA_964518505.1 uncultured Anaerolineaceae bacterium | reverse complement strand
TGGACCGTCGTCTACTTCTACCCGGCCGATGACACGTCCGGCTGCACGCTCGAGGCCTGCAGCTTCCGCGACGCCAACGTGGTGATGGCGGAGCACGGCGCGGCCGTGTGGGGCATCAGCCCGCAGGGCCTCAAGAGCAAGGCCGCGTTCCGGGACAAGTACGACCTCTCCTTCCCCCTGCTGGCGGACGTGGGCCATCACGTCGCCGAGGCGTACGGCTGCTGGATCGAGCGCGTCAACTACGGCAAGAAGTACATGGGCATCGCGCGGCGCACGTTCCTGGTCGACCCGGACGGCCGCGTGGCGCACGTCTGGCTCAAGGTGAAGCCGGAGGGCCACGCCGCGGACGTGCTGGGCACGCTCGAGGCGGCCCAGGCCGCGCGCCCCGCCTGAAGCGGCCCATGACCGAGGCGACCCCGACCGCCATCCAGCCGCACACGGCCCGCCCCGAGCGGGCGATGGTCATCGTGGCCCACCCCGACGACGCCGACTTCGGGCCGGCCGGCACGATGGCCCGCTGGATCGATGCCGGCACGGTGGGCCAACTCATCTGCTGCACCAGCGGCGACGCCGGGGCGGACGACCACACCATCGACCCCCTGGAGCTGGCGGCCACGCGGGAGGCCGAGCAGCGGGCGGCGGCAGCGATCATCGGCTACGAGGCGGTGACCTTCCTGCACGCGCCCGACGGCGCGCTGGCCAATGACCTGCCCCTGCGCGAGCAGCTGGTGGCCGCCATCCGGGAGTTCCGTCCGGACGCCGTGCTGACGATGGACCCCTCCATGCTCTTCAGCCGCTCAGGGCGCATCCAGCACACCGACCACCGCGCCGCGGCCATGGCGGCGGTCGACGCCGTCTACCCGGCCGCGCGCAACGCGATGGCCTTCCCCCACCTGGCGCGCGCCGGCCTCGCGCCGCACACGGTGCAGTGGTTGTATCTCTTCTGGACGGATCAGGCCGATGTGTGGGTCGACACCAGCGCCACGTTCGACCGGAAGCTGGGGGCCCTGCGCGCCCACGTCAGCCAGATCCGCGACCCGGCCGACATGGAGCAGCGGCTGCGCCAGTGGGCCCAGGAGGATGGCGCCCGGATCGGCACGTCCGCGGCGGAGGGCTTCCGGCTCCTCGACGTCGCCTGAAGCTCAGCCGGCCGTGGCCATCAGTAGCGGCCGCACGTGACCCCACTGGTTCCACAGGTCGGCCAGCGCCTCTGACCGTCGCCCCAGGAGGCCCACGAGCTCGCTCAGTGACAGCTCTGGCGCCATGCTGGCCAGGTATTCGTCGGCGGCCACCGTCACGCCGCGGTACAGCTCGCGGCTCTCCGCCTCGGTCGGCCACTGGCGGATGCGGCGCGGGTCAAGGCCGGCATAGCCCACGGCCAGCGATAGGTCGCGGGCGCTGGGGACGCGACCGCCGTCGAAGCCGCCCAGGCCGTCGAAGCGGTAGCCGAGCCCGGCCAGTCCCACGGCCACCTCACGCGCTTCGACACGTGTGAGGCCGGCCCAGAAGCGGTGGCTGGGCGGGAAGTCCAGGAACGCCTGTTCGATGGCCCCGGCGACGATGGCGTCGACCAGGCCGCTGAGGTCCAGCTGCAGCTGGCGTCGTTGTTCCGGCGTGTGGACCGCTGCGTCCACGACGCGAGTCATGGTGTCGCCGTCGCCCTCCAGCAGCCGGTAGATGGCGGGCCGCCGGCCGCCCGCGTGGACCATGATCCGGGCGTCGTCGGGTTCCACCGTCGGTCGGTCGTCAGGCGGCTGGTCGCGTGACGGCGCGATGGCGATCAGGTCGGCCGCGCGTCGGTCCACCCCGGCCTCCTCGCAGATGGCCAGGGCGCTGCGGGCGTCGTTGCAGGCGGCGGTCGCCGTCTCCGCTGTGATGCGCGCCGCGTCGGCCGCCAGCGTCAGCGCCTCGATGGTGGGCAGCAGCCGCTCCATGCGCTTGGTCGCCGCGGCGGCCGCGGCCAGCGATGCACGGCGGTCACGGTTGATGCGGTTGATCTCGGTCAGCCACACGGTCGCGGCCAGCTCCTGGGCGTGGCGATCCCGGGCTCCTGCGGTCGCTTCCCGGAAGGTGCGTCGGGCGGCCTCCTTGGCCGCCGCGATGCCGCGCGGGTCCGCCTCACGGGCCGCTGCCTCGGCCTCCTGGACTGCGGCGTCGTAGGCGCGCCGCGCATCACGCGCTTCGCCTGCCGCCCGCTCCGCGTGGGTGCGTGCCTGCTCGGCCACGGCGCACCGCTCACCGGCCAGCTGGCGTGCTCCGGCGCAGGGATCGGCAGCCACCTCGTTCGCGCTGGAGCGGGCCGTCTCGGCCGCGGCGTTGGCCTCGCGGGCGGACTCGTTGGCCGGGGCCATGGCCACCGGTCGCTCGAGGGTCGCGACGGCGCCCGCGGGGCGCTCAGCGACGGCCACCGCGCTCGCCGCGCGTTCGAGGAGCGCCACGGGCCCGGGCGCCTCCGAGTGGCTCCGCGCGAGCGGACGGCCGGCCACGAGGTCCACCGCACCGATCGCCGTCAGCAGGGGGTCGACGCCTCCCGAGATGGGGATGGGGACCCGCGCCGGTGGTCGGTGCGGCGCGGTGGGTCGGTCGGGCATGAGGTCAAGGGCCGGCTCGGTCGTCACGCGGCCCGGCCCGCGGACCGTCCGCCGCAGGGTGATCGGCTCGCCGGGTGTCTCCGGTCGCACGACCCGCAGGGGCAACGCGTTGTGGGTCACCGTCACGCGGACCTCCGGACGTGTCGGGCGCGCCCGCACGACGTCCAGCAGGACGGCGCCGGCGACGACGCCGACAGAGATCCCGAAGAGGGCGAAGAAGAGCTCGCCCGCGGTCACAGGGCGCGGTGGACCGGGCGAAGGGACGATCGGACCATCGGTTCCCGAGCGTAGCTGCGCGTTCGTCCCGCGTCAACTCGTGCGAGCGGCACCAGCCGATGCTAGATTCCGTCGGCGCGCCTGCTCCTCTGCATAACCCCGGCGTCCTGAGAGGCTGAACCGCCGCCGTGACGATCGACCCCCACCAGGAGTTCCTGGTCCAGCCGGTCAACGCCTCCTGGCTCCAGTGCAACATCGAGTGCCAGGAAGCCTGCCCGGTCGGGACCAACTGCCGCGGCTACCTCAACCTCGCCGCCGAGGGCCGGTTCGAGGAGGGCTACCTCCTGTCGCGCGAGCCCAACCCGGTCGCCGCGATGTGTGCCTACGTCTGCTCCGCGCCCTGCGAGCGCGCCTGCCGTCGTGGCGACATCGACCGGCCGCTGGCCATCCGGGCCATGAAGCGCTTCCTGGTCGAGTGGCACGAGGCCTCGGGCATCCCCGATGACATGCCGGCCATCACGCCCAAGGACACCAGCGTGGCCGTCGTGGGGGCCGGGCCGGCCGGGATGGCCGTGGCCCGCGAGCTGGCCGTGGCCGGCCACAAGGTGACCGTCTTCGACGAGCTGCCCTATGCCGGCGGCACGATGCTCATCGGTGTGCCAGCCTTCCGCCTGCCGCGCGAGGCCATCGAGATGGACGTCCGCCTCATCGAGCGCCTGGGCGTCACCTTCCGCTACGGCGTGCGCATCGGCCGCGACCTGACCTTCGAGCAGCTCCAGGAGCAGTTCGACGCCATCGCCGTGTGCGCCGGGGCGATGGACGCGGTGCCCCTCGACGTGCCCGGTAACGAGCTGAGCGGCATCCAGTACGGCGTCGACTTCATGAAGCGGGCCAACCTAGGCGAGCCGCTCGAGGTGGGCCAGGATGTCGTCGTCATCGGCGGCGGCTACACGGCCATGGACTGCTCGCGGACGAGCCTCCGTCATGGGGCCGCCAACGTCACGATCGCCTACCGCCGCACGCGCTCCGAGCTGGTGGTCGACGAGGAGGAGCTTGGCGAGACGGAGCGCGAAGGCGTGCGTATGGAGTTCCTCGCCAGCCCGATCGAGCTGATCGGCGAGGACGGCAAGCTGACCGGCGTGCGCTTCATCCGCAACAAGCTTGGCGAGCCCGACGCCACGGGCCGCCGCGCGCCGGTGCCCATCCCCGGCTCGGAGTTCGTGGTCAAGGCCGACACCGTCATCCCGGCCGTCAGCCAGGCCGCCGACAACACCTTCCTGCCGGCCACCTCCAGCTTCGAGATCAACCGCGGCCGCGTGCGGGTCGACGCCGGCACGTACGCCACGAACGTCAAGGGCGTCTTCGCCTGCGGCGACTTCGTGACCGGGCCGACCACGCTCATCGAGGCCGCCGGCCACGGCAAGAAGTGCGCCTACGCCATCGACCGCTACCTGTCGGGCCGTTCGACGGTGGAGGTCGCCGCCAACGTGCGGGTGATCAGCTCCTGGCGCCACGAGATGCCCGAGTTCTACGACGTCCTGCCGCGCCAGCACATCCCCATGGTGCCGGTCCAGGCACGCATGCCGTCGACCGATCCGACCATCAACTTCACGACCCACGTGGAGGAGGGCTACGGCGCTTCGGCCGCCGTCGCCGAGTCGACGCGCTGCCTCATGTGCAACTACAACATCTGGTTCGACCCGTTCCGCTGCGTCCTCTGCGGCGCCTGCGCCGACGTGTGCCCCGAGGGCGTCATCCACATGATCGACGTCAACCAGATGAAGGCGGAGGGGCCGCTCCCCGAACTCATCGACGCGTACGGGTGGGACCAGGGGGCGGCCATGGTCCTCGACGAGGAGCGCTGCATCCGCTGCGCCCTATGCGTCAAACGCTGCCCTTACGACGCGATTACCATGGACCGGTTCGAGCTCCAGGAGGTCAGCGACGACGGGCGGCTCTACAAGGAGAGCTACCGCGACGCGCAGTTGGGGCTCCATGGCCTCGGTAACGCCCCGGTCACTGGAGGAGTGTCGCGGTGAGTTTCCTGGAGCGGGTCGACGAGTCGATCCGCCGCAGTGCGGCGTGGCGTGCCATCTTCCGCCAGCCGTATCCCGCCGACGAACGCTCCCGCGCCATGGCGGTCATGAACAACGTGTTCCTGCACCTGCATCCCGTGCGGGTGCGGCAGCACGCCGTGAAGTTCGCCTATACCTTCTGCCTTGGCGGGCTCTCGTTCTTCCTGTTCCTGGTGCTGGTCATCACGGGCGTCTACCTGATGTTCTTCTACGTGCCCTACACCGGCCAGGCGTACACCAACATCCTGAACATCGACTCCAGCGTGGTCTTCGGCCAGCTGACCCGCAACATCCACCGGTGGGCTGCCCACCTGATGGTCTTCTTCGTCTTCCTGCACATGATGCGGGTCTTCTACCACGGGGCCTACAAGCCGCCGCGTGAGTTCAACTGGGTCGTCGGGGTGGTGCTCCTCCTGCTGACCCTGCTGCTGAGCTTCACCGGCTACCTGCTGCCGTGGGACCAGATCGCCTACTGGGCCGTCACCATCGGCTCCACCATGGCCACCTACGTGCCCATCTTCAACAAGCCCAGCCAGCTCATCCTGCTGGGCGGCGTGGAGGTGGGCCAGAACACGTTGCTGCGGTTCTACGTGCTGCACGTGATCCTGCTGCCCCTGGTCGGGGCGCTCTTCCTGGCCGTCCACTTCTGGCGCATCCGCAAGGACGGCGGGATCTCGGGGCCGCTGTGAGCGACGAGAAGCCCGGCCAGCCGCAAGCCGCCCCTGGGTCGTCGGTGACGCCTGCGCCCGCGAGCGAGACGCCCGCGCGCCGCACGACCGTGCCGGCCGCGCCCGCGGAGCGGCGCACCACGGAGATCGACAAGCAGCGGGTGCCCATGGCGGCCAAGCCGTACCGCCTCCTCGCCCTGGTCAAGCAGGACGCCGTCGTGCGGGTCCAGAAGGAACCGGACGACACGGTCATGACCTGGCCGCACCTGCTGGCCATCGAGTTCTTCGCGGCCGGCGTGATGAGCGTCTTCCTGCTCCTCATGGGCATCTTCATCAACGCGCCGCTGGAGGACCTGGCCAACCCCAACATCACGCCGGCCGTGGCCAAGGCGCCGTGGTACTTCGTGGGCCTGCAGGAGTTGCTGGCCTACTTCCACCCCACGGTGGCCGGCGTCCTGACGCCCACCTTCGTGCTGGTCGGGGCGGCCCTGGTGCCGTTCATCGATCGCGGCGCCAAGGGCGACGGCGGCTCGGCCCGGCCGCGGGACCGCAAGGTCGGGGTGATGCTGTTCACGCTGTTCTGCATCGCCGGCCTGACGGTCACGTTCCTCGGCGCCATCTTCCGCGGCCCGGGCTACACCTGGACGCTGCCCCTCTTCGGCCTCGAATTCTCCCTGTAGGCCGGACGAGCGACCGTTGGGCAACTGGAAGCTGACCACCGCGGACCAGCCGCGCGCCCTGACCAGGGAAGCGCTGGCGTCGCTGCGCCACGGCCAGACCGGCGGCATGTCGCGGCGGACGATCCTGCGCCGCTCGATCGGGGCGGCCGTGGGCCTGTGGCTGGCCGAGGTGGCCGGCGGCACGATCGGCTTCGTCTGGCCCAACCTGACCGGCGGCTTCGGGTCCAAGATCACCCTGGGCACGTTCGACACGGTCGCCGCGTCGCCGGCCGTGACCGGCGGCGGCCTCAAGGACGGCGCGCCGTCCTACTTCCAGGCCGCCCGCACGTACGTCACGCTGCTGGACCCCGGGCGCGGTTTCCAGCCGGGTGACAGCCCGGAGGGCGACGGCGCGGCGACCAACGTGCGGACGCTCTACCAGCGCTGCCCGCACCTGGGCTGCAAGCCCAACTTCTGCACCATCAACTACTGGTTCGAGTGCCCCTGCCACGGCTCGCGCTACGACCGGCTGGGCATCAAGGTCCTGGGCCTGGGCCCGGCCCCCCGTGGCCTGGACCGCTTCGCCTCCACGGTCGACTCGACCGGCGTGCTGACCGTCGACACCTCCAAGATCACCCTTGGACCGCTGCCCGTCGCGCTGGGCCAGCCCGGCGTCATCCCGCCGAAGTCGCCCACCGGCTGCATATGAGCGACGAGCGGTCCGGCCGCGAGCTCGAGCCGCGCGCCCCCGAGGCGGGCGACGGCTCGCTCGTCACGCCCCGCGCCGGGTCGGCCAGCGTGGAGCGGTTCGACGCCGGCGAGCGCGCCCATCGCGTCGAGCTGACCGAGGAGCGGGCCGCCGGGATCGTGCGCCAGAGCGGCTCCGCCCGGCGGTGGTCCTTCTGGTTCGTCCTGTTCGTGGTCCTGTTCATCCCCGTCTACTGGCTGTACGACCAGGGCGTGCCGTTCATCGCCGGGTCGGGCGCCATGGCCCAGACCAAGGACCAGCAGTACATCACCAGCGTGGCCAACGGCTACGCCCTCTTCCTGGCCAACTGCGCGCAGTGTCATGGCGACCATGGCCAGGGTGGCGTCGGCCCGCCGCTCAACGACCAGGCCAAGCTCTACAACGCGCTGACGGCGACCGGCGGCGCGGGCACCGGCCACCTGAACCCCGCCTACCTGCTGAACGTCCTGACGGTCGGCGGCCGCTACGTCTGCGGGGACGCCAACAGCGTCATGCCCATCTGGTCGCAGGCGAACGGCGGGCCGCTCAACTACAACCAGATCAACGACCTGATCAACTGGATCACCGCGCCCGATACGGTCTCCTTCCAGTACAAACCGGCCGCGCCGAACGCGGCGGCGACCGCGCCGCCGGCCCAGACGGTGACGGGCTGGACCGACCCCACCTACAAGCCGCCGGCCGGCCAGGCCACGCCGCCCGCGTGTTGGCGCAACCCGAGCGGCGTCATCGGTGGCGCCGGCGGCGGGTCAGCCTCGTCGACGCCCGGCACGGTGACCAGCCCCGGCACGGCCGCCTCGCCGCGCGTCATCAAGCTCGCGGAGAACGGCTCGCTGCAGATCACCGACAGCAGCGGCGCCCAGGTCCCGGCCATCACCGTCAAGGCCGGCGAGGTCGTCACGTTCGAGGTGACCAACTCGGCGGGCTTCGACCACGACTTCTACATCGGCGCGGCAGCCGACCTGTCGTCCGACACCCGCGGCAACCTGCAGGGCATCGCGCCCTTCTCCTCGGGCACGCAGGACTTCACCTGGACGGTGCCGGCCAGCGGCACCCTGCAGTTCGCCTGCACCCTGCCGGGCCACTACTCGTCGATGCACGGCGACATCGACATCGTGCCCTAGGGACCGGAGACAGCCCCGATGGCCCAGCAAGCGCTGCCCCCCGGCACGACCCAGCGGCGGTCCTTCTTTGGCCTGCTCGATGCCGACGGCTGGCCGGCGGCCTTCTGGAAGGCCCTCTTCTGGTTCATCCTCATCCTGTTCATGCTGGGCTACCTGCCCGACCGGGCCTACTACTTCACGGTCGAGCCGGCCCTGGACGTGGGGGAGAACGTCTTCAGCCCCATCAACTTCTGCGACGGCAGCAACGAGTCGCTGCCGTGCCCCGCGCCGCGTGGGGCGATGATCCCGTGGCAGACGAGTCCGGCCAACCTGGCCCTGCCCGCGCCGCGGGCCCAGGCTGGGACCTTCCAGTCGGGCACGCAGCTGTTCGTCGTGGGCGGTCTGGTGGGCGGCAAGGCCACCGACTCGGTGCTCGTGACGACCACGACCAGCGACGGCAACTTCGGGGCCTGGCAGAACGGCCCGGCCCTCCCCGCCCCGCGGACCGACTTCGCCATCGCCAGCTTCAACGGCACGCCGTACGTCATCGGCGGCCTTGATGGCGATGGCAAGCCCACCTCCACCGTGTACGTCGGCGACATCCAGGGCGGCAATCTGACCGGCTGGAAGGCCGACGACTCGCTGGCCCTGCCGACCCCGCTCTCCGGGGCGGCCGCCGTCGCCACGGGCACCGGCCTGTGGCTCATCGGCGGCAACACGCCCAGCGGCCTGTCGGCCACGGTCTACCGTGCCGTCCTCGACAACACGGTCAAGCCGCCGGTGCTCCGCGCGTTCACCGCGCAGCCCGCGCTGGTCCTGCGCGACGGCAGTGGCAACCCCGCGCCGCGCCAGCACGCCACCGCGCTGTCCACGGGCAGCCAGATCTTCCTCATCGGCGGAGAGGGCCCGCAGGGCGTCTCCGACCAGCTCTTCCTGCTCACCCTGAACGCCATCGGCGAGCCGAGCGTCGACGGCCAGGGCCGGGCGATCGGCTGGGGCCAGAGCGTGGGAGCCTCCTCGCTGCCGGCCCCGCGGACCCAGTTCGCCGGCTTCGTCGCCAACGGCGCCCTGTACGTGCCGGGCGGCCTGGGCGCGGATGGCAAGCCCACCTCCACCGTCTACTGGACGGTGCCCGACGCGACGACCGGCCAGATCAGTCAGTGGACCCACCTGGACCAGACGGACCTGGCCCAGCCCGTCGGCGAGGCCTCGAGCGCCGTGGCCGGTTCGTTCGCCCTGATCATCGGCGGCCAGGGCGACACCGCTGCTCAGGCCGGCTCGTACCGCGCGAACCTGGCGCCGGCCGCGCCGTTCTTCCGGCTCGGCCTCATCGGCGCCACGATCCCCGGCCTCTCGGTCAAGGGCGGCGTGGGGGCGCAGTTGGGCTACGTCATGGCCGGCATCGTGGGCGGCACGAACTTCATCCTGCTGATCGCTGTGGGCGTGATCTACACCCGGCCGGAAGCGAGCCGACGACTGCTGGAGCGGCTCAGTCGGGGCCGCTATCGGGCCCCGCGCGGAGACGAGTACTTCGGCGACTGAGGCGCGGCGCCATGCCGACGCGCCCGCGTCCGGTCCGGCTCGCTGATCCTGGTCCTGCCACCCACCTCATTTCCGCGTTGCGCTCGCCTGGCGACCACCGCCCGTTGAGCGAGGTCAGTGCGACTGGGACGCCGGTACTTCGGGGTCCTCAGCAGTCTTGAGCGAGGCCATGCCCGCCCCATTGGTACTGCGAGCACAAGGAAGATCGCGAAGCTCTCGCCCCGGCTGGGAGGACGTCGCGAGCACCGTGCTTAGGCCCCATTTCGCCCCATTTCATGGATGGGGGCGGTAGCACACACGCTAAG
>CAZFGT010000061.1:7452-10598 GCA_964518505.1 uncultured Anaerolineaceae bacterium | reverse complement strand
GCCCTGAGGGGAGTGGCGCGCTCGGCGGGACTCGAACCCACGGCCTTCTGCTCCGGAGGCAGACGCTCTATCCGCTGAGCTACGAGCGCGCGACGCCACCATGATACCGAGGCCGCCGCGGCGGCCGGGTAGACGCGACGGCCGCATGACGACCCGTCATGACGCGTGTCGGGTGCCGGGCGAAACTCGAAACGCGGCATCCCGCGCGGCGGTTCCCTGTGCCAACCGTCTGACGAGATGTCAGAAGGAAGCAGTCATGACCACCGATCTCGCCGACCGGGCGGTCGCGGATCCTGTCGTACCGATCGCGTTCGTCAGCGCGATCCCGCCGCGACGGGAGCGCCGCGTCGCCCATCGTTACGAGGCGACCGCCAGCCCGGTCGATCGTTCGAGCACACCAGGGTCGTGCCTGGCGTGTGGCTATCCGGAGGCCAGCCACCTCGCCCTGACCGATCCCGAACGGGAGATGGTCGTGGCCCTGGTGAACCAGCCCAAGCCGCAGCCCCTCATGCGCCGGAGCATCCTGCGCAAGCTCACCACGGGTTGGCGTTCACGCCGCTCGGGCGCCGTCACCTCGGCGCATGACGACCCGTCATGACGCGCCCCCCGAGCACGGAGACACTCCTCACGTCACGGGCGCTGCGGCGGTGTGCGCCGCCTGATGCGTGACCGCAGGAGGACGACCATCGATGAACGGACGCGCAGTCATCCGTAGCCCTCAGCTGCGGCCCATCGCGTCGGCCACGCTGGTCAGCATCGCCCTCATCGGGTTCGCGATGCTCCTGATCCTGGGCGTGCTCCCGGCAGCCCTCGTCGCGGCGGCCACCTAGCCGTCGTCCAGTCGGATCGGCATCCTAAGGAGAGTCGAGATGAACTATCGCAGCGGTGGAATCGGGATCGTCGGCGTCATCGTGATCGTGGTGATCGTCCTGCTCGTGCTGGGGGTCGTCAAGCTCTAAGCACCGCGACGAGCCGGCGACGCCCTGCGGGCGCTCGTCGGAGTAGGTCCGAATGGGTCCGGAGTTCGGTCCGTCCGGCCCTGTCGGCCCGGCTGTCGCGCGCTGAACCTAGCGCCCTAGGAAGGGGCGTTAGATGGCGTCAACCGCGCTGCTGGTCGCAGATCTCATGACGATCGACCCGATCGTCGTGAACGTCGACGCGTCGCTCGAGGAGGCGGCCCACCTGTTGCGCGCCTACTCCATCCACGGGTTGCCGGTCATCGACCTGGACGGCGCCCTCGTGGGCGTCATCAGCCAGACGGACCTCCTGGCCGCCGACGACGCATCGGTGAGCCGGCTGGTGCGGGGCAAGCAGAGCGCCCTGCGCGTCGGTGAGCTGATGAGCTCGCCCGCAGTGACCGTGCCCATGACCGGCTCGCTGGATGAGGCCGCCCGCCTGATGCTCGACCGCCACGTCCACCGGGTCGTCGCGATCGACGATGCCGGCCGGCCGGTCGGCGTGCTGTCGTCGATGGACTTCGTCAGTCTCTACGTCGAGAAGCCGACCCCTCGCCTCGTGGTCTGAGGCCGGATCGGGCGTACGCTAGTCGCGGGCCCGTCACCCAGATCCGTGAGGATGAGGGGCTGGCCTTCATCAACCGTATGTCACAGCGGTACAACGGAGCCCCGTACCCGCGCCCCGGCCGGCGCGAGATCTTCGTCATCACGCCAGACCGTGTCCGGCCGTTCATGGGACGAGGCTAGCCGGCGCTCGTCGTCGGGAGGTAGGGCGATGCGCTACGTTCAGGTCCGCGGCCTGCGGCTCTCGGCGATCGGCCTGGGGACGTGGCAGTTCGGCTCGCGCGAATGGGGTTACGGCGCCGAGTACGCCACGGAGATCGCCCCGGCCATCGTGCGACGGGCGATCGAGCTCGGGGTGACCCTCATCGACACCGCCGAGATCTACGGCTTCGGGCGGTCGGAGCGGATCGTGGGCCAGGCGATCGCGGGAGATCGCGACGCCGTCGTGGTGGCCACCAAGCTCGTGCCCGTGCTCCCCATCCCAGCGGTGGTCGATTGGCAGGTGCGCGGCAGCCTGCGGCGCCTGGGCGTGGCGGCGATCGACCTCTACCAGGTCCACTTCCCCAACCCATTCGTGTCACCGCGGCGAACGATGGCCCCGCTTCGCTCGCTGGTCGAGCGGGGTGTCGTGCGCCACGTCGGCGTGAGCAACCACTCCGTCGGCCGCTGGCAGGCCAGCGAACAGGGCCTGGGCCGGCCGATCCTCACCAACCAGGTCCGCTTCAGCCTGGGCGCGCCGCTGCCCCGCTGGGAGCTCGTGCCGTATGCCCGCGAGACCGGTCGCGTCATCATCGCCTACAGCCCCCTGGGACAGGGACTCCTGGGCGGGCGCCATGGCCCCGGCAGCTCCGCGCCGGCCGACATCCGCCGGCGGAGCGCCTTGTTCCGGCCCCGCGCCCTGCGGCTGGCCGGGCCGCTCCTCGACATCCTGCGGGACGTGGCCGCCGCCCACGCCGCGACGCCCGCGCAGGTGGCGCTGGCCTGGCTGATCGCGCAGGGGCCGGTCGTGGCCATCCCGGGGGCGCGCACGGTCGCGCAGCTGGAGGAGAACGTCGCCGCAGCCGACCTGGAGCTGAGCGGTACGGAACTCGACCGGCTCACCGCCGCATCGACGCGCTTCGGGTCGGACGTGGGCCGCTGAGGCCGCCCTCCGTCCCTGGTTTGACGCGCCCGGCTACCAGACGCCCATCACACGTGCGATCGCCAGGCCGCACGCCACAACGACCCCGAGGTCGGCGAGGTATCCGCGCCGACCGGAGGGGGCGATGGCACCGACCGGGTCGAACTCCCGAGCAAGGACGCCGAACCCCCGCTCGGGCCGACTCAGTTCCGCCACGGCCGCCAGTGCCGCGATCCCGATGAGCACGATGAGACCGACCACGAGCGAGATGAACATTCGTGCTCACCTTACAGACGGCGAACCGTGACCACGCTGGGTCTCATGCGTCCAGCGCATGTCCGGACCGCTGGGGCCGCCCAGGACACGGTTCGCTGGCCGTCCCATGCAGGAGGCGGCTCGCGCGGCCGCTGAGGACCCGTGCACACGCTCCTCCGAGGCGGTGGACCGCCAGGACTCTACCGCCAGGCGAACGGGCCCAGCGGGGTTCGTGGTTGACCGTCCCCAGA
>CAZFGT010000061.1:0-7352 GCA_964518505.1 uncultured Anaerolineaceae bacterium | reverse complement strand
GAAGAGCGGCCCGTGCTCAGGTGGAGTGGCCCACAGGCCGAGAAACGAAGTGGCCCCTCCGAAGAGGGGCCACTCCCACTGTCCCGGTGAAGCCGGTGGACAAGTCCACCGGTCTTCTGCCACGTCGCAATGCATCTATGACGCCGGCTGCACCGGCTACCCTAACCCAACCTACCCATGACGTTGCGACTGGGGCAGCAACGCTGGCTGAGCAGCGAATGCAAGTCTACGCTCGCCGAACCCCTGGCTCAAGCCCGCCGCATGTGCCCAAGGTTAATAATCCGCAACCTTTGTGGCGGCGGAAGGGGGTTACCTTCGGCAGCCATCGGGCAGCCGAACCGGCCATCCGCGCCACAGGGCGGGTGATCGTCAGGCCGCAGCGGCGAGCGCGGCCTGGAAGTCGAGCCGGCCGGCCAGCAGCACCTCACCCAGGATCAGGCCGCGCACGCCTGCCGACCTGAGCCGCGTCACCTGCGCCAGGTCCTGCACGCCGCCGGCGACGAGCACCTCTGCCCTGCCTCCTGCCAGCGCCTGCTCGATGAGCGCGAGGTCCGGCGTGCTGCCGCCATGGGACAGCACGAAGCGGTGCACCCCGGCGTCGGCGAGACGTGCCACGAGGTCGGCGAGCGTCGGCGGCCGGCCGACGCGCCAGGGGTACTCGCGCAGCCGGTCGGGTCGGGGGTCCAGGCCCACGGCCAGCCAGTCCCCGGCGATGGCGACGCAGGCCGCCAGCCGCGCCGGCTCCTCCGCCACGGCCAGCAGCGGCATGACGACACGGGTCGCGCCGGCGCCGAAGGCAAGTTCGATCTGCTCCGGCCCGTCGATGCCGCCGGCCACCTGCAAGGGCGTCGCCACCGTCCGGGCGACCTCCTGGATGACCGTCGTGTTGACCGGCCGGCCGGCTCGGGCCCCGTCGAGATCCACGAGGTGGATGAGTGGTGCGCCGAGTTCCACGAACCGGCGCGCGATCCGCTCGGGACGGTCGGTCGGGGTGCCCTCGCCGGTCGCGGCCCCCGGCCAGTAGACGAGGCGGGACCGTCCGGCCTGGATGTCCACGCTCGGGATGACCTGCATCAGGCCGGGTCCGGCACGGCTCCCCGCATCGGCCGCGGGCCGACCGGCCCGCCGCCCTCGCCGGCCAGCTGGCGGCGGTGGAACGAGATGGGGATGCTGCCGCCGTAGAGCAGCGCGTCGTGGAAGCGCCTGAGCGAGAAGTCGGACCCCAGGCGCCGCCGTTCGTCATCGCGCAGCCGCAGGAGCATGACCTTGCCCAGCAGGTAGGAGAGCGGCTGGGTCGGGGTCAGGGTGTAGCGCTTGACCTCCGCCACCGCATTGGGCCGTTCGAAGCCCGTGTGCTCGACCAGGAAGTCGGCCGCCTGCGACACCGTCAGTTCGCCGCGATGGAGCCGCACGTCGAGGACGATGCGGCAGGCCCGCCAGATGGCGTCCGTGTAGAGGGCGAACATGCAGGCCGGGCCGGCTTCGAAGCCCTCCTCGCGCATCATCTGCTCGCTGTACATGCCCCAGCCCTCCACGAACTCGGGCGCGTCGAGCATGAGGCGGGCGAGGCTCGGATGGGTCGTCGCCGCCGACAGCTGGAGGTGGTGACCCGGGTAGGCCTCGTGGATGCTGGTGTTGATGATCGAGCTGCGGTTGTGCTCGCGCATCGCGCCGCCACTACCGTCCACCGAGGGGGTCACGACGTAGATGCCCGAGGGGTGGTCGTCGAACGGCGGGGCCTCGAAGTAGGCGGCGAAGGGCAGCGAGTTGCGCAGGTACTGCGGCGTGGCCACGACGCTCAGCGACTCACCCTGAGGGATGGTGGCGAGCTCGTGCTCCTGGATGTGACTCCGGGCGCGGAACATCGCGTCGCGATAGCCGTCAAGGGCCGCCTCGAAGTCGACCGCGTGGTCCGACTTGATGCGATCGAGGACTTCGGCTTCGGTCGCCTTGGGATCGATCTCCCTGGCCACCCTCCGCCGGGCAGCTTTGAGGTCCGCCAGCTGCTGCCAGCCGATCTCCAGGATGTCGTCGCTGGTCAGGCCGTCGAAGGCCCGCAGGCCGACCAGCTCGTCGTACCGTTCACGCCCCAGCGCGACGACCCCGTCGGAACCGTCCAGGCGCCCGGCCAGCCAGGTGCGGTAATCGACGATGGCCGCCCGGGCCTTGCGCGAGGCCCGCTCGAGGCGTGCCTGGCGGGGGTCGTCGCCGCCCCACGACGCGCGGCCCGCCGCCTCGACCTCGTCGAGCAGGCCGCCGATCTCGGCCGCCGACTCCAGCTCCAGCTCGTTCCACATGCGCACCGGGCGTGGCCCGAGCTGCTGGGGCGCTTCACGCAACAGCCGCGGCGCATCCTCCAGCCGGGCGGCGATCGCCTCCAGGCGCTGCTCGAGCGGCGCGAAGTCGCGGGCGAAGAGGATGAAGATGCCGTCGCCGACGTCGTCGATGGCCGACGCACGCTGCTCCCACTGCCGTTGCACTTCATCGTCGAAGACCGCGCGACGGGCGCCGAGGACGGCGATCTCGCGCTCGAAGGCGGCCCCGGCCGAGAGGGCGCCGGCGTCGAGGGCTTCCAGGTCGGCCAGGTACCGGCGCGCCTCGGCGATGCGCTCCTCGATGGCGGCGCGGGTGCGGGAGCCAAGCCGCTCGTCGTGGTCGTGGATGCCGACCGACGTGGCCAGGACGGGGTTGGCCGCCATCACTGCGTCGAAGCGGGCCCGCACCAGCCCTTCGTAGGCCGCGTCGGCGGCTCCGGCGGTGGGCCTCACGCAGCGACCGGCACGCCCGCCGCCCCGACCTCGACCAGCGCGCCGCGCACGGCGTGCAGGACGCGGTCGATGTCCGGCCGCTCGACGCCGTAGTGGGTCACGGCGCGGACCTGGCCGTGCGGGTAGTCGATCATCAGGACGCCGGCCTTCTCCAGGGCGGCCAGGAAGCGGGCGCGGAGCTCACGCGGCGCCACGGCCGCGGCCGGCATGTCGTCCCGCGCGGCGCGCACCCGGAAGAAGACGAAGTTGGTGCGCACCCGCGCGACATCCAGGTCGACCACGCCGGGCATGCCGGCGAGGCCCTCCGCCAGACGGCGGGCGTTGGCGTGATCGTCCGCCAGCCGCTCGATCATGCCGCTCGGCCCATCGCGCAGGGCGATCAGCCCGGGCGCGGCGAGGACGCCCACCTGGCGCATGCCGCCGCCGAGCAGCTTCCGCGCGCGGCGCGCCCGCCAGATGAACTCGCGCGTGCCGACCACGACCGAGCCGACCGGACAGGCCAGCCCCTTGGAGAGGCAGAAGGTCGCTGAGTCGACGTCGCGCAGGAGGACCGGCGCGGGCGTGCCCAGGGCGACGACGGCATTCCACAGGCGCGCCCCGTCGACGTGGACCGGCACGCCCGGCGCGGGCGGGCCGTCCGGCTCGCTCAGGCCCGCGTGGGCCAGGCGGGCGACGTCACGCGTGTAGGCCGCGGAGAGCGGCTGGCCCATGGAATGGCCGTGCGTGTTCTCCAGCACGACCAGCGCCGTGAGCGGCTCGTGCGGATCGCGCGGGTCGCGGAAGGCGGCCCGGATGGCGTCCGGATCCATCGTGCCGTCGGGCCCCGCCGGGATGGGCCGCGTGGTCGCCCCCACCACCACCGCGTGGCCGCCCGCTTCGTCGAAGACGGTGTGCGACTCGGCCTCGGCGATGATCTCGCCACCGCGCGGCACGTGGGCCATCAGGCTGACCAGGTTGCCCATCGTGCCGCTGGCCACGAAGAGGCCGGCCTCCTTGCCCGTCAGCTCCGCCGCCCGCTCCTCCAGGGCGATGACCGTCGGATCGTCGCCGAAGACGTCATCGCCCAGCTCCGCCTGCGCCATCGCCCGGCGCATCTCGGGCGAGGGCTGGGTGACCGTGTCGGAGCGCAGGTCGAGGCGGGTGGAAGCCATCAGGGCGAGTATAGGGAGCGCGACCCGCCGGTCGGTGAAGCCGCCCCGCAGGCTCGTCGCCGGTCAGCCAGGCGGGCACCTGCTACCATCCCCAGGCCACGCGGACCCGTGGTGTAGCGGCCCAACATGCCAGCCTGTCACGCTGGAGATCGCCGGTTCGAATCCGGTCGGGTCCGCCAGTCCGTCCCGAGACGCTCAGCGCAAGCCGGCGAAGAGATCCGCTTCCGGGATGCGCACGCCGATGCGGGAGACACGCAGGGTGAAGTCCTCGGTCGGTTGGTAGCGCCGCAGCGCGTCGGCACCCAACGCCAGGAACGGGTTGCTGGCCGAGATCTGCGTCACGTGCGCCTGCAGCGCCGCGATCTTCCGCTCCGCGAAGCCCGTGACGTCGACGGAGGTCGTGACGGGGCCTGCGGCGGCGGCCATCTTCGCCCCGAAGGCCTCCCGCTCAGCCTTCTCCTCCGGACTCTCATCCGCCCGCGGACCCCAGCCGGACTCGATGCCGCGCTCGGCCAGCTCCTGCTGGACGGCCTCCATGCGCGACCACTGGAGCACTGACTCGTACAGCTTCGTGGGCTCCGAGGCGCCGGCCGTGGCCTCGAAGGCCGACTTGGCGATGAGCGCCGCGCGGATGTGGTCGGGGTGGCCGTAGCCCCCGAAGTCGTTGTAGCCGACGACGACGTCTGCCTCCACCTCGCGGACGATCGCCTCCAGGCGCGCCGATGCCTCCGCCAGGTCGGCCTGCCAGAACGAGCGCGGATCGGCGTTGCCTTCCGTGCCCATCATCCCCGAGTCCCGGTAGCCCAGCCAGCGGTGCTCGATGCGGCCGTCCGGGGAGAGCGCGGTCAGGGCGCGCGCCATCTCGCCAGCTCGGATCGTCCCGAGGCGCTCGTGGTTCTCCGGCGTGTCCATCTCCGGCACGACGATCTCACCCAGCTCGCCGCCCGTGCAGGTGACACAGACGACGCGGAGGCCCTCGTCGGCGTAGCGGGCCATCACCCCGCCGGTGGTGATGGTCTCGTCGTCGGGGTGAGCGTGGACGGTCAGGAGCGTCAAGCGATGGGCCATGCGCGGCATGATAGGCGGAGGCGGCTCGGCTACCGTTCGGGCCATGACCGAACCCCTCGCCGGCCTCGTCGTGTGCGACCTGTCGACCGTCCTGGCCGGCCCCTACTGCGCCATGCTGCTGGGCGACCTGGGCGCCGACGTCATCAAGATCGAGCCGCCCGAGGGCGATGGCACGCGCGCCTGGGGCCCCCCGTTCGTGGGTTCACCCGAGCCGGGTGTGAGCTACCGTCCCGACGACCCGCGAAGCGACCCGGCGTACCCGGGCGAGTCGGCCTACTACCTCTCCATCAACCGCAACAAGCGCGGCCTGCGGCTGGACCTGCGCACGGCGGCCGGGCGAGAGGTCCTGCGGCGGCTGCTGCGCCGGTCGGACGTGCTGATCGAGAACGCGCGGGTCGGCGGCCTGGCGCGCCTGGGCTTTCCCGACGACGAACTCGAGCGCCTGAACCCGGACCTCGTCCACCTCGCCATCAGCGGCTACGGGACGAGCGGCCCGCTGGCCGCCCGACCCGGCTACGACTTCGTCATCCAGGCCGTCTCGGGCCTCATGTCCCTCACCGGGCAGGCCGACGCGGACGGCGGCCGGGCGACGAAGGTCGGCGTGGCCATCAGCGATCTCACCACCGGCATGCTCGGCGCGGTGGCCGTGCTGGCCGCGGTGCTGGCCCGCTGGACCGAGGCGTCCGGCCCGGCGCGGGGAGCGGATGCCCGCGGCCAGCGGATCGACCTGTCGCTCCTCGAGACGACCCTGTCGTGGATGGCCAACCAGGCAGCCAACCACCTCGTCGGGGGCATCACGCCCGGCCGGATGGGCAACGAGCACCCCAACATCACGCCCTACGAGACGTTCCGCGCCGCCGACGGGGAGCTGGCGGTGGCCGTCGGCAACGAACGGCAGTGGGCGCGGTTCGCCGCGGCCGTGGAGCGCCCCGACCTGGCGGCGGACCCGCGGTTCGCCTCGAACGCGTCGCGCGTGGCCCACCGGGCCGAGCTGCGGGCCATCCTGGAGGCGGTGTTCGAGGCGCGCCCGCGCGACGCGTGGCTGGACGCCCTGGCCGCCGCCGACGTGCCGAGCGGTCCGCTCAACGACCTGGCCCAGGCGTTCGCCGACCCACAGGTGGCGGCGCGCGATATGGTCGCCACGGTGACCCACCCCACGGCCGGTCCCATCCGCCTGCCGGGCGTCCCGTTCAAGCTCTCGCGGACCCCGGCCACCATCCGCGACGCGCCACCGCTGCGCGGCCAGCACACGGCGGAGATCCTGGCCTGGCTGGGGTACGGCCCGGCCGAGATCGCCGAGCTGCGCGAGTCGGACGTCGTCTGAGGCTGCGGCCGCAGCCGGAGCGCGGCGGCGACGTAAGCTGTGGGCCATGCCGGGGAAGCGGACCGAGACTGACAGCATGGGCGCCATCGAGGTGCCGGCCGAGCGCTACTGGGGCGCCCAGACGGAACGCTCGCTGCATCACTTCGCCATCGGCCACGACCGGATGCCGGCCGAGGTCGTGCACGCCTTCGGCCTCCTGAAGCGGGTCTGCGCGGAGGAGAACGCGGACGCCGGCCGCCTCCCGGCGGTGAAGGCCGCCCTCATCGTGCGCGCCGCGCGCGAGGTGGAGGAGGGCCGCCTGGACGACCAGTTCCCGCTGTCCGTATGGCAGACCGGCTCAGGCACCCAATCGAACATGAACGCCAACGAGGTGATCGCCAACCGGGCCATCGAACTCGCCGGCGGGGCGCTCGGCTCCAAGGACCCCATCCACCCCAACGACGACGTCAACATGTCCCAGTCGTCGAACGACACGTTCCCCACCGCCATGCACCTCGCCGCCGCCCCGGCCGTGGCGCGGCGCCTGGTGCCCTCGGTGCGGGCCCTGCGGGACGCGCTGGCGGTGAAGGCCCAGGCCTTCGAGGGGATCGTCAAGATCGGTCGGACCCATCTCCAGGACGCCGTGCCCCTGACCCTTGGCCAGGAGTTCTCGGGGTACGTGGCGCAGCTCGACGCCGACCTGGGGCGCCTGGAAGCCAGCCTGCCCGACCTGCTCGAGCTGGCCCTCGGCGGGACGGCCGTGGGCACGGGCCTCAACGCGCCGGCCGGCTTCGGGGAGGCGGTGGCCGCTCGTCTGGCCACCGCGACCGGCCTGCCCTTCGTCAGCGCGCCCAACAAGTTCGCCGCCCTCGCCTCCCACGCGGCCCTGGTGGCGGCCCACGGCGCGATCCGCACCCTGGCGACCGACTTGATCAAGATCGCCAACGACCTGCGATGGCTGGGCTCAGGGCCTCGCTCGGGCCTCGGCGAGTTGCGCCTGCCGGAGAACGAGCCCGGCTCGTCGATCATGCCCGGCAAGGTCAACCCGACGCAGTGCGAGGC
>CAZFGT010000060.1:8714-10640 GCA_964518505.1 uncultured Anaerolineaceae bacterium | reverse complement strand
CGGGGTGGCCGGGTTGACCGCCGCGCCGGGTCCGCCGCCGAGCTCGCGGATGCGGACCAGCGTGCGGTGGAGGTGCGCGGCCGCCTCGACGTGGACGATCAGCACGTCCGCGCCGGCCTCGCGGAAGGGCGCCAGCCAGAGGTCCGGCTCCACGATCATGAGGTGCGTCTCCAGGACCGCTCCGTAGCGTGCCGCGATCGGCCGCAGGGCGGCCACGACCGGCGGACCGATCGTGATGTTGGGCACGAACCGGCCGTCCATGACGTCGACGTGCAGGCGGCGCACGCCGGCCTTGAAGGTCGCCTCCACCTGGTCGGCAAGGTGGCCCTGGTCCGCGGCCAGGATGGACGGGGCGATCTGGATCATGCCGCGCGATGCTCGATGCCCGAAGGGCCGGCCACGATCAGGTCCGTGGCCAGACCGATGAACAATCCGTGCTCCACGATCCCGGCCCGCCCCGCCAGCGTCCGCGCCAGCTCCTCCGGCTCCTCCAGTGGCGCGGTGGCGCAGTCGAGCAGGTAGTCGCCCTGATCCGTCTTGACCGGCCGCCCGGTCCCGTCCAGGCGTAGCGTGGGCCGCAGCCCGAGCGCCTCCAGGAATGGCAGCTGCGTCCGCCAGCCGAAGGGCGTCACCTCCAGCGGCAGCGCGTGGTGGGTCCCCAGTCGGTCGGACAGCTTGGATGCGTCGACCACGATGACCTCGCGGGTGCTGGCCTGGGCCACGATCTTCTCGCGCAGCAGCGCCCCGCCGCCGCCCTTGATCAGGCGGAGCTGTGGATCGACCTCGTCCGCGCCGTCGATGGTCAGGTCGATGGAGGGCCGCTCTTCCAGCGTCACGAGTGGCAGGCCCAGGTCCCGTGCCACCGCCGCGACCCGCTCGCTGCACGGCGCGCCGACGATGTCGCGCAGCGCACCCTCGCGGAACAGGGACGCCAGGCGGCGCACCGCCAGCAGCGCGGTGGTCCCCCCGCCAAGGCCGACGACCATCCCCGGCTCCACGAGCTCGACGGCACGCTCCGCAGCCTGGCGCTTCAGATCGTCCTGCTCCATGGGCCAAGGATACCGGCGTGCACCCCCGCCGACGCTAGACTCCGGGCGTGGCCCACCCCCGCTTCGCTGCGGTCAATTTGATCAGCGATCCCATCCACGGCTACCTGGAGCTGACCAAGCGCCTCACGCCGGCCCAGAGCGCGGAGGCCGGCCTGCCGCCCGAAACGGTCGCCGAGGAGGACCTGCTCGACTCGCCGTGGGTCCAGCGCCTCCGCCGCATCAGCCAGCTGCAGAGCGCGCGATGGGTCTTCCCGACCGCGGAGCACAGCCGCTTCACACACGGCCTGGGCGTGATGCACGAGGCGGGCCTGTGGGGCCGCTCGCTCTACCCGTCGCTGCGGGACGTGCTGGACGCCGACGGCGAGGCCGTCCCGTCCGCCGGCCTGGTGGTCGAGACCCTCCGCGTCGCCGGCCTTCTCCACGACGTGGGCCACGGGCCGTTCGCCCACTTCTTCGACCAGCACGTCCTGGCGCGCTTCCCCGCGCCGCGCCACCCCAGCCGCGACCCCGGCAAGCGCCTCAGCCACGAGGACCTTGGCCAGGCCATCATCGAGCGCTCGCTGGCGCCGCTCATCGACGGCCTCCGCCGGGCCCCGGGCGACGGCCCCGACGAGGCCGCCTTCCACCACGGGGAGGCGATCGATCCGGCGTGGGTCAGTTTCCTCATCAGCAAGCCGCCCCTGGCCGACGCGGCGATGCCGCGCTGGGTGCGCCTCATGCAGCCGCTCTTCAGCGGCGTCTTCACCGTGGACAACCTGGACTACGTGCGGCGCGACGCCTACATGACCGGCGTGCGGACCGTCCCCGTGGACGCCGACCGCCTGCGCCGCTACACCTTCGTCTCGCCGGGCGGCCTCGCCCTCTACGAGTCCGGCCT
>CAZFGT010000060.1:0-8614 GCA_964518505.1 uncultured Anaerolineaceae bacterium | reverse complement strand
GCTGGACCTGGCCGAGACCGACGCGCAGCCCGAATACGCGCGCAAGCTCGAGGGGCGCCTCCTCGTCGCCCGGCGCGACGGCTCGGCCGATGCCGCGGCGATGGGCGAGCTGCTCGATCGCCTGCCGGCCGTCGTCGTGGTCGGGCGGGCCTACCGACGGGTCCGCGAAGGCGGCTGACGATGGGCGCCGAGTTCCTCGAGGCGCTCCGGACGGCGCTGCCGGGCCTGCGGGTCCTGACGGAGGTCGACGAGGTCGAGGCGTATCGCTACGACGAGACCGAGTACCTCCACCCCGGCATGCCGCTGGCGGTGGCGTTCCCTGCCACGACCGCCGACGTGGCGACGATCGTGCGGCTGGCCGCCGCGCACGGCGTGCCGCTCGTGCCGCGCGGAGCCGGGACCGGCCTGTCGGGCGGGGCGACCGGCGTCGAGGGTGCGCTGACGGTCGTCATGACCGGCCTGGCGGCCATCCTGGAGATCGACCAGGCCAACCTGGTGGCGGTCGTCCAGCCGGGCGTCATCAACGCCGACCTGGGGCGGGCGGCCGCGGCGGTCGGCCTCTTCTACGCGCCGGACCCGGCCAGCTTCGAGACCTGCACGATCGGCGGCAACCTGGCCGAGAACTCGGGTGGCCTGCGCTGCCTCAAGTACGGCGTGACGCGTGACGCCGTGCTGGGTCTGGAGGTCGTCCTCGCCGACGGCACCGTCATCCGCACCGGCGGCAAGACGATCAAGGACGTCGCCGGCTACGACCTGACGCACCTCTTCATCGGCTCGGAGGGCACCCTTGGCATCATCACCGAGGCGACGCTCCGGCTGCACCCGGCGCCGCCGCCCAAGCTGACGCTGCTGGCCTTCTTCACCTCGGTCCACGACGCGGGGCGGGCGGTCGCCGGCATCACGGCGGCCGGTCTCGTGCCGGTGACCCTGGAGCTCATGGACCGCTTCACGATCCGGGCCGTCGACGCGGCCATGCGGGTGGGCCTGCCGGAGGACGCCGGGGCGATGCTGATGATCGAGTCGGACGCGGGGGTGGCGGCGGCCGACGAGCTGGACCGGGCCGAGGCGGCCTGCCGGGCAGCCGGCGCCACCGAAACGGCCCGCGCGGCGGACGCCACCGAGGCCGACTGGCTGCGCGAGGCACGGCGCAAGGCGCACTGGTCGCTCGAGCAGGCCGGCGTGGCACGCATGGACGACGTGGGCGTGCCACGCAGCCGCGTGCCCGAGCTGCTCGATGCCATCGAGGCCATCAGCGTGGAGGCGGGCCTGCCGGTGGGGGTCTTCGGCCATGCCGGGGACGGCAACCTCCACCCCACGTTCGTGGTCGATCGTGACGACCCGACCGCGGAGGCGCGGATCAACGCGGCCCGCGCCCGGATCTACGAGGCCGCGATCGCGCTCGGCGGCACGATCACCGGCGAGCACGGCACCGGCGTCGCCAAGCGGGCCTACCTGGAGGCGCAACGCGGACCGGACGCCGTCCGTGTCATGCGGGCCGTCAAGGCCGCCCTTGACCCGCTGGGCATCCTCAACCCGGGCAAGGTGCTCTAGCCGGGCGGGTCGGTGGGCGCCCTCCGCTCCGGTCCCCGGGGCCCAGTGCCCCCACAGGGGCCAGTGCCCCCAAGGGCCAGTGCCCCAAGGGCCCGATGCCGCCAGGGGCCTATCGAACGTCTGATGTTCGCAACAGCGAAGGAGGCGCTGTGGGAGGTCCGCAGCGCGGCCTTCTTGACCGCTCCTCGGCCGATTCGAACGCCCGGTGCTCAGATCGGCCAACGAGCCTCGCCACCGTCCTCGTGGCGAACGTCACACGTTCGCCGTGCGGAGGCGCCCTTCGCCACGGGCGACACGCCACGGGGACACGCGATGGGTCCGTCGTGCCTATCGCCGATAGGTCCCCGTGAGTCGGGCCGTCCCCAGGGTGACCTTGGCCGCGGCCGCGCGGACCTGGGTCGCGGTGGGGACGCCGCCCAGCCCCAGGGTGCGCGACAGGGCGTACAGGGTGAAGACGTAGTGGTGGGCCCCTGATCCGACCGGCGGACACGGCCCGCCGTACCCGACCCCGCCGAAGCTGTTGCGCCCGGCCACGCCGACACGTTCCCCCGCCGCGAGCCCGGCCAGGTCGCCCGGGATGTCCGAGACGACCCAATGGACGAAGCCGCCGGCGTTCGTGTCCGCCACGACCAGGGCGAACGCGACCGTGCCCTGCGGCGCATGGCGCCACGCCAGGGGCGGCGAGCCGTCCGCGCCACCGCACGTGTAGCGGGCGGGGATCGCGCCACCCGAGCCGAAGGCGGACGAGGCGAGCGCCAATGGGGGCGCGGGAGACGGGGCCGGGGTCGTGGTCGTGGTCGTGGTCGAGGTCGGCGACGGCGATGCGACTGGCGACCCGGACGGCGGCGCGGTCGTGATCGCCGAGGTCGGGCTGGCGGAGGGCGTCGCGCCTGGCGTCGTGCTCGCCGAATCGCCCCCGCACGAGGCGAGGAGCGCTGCCCCGATGAGCAGCGAGAGCAGGCGGATGGGCCGGGCAGGCATCGTCGGGAGACGAGTCTAGGCACGGCTCACGAGTCGTGCCATCCAAGGTGGCACTGACGGGCCCGAGCCTGCGCGCATGGACACCACCAAGGACGTCGCCACCTGCGCCGTCATCGCCTGTTACCTCTTCCTCGCGGTCACGCTGGACCTGCGCCTCCTGGTGTTGCCCTCCGTGATCGCGCTCGGAGCCGCCGTCGCCGGCTCGCTGGCCGGTCGTCGAACCCTGGACCGTCCCTAGCAAGAGGCCCGTCCGATGGAAGCCGCCGTCCTGCTCGATCGACCATCCGTCACCGTCCTGCCGGGCCGCCGCTCTGCGCCCGACGATCGATCCGCCGTGGTCTCCATCGACGGGGACCGCGTGCGGATCCAGGACCTCCTGCTGGTGGATGGCGGGGCCGCCGCGTTCCTCGCGGGACGTCCGGCGGAAGAGCGCCCCGGGATCGTCGAGCGCGCCGTGCGCATCGGCCTGATGGCGCTCCAGGACGCCGGCGTCTCGGTCAACGTGGACGTCGTGCGCCACGAGTTCGACGCCCTCCTGGCGCGGACGCAGGTCGCCAACGAGCAGGCTGGCCGGGCCCTTGAAGAGGCCCTGCGCCTCAACTTCGCCGACGGCGACGGCCGCCTGCCGCGCACCCTGGAGAAGTTCCTGGGTGATCGCGGGGCACTCCGCACGTTCGTCAACGACCTCTTCGACGAGAAGCGCCGCGACAGTGCCATCGGCCGCATGCGCGAGCTGCTGGGCACCTACTTCGACGGTGACGCTTCTCACCTGGCGCTGCTCCTTGACCCGACGCGCCTCAACTCGCCCCTGCACCAGTTCCGCAAAGAGGTCAGCGACGGCTTCACGCAGCTGAACGATCGCCTGACGGCCATCGAGGCGGCGGCCGCGGCGCGCGGCGCCGAACGGGCCCGGTCGGCGGCCAAGGGCGCCGACTTCGAGGCGCTGGTGGCCGACGTCCTGGGCGACATCGCTCGTGGCTGCGGCGACCTCCTGGACCGCACCGGCCTGGAGGCCGGCGCCACGATCGCCTCCAAGAAGGGCGACTTCGTGCTCACGCTCGACCCCGGCGTCACCGGAGGCGCCGACGTCCGCGTGGTCGTCGAGGCCAAGGACCGGGCCATCTCCGGGCGGGCCATGCGTGACGAGCTGCGCGAGGCGCGGACCAACCGCGATGCAGCCGTCGCCCTCGTCGTGTTCACGCCGGCCCACGCGCCGACCGGCATCGCCCCGTTCGATGTCCGGGCCGGCGACGTCTACTGCGTGCTCGATCCCGAGGCGCCCGACCGCGCCACGTTGGAGGCGGCCCTCCGTCTGGCTCGCCTGCTGGCGCTCGCCACGCTTCGTGACCGGCCGGTGGAGGTCGATGCGGACGCCATCCGCGTCGCGCTCACCGGTGTCCGCCAGGAGCTGGAGGCAGTGCGCCGCATGAAGGCGTCGCTGACCTCGATCTCGACCACCACGCGCGACATCCAGGCGGCCCTGGACCACCTGCGAGACGCCGTCCTGGCCCGCGTCACCGAAGCAGAGGCCGAACTGCGGGTCGTGCCCGCGGCCGGACGGCCCGCTACAGGCCCAGCCGCTGGATGAGCGCCAGCGACGGCGGCCGAGTCGGTGCCGTGGCCGGTCGCAGCGGCAGGCGCAGCCACGCGCCGCGCGACGGCCCCGGGTGGTAGCGAGACTCCAGGTGGCGAGCCGACATGGCCGTGAGCCCCATCGACTCGAGGGCGGCCGCGACCGCCATCCCGTCGCCCTCGTAGCCCCGCGCGACCATGCACCAGTCGGCTTCGTGCAGCAGTTCGGTCAGTCGCGCCAGCCGCGTCCGGAAGGGGAGGCCGGTAACGTCCACGCCGCCCGCCATCAGCAGGTCGCTGGCCACGAACGCCGGCGTCCCGTCGCGCACCTCGGGCCAGGAGAGCCGCTCCCGCAGCAGGTCGCTGTCGGGACGACCGTCGGCATCGAGCACGAGCAGCGCTCCGTCCAGGACATGCGGTCCCGGCATCGGCAGCAGTCCCGCGATGTCGCGCAACTCGGGGAAGGCGGTGAGCGGATCCGCCAGATGGCGGGCTTCGAGCTGCACATTGCCGTCCGCCACCGAGATCAGGACACGGGTCCCTGGCCACCATGGTTCGAACCGGTAGGTCGGGTCGTCGAACGGACCGTCACCGGTCAGCGGCTCCATGGGGCGGAACCGGCGTCGCCTGCCCCTGGAGGGCCGCCGGCGCGAGCCGGTTTCGGCGGCGACGACGGGCTCGCTGTCGCCCAGGCTGAGGGTCAGCTGGTCCGCTTCGGCCAACGGGTGCGGCGGCTGGTCCGGCTCGGCCACCCCGTGCGACGCGGCGTCAGGCGGACTTGCGCCGCCGCACCGGAGCCGCCTCTTCCTCTTCTGCCTCCGCGGCGGCCGCCGGGCCCTTGCGCCGCGCTGCTGCGGCCTTGGCGGGCGCCGATGCGGTCTTGGCGGGGGCCTCGGCCTTGGCCGGCGCCTTGGCTCGCGCTGCGGGCTTGGCCTTCTCGTCACTGCGCGTGGCCCGGGCCGCGGCCACGCTCGCCTCCAGGACGCTCATGAGGTCCACCAGCTTGCCGGCGGCCTTGGGCGCCTCGGCCGGTCGCTCGACCTCTTCGCCGGCCACCTTGGCCTCGATGACCTTCTGGAGCGCGGCGCGGTATTCGTCGTGGTACTGCGCCGGATCGAACTCGGTGGTCATGGCCGCCACGAGGTTGCGGGCCATGGCGACCTCGGCCGGCTTGAACGTCTGCTGCTCGTCAGGCAGGTCCAGCTCGTCCACAGAGCGGACCTCGTCGGGCCAGTAGAGCGTCGACAGCAGCATCGTGCGCTGGTACGGGTCGATGGCCGCCAGCGCCTCGCGGTCCTTGATGACGATCTTGCAGATGGCGCTGAGGCCATCCTCGCGCAGTACGTCCTGGAGGAGGTAGAACGCCTTGCGCCCGATGGCCTCGGGCTCCAGGTAGTAGGCCGACTTCACGAACTTGGCCGTCTCACCGTCGCGGCGAGCCGGGACGAAGGTCTCGATCTCGATGGAACGGACGGTCTTGAGGGGCACGTTCTCCAGGTCGGCATCGTCGATCACGACGTACTGGCCCTTGGCGTACTCGAAGCCGCGAACGGTGTCGGCGCGGCTGATGTATTCCTCGTGGTACGGGCACCACGTCCGCATCTGGACGCGCGTCAGGCACGTCTTGTGGAGCAGGTTGAAGCTCAGCCCGGCGTTTGATTCCGTGGCCAGGTAGAGCTTGACGGGGATGGTCACGAGCCCGAACTGGACCGCGCCGCGCCACATCGAGCGAGCCATCGCGTTCTTGTCTCCTCAGGTCCACCCCTGGCGACCGGGGCGTCGGGGCATCGTAGGGAGCATGCCGTGGGCCGTCAACCGGCTGGCGTGACGCCCCGCCCACCCTCCGTGTCACCGGCCTTTCATCCACCGGGCTGCACGCGGCGTACAACCGGGCGGACCCGTCTCGCCGCGAGCGCCGTGACAGCGTCCCCGTTGACGAGGTGCGATGACCGTCCCGAGCCGCCGCTTCCGCGTCTCTGCCCTCCCCCATCCCCAGTGTGGAGAAAGGGTCTCCCATGGCTGAACTCTCTCGCCGCCGCTTCATCGCCGGCACCGCCCTCACCGTCGCGGCCGGGGCGGCCGCCGCCAGTGGCATCGGGGCCGCCGCGGCGGTGCCCCAACTGCTCGCCGGTGTCGGCCGGGCCACGCCCGCCGACGCACCCGACCTGACCCCGCTCGGCACCGACGTCGTCGCCCACCTGCGCGACGCCTCCACCGGTGAGGTCTCGGTCATGGTCGGTGACCGCGAGGTCGTCTACCAGGACGCGCAGCTGGCCTCCCGGCTGCTCCAGGGCGCCCGCCGCGCCACCCAGGAAGGCTGATCCATGTCCTCCCACCGCGAAGCGCCCGGCATCTCGAAGGACCCGGTCGCCGACAGCACCGACCTGTACGCCTTCGTCAGCCCGGACCATCCCGACACCGTGACGATCCTGGCCAATTACATCCCGCTCGAGGGACCGGCCGGCGGCCCGAACTTCTACGAGTTCGGCGATGACGTGCTGTACGAGATCGTCATCGACAACGACGCCGATGCCGACGCCGACATCACCTACCAGTTCCGCTTCAAGACCCACGTCAAGAACGACAAGACGTTCCTCTACAACACCGGTCCCATCGGCGCCCTGAACAGCGCCAGCTGGAACCGCACCCAGACCTACACCATCACCCGCATCGATGAGCACGGCCACGCCAAGGTCATCGGCTCCAACCTGACCTGCCCGCCGGTCAACATCGGCCCGCGCTCCACGCCGAACTACGGCGCCCTGGCGCAGGCCGCGGTGCACGACCTGAGCGGGGGGATCAAGGTCTTCGCCGGCCAGCGCCGTGAGGGCTTCTTCGTCGACCTGGGCTCGATCTTCGACCTGGGCGACCTGCGCCCCTTCGAGCAACTGCACCTCATCCCCACCGCGTCGGCGGCCGGCGTCGACGCGACCAAGGACCTCAACGTCCACAGCATCGCCATGCAGATCCCCATGACGAGCCTCACCAAGGGCGGCTGGAAACCGACCGACCCGATGGATCCCCGTTCGGTCATCGGCGTCTACACGTCCGCTCATCGCCGCAAGGCCCGCATCCTCTACGGCAGCGATGACGTCGAGAGCGGCCCGTTCGTGCAGGTCTCGCGCCTCGGCAACCCGCTGGTCAACGAGGTGCTCATCCCCATGGCCAAGAAGGACTACTGGAACGGCCAGCGGCCGCACCATGACAGCCAGTTCGTGGGTTCGTACGCGCATCCCGAGCTGGCCGGCCTCCTGCCGGTCCTGTACCCGGGCGTCTTCCCCAACCTTGCGGCCTACACCAAGGACCGCGTCGACCTGGAGGCGATCCTGCTCACCGGCATCCCCGGTGGCATCGTGCCCGGCTTCCAGAACTCGACGGGCAACACGGCGGCCGACCTCCTGCGCCTCAACATGGCCATCCCGCCGTCAAGCTCGCCGAGTCCCCTTGGCGTCCTCGGCGGTGACCTGGCCGGCTTCCCCAACGGCCGCCGCGTCAAGGACGACGTGGTGACCATCGAGATCCGGGCCGTGGCCGGCCTGACGATCCCGCTGGTCGACCCGACGTTCACGCCCGACGGCGCCGCGGGTCTCGTGACGCAGGGGCTCACGCCCAGCGCGTCGCGCTACCAGGCGACCTTCCCGTACCTGGGCCTGCCGCTCGACGGGTTCGACAACCCATCCAGCTAGGGTCACGACCGGTCGAGCCTCTCCGCCCTCCTGGGCTCGGCCGGTCACCTCATCGGGACGGCCCGGTGGTCCTCGTGATCACCGGGCCGTTCCGTGCGTCAGCGCCAGTCGACCTCGGCGACCTCGCCGCCGACGATCGTCACGCGATCGGTGAGGCCCGCTCGGTCGGCCCAGATGCGGTAGCGCCCGGCGGGGAGCTCGGGGTAGATGCCGGCGTACACGGCCCCGGCGCTCGTGCGGCGCTCATGGATCGCCGTGTGGGTGCGGTGCTCGTCGTCGCCCTCCTGGCTGACCTCGATCTCCCGTTCGGCATAGCCGGCGTCGGTGTACAGGATCAGCGCGCCGACGTCACCGCCGATGTCCAGGATGGCGTTCTCGAGACGTGGGCCGTGGATATGCGTCGTGGCGCCGTGCTGATGGCCGTCGGCGTGGTCGCCCACGTCGCGCGGGTCAGACCTGGTCGGGCGGCACGACCGGGGCGGGCGCCGGCGGGGTCGTGGCGGCGGGCGCGATGGGTTCGCTGGGGGCGACCGCGGCGGAGACCGTGGAGGCGGGTGCCTCCGGGCCGCCGTCGAGCTCGTCCTTGAAACCGCGCAGGGTCTTGCCCATGGCCTGCCCGATCTCGGGAAGGCGCTTGGGACCCATGATCACGACGACGACGACAAGCAGGATCAGCAGGTGCCAGGGTTGCAGGCCGAACGGCATGAAGAGAGCCTCCTCGGGAGATGGTCGCTCCAGCATACGCCCGGCCGCCAGCCCTGGATCGTCGAACGGCCGCCTCAGTCCAATCTTCGAGCGGCGCCCGAGACGATCCCGAAGGCGGC
>CAZFGT010000059.1:1275-10738 GCA_964518505.1 uncultured Anaerolineaceae bacterium | reverse complement strand
GAGCCGGCCGTCTTCCTGATGGACGAGCCGCTCTCCAACCTCGACGCCAAGCTGCGCGTCCAGACGCGCGCCCAGATCGCCCGCCTGCACCAGCGCCTGGGCACGACCTTCGTGTACGTCACGCACGACCAGGTCGAGGCCATGACGATGGGCCAGCGGATCGCCGTCATGAGCGCCGCCAAGCTGCAGCAGGTGGGCAGCCCGCAGGAGCTGTACGACCATCCGGCCAACCGGTTCGTGGCCGGCTTCATCGGCAGCCCGTCGATGAACTTCATCGACGCCACGGTGCGCGGCTCGGGCGGCCAGGCCACCCTGGTGTCCGAGGGCGTGGACATGGCGGTGCCGGGGACCTACCCGCTCACCGATGCCCAGTCGGTCGTCATGGGGATCCGCCCGGAACACCTTGAGCTGGCCGAACCCACCGGCCTCCACGGCGCGATCCACGGCTCGGCCGATGTGGTCGAGTACCTCGGCAACGAGGAGCTGATCCACGTCACGAGCGGCGGCCACGACCTCATCGCCGTCGTCGACAGCTCGTACCACGTCAAGGCCGGCGACGCGATCACGCTGTACGCGCCGCTCGAGAAGGCCCACTTCTTCGACACCGACGCGGGCCTGGCCCTCGTGCCGCGGCAGGCCGCCGCGGCCGCCGCCTAGGGGACTGGGTCGGGCTCGCCGCCCACCAGGTCCTCTACTCGCCATACGCCGGTCGCCGCCTCGGCGGCGGCCAGGTCGGCCGCTGAGCCGGCCGGGGTCTGCCGTGCCGCGAGCGCAGCCAGCGCTGCGTCCGTGCCCACATCCGCGCCTGCCCGCTCGGAGAGCAACCAGCGGACCTCCAGCAGGTCGCAGTAGGCCTGGATCGGGTCGATGTCCCGGCCCAGCGTCGCCCGCAGGCGGCCCACGGCCGGTTCCAGGCAGTGCTCCAGCCACCAGCGGCCCAGCCCGTCAGGCGTGGACGGGGCGCCGGGGGCGCCGGCCGAGGCGTTGAGGTCGTTGAGGAGGATGGCCGCCTGGCCCTCGCCGACCTGCAGGCCGGTGAGGTCGAACAGGCGCGAGGCATGGTAACGGCGGTCGGCGACCGCCACCTTGAGGCGCAGCGCGTCGCCCGTGGGCCCCGGCTCGAAGGTCACCTCGTCGACCACGAAGCCCAGGTCGGTCAGCCGTCGCAGGCGAGCCTCCACCGCGTAGCGATCACCGGGCGCGACCGGTTCCTCGCGATGGAGCTCGTCCCACAGGTCGGCGTAGCGGGTGCCGATGCTCTCGGCCACGGCGATGTCGTCGTCCACGTCCTCCAGCCCCCGGCCGTCGATGGCGGCCACGTCGGCCAGGTCGCCGGCCACGTTCTCCACCATCAGCTCCAGGTCGAAGGCCCGTTGGCCGTCGGAGAGCTGATCGTGGATCTCGGCCGTCTCGGCGTCGACCAGGTTGGCCTGCAGCGTCTGACCGTCGCGCACCAGGAGCGTGTTGGCAAGCGAGCAGTCGCCCCAGTAGACGCCCCGCCGATGCAGCTCGACGAGGAGGCCGGCCATCGCGTCGAGGAGCCGCTCCCGCTGCGCCACCGTGCCCTCACGGAGCCGCACGAAAAGGCGGCGGTACTGGAACGAACGAGCGAGGAAGCGCGTGACCACGATCGCCGCGTCGTCGGCCGGTCGCTCCCCGAGCCCGACCGCCCGCACGGCGGGCAGCTGGCGCTGCTCCAGGACCCGCAATGCTTCGTACTCGCGGCGCGCCGGCCAGAGGGCCAGCTCCTTGACGGCGAGCACCTCGCCATCGACGACGCAGAAACGGACCAGGTGGCGGCTCGTCCCCACGGGCAGTTCGACGAAGCGCGCATCGGCCTCGCCCCACGTCGCCAGGGGCCGGGCCCAGGGCAGGGTCAGGAGCTGGGGGCCGGGCCGGACCAGCCGCAGCGCGATGGCCGCCGGCTCTGCCATGGGGTCAGTCGCGATCGACGACGAGGCCCACGACGCGACCGACGATGCTGAGCACGATCGAACCCAGGACCGCTCCGACGATCGTGTCGCTGGTGAAGTGCGGCGGGTAACCGCCGACGGTGAACTTGATGCCGACCGCGCCAGCGGCGACCGCCGCCAGCACGAAGAGCACCGCGTTCACCACGAAACCGAACAGGCCCACGGTCATCAAGTTCACCGGCAGCGAAAGCAGCTTCACGATCGGCTTCAGGAAGGTGTTGATGACGGCGAAGATGAGGGCCACGACGAGCAGTCCCACGATCTGGTCGGCGGTGCCCAGCTTGTTCGGCCAGCTCAGGTCGGGGACGACCTCCAAGGTCACGAAGAGCGCGATGGCGTTGACGATGATCGTGATGATGGCCCGACCGACCACGGCTCACCTCCTGCGCGGATGATACCGGCCGGGCACGGCGAACCCGGCCACCGCGCGCAGCCGTTAGAGTGACGACATGGCGCGGCGCATCTTCCGCTTCCCTGTCTCTGAAGGCCTGGTGCCCGGGGTCGTCGGTGAACCGGGCCAGCGCACGTTCTTCCTGCAGGCGTGGCACGGCGGCGTGCCGGTCACCGTCGCCCTGGAGAAGCTCCAGGTGGCCGTGCTCGCGGATCGCCTCCTGGCACTCGTCGCCGAGATGCATCGGCGGGGGCTCCCCGTCGAGCCCCTCGTGGAGGCGCCCCCGGCCTTCCGACCCCCCGACAGCGCGCCGGCCTTTCGCGTGGGCACCCTCAGCCTGGCCTGGGACGGGCGCCAGCCCGAGGTGACGATCGAGGCCCTGGCCCTCGGTGAGGACGAGGAGCCGGACCCGGAGGCGGACCCCGACGCCGACCCGCCCGAATGGGCCGACGACGACCCGACGGGCCCCGACCTCCTGGCGGTCAGCCTGGACGCAGCCCGCGCCGAGGCGTTCGCGCGGCAGGCGCAGGTGCTGGTCGCGGCAGGGCGGCCAGCATGCCCCATGTGCGGCCAGCCCCTGGATCCGCAGGGCCACCTGTGTCCGCGTCGCAACGGCCACGCGCCGCTCCTGAACTGAGCGGCGTCACGGAGGGCCGATCGGCGGCCCCGGGCGACATCGTGGGCCGCCTGCGAGCCGGCGAGTTGACCCTGGAGGGCCGGCTCGTCAACGCCTCCAACGCCAGCTTCTATGGCCATGTCGGCGGGGCGGGACCGGACGAGGCTCCGCTCGCGTGTGTCTACAAGCCGGTCCGCGGCGAGCGGCCGCTGGGCGACTTCCCCGACGGCACGCTGGCCGCTCGCGAAGTGGCCGCCTATGAGCTCTCCGAGGCGATCGGGTGGGCCATCGTGCCCCCGACCGTGCTGCGGGAGGGACCGTTCGGGCCGGGCATGGTGCAGGCCTGGCTGGAGCCGGACCCGGAGATCGACCCGGTGGACCTCATCCGCGGGAGTGCCGACGCGCTGCGGCGGATGGCCCTCTTCGACGCGGTCGCCAACAACGCGGACCGCAAGGTGGGCCACCTCCTGCCGATGGCCGATGGCCACGTCTACGGCGTCGACCACGGCATCTGCTTCGCCGTGGACCCCAAGCTGCGGACGGTGCTCTGGAACTGGCGCGGCGAGCGGTTCCACGCCGCGGAGCGGCGCGTCCTGGCCGCCCTGGAGCCGGCGCTCAGCGGGACGCTGGGGCAGCGACTCGGCGAGCTGCTCGCCCCGGACGAGGTGGACGCCACACGGGCGCGAGTCGCCGGGCTGCGGCGAGCAGGCCGCTTCCCCCAGCCGGATCCGTACCGGCCGGCCGTGCCCTGGCCGCCGTACTAGCAGCGCTCGTCAGGGGAATCATCGAGGCCCCGACGGACTACCGGTGGGGGGGAGCCGGGTCGTCGTCGAGGCCTCTCTTCCAGTTTTAGCGCATCCGGGGGCGCCACGCAAGGTCAGGGGCGGTCCAGCCAGGCCTCCACGTCGGTCATCACCTGCTCCGCCTGGACGTCGTTGTGCGGCTCGTGGTACCCGCCGGCGTACTCGATGAGCGTCACGTCGGTCGCTCCACCGGCGCGGGCCGCGGCGGCGAAGTCGCGGCTGCCCTGGACGGCGATGATGCGGTCAGCCGCCCCGTGCAGGAGCAGCAGCGGCAGCCGCCACTCGGCCGCGTGCTCGCGGGTCCAGCGCAGGGCCGCGAGCGACTCGGTCGCTGCACGCGCCGTGGTGCGGCCGTGCACCAAGGGGTCGTGGTCATAGCGATCGGCCGTTTCGGGCCGTCGCGAAAGGGCGGCGTGCTCGAGTGGCAGGTGGACGCCGAAGGTCGGCCAGACCGGCGAGATGGCCCGGCCCACGCCCTCCAGGATGGGGTGCCGCACACCCGACGGCACGAGCGCGGGCGCGCTGGCGACCACCCCCGCGATCGGTGGCTGGAGGCGCAGGCCGTACTCCAGGACGATCGCCCCGCCGAGGCTGTGGCCGTAGACGAAGGTACGTGGCGCGGCCCCGTCGTCCGCCTGCACCTGCTCCACGAACGCCGCCAGGTCCTCGCGGTACTCCTGCCACCGGCCGATGTGGCCGCGGCGGCCGGTCGAGAGGCCGTGACCCCGCAGGTCCATGGCGTGGACGGCGTAGCCGTGGCCGGTCAGGTGGGCCGCGACGTGGCCGTAGCGCCCGGCGTACTCCCCGAACCCGTGCACCAGCACCACCTGGCCAAGGGCCGGGCCGGGGCCGTCCGGACGCCATGACACCGTCGCCAGGCGGGTACCGCCCGGGCGATCCAGCGTGCCGCGTTCCGACTGCACCCGGTCAGCGTAGCGGGCCGCGTGCGAGGATGCGCCGGGGCCGCCCGCCGTGTAACCGGGACGCCATCCCGCGGGTAGTAGGAGACATGCAGCCCACGATGGACGCCGAGGAGGTCCTGCCGGCCGACCCGCTGGCCGCGCGGCTGGCGCACGACCTCGACGGCACGTTCGAGGCGCTCGTGATCGCCCATGCCGACCTGGTGTACGGCCTTGCCCTGCGCTCGACGCGCGACCCGGCGGCCGCGGAGGACCTGGCCCAGGACGCCTTCGTCCGCACCTACCGCGCCCTGGCCGGCTATCCCCCGGAGCGCATCCGGGGGCTGCACCTGCGGCCGTGGCTGACCCGCCTGACCATCAACCTCGCCCGGAACCGGGCCCGCGACCGGCTGGCCCGACCGGCCCAGGCGCCGCTCGACGAGGGGCACCTGGGTGTGGCGGACGACGCCGCCCGCCCGGAAGAGGCACTCCTGCGCCGCGAATCGGCAGCCGCCTGGCAGGCGCGCCTGGCGGCCCTGCCGCGCCACTACGGGCTGGCCGTGGAGCTGCGTCACGTGCACGGCCTGAGCTATGCCGAGATGGCCGAGGCCCTCCAGCGACCCGTCAACACCGTCAAGGTCCACGTCCATCGCGGCCTCGCTTTGCTGCGCGTCGCGTACGAGAAGGAGATCCAGCCATGAACCCGTTGCCCACCCCCGACCTGATGCGGACGGCCGCCCCGTCCGAGCTTGCCCCGACCGTGCTCTTCCGCGTCGGCCTGGCCGACGAGTACCTCACCGTGGAGTCGCCCGTGGGGCCCGTCTTCGTGGCCCGCAACGGCCGCGGCGTGTCGGCCACCGCTCCGGCCTTCCAAGCCGATGCGGCCGACGCCTTCGAGGCGGCCTTCGCGACGCGCTTCCGGCGACCGATCCGCCCGGCCCGCCGCTTCGAGCGCACGGAGGTGGAGGCCCTGGAGACCGCCCTGCACGAGGGCCGCGGGCGAGGCGTACGGTTCGATCTGCGTGCCACCACGGCGTTCGGGCGGGAGGTCCTCGACGCCGCCCTGCGCATCCCCCGCGGCGAGATCCGCCCGTACGCCTGGATCGCCCGCGAGATCGGCCACCCCGCGGCCGTCCGGGCCGTCGGGTCCGCCCTTGGCCGCAACCCCGTGCCCCTGCTCATCCCGTGCCACCGCGTCGTGCGCAGCGACGGCCACATCGGTGACTACGCGTGGGGCAGCGCGGTCAAGCGCGCCGTCCTGGCCACGGAAGGCGTGGTGCCGGCGGAGGTGGAGCGCGAGGCCAGGGCCGGGTCCCATTACCTGGGCAGCGACACCACCCACATCGTGTGCTGGCCCACCTGCCGTCACGCCCGGCAGATCCAGGCGCGCCATCGCGTGCCGTTCGCGACGATCGACGAGGCGGTGGCCGCGGGCTATCGGCCCTGCCGCGACTGCCGACCCTAAGGGTCAGGCCGCCCCGGGCTTGATGGCCGCCGCGAGCGAGACGTAGGACTCGTCGAGCAGCCGGGCCACCTCCGGCCAGTAGGCCCGCCCGGGGCCGCGGGGCCCGTCCGGATCGGCGGTCGCACCGCGGTCGCGGACCTCCGCAGCGAGGCCGCGCAGGCGCCCCGCCTCGGCCACCCGCTCGACGGGCACGTCGTAGAGGGCCGCGTACAGGCGCGCGATGGCCTCCCCTGCCGCCTCGCCCGCGGCGAGCCCGATCTCGCGGCGCACGACCCACCAGCGCAGCTCGCGGCGAGCCACCTCCTGCACGTCCACCGTGGAGGGCACGCCCAGGGTCCGGTAGCCGCGGATGACGTCGGGCAGGAACCGGTCGTAGTCACCGCTCGAGCGGGCAAAGCCGACCGCCCCCTTGGTCAGCCAGACGGCGGCCACCACCGCCCGCGGCCACGAGACGTTGGCCTGCTCGTGCTCGGCCTGGATGAGCAGCCCGAACAGCCGCAGCGCCTGCCGCCGGTAGTAGGCCTTCCACATGCGCAGCTCCAGGCGCGCCAGGCTGGCCGGGTCGAACTGCCGCCCCCATGTGGATGCAGAGGTCGGTTGGGGAGCATCGGAGGCGGGCATCGGCCGTAGGATACCGACCCGGCGCGACGCCTTGCGGCCTGGTGGGCGCGTCAGCCAGGCGTCGGGTCGGCGGTCTCGTGCGGGGCCGGCCCGGCATCGATGCCCTCGGCGGCCTCCAGATCCTCACGCTCGCCGGCGGCGAGATGCCGCGGTTCGAAGAACGTCGTGGCGATAAGGGTCGGCACGACCGCCGAGAGGATGACCGTGGTCACCAGGATCGTGTACATCGACTGGTCGATGAGGTGGTTGGTGAGGCCGAACAGGGAGGCGATCGTCCCGAAGGTGAGACCGGTCGACATGAGCAGCGTCGTGTAGTTGGCCTCGCGCACGGTCTGGCCGAAGAGGCGCGCCGCGGGCCATACGCCGATCGACTTCGTGGCCAGCTTGAGGGCCAGGAAGGCCGCGATCAGGCCCGCCCCGGCGGCGACGGCCGGCAGGGCGACGTAGAGGCCCGCCTTGATGAAGTAGAACGGCGTCAGCAGGGAGAAGGCGACCGCCCGCATGCGCCGCACCAGCACCCGGTCGTTGACGAAGGATCCGGCCAGGACCAGGCCGAGGAGGTATGCCGGCAGGACCGCCTCTCCCGTCGACGCCGTCGCCAGGCCCCCCAGGAGCAGGAGGAGCAGGAAGACGAACTTGACCTCGGGCTCCGAGACCCGCTCCGGCGCCACCCGAACGAGCCAGGCAAGAAGCCGCGGGGCGGTCATGAGGGCGACGGCGGTGACGACCACGAACAGGATCAGCTGGCCGTTCACGTCGGCGAAGAGGACCCCCAGGCCGAGCACGGTGCCCAGGTCGGTCACGAAACACGCGGCGAGGATGAGCTTGCCCAGATCGGCGTCGGCCAGCCCGGTCTCCACCATGACCGCGTAGACCACCGCCACCGAGGTGGTCGACAGGGCCAGGCCGGCGATCTCCGCGGAGCCAAGGGGCCAGCCGGCCACGAGGTAGGCGAACAGGAACGCGCCAAGGGCCGGCAGGGCGAACGACAGGATGCCGATGGTGAGACTGGCGCGCAGGTGGCGGCGGAGGGAAGCCGGGTCGATCTCCGCGCCGGCGAGGAAGGTCAGCAGGACGGAGCCGAAGCCCGCCAGGAAGTCGATCCAGGCATTGGTCTGAAGGCCGAGGGCATTGCCCCCGACGACGCCCAGGCCGATCTCCAGCAGCGCGACCGAGACGCCGATGCGGATCGAGATGAGGCTGGCCAGCAGGGCCAGCGCGACCCAGACCGCGGCCACCAGGTACATGTTGTCCATCGCGCGACCTCCACGTTCCAGGGACCACGAGGCCCCTGCCTGCGAATGCAGATCAGGGGCCATCAGCCCGAGACGGGCGGTTCAGACGCGGTGCGCCTCGGCGAGCCTCATCGCCGTGCTGCCTATCGTACGCGGGCGGCCGTGGTCAGGTCGGCCGGTTCGCCCCCGGCTCGCGTTCGTCGAGCGCCCAGTGGATGCCCCAGCGGTCCAGGACGTCGAGGTACGGCTTGGGCTCGAACGCCTCCGGGCCAAGGACCCCCGCGCCGGACCATGCACCGCTCGCCAGGAGCTCCATGCCCACGACCGGGTTGAAGCCGGTCTGCCAGCCGACCGCCTGGAGCTTGAAGTCGCGCCAGGTCTCTTCGGCCACCGTCTTCTGGTAGAGGTAGACCTCGCGCGGCTTGCCGTCCTTGCGGCCGATGACCCACGTGCCGACGATGGCGCGACCCTTCATCCGGTCGCCGACGTGGGCCGGATCCGGCGTCAGAGCCGCCACGACGTCGCGTGGGGCCACCTGCACACCCTTGACCGTGATCGGCCTGGTGCTGTCGAGGCCGAGCTTGTGGAGCGTGCGAAGCACATCGATGAACTCGGTGCCGAGAGCGTACTTGAAGGTCACCTTGCGGCAGTCCACGCCGCGCGGCACGAGGACCACCTCCTCGTGCTCCACGTTGACGCACTCGACCGGGCCGATGCCCTCGGGGAAGACGAACGCCTCGGGTGCGGAGAACGGCTCGGTGGTGTGGAACCCACCCTCCCGCTCCCAGATGAGCGGCGGGTTAAGGCACTCCTCGATGGTCGTCCAGATGGAGAAGACGGGCGCGAAGGCGTAGCCCTCGATGTACAGGTCGCCACCATCACGCACGTGGACCTCGTCGACCTGATCGAAGAGGTGCTGGGCGGCGTAGCGGGCGAAGACGTCACTGAGGCCGGGGTCCATGCCCAGGCCGAGCACGGCCAGGCGGCCGGCGGCCTTCCATCGCTCGTGCTTGGCGAACTGGTAGTCGCCAAGCAGCACGCCGGGGGTGTGGAACGGATCGCGCGCGTCCGGCACGGACAGGCTGACGGCCATGTCCATGTAGCCCACGCCGGCCTCGAACGCAGCGTCGAAGAGGTTGGGCACGAAGCGCGGGTCGGCCGCGTTCATGATCAGGTCCACGCCGTGGCTGCGGGCGGTCTGGACCACCGACGCGATGTCGCCGGCGTCCACGAACTCGGCCGGGAACGTCTCCACGGCCCCATCGCCGAGCATCGCCTGGACCTCGCGCGCACGCCCGACGTTGTAGTCGGCGAGCACCATCGACTCCAGCCATGGCTTGCCGCGGGCGATCTTGGCGATCGCCTCACCGACCGTGCCGGCACCTACGAGAAGCACTTTGAGACGCGCCACACACCCTCCGAATCCGAATCCAGACCGTGAACTGGGCACGGATATCGTA
>CAZFGT010000059.1:0-1175 GCA_964518505.1 uncultured Anaerolineaceae bacterium | reverse complement strand
TCAGACGGGCTTGAAGGCCTCGAAGGGCTGGCGGCAGTCGGCGCAGTAGTGCTGCGCCCGGCACAGGGTCGGGCCGAAGGCGTTCTCCTGCCGGGTCCGGCGCGAGCCGCAGTAGGGGCACGTGGCGCGCGGCATGACCTGCAGCAGCTGCGCGCCACCCGGCAGCGGCGGCGCGAACCCACTGAGGCGAAGATGCTCACGGCCGGCCGGGGTGATGCGATCGCTGGTCCACGGCTCGGCGAAGGTGAACGTCACGGCCACGTCGGCGCCCGGCGCGAGGTCGCGCAGCCGGGCCTGCACCGCGTCGCGCATCACATCGATGGCGGGGCAACCCACGAACGTGGGCAGCAACTCCACGCCGACCCGTGGCCCGTCGATGACGACTCGATGGACCACGCCAAGGTCGACCACCGAGATGGCCGGGATCTCCGGATCGGGCACGTCCGCCAGGGCGGCCCAGACCTCGTCGACCGTCGGGGCGGCGGTTCGGGCGACGGCGATACTCACCACGTGGCCACGGGGTCCAGGTTTCGCACGGCGGTGAACTCGCCCCACAGCCACCGGAACCCGTCGCCATGCCGGGTCCGCCCGGTGGACGGGTCGGCGGGGGGACCGGGGATCGGCAGATGCAGCTCGTCGAACAGCGGCTGGAGGCCAAGCCGCCAGTCGTCCGCCAAGGCGGCGCTCGGCCGATCCAGGATCCCCGCCGCGACCAGTTGGGCCTCACCGGCGAACGGCGTGAAGACCGTCGCCGCGTCGGAGGCGAGGCTCCGCAGCGCGGCGAGGAGGCGGGTACGGCCCTCCGGACGGGCGTCAGCCAGGCGCCGCAGCCAGCCTTCCGCGTGCGCCAGGTGGTACGTCTCCTCACGCCGGATCTTGGCCACCAGTCCGGCGAGGGGCACGAAGGTCGAGTCGGCCAGTGCCGCCAGACGGACCGCGTCGGCCGTCTCGTAGAGATAGCGGCGGGCGATGGTGAAGGCCCAGTCGGTCCGTGGGTGGTCGACGAGGCGGCAGTGGCGGAAGGCGTCCGGCGGTCGGTCATACGCGATGGCGTCCGAGTCCCGGCCGGTCAACTCGCCGAGCAGCGTGTAGAAGGCCCGGGCGTGGCCGATCTCGTCCTGGGCGATCGAGCTCATGGCCACGTCCTCCTCGAGGAGCGGCGCGATGCCGGTCCA
>CAZFGT010000058.1:0-11641 GCA_964518505.1 uncultured Anaerolineaceae bacterium | reverse complement strand
GGGGTGATCTCGCGGATCTCGACCGTCGTGATCTTGCCGCCCCAGCGTTCCGTCTGCTCGTCCAGCTTGGCTCGCAGGACCTCGTTGATCTGGTCGCGCTTGGAGAGCACGTCGTCGAGGGTGATGTCGCCGATGACGGCGCGCAGCGTCGTCGTGGCGATGCCCTGCAGGGCGCCCGCGAAGTAGGCCACGTTGACCACGCTCTTGAGCGGGTCGGCGATGCGCCAGTAGATCAGGAAGTCGATGTTGATGGGCGCGTTGTCCTTGGTGATCGTCGTCTGGCTGGGGACCTCGATGAACTGCTCCCGCAGGTCGACGACGACGCCGCGATCGACGAACGGGATGAGGAACCGCACGCCCGGCTGGCGCACCATCGCCTCGTTCGTGCGGCCGAGCCGGAAGACCACCATCTGCTGGTACTGCTGGACGATGCGGACGGCCAGGAACACGACGATGAGCAGGAGCAGGACGAGGACCACGATGACCGCGGCCGGGGCGATGAGATCCATGGGTCTCCTTGGCTAGCTGGCGGCGGCGCCGTCGAGAGCCTCGACGACGACCGTGAGGCCATCCTGGGCGATGACGCGGATGGGCGTGCCCCGGTCGAGCGACCGGTCATCCCTGGTGCGAGCGGACCATTCCTCGCCGCCGACATAGACGGAGCCGAGCGGGGCCAGCGGGCGGCGGACCTCCCCGCGGGAACCGGCGGGCAGCGGCGTGCCGACGGAGCCGCGCGGCGGCGCCAGCCGGCTCGCCCGGCGGGCGGCCACGAGGGCGACGCCCATGAAGGCGGCCGAGAAGGCCAGGACCGTGGCGATGACAGGGACGGCGACGGTCACCGGCGGCTGGGTGGATCCCGCGGGCGGCGCCGAATAGAGGGTCAGCGCGCCGACCGCGATGCACAGCAGGCCGCCGACCGTGAGGAAGCCGTGGGTGGGGACCGAACTCTCGAGCACGAACAGCACCAGGCCGACCCCGATGAACAGCAGGCCCGCCGCATCGAGCGGCAGGTTGGTCAGCCCGATGAAGGCGAGGACGAGGCTGATGGCCCCGATCGTGCCCGTCACGAAGTTGGGATGGACGACCTCGAGGATCAACCCCAGGCCGCCCATGACCAGCAGCACGAAGGCGAGGTTGGGATCCGAGAGCACGTGGAGGAGGTCCGGCACGCCGAGTCCTTTCGTGAGCCATGGTACGCGCCCCGTGACCGGCCGGTTCAGCAGGGGTCTACGGACCCGCCAGGCGCTCGGCGATCCCGTGCAGGCTTGCGGTCAGCTCGGCCACCCCGGATGGCTCATCAGGCCGGTCCGTTGAGGCGGCGGCCAGGGCGTCGAGGCGGACCTGCCACGCGTCGAGCGCGGCCCGCAGGTCCCGCAACCGCTCGGCGACGGCCGGCGCGTTCGTGGCGAGCATCCCGCCGCCCATCGCCGGCTCACCGCGCGCCAGGCGCGTCATGTCCCGCCAGCCCTGCGCCGCCAGCTGGCGGGCGATCGGCCAGTCGGGGCTCGCCAGCGCTGCCTGAGCCAGGGCCAGGCTGGCGACGAGCGGCAGGTGGCTGATGGCGGCGACGGCCCGGTCGTGGGTCGGGGCATCCAGTTCCACCGGTCGCGCCCCGCAGGCGCGGGCGAGGTCCCCGACCGCCGCGACGTCCTCAGGCAGGCTCGCCCGGCCGGGCACCACGACCCACGGGCGCTCGTCGAAGAGCGACGCCCGGGAAGCCGCGTAACCAGCCGACTCGGCGCCGCTCATGGGGTGCCCGCCCACGAAGCGCAGGCCCGGCACGTGGTCCGCCGCGGCCATCACGAGCGACTTGGAGCTGCCCACGTCGGTCACCAGCACGCCGGCCGCGGCAAGGCCCGGCCCGAGGGCCTGGAGCATCTCCAGGATGACCGGTAGGGGCGTGGCCAGGAGCACCAGCTGCGCCGACGCCGCGGCGGTCATGGGATCAGGGGCGACCTCGTCGATCGCGCCGTCCACCATGGCCCGCTCCAGGGCGTCCGGGGAACGGCCCCAGGCGATGACGTGCCAGCCACCGGCGCGCGTGAGGGCGCGGGCGACCGAGCCGCCGATGAGGCCCAGCCCCAGGATGGCGACGGGCCGCGCGGGCCCGGCCACGCGGGTCAGCCCCGGTCGGGGCGGCGGCGCTGGCCGGAGCGACGCTCGGTCGTCCGCCGCTCGCCTTCGTCGTCCGGGGGGCCGGGGTCGTCGGGCGGGTTCTGGCGCCGCTCCACCTGGCGCCGCGAGCCCCCGCGACGCTCCTGGTTGAGGAGCGCCCCGCAGCGCGGGCAACGGCGCTCCTCGGGGAAGAGCGTCTCCAGCGCCACGGTCGTGAAGATGTGCCGGCCGCAGGACCAGCAGGCGAGGGTGGGCATCCGCCTCAGGTTCCCACATCCGGCGCGGGTGTGCCGCGCCGCGCGTTCAACGCGGCAGGACCAGCAGGACCACCACCGCGAGGATCACGTTGACGATGCCGAACGCGAGGACCAGCCGCACCTGCTGGCCCAGCGTAAGGCTCATGGGTCGATGCTAGCAGTGCGCCGGCCCCGCCGTCAGGCACCCGCGACAGCCCTCAGCGGGACGGCGGCCAGGGTCTCGTACGCGGGGCGCCGGCCGGGGTGGGACCGCAGCAGTTCGAGGCTGGTGGCGCGCCACGACAGTCCGGCGCGACCGGCAAGCGCGACGCCCAGATCCCCGGCGAAACCGGGCGGAGCGCCCCGGCAGACCGTGATGTGTGCCTGGTGCGGGGCGTCCGCTGGAGCGAGCTCAGCCGCCAGCGAGACGACCGCGGCGGCCCCTGGTTCGGCCAGCCCGACCCAGGCGGCTCGGCCGCGCCCGCGCCCGAAGGTGCCCGCCCCCTCCACCCGGCATTCGATCGGCCCGGCAGCGGCGGCGGCCACCGCCATGCGGCCGACGACCGCGGGCGCCTGGGAGGGCCAGAGCGGGCCGATGAACCAGAGCGTCAGGTGCAGATCTGCCGCGTGGACCCAGCGGACGGTCGGGCCCGGTGCCAGGGCCGCGGCCGCCGCCTTGGCGAGCGGATCGGCCACGGCCCGCGGCACGCGCAGCGCGACGAACACACGCCACCGTTCGGCCGGGACCTCGTCCGTCCGGGTCACGCCAGCGCGAGGCGCCGGACGACCTCGCCCAGCTCGTGGATGATGGTCACTGGCGACCGTGGCGGATCCCCGCCCTGGTCCGGCGGGGGCGCTCCGTCGCGCAGCAGGAGCATGGCCGCCATGCCCACGCCGGTGGCCCCCAGCACGTCCTTCACGTACGAGTCACCCACGTGCAGGGCCCGCTCCGCGGGCACGCCGGCCGCGTCGAGCGCGGCGCGGAAGATGACCGGGTCGGGCTTGCTGTAGCCGACGCGGTCACTGATGACGATGGTCACGAATCGATCCGCCAGGCCCAGGTCTTCCAGCAGCCGCGCCCCGTCCCACACCCAGTTGCTGATCACGGCGAGGCGGATGCCGGCCGCCTGGAGGCGGTCGAGCGCCGGGCGCACATCGGGGAAGACGTGCCACGAGGCGGGATCGGCGAACCGCGCGGCGATGGCGCGGTAGAAGGAGTCGGGCAACCCGGGCAGGCCCGCGCCGGCCATGATCGCCTCGTCGAAGCGGCGGATCCGCTCGTACGACGCCTCGGGGCTCACCTCGAACGGGCCAGTGTCGTCGAGGATGCCGCTGCTCAGGGCCGCGGCGAAGCCGGCCGCGAGGCCCTCGGCCGTGATCGGGACGCCCGCGTCGACGGTGGCCGTGCGGTACACGTCCGCCCATGACGGATCGGGCCGGATGAGGGTGTCGCCAAGGTCCAGCGTCACGAGCTCCGGACGCGGGTTCACGAGCGGCTCGCGCCCTCCGCCCGGGCTCGGTCAGCGCGCAGCACGCGAAGAGCGAAGGCGAGGTCCCGCCACCCGGCCACCTCGACCGTCTTCTCCTCCAGGAGCTTGTAGGTCTCGAAGAAGTGCTCGATCTCGCGCAGCCGGTGGGGCGAGACCTGGTCGAGCGCCTCGACGTGCTCGAAGAGTGGGTCGCCGACGGCCACGCAGAGGACCTTGAAGTCGTCGCCGTTCTCGTCGCGCATGGCCAGGCCACCGACCGGCCGCCCCCAGACGTGGCAACCGGTGAACGTGGGCTCGTCGATCAGGAGCATCGCGTCGGTGTGGTCGCCGTCGTCGGCACGCGTGCCCTCGATGAAGCCGTAGTCGAAGTTGTAGTAGACGGCCGAGGAGAGCACGCGATCGAGGCGGAAGACGCCGGCGGCCTCGTCGAACTCGTACTTGTTGCGGTTGCCGGCGGGGATCTCGACGACGATCTCGACGATCCGCGGGAAGGCGTCCGCGCCGCGGCCGGCGCGGGTCATCGCGGCGGGCCGGACCGGCGGGCGTCAGTCGTTGTAGAGGCGCTCCTCGATGAGCTTCTCCTGCACCGTTCGCCCGTTGGGGTCGAAGCAGGAGAACTCGAAGTGCTTCTCGAACTCGAGGTCCACATTGTCCTGGCCGCCGCGGTTCTTCTCCACCGACAGGATGATCCAGTCGCGGAAGCGCTGGGCCTGGTAGGGGTTGAACTCGATGTTGACCTTGGCCACGATGTGGTACTTCTCGTTGAGGATGAGGATGATGTCGGCCTCGTAGTTGATGGCCGACGAGCCGCGCAGGTGGAAGTTGCGCAGGCGCGAGGCCTTGAGGCCCTCCTTGTCGGCGGCCACGATGCTGATCATCGGGACGTCTTCCGACAGGGCGATGTCCTTGAGCCCGTTGACGACCGTGGTGACCTTCTCGGTCTCGGTGTCCGGTTCGGGGATCTGGGGCACCTTCTGCAGGTAGTCGACGAAGACGACGAGACGCCGGTCGCCGGAGAGGGCCCGGTGCTGCTGCACCAGGCGGCGCAGGTTGGGGATCGTGCTGGCCGTCTGCGAACCGCGCATGAGGAAGAGGTTCTGGCCGTAGCGCGCGATGCGGTCGAGTGACGGGCGCAACCGCGGGTTGGCCGTCAGCTGGGCCACATTGCCCGCGCCACCCTCGGCCATCCAGGTCCCCAGGATCTCCTTGCGGACGTCCTGGATCTTGATGGCGCCCGTCTTGTGGGGCAGGTGGGCCAGCGCCGATTCCATGGCGATCATGCGGTTGAGGAGGTACTCCTCGTCGTGCTCGAAGCACACGTAGAGCACGTTGGCCTGGCCGCCGGAGGCGATGTTGCGCGCCATCTGGAGGGCCATGGTGGTCTTGCCCGTGCCCTGCGCGCCGCCGATGAGCAGCAGCTCGCCGGCCCGCAGGCCGCCGCCGATGGTCTTGTCCAGGGGGGTGTAGCCCAGCGGCACCGGCTGGTACTCGGCCACCCGGCCGCTGGAGACCTTGTCGTTGAGGTTGATCAGGACGTCGAGCGCCGAACGGGGCGACATGCTCCCGCCGTCGGTCTCCAGGCGCCACTCGGGATGGGCGCTGGCGCCCTCCTCGGCTGGTGACGACGCAGGTTGCTCGGTCGTGGTCACGGATCCCTCCGGGGTGCGGGTCGCTTGGGACGCCGGGCGATGATAGCACCGGGATTCGGGCGGCCAATCACCCCAACCACCCTGTACCGCACCGCCTCGGGTCGCGATGTGGGCGTCGCGGCACCACCCGGCGCCGACCCGTCAGGCGGCGGGCGCCGCCAGTTCGTCGAGCGTCCGGGCGAAGGCGCGGATGCCCTGCTCGAAGTTGCGGCGGTCCATCCACTCGTTGGGGGCGTGGAAGTTGCCGTCCGGCGGGGGGAAGCCCATGAGCACGACGGGCAGGCCCAGCGCCTGCTCGAAGGTGGCCACGAAGGGGATCGAGCCGCCCTCGCGGATGAAGAGCGGCGGACGTCCGAAGGTGGCCTCCAGAGCCCGTGCGGCGGCCTGCACGGCGGGGTGGTCGAGCGAGGTGCGACTGGGCAGCCCGCCGCCCAGGTCGGTGACCGTGACCCGCACGCCGGGCGGGGCGAGGGCCAGGACGCGGGCCTTGAGGGCGGCGAAGATGCGATCCGGCCGCTGGTCCGGCACGAGGCGGCAGCTGACCTTGGCGCTGGCCCGGCCGGGGATGATGGTCTTGGACCCTTCGCCCTGGTAGCCGCCCCAGATGCCGTTGACATCCAGCGTCGGCCGCCCGCTCTTCCGCTCCAGGGTGGAATAGCCAGCCTCGCCGGTGAGGGCAGGCACATCGAGCGCCGCCTGGTAGGCGGCCTCGTCGAACGGCAGGGCGGCATAGGCCGCCCGGTCGGCTGGGCTGAGGGCCACCACGTCGTCGTAGAAGCCAGGCACCGTGACCCGCCCGTCGGCGTCGTGGAGCCCGGCGATGATCGTGGCCAGGGCGTGGGCCGGATTGGCGACCGTGCCGCCGTAGCCACCCGAATGGAGGTCCTGGAAGGGGCCGCGGACGTCGATCTGGACGTATTCCAGCCCTCGCAGGGCGACGGTCAGGGCGGGCAGGTTGCCCTCGAAGAAGCCCACGTCGCTGACGATGGCGAGGTCACCCTGCAGGCGGTCGCGGTTGGCCAGGAGCCACGGCTCGAGGTGCACGGAGGAGGACTCCTCCTCGCCCTCGAAGACGAAGCGGAGGTTGACGGGCAGCGCCCCGCGCACCGCGAGGAGGGCCTCCACCGCATCCACCAGGATGGTGATGTTGCCCTTGTCGTCGCTCGCCCCGCGGGCCAGGATGCGGTCGCCCACGACGACCGGCTCGAAGGGCGGGGAGGTCCATTCGTCCAGTGGATCCACCGGCTGCACGTCGTAGTGGCCATACGCCACCACGGTCGGGGCGCCGGCCGCGTGCAGCCAGTCGGCGTAGACGATGGGATGACCGCCCGTCGGGGAGACCTCGACATGCTCCATCCCGACGGCCCCCAGCCGGTCGGCCAGCCACGACGCCGCGCGCGCGCAGTCGCCCGCGTGGGCGGGGATGCCGGAGATGCTGGGGATGCGCAGGAACTCCAGGAACCCGTCCAGGCGAGCAGCCTCACGGGGCCCGAGGTAAGCCTCGAGGTCGGCGTCCCAGGCGGTCACCGGGTCAGGCGGGCGACGGCGAAGGCGAGGGAGCCGTGGCCGGTCCAGCGGCCGGCTGGCCGCGCGGGGGCATGGGCTCGGTGGTCCTTGGACGCGGCGTCGAGTCGCCACCGTCGCGATGCGGATCGGGCACGTCGACGAAGAGCTTCTCGAACTCCTCCGCCTCCACCGTCTCCTCTGCGACCAGCTTGTCGGCCAGGGCCACCAGCCGGTCACGGTGGGTGACGAGCACCTCCATGGCCCGGTTGTAGCCGCGGTCGATGATGGCGCGCACCTCTTCGTCGATCTGGCGGGCCACGTCGTCCGAGTAGTTGCGCTGCTCGCCGATCTCGCGGCCCAGGAAGACCAGCTCGTCGCGCTTGCCGAAGGAGAGCGGCCCAAGCTTGTCGCTCATGCCGAACTCGGTGACCATGCGGCGGGCCAGGTCGGTCGCCTTCTCGATGTCGTTGGAGGCGCCCGTGGTCGTGTCGCCGAAGATCAGCCGCTCCGACGCGTTGCCGCCGAGCAGGCCGGCGATCTTGTCCTCGAACTCGGTCTTGCTCTGGAGGTAGCGATCCTCCGTCGGCAGGGCCATGGTGTAGCCCAGGGCCATGCCGCGGCTGATGATGGTGACCTTGGCCACCGGGTCCGTCTTGGGCAGGATCCGCTGCACGACGGCGTGACCGCCCTCGTGGTAGGCGATGATGACCTTCTCGGCGTCCGAGATGAGGCGGCTCTTGCGCTCCGGGCCGGCGACCACGCGCTCGAGGGCCTCGGCGAACTCGGTCGTGCCGATGACCTTCTTGTTACGCCGCGCGGCGAGGATGGCGGCCTCGTTGACGAGGTTGGCCAGGTCGGCGCCGGAGAAGCCGGGCGACGTGCGGGCGATCGTCTGCAGGTCGATGGTCTTGTCGAGCGGCTTGCCCTTCACGTGCACGCGCAGGATCTCCAGGCGCCCGCGCATGTCGGGCCGGTCCAGGATGACCTGGCGGTCGAAGCGACCCGGGCGCAGCAGCGCCGGGTCGAGCACGTCGGGCCGGTTCGTGGCGGCCACGACGATGACGTTCGTGTTGGTGTCGAAGCCGTCCATCTCGACCAGGATCTGGTTGAGGGTCTGCTCGCGCTCGTCGTGCGAGCCACCCAGGCCTGCGCCGCGCTGGCGCCCGACCGCGTCGATCTCGTCGACGAAGACGATGCACGGGCTGTTGCGCTTGGCTTGATCGAAGAGGTCGCGTACGCGGCTGGCGCCGACGCCCACGAACATCTCCACGAACTCGGAGCCGGAGATGCTGAAGAAGGGCACCCCGGCCTCGCCCGCGACGGCCCGCGCGAGCAGGGTCTTGCCGGTGCCTGGCGGCCCGACGAGCAGCACGCCGCGCGGGATGCGCGCGCCGAGGGAGTTGAACTTCTCGGGGTACTTGAGGAACTCCACGACCTCCTGGAGCTCGGTCTTGGCCTCGTCCACGCCGGCCACGTCACTGAACGTGACGACCGTCTTGTTGCCCAGGAACATCCGGGCGCGGCTCTTGCCGAAGCTCATGGCCTGGTTGTTGGTGCCCTGAGCCTGGCGGAACATGATGAAGAAGAAGGCGCCGATGAGGATCAGCGGCAGGGCCGTCGTGAGGAGCAGGCCGATCCAGCTGCCGGTCTGCGACTCGGGCACGGCCGTGATGGTCATGCTGTTGTTGCAGGTGGCGCCGGCCTGAGCGCACCACGTCGCGACGTCGCTGGTGAGCCCCTCGCCGAGGCTGCCGGGGACCTGGCTGTCCAGGGTCTTGGGCGTGCCATCCGGGTTGGTCGACGTGGTGGTGATCTGCAGGTCCGTGCCCTGCTGGGTCACGTTGGCCACCTGGCCGGCCTTGACCAGAGCCTGGAATGACTCGGTGCCACCGGCGTAGGGGACGGTCTTGGCGTTCTGGGACGGTCCGAAGAGGACCACGTACAGGAGGGTCGCCATGCCGACCACGAGGACCAGCGTGACGATGCCGTTCCTGAGGAAGCGGCTGTTCAAGATCTCGAGCCTCCGGAGTCGCGGGCATCCCCGCCCGAGCCGGAGCCCGGGTCGAAGGGTGGCGCGATTATAGGTCGCTGCCCGTCGTTAGCCCTTGGTACGCACCACGGCGCGGTGCGGATGGGCCACGCGAGGTGCGGCCGGGACGAAAGGGAAGGTTGGTAGCGGAGGGCGGATTTGAACCACCGACCAAGGGCTTATGAGTCCCCTGCTCTACCACTGAGCTACTCCGCCGCCGATCTACGCCTGCTGATTCTAGCGCCGGGCAGCGGTCGTGTCAGACGCGGACCAGGCTCCCCGACCCACTGCCCCGGCGGGACAGCGAATCGACGCTGACGGCGGCGAGCAGCACCAGGCCGGTGATGATCAGCTGCCACTGGATGGGGAAACCCAGCAGGTAGAGGCCGTTGTAGATGGCCCCGATGACCAGGCCGCCGAGGAGGCCGTGGATAGCCCGGCCTCGCCCGCCGAACAGGCTGGTACCCCCGATGACCGCCGCAGCCACGGCGTAGAGCACGAGCTGCCCGCCGTTGATGTTGGTGGTCATGCCGCCCAGCTGCGAGCAGTAGATGACCCCGGCGATGCCCGCCGTGAGCGAGCACAGCACGAAGCCGATGGTCCGCACGCGGCTGACGTTGATGCCGGCCCGGCGAGCCGCCTCGGGGTTGCCGCCCACGGCATACATGTGCCGCCCGAACTGGGTCCGCTCGAGCAGGACCGTCCACAGGGCCAGCACCACGAGGACGAGGGGCACGACCCACGGCACGCCCACGATGGGCAGGGTGCCCTGGGACCGGTTGAGGTTGCAGATAGCCACCACCGCGATCCCGGCCACGGCCATCATCACGATCTTGGCCACGGTCAGGCCCACAGGCGGCGCGACGAGGCCGCTCCGCCGGCGCGACCGGTCACGGAACCACAGGAGGCCCCCGAGCAGGGCGATCAGCACGGCCAGCCCGATCCAGGCGACCAGCGGGTCGATGTATGAGTAGACGATGCCGTAGAGCGCCTGCTGGCCGGCGATCACGGTGCTCGTGATGCCCACCCCGCCGGCCGTGCCAAGGATGATCAGCATGACGCCGAACCACAGCAGGTAGCCGGCCAGCGTGACGATGAAGGCCGGCATCCTGAGCCGCGTGATGATCATCCCGTGGATGCCCCCGATCACGGCGCACACGAGCAGGGCGGCGGCGATGGCCAGCCACCAGGGCAGGTTGGGCTGGGGCTGGACCAGCTGCGCGGCGACGATCCCGCCGATGGCCGCCACGTAGCCGATGGAGAGGTCGATCTCCCCCAGCAGCAGGACGAAGCCCTCGCCCATGGCCAGCACGATGAACACGGCGCTCTGGTCGAACAGGTTGACCAGATTGGTGGCCGACAGGAAGACATGGTTGGGGCTGACGACGGTGAAGACCACGGCCACGGCCACGAGGGCCGCGGCGACCGGCAGGACTCCGGCGTTGCCGCCGCGGACGCTGGCGGCCCAGCCACGCATGTACTGGCCCAGCGTCTGGGCCATGATCTCCGGCGGCACCTCGACGGCGGCCGCAGTCAGGTCGGGGGCGCCCTCGGCGTCGGCCGCGGCCGCCATGGGGGACTCGCTGCTGAGCGGCGTTTCCTCGCTCGTGGCCATGGTCAGACCCCCTGCTGGCTGGTGCCGGCCCCGCGCACGTCGCGGCTGGACGTGCCGGTCGTCATGTAGTCCACCACGCTCTGCCGGTCGAAGGCGGAGAGCTTGTCCTGCGCCACCATGCGGCCCAGCCGCAGGACGGCCACCCGGTCGGCGACCTCGAAGACGTCGTTGAGGTTGTGGGAGATGACCATGACCGCCAGGCCGTGGTCCTTGAGGCGCCGTACGAGGTCCAGGACCATGCGCGTCTGGGCCACACCGAGGGCCGCGGTGGGCTCATCGAGCATGACCAGCTTGGAGTTCCACATGACCGCCTTGGCCACGGCGACCGCCTGGCGCTGGCCGCCGGAAAGCGTCGCCACCGGCTGGCGGATGGAGCGCACGGTCGTGACGCGCAGGCTGGACAGCGTGGCCGCCGCGGCGCGTTCCATGCTGTCCTCGTTGAGCAGGGCGCGGCTCAGCCGCTCGCGCCCCAGGAACATGTTCTGGACGATGTCCAGGTTGTCGGCCAGGGCGAGGTCCTGATAGACGGTCTCGATGCCCAGGGCCGCCGCGTCCTTGGGCGTCCGGATGTGGACCAGCCGGCCCTCCCAGTACATCTCGCCCTCGTCGGGCTCGTGGATGCCGGCGATGCATTTGGTGAGCACGGACTTGCCGGCTCCGTTGTCCCCGCAGAGGGCCGTCACCTGGGCGGTGGGCAGGTCCAGGTCGACGCCGTAGAGCGCCTGGACCGCGCCGAAGTGCTTGCTGATGCCGCGCAACCGCAGGAGCGGCTCCGTGCCGGCGACGACCGGGGGTTGCCCGGCGGCGGCGCCTGGGGTGGGCTCGAGCGGTCCAGTCATCACGTCCATGGTGCCGTCCTTCGACTAGCTCAGCCGGGTGCGCTGGACGACATCATGACGCCCGCGGCGCTCCCGCACACGGCCCGGATACGACCGTGTCGCACCCGCTCGAGGCGGGTGCGACACGGGGTTGTGGCGAGTGGACTCGCGCTATGGGTTGCG
>CAZFGT010000057.1:0-12425 GCA_964518505.1 uncultured Anaerolineaceae bacterium | reverse complement strand
GGCCATCCACCTCGTGGTTGAAGGCGTCGACCATGAAGTCCAGCAGCTCCTTCTCTTCCGAGTGGAAGGCCGCCGTGAAGTGGATGGTGGGCTCCTCGATCTGGATGACCTTCGCGCCGGCCGCCGCCAGCTGGCGCAGCTCCAGGTTCATGGCCGTCGCCATGTCCCAGATCAGCTGCTTCTTGTCGTCCAGGTCGTATTGCGCCGTGTGGCTGTCGAGGAAGATGGCCAGCACCTGCGACGAGCAGGTGCCGAACTTGACGGGCTTGCGCGAGCCCGAGCGGGCCTGGGCGATGCGCCACAACTTGGCGTACTCGAGCGGGTTACGAGGGTCGTGCTCCACTTTGCCGACCACGCGCGGCCAGCGCCACGTCGTCTCGATCTCGTTCATCAGCGTCCCGGCCGGGAAGGCCAGCAGCGAGTCGCGCGAGCCCTCGTACTGCAGCTCCTCGTGCTCCAGGCCCTTCCAGCGCTGCAACGGGTAGTGGTGCCACGAGCGGCCGGCGAAGTCCTCGTCCAGGTGGTAGTCGCCGTTGGTGAGGATGTCCAGGCCGGCCCGCTCCTGCTCGGCCAGCACGACCGCATGCGCGTCAAGGAATTGCTCGCGGAAGCGCACGTCGAGCAGCGCCGTGTCGAGCGGCCGGCCCCACAGGCCCCCGTCATACCAGCGCGGCCGCGGCCACGAACCGGTGACGGTCGCCGGCAGCATCAGGTCCCTGGTGGCCGTGAGCATCGCGCGCCTCCTCGTGACATCCCGTGGTGCATGGGCCCTTCGTCGTCCAGCAAGAGGATATGGTCCGTGCGGAGCGATGTCCTGCCCGTACCGGAGGCCACGCGTTGAGCGCCTTCATCCTCGCCTTCGGGGTGGTGTTCCTGGCCGAGCTCGGCGACAAGAGCCAGCTCATGGCCCTGGCCCTTGCCGCGCGGTACCGGGCCGTCACGGTCCTGATCGCGGTGACGCTGGCCACGCTGCTCGTGCATGCCGGCTCCGTCCTGCTCGGATCGGTCTTTGCCCTCACCCTGCCCACGAACGTCATCCAGATCGTGGCCGGCGTCGCGTTCTTCGGGTTCGCGGCGTGGACGATCCGGGGCGACTCGCTCGGGGAGGGCGATGAGAACCGGACGCTGCGGACCGGCGGATGGGCGATCCTGGCCATCGGCACGGCCTTCTTCCTCGCGGAGCTCGGGGACAAGACGATGCTCGCGACGATCACGCTGGCCACGACCGAAGAGCCGTGGGGCACGTGGCTTGGCTCGACCGCGGGCATGGTGGCCGCGGACGCGATGGCGATCGCCGTGGGGGCCCTCCTTGGCACGCGCCTGCCCGAGCGCGCGATCAAGGTCTTCGCCGCTGTCGCCTTCGTGGTCTTCGGGGTGCTGCTCATCGCGGAGGGCGCCCACCTTCTCTAGGGGCGCGCTGCGACCTCCGGCCTCATCCCCCGAGGGGCATCGCCTCGATGAGCGGCGCGACCTCGGTCGCCAGCCGCTCGATCGTCTCCGCGTCATACGGCGCGGGCAGCTCCACGATCACCGTGTCGAAGCCCAGCGCCCGGTAGGGCCGGAAGCGCTCCGCGACCTCGGCGGGTGAGCCGAGCCAGGCGTTGCGGATGGCCTCCGGGGCGGTGCCCGCCCGCGCGAGGCAGGCGGCCCAGACGCGCTGGGCCTCGGCCGGGTCGTCGCGGATGATCGGCTTCAGCTCAAGGGTCCGCTCGATCGAGGCCTGGTCACGGCCGACGGCCAGGCAATGCTCCCGCAGGACCGCGTCGCGATGGGCCACATCGGCTGCCGGCCCCATCGTGTTCCACATGTCGGCGTAGCGCGCCACCGTCCGCAGCGTCTTCTTCAGGCCGTTGCCGCCGACGAGGATCGGCAGATGGTCCTGGACGGGGCGCGGGGAGTGGCGGGCTTCCTCGAAGTCGTACTTGGAGGTGTGGAGCGTCACCGACCGGCCGTCGAGCAGGCCGCGGATGATCGAGGCCGACTGGTCCAGCCAGTCCAGGCGTTCGCCCACGGTCGCCCCGAAGGGGATGCCGTGGGCGGTGAACTCCAGGTCGAACCAGCCGGCCCCCAGCCCGACGATGGCCCGGCCGGCGCTGATGTGATCGAGGGTGGCCGCCATCTTGGCCACGACGCCGGGGTTGCGGAGGGGGTTGGCGCCCACGAGCAACCCCAGGCGGACGCGCTCGGTCAGGGCGGCCAGGGCGCTGATCGACGTCCAGCCCTCGAAGATGGGCCGGTAGGGATCCACCCCGTCGCCGGCGATCGAGTAGAGGTGGTCCCACATCCACACGCTGTCGTAGCCGCAGCGGTCCGCCCGCTGGGCGGCATCCACGACCTCACGCCACGAGGCGTCCTGGTTCCATAGCAGCAGGCCCAGCTTCATGGCGCGGCGGCTACGAGCTGCGGTACCAGTCGGCGAACGGCTGGACGGCCCAGGCGACGGTCTTCCAGGTCGTGTACGTGTCGATCGCCTGGCTGCCGCAGTCGCGTCCGAAGCCCGAGTGCTTCACGCCCCCGAAGGGCGCCTCGATGGGCGTCCCGTTGAACGTGTTGACCCACACATAGCCCGACTCGATCTGCTGCACGCAACGCAGCGCCCGGTCGACGTCCTTGGTCCACACGCCGGCGGCGAGGCCGTATTCGGTGGCATTGGCCAGGCGGATCGCCTCGTCGTCGCCGTCGAACGGGGTGATGGTGACGACCGGCCCGAAGATCTCCTCCCGGAAGACGCGTGCCTCCGCCGGCACATCGGCAAGGACGGTCGGGGCGTAGAAGTAGCCGCCTGACAGGCTCGCCTCGGTCAGCTTGCGGCCGCCCGTGGCCACGCGGACCCCTTCCGCCCGTCCGATCTCGACGTAGCCGGCCACCTTCTCGAGGTGCGGCCGCGAGATCAGGGCGCCCATGTCGGTCGACTCGTCGGCTGGCGCACCGACCCGCAGCGCCTCGGCGCGGGCCACGACCAGGTCCACGAACCGCGGGTAGATCGAGCGTTCGACGAGGATGCGACTGCCGGCATTGCAGTTCTCGCCCTGCGTGTAGAAGATGCCGAAGGCGGCGCCCGCGGCGGCCGCCTCGATGTCCGCGTCGGCGAAGACGACGTTGGGCGACTTGCCGCCCAGCTCGAGCTGCGTGGGCCGGATGAGTGCCGCGCGCGCCTGCGCGACCTTGCGGCCGGTCACCGTGCCGCCGGTGAAGGCAAGCACGTCCACATCGGGATGGCGCGTGAGCGCCGCGCCCGCCGGGTCGCCAAGGCCCGCCACGACGTTGAAGGCGCCGTCGGGCAGGCCCGCCTGTGACGCCATCTCCCCCAGGGCCAGGCAGCTGAGGCTCGCCAGCTCCGACGGCTTGAGGATGACCGAGTTGCCGCAGCACAGCGCCGGGGCCACCTTCCAGGCAGCCACGTAGAGGGGGAAGTTCCAGGGCGTGATGGTGCCCACGACGCCGACCGGCAACCGCAGGACGGTGCCCAGCTGGTCGCCCGGCAGGGGCATCGTCTGGCCCACGATCTTGCTGGCCATGCCGGCGTAGAACTCGAAGATGTCGGCCACGCCGGCCATGTCCTCACGGGCCTCCCGGATGGGCTTGCCCGAATCGCGCACCTCGAGGTCAGCGAGCGCCTCGGCGTTGGCCCGGATGAGGCCCGCCAGGGCCCACATGACGCGGCCGCGTTCGCTCGGCGTGATGCGGCTCCAGGTCCCGGCCTGGAACGTGCGCCGTGCGGCGGCGACGGCCAGGTCGATGTCCGCCGCGCCGCTGGCCGGGATCCGCGAGAACGGTGTCGCGGTCGCGGGGTCCTCCACATCCAGCCACGCGCCGTCGACTGGTGCCTGCCAGTGGCCGTCGATCCAGTTCCCCGGTGGATGGTCCAGGGCCGGGGCGGCGGCCGCGGCGGGCTCGTGCGCGACGATCATCGCGAGGCCTTCGCCGTGGCCTTGTACTGGCGCATGGCGGTGGCCACATCGGCGCCGCCGCGCACGACCTCCACGATGGCCCGCATGGTCGCCGCCGGGTCCGGCGATTGCCATACCTTGCGACCCATGACGATGCCCTTGCCGCCGCCGTCCATGGCGCCCTTGACCATCGTCAGGATCTGCTCGGGCGTGTCGGCCTTGGGGCCGCCGGCGATGAGGACGGGCAGGGTGCTGTAGGCGACCACCCGGGCGAAGCTCTTCGAGTCGCCGGTGTAGAAGGTCTTGATGAAGTGCGCGCCTTCCTCACACGCCACGCGGACGGCGACGCGGAGGTCGTCGGCCGTGTAGGGGCCGTCGTAGGCGGCCACGTCAGCGCCGCCGGCGGGGAAGATCTCGGCCAGGAGCGGCAGCCCGATCCGGCTGCACGTGTCGGCCGTCTGGCCGATGAGGGGATAGTCGCGCTCCTCCTGGTCGCCCCCCAGGAAGACCGTGTAGCAGACCGCGTCGGCACCGTTGCGCAGGGCCTCTTCCGGTGAGGCGATGAAGACCTGTTCCTTGTCCCGGTTGGCGAGGCCGGTCCGGCCGGTGATGCGCTGGACCCAGCCGACCCGCCCGCCCCAGCGCTCGGCGGTGAAGCGGGCCAGCCCGCGCCGCATCAGGAATCCGTTCGCGCCGGCCTCGACGAGATCCGACACGACGTCGCGAGGGTCTTCGAGCTCGACGTACTGAGGGCCTTCGACGCCGTGATCCATCGGCACGATGATCGACGTGTTCGTGGCCTGATCGAAGAACCGCCGAAGCCGAAGCTCGATGCCCTGACCGATCATGGATCCCCTTCCTCTTGGTGGCGGGTGCCTCGGCCGGCGGAGTGCCGGCCGAGGCCCCGACTGGACGTACGAACGAGAGGTCGATCAGCTTGTCAGCTGCCCGACTCGGCGGCATCGGCCATGATCCCGCGCCGGCTGCCCGGGATGCCGATGTAGTAGATCAGAAGCCCCGCGATGACGATCACGATGGCTCCCGGACCGACCTGACTGGGGTTCTGCCAGACGATGACGCCGCTGACGAAGAAGGCCCAGATCACGGCGACCCAGTCGATGAGCGTGCTCCAGCGGCCGTAGTTCCACGGCCGCTTGGGCAGCGTGCCGCGGCGCTTGCCGACGATGCCCGCCGCGATGGTCACGGCGTAGGAGCCGATCTGGCCCAGCGCGGAGGCTGCCGCGAGCACCGCGAGGCCGGTCGAGTACAGGCACGCCGCAAAGGCGATCACGCCGGCGACGATGGTGGCGTTGGTCGGCGTGGCGCTCGAGCTCACCTTGCGGAGCCAGGCGGCCGCAGGCGCCTGGCCATCGCGGGCCTGGGCCCAGAAGATCCGGCCGGCGGTGAGTTCCAGGATCTGCATGTTGACGATGAAGCTGACGACGACGACAGCGATCAACGCGTTCGCCACGCCATCGCCCAGGTTCTGGGTGACGATGTACGTGATCGGCGCGGTGCTCTGCATCGCCGCGGTCAGGTCGGGGATCGCCAGCGACAGGATGATGACCGCGATGATCGCGTAGATGTACGACCCGAAGTTGGCGATCAGTACGCCACGGGGGGCCGTCGTCGCGGCGTCCTTGGTCTCCTCGCCGACGTGGCCCGTCGAGTCGAAGCTGCCGATGATGAACACCGGCATCAGGAACACGGTCAGGAGCGGCACGATCAGGCCGTTCGCGTCTGTCCCGCCGGTCTGGGTCAGGAAGCTGAGCGGCTGCTGCAGGCCGTGGAACAGGAGCAGGACGAGCACGGTGCTGAGGCCGAAGAGCTCGGCGAGAACGCCGACGTTGTTGATCACCGAGGCGAAACGGATGCCCACGATGTTGATCACGGTGATGCCGAAGATCACGATCGCGGCGATGATGATGGACTGCGTCACGTCGGGGGTCGCGATGCCGATCCACGGCCCGATGTAGATGGCGATCCCGACCGCCTCGGCGGAGACCGCCAGCAGGAGGCCGATGGCCAGCCACCAGCCGACCTGCCAGGCGAGCGCGCGATTGGTGATGCGGTTGATGATCTGGTACGCCCCGCCGGCGACGGGGTACGCCGAGACGAGCTCGGCGACCGACAGGCCCACCACCATCTGGAACGCGCCGCCGATGATGAAGGGGACGATGAACAGCGGGCCCATGGTCGAGAGCCCGAAGCCGTAGAGCAGGAACAGGCCGATCGAGATGCCGATCAGCGAGAACTGGATGGCGAAACTGCCGAAGGCGCCGAGCGCGCGGGACAGCTCCTGGCGGTAGCCGAGCTGGCTCAGATACGTTTCATCGGCGACGCTGGAATCGAGCCGCGCGTCGTCTTGACTGCCCGGGCCGCTGCCGGGTGATTGGTCGCTCACTTGACGCTCCTTCCCCTCGCTCCAACCGTTGATCACAGCCTCCCCTGAGGTCCCGGACGGCTACGTGGCGTCGGCGATGGCCACCTCCTGGACCGGCGCGGTCGGCCGATCCCGGTTCGCGTCGTGGAAGGCCGGATCCAGGTGGCGGTAGACGGCCTCGTAGCGCTCCCGCAGGCGCGCGTAGACGTCGTGCCGCGCCGGGTCGGGCTCGACGACCGGACCGGGGACGACGAGCGCCGCCACCCCCGCGTGGGCGTCGGCGTAGACCCCTGAGGCCATCCCGGCGAGGATCGCCGACCCGACTGCCGCGGCCTCGATCGTCTTGGTGGTGTGGATCGGCCGCCCGATGACATCGGCCTTGATGGAGTTCCAGGCCGGGCTCCGCGCCTCGCCGTCCACGATCGTGAAGGTCCCTAGCCGGTCGACGTAGTCGTGGAGCATCGCCAGGAGCGGCGGGTACTGGAAGGCCACGCCCTCCAGGATCGCGCGCACGAAATGGGCTCGCCGGTGATTGCTGGTCAGGCCGAAGAAGACGCCCGTCGCGTCCTCGTTGAAGTACGGCAGGCGTGATCCGTCCAGGAACGGGAAGAAGATCAGGCCGTCGGCGCCGGGCGGCACCTCGAGCGCTTCCGCGACCAGCGAGTCATAGCTGGACCCGGCCCCGCGACCGTCGCTGGGGCCGCCGAATTGGTCACGGAACCAGCGCAGCGAGAGCCCGGTGCCGGCGATCGTCATCTCGTAGACGTAGCGACCCGGCACGACGTGCGCCGACACGTCGGCCATCTCCCGTGGGTCCGCGGCGGCCCGCGAGGACACGAGGCGCCAGCAGCTGGCGGTGCCGGTGCCGGCGCTCAGGTCACCGCTGTCGACGACCCCCGAGCCGAGCGTGGCGCTCTGGTCGTCGCCGCCGCCCGCCGCGAGGATGGTCCCCGGTGCAAGCCCCAGGGACTCGGCCGCCTTGGGTGACAGCGTCGCCCGCGGCTCCCAGGGCCGGTACCGCGGCTCGGCCAGCAGCTCGATGGGGATGCCCGCCTCACCGCAGATCTCGGCCGACCAGGTGTCCGTCCGGTAGTCGTTCATGAGGCTTCGCGACAGCGTCGAGGTGTCGGTGGCGATCTCACCGGTGAGCCGGTAGATCACGTAGTCCTTGACGGGGATGGCGTGCCGGGTCCGGCGCCAGACGTCCGGCAGGTGGCGCTTCGTCCAGACCAGGTTGGGCAGGGTGAGGGCAGGCACCGGCACCACGCCGGAGATGGCCGTGATCCGTGAGCGACCGATGGAGCGGTACAACTCCTCCGTCTCGGCCGGGTCTCGCCGGTCGAGCCAGCTGATGCTCGGGGTCAGGACTTCGCCCGCCGCATCGATGAGGATGACCGGGTCGCGCTGGGCCACCATGGAGATGGCGGCCACCGACGCCGGGTCGACCCGCGACTTGGCCATGAGTTCGTGCACCAGCGACCGGACGGCCGCGACCCAGTCCTCCGGGTCGTTCTCGGCCCAACCGGCGTGCGGGCGGAGCATGGGGTACTCGACCCAGGCGGTCGCGAGGAGCTCGCCGCCGGCCTCGACGAGGACGGCCTTGGCCCCCGTCGTCCCCAGGTCGACGCCGATGAGGCGCGTCATGACGCCGACCTGTCCGACCCGCCCCGGCCGCCGAGCGCCCGGGCGAGGACAGCGAGCAGGAGCAGCCCGAGCGCCGCGAGCACGGGCGCGGGGATCAGGCGGACGATGCCCGGCACGTCCTCCGGCCCGACCTCCACGCGGGCCGGCCAGGCGCCCATGGACCCATGGACGACCAGTCTTCCGTCCTCGAGGCTGAGCCTGTCGGCCTCGAATGGGAAGTCACCAACGGGCGAGCTGACCTTCATGCGGCGACTCCCCTCATCGATGCAGACCTGAGCAGTGAAGCAGCCGCCCGGGCGAACGCGACGACCTCGTCGACGGTGGCGTGTGCGGCTGCCAGCTGGATGAAGGTCGCCGGATCCCCGGCGGCGAGGGCCCCGTCGACGTTGCGGAGCGGCCGGATCCCGTCGGCCAGGATGACCGCATCGCAGGCCAGCCACTCCCGGCGATCGCCACGGGTGATCTCGAGCTCGCGAACGCGGCCCACTCCGCGGGCGCGCGACCCATGCCAGCCGGGCCACCACTCGTCGGCGTACGCCGGCGTGGCGATGGCCTCGGGCGCGACGACGCGGACCGGCGTGTCCGTGCGCCGCAGCCGTCGGGCGACATCGGCGGCGAAGTCGGACTCACCGAGCAGGATGGGGTTGCGTCCGAGCCGGACCCCGGCATCGAGGAGGTGGACCGCCACCGTTGCCGACACCACGCCCGCCAATCGGGAGCCGGCGAGGCGGAGCTCGGCCGGGGTGCCCGGCCGGCACCCGCCGGCGTAGACGAGACGGTCCGCCTCGAGCCAGCGGATCGACCCCGGGGCGGCGATCAGCAGCCGGCCGCCGGCCCAGCGGAGCGCCGTGGTCCCCAGCAGGAACGACACGTCGCCGTCGCGGCACGCGGCTTCGAGGGAGCGCACGAGCGGGTGCTCGTAGCCGCTTTCACCGCCCACGGCCGGCAGCCGGTCGATCACCGTCACGGATCGCTCGCCGGCCAGCTCGGCGGCCGCAGCGAGGCCCGCGATCCCGGCCCCGACGATGGCGACACGCTCCACGGTCATGCCCCGAACGTCCCGCCGGAGACCATCTGGACCTCGCCCGGGGGCAAGCCAGTGGCGATCGAGCACATGAAGGCGACGCCGGCCATGCACACGGCACCCTGGCATCGGCCCCCGGTCGCCCGCGTGCGCTTCTGGACCGCGTCGATCGATCGTGCCGGGAGCGGCCCCTCGAGCGCGGCCGCGATCTCGGCGGCACTGACCTGCTCACAGACGCAGACGACCTGGCCGTAGCGCGGGTCGAGCGCCGGCAGGGCCTCAGGATCCGGGGCGTCCCGCAGGCGCGGCACGGCCGGCACGCGATCCAACGCGTCGTCCCGCTCCGTCGCGCCCAGCCCGGCCGCGTTCAGCAGGTCCAGGACCATGTCGGCGGTGCCCAGGCTCGACGAGACGCCGGTGGACCGATTGGCCGCATGGATGAGGTTGGGGACCTGGGCGTCGATGCGCACCCGGATCCGCTCGTCGCTGGCCGGGCGGATGGCGGCGAAGGTCTTGATGGCGTAGTCGAGGGAGACGGAGGGGACCATCCGGCGGGCCCGCTCGTAGATGTAGGTCAGGGTCGGGCTGTCCGTCTCCTTGTCGGTCGGCCGGTCGTTGTCCTCCGCCGATGGCCCCAGCAGCGCGGTGCCGTTCGTGGTGGGGACGACGTGGATGCCCTTCGTGTCCGGCAGCGGGGTGGCGAAGACGATGTGGCGCAGCTGGGAGCCGAACTGGCGGTCGAGGAGCCAGTACTCACCCTTGCGCGGCCAGAGCCGGAACGGCTCGCCGCCGGCGAGTTCGCTGATCGTCCCCAGGCCCAGGCCGGCGGCGTTCACCACGAACCGGGCGCCGACGAGGCCGTGTGGCGTGCGCACCCCGACGACCTTCCCGCCTGACCGCTCGACGTCGATCACGGGCGACCGGAGCCGGATGTGGGCTCCGTTGAGCGCGGCCAACTGGGCCAGCCGGACGGTCAGCCGCATCGGGTCGATGATCCCCTCGTCGGGCAGCCACAGCGCCTGGAGGCACTCCGACGAGATCAGCGGCTCGAGCTCGCGCGCCCGCCGGCCGTCGATGATCTCCGCCCGCACCCCGCAGCCGAGCGCCTCCTCGAGCTTGGGCGGGAGCTGGGCGACCTCTTCGTCACTGAGGGCGGTGATGATGCCGCCGACACGCCGGAAGGGGACGTCGAGCCGGGCGCAGATGTCCTCCCAGCGCGGGTACGTGGCCTGGATGACCCGGGCGTCAAGCGAGCCGGGCTCGGCGTAGTAGGAAGAGGCGATGCCGGCGTTGCCCTTGCTGGCCTCGTCGCCGACGTCGTCGTTCCGCTCGAACAGGCACACGCTGGCCGTCGTGGCCGAGAGCCTGGCAGCGATCGCCGTGCCGATGACGCCACCGCCCACCACGGCGACATCCACGTCCCGCAACCCCGTCCTCCTTCGTTCGTGACTGGCGAGGCCGATCCCGGGGAGTTGTTCATTGTTCGCGAACAATGAACATGAGCAGGGTGTAGCATCGACGCACCAAAGTCAAGGTGGGAGCGCAGCCCGGTGACCACGCTCGGACTCCGGCGGGAACGACTGCGGAACGACGAGTTGCGCGCGCTCATCGCGGCCTACCTCGTGGAGGCGCCGCTCGCCGGCCGCATCGCCACCGTGCGCGATCTGGGGGCCCGTTTTGGCGCCAGCATCGGCGCGGTCCAGCAATCCCTCGCCTGGCTCGAGGCGGCGGGGGCCGTCACGGTCGACAGCCGCCGCGGTCAGGGCACGGTGTTGTCATCCCGGTCGCTGGGCGGCCTCTGGTCCGCCGCCCGCAACGAGCCGCTCGTCATCGCTCTGCCGCTGCCCATCAGCCGCCAGATCCAGGGCCTGGCCACCGGCATCAAGGCGGCCCTGGCGGCGGCGGAGATCGAGACGTACCTGACGTTCTCCCGCGGCTCGCGCCGACGCCTGCAGGCCCTCCGCGGCGGGCGCTGCCACGCCGTGGTCATGTCGGCGCTGGGGGCCGCCGAGGCCTGCGGGCCCAAGGACGCCATCGTCTTCGAGTTCCCCGCCGGGACGCACGCCGGCGGCCACATGGTGTTCGAGCGTCCGCGCCGCAAGGGCGATCGGGCCGATCGCCTGCGCGTCGGGCTGGACCGCGATTCGGTCGACCTCCAGCGCATGACGGAACTCGAATTCGCCGGCCAGGCGGTCGACTTCGTGCCCGGCACGTACATGCAGTTCGGCGACCTCTTCCGCGCGGGCAGGGTCGACGCCGCCGTGTGGGACATCGACGAGGCCCCGGTCGACCTGCCACCGGACGTCATCCACCGCCCCTTCTCGGAGGGCGCCCAGGCCATCCTGGCCGACTCGAACACGCGCTCCACGGTCGTCGTCAGGCGAGACGACTCGCTGGCGGCCGCCATCTTCCACCAATGCCTCGGGGACCGGCGCGTCCTGGAGGTCCAGCAAGCGGTGGTCGCCGGCAGGCGACTGCCCGAGTACTAGCAAGGAGTTCTGGCCATGGAAGGTCCGCTCAAGCTCGGGATCCTGCTCTGGAGCCAGGCCGTGAGCTGGCCCGAGATCCGGGACGCAGCACGGCGGATCGAGCGCCTCGGCTACGACTACCTCTGGACGTGGGACCACGTCTACGCCATCTTCGGCGACCCGTATCAGGCCATCCTGGAGGGCTGGACGACGCTCGCCGGGCTCGCCGCGTCGACCGAGCGCATCCGGATGGGCCTCATGGTCGGCGCCAACACGTTCAGGAACCCCGCCCTGGTGGCGAAGATGGCGGCCACGGTCGACCACATCAGCGACGGCCGGGCGATCCTGGGCCTGGGCGCGGCCTGGTTCGAGATCGAGCATGAGGCCGACGGCTATGACTTCGGGACCGGCTTCGGCCAGCGCTGTGACTGGCTCGATGAGTCGGCCGGCCTCATCCGCCGCCTGCTGGACGGCGAGACCGTGACCTACGCCAGCGCCAAGTACCGCCTCGACGGGGCGCGCCACCAGCCACGGCCGGTGCAGGCGCATCTGCCGATCGTCATCGGCGGCTCGGGCGAGAAGAAGACGCTGCGGACGGTCGCTACCTACGCCGACATCTGGAACGGCATCGGCACGCCCGAGGCCCTCGCCCGCAAGTCCGCCATCCTCGATGAGCACTGCGCCGCGGTCGGGCGGGATCCGGCGGCCATCGAACGCAGCCTTGACTGCTTCATCGTCATCCGGGACAACGAGGCGGACGCCCGCACCGCCTGGCTGTCGTTCCTGGCCCACAACAAGACCGATCCGGCCCGCCCGGCCACGCCACTCCTTGGCTCGCCGCGGGCGATCGCGGAGACGCTGCGGGCCTACCGCGCGGTCGGCTTCCGGACCGTCAACGCGGAGGTGCCTGCCCCGTACGACGTGGAGACGCTCGAACGGCTCATCGGGGAGGTCAAGCCGCTCGTCGAGGCGCCGTAGCCGCGCTGCTGCTCCCGGTCCGAGGGAGGTGCCACGCG
>CAZFGT010000056.1:10421-13448 GCA_964518505.1 uncultured Anaerolineaceae bacterium | reverse complement strand
TTCTGCTTCTCCAGCAGCTTGCGCTTGCGCGTGATGTCGCCACCGTAGCACTTGGCCAGCACGTTCTTGCGCATCGCCCGCACCGTTTCGCGGGCGATGACCGTGGAGCCCAGCGCGGCCTGGATGGGCACCTCGAACATCTGGCGCGGGATGAGCTCGCGGAGGGTGTCCACGAGGCGGCGCCCCACCTGCGCGGCGCGATCGCGATGGACGATCAGCGACAGGGCATCGACCGGCTCACCGTTGACCAGGATGTCCAGCCGGGCCAGGCGAGCGGGGCGGTAACCGATCTCCTCGTAGTCCATGCTCGCGTAGCCCTGCGACCGGCTCTTGAGCTGGTCGAAGAAGTCGACGATGACCTCCGCCAGGGGCAGCTGGAAGGCCAGCTGGACACGGGTCGGATCCAGGTACTCCATCGTCTCGAAGCTGCCGCGGCGGTTCGTGGCGAGCTCCATCAGCGCCCCGATGTAGGCCGTCGGGGTGATGACGCTGACCCGCACCCATGGTTCGCTGATGACCTCGATCTCGCTGGCCTCCGGGAGGTCGGCCGGATTGTCGACCTCGCGCTCGCCGCGTCCATTGGTCAGGGTCACGCGATAGGCCACCGACGGGGCGGAGGCGATGAGCTGGAGCCCGAACTCCCGCTCCAGGCGCTCCTGCGCGATCTCCATGTGCAGCAGGCCCAGGAAGCCGCAGCGGAAGCCGAACCCCAGGGCCACCGAGGTCTCGGGTTCGTACACCAGCGATGCATCGTTGAGGTGCAGCTTCTCCAGGGCGTCCCGCAGGGCCGGGTAGTCGGGGCCCTCGATGGGGTAGAGGCCGGCGAAGACCAGCGGCAGGGCCGCCTTGTAGCCGGGCAGCGCCGCGCCGGCGGGTCGCTCGGCCGACGTGAGGGTGTCACCGACCTGACAATCGCGGACGCTCTTGAGGCCCGTCGCCACGTAGCCCACCTCGCCGGCCGAGAGGCTCGCCACAGGCACGGCCTGCGGCCGGAAGAAGCCCAGTTCGAGCGCCTCCGCCTCTGCCTGCGAGGCCATCAGACGGATCGGCGCATGGGTGTCCAGGCGGCCGGCGGCGAGGCGGACGTAGGCCACTACGCCCTTGTAGGCGTCGTAATGCGAGTCGAAGATGAGGGCCTGCAGGGGTGCATCCGGGTCGCCGCGTGGCGGCGGGATGCGGGCCACGATGGCCTCCAGGATCTCCGCCACGCCCGTGCCGTCCTTGGCCGAGGCGAGCAGCACCTCCTCGCGCGGGATGGCCAGCACGTTCTCCAGCTCCTCGATCACGACGTCCGGCTGGGCCGACGGTAGGTCGATCTTGTTGATGACCGGGATGAGCGTGAGGCCCTGGGCCAGGGCGAGATGGACGTTGGCCAGCGTCTGGGCCTCGATGCCCTGGGCGGCATCGACGACCAGGATCGCCCCCTCGCAGGCCTGCAGGCTGTGGCTGACCTCGTAGGTGAAGTCGACGTGGCCGGGCGTATCGATGAGGTTCAGGCCGTAGGGCAGGCCGTCCCGGGCGGTGTACTCCAGGCGCACGGCGCGGGCCTTGATGGTGATGCCGTGCTCGCGCTCCAGGTCCATCGAGTCCAGCACCTGGCTGGTCATCTGGCGCGGTTCGAGCGTGTGCGTCAGCTCCAGGAGCCGGTCGGCGAGCGTGGACTTGCCGTGATCGACGTGGGCGATGATGGAGAAGTTGCGCAGGCGGGCCTGGGGGATCGGTTCGCTCAAGCGGCGCCTCGCTCCGCCGGGGCCGATGGGGCATGGTCCTGCTGGAGGGCATAGACGTGCCCATCCGGCGCCCGGAAGAACAGCCAGCCGAAGCCATCGAGGCGCGGGTCGTTGAACGCCTCCGCGGCCCACACGACGTCCGCCACGATCTCGATCCCCGCTGCCGCCAGCTCAGACCGGGCGGCGACGAGGTCGTCGACGGCGAACGCGACGGTGGGTCCGGTCGCCGCGGTGGGCAGCAGACGCGGGTCGTAGCCGCCCGGGCGGTAGACCTCGAGGAAGTCTCGATCCCCCGACTCGAGCTGGAAGACCGCCCAGCCGTCGTCCCGGTGCCCCGGCGCGAGACCCAGGACGTCGCGGACGAAGGCGGCCATGGCGTCGAAACCCTCGGTCTGGACGCCGACGAAGGAGACGCGTCGGATCCGCATGGATGGGCCTCCAGGCACTGTTGCGAGCCCTGGCTCGGTCGCACCGCGGCCGTGATGGTCGTCGGGCGGATCGGATGAGGGCTGCGCGATGGTAGCGCGGGGTCGACCTGCGCCGCCCCGCGCGCGACGCGTGCTACCATCTGCGGTCGCGCCCGGCCTCAGGCCCTCCGCGCGTCCATCACCTGCCCGTAACCCGAGGATCGTCCCACCTTGGCCCACTCGTCCCGCACCTGGCGCGGCGCCCGCACCCCTCAGGCCATGAAGCGCGTCCGCCAGGACGTCCGCAAGCAGGCCGTCAACCGGCCCCACCGCTCACGCACCAAGACGCTCGTCATCAAGGCCGTCTCGGCGGCCCAGACCGGCGACGCGGCCGAGGCGCAGACCGCCCTCGTGGCCGCCGTCTCGGCGCTCGACCGGGCGGCCAAGTCCGGGGCGATCCATCCGAACGCGGCCGCGCGCCGCAAGAGCCGCCTGACGCTCAAGGTCAACGCCGCGCTCGGTGGCGAGACCATCGTGGGCGCCGCCAAGGCCGGCCGCTCCACCGGCAAGGCTGCCGCCGCCAAGGCCGCCAAGGCCCGCGTCGCCGCCTCCAAGGCAGCCAAGGCCAAGGGCGAGCAGACCGCCGCCGGCAAGGCCCGCGCCGCGCTGTCCCGCTCGACCCGCGCCGAGGCCGCGCAGGAACCGGCGGCCGCAGCGGCCCCGTCCACGACCAAGGCTGCGGCGGCCAAGCCAGCCGCGAAGAAGGCCCCCGCCGCGAAGAAGGCCCCCGCCGCGAAGACGGCCCCGGCCAAGGTAGCCGGCGCGAAGGCACCCGCCAAGGCACCCGCCAAGGCGCCGGCCAAGCCAGCCGCCATGACGGCCGCCGCCAA
>CAZFGT010000056.1:0-10321 GCA_964518505.1 uncultured Anaerolineaceae bacterium | reverse complement strand
GCCAAGCCGGCTCCCAAGGCCAAGCCGGCTCCCAAGGCCAAGCCGGCTCCCAAGGCCAAGACGAGCAAGTAACGGCGGCGGCCCTCGGCCGCCGCGTCGCTCCCCCGCGTCACCAGCCCGCTTGGTGCTATGTGCCATACGTGGCCGTGGCTGGTCTCGTGACGGCCGTCGTCGGTCGCCGCTGAACGTGGCCGGCGTGATCGTCGCCGGCGAGCCGGCGCGGTGACGCACGTACCACCAACAGCGCTGGTGACCGAGGGGATGCTGGCCGTGCGGCACGTCCCCGTGAGGCTTCAGGCCGCGGGCGTCGGCTCCGGGCTCTTGGCCGGTCCAGCCGCGGCGTAGAACAGGCCGCCGACGAGCGATCCGCCCACGACCATCGCCACCAGCACGAGGCCGCCGTCCAGCTGGTCGCGCAGGACGAACGCCTGGAACGACGGGGTGTCGGTCACCCCGGCCTGGGCCAGGGCGGCAGCGAAGGCGGGGTCGGTCGCGGCCTGGTCCAGGTAGCGCTGGTAGGCGCACCCGGGTCCCGCGACGCACGTCGGGCCCAGCGGCTCGCCGAGGGCCCCCGTGTTGTTGTACCTGGGGTAGCCGGAGTCGGCGAAGATGAACAACAGGCGGATGGCGGCGTAGACGAGGGCGAGCGTGAGCGCCGTGACGATCCCGGCATAGCCCCCGTCGACCAGGGCCCGCCACACGGGCCGCCGACGCTCGGAGCGCGCGGCGGCGTAGAAGCCGATGAGCAGCCCGGCCGGGATGGCGGCCAGGAAGACCAGGGCCTGCACGGCGATGATCAACTCGAAGCTGATGGCGATGGTCACCGCCATGCCCAGGCCGACCCAGCCGGCGAAGACGGCCCCCCGGTCCAGGACGCGCGTCACGAGCGGTGGTGGGCCAGTGCTGCTGCTCCGGCGAACCGGGCGCCGACGCCCAGCTGCTCCTCGATGCGCAGGAGCTGGTTGTACTTGGCGACCCGCTCCGAACGCGACGGCGCACCCGTCTTGATCTGGCCGGCGCCGGTCGCCACGACCAGGTCGGCGATGGACGTGTCCTCGGTCTCGCCCGAACGGTGGCTGACGACGGCGGCCCAGCCGGCCGCGTGGGCCATGTCGATGGCGGCCAGGGTCTCGGTCACGGTGCCGATCTGGTTGAGCTTGATGAGCACGGCGTTGGCCGACGCCTCGTCGATGCCGCGGGCGATCCGCTCCGGGTTGGTGACGAAGATGTCGTCGCCCACCAGCTGGACCTTGTGGCCGAGGCGCTTGGTGAGCCGGGCCCAGCCGGCCCAGTCGTCCTCGGCGAGGCCGTCCTCCAGCGAGACGATGGGGTAGCGGGCCAGCCAGTCGGCCCAGAAGTCGATCAACTCGTCGGTCAGGAGGGTCCGCCCTTCCTTGGCCAGGCGGTAGGTCAGCTGGCCGTCGGCGGTGGGGGGGACGTCGGCCGCCAGGATCTCTGAGACCGCCGGGTCGAGGGCGATGGCGACCTGCTCACCGGGCTTGTAGCCGGCACGCTCGATGGCCTTCAGGATGACCTCGATGGCCGCCTGGTTGGAGGGCAGCGAGGGGGCGAAACCGCCCTCGTCGCCCTGGCCGGTGGCGAAGCCGCCCTCGTGCAGCACGGTGCGCAGGGCGTGGAAGACCTCGCTGCCGGCCCGCAAGGCCTCCGCGAAGTCAGGTGCGCCGAGCGGCACGACCATGAACTCCTGGAAATCGGTCGAGTCGGCCGCGTGCCGCCCGCCGTTGAGGATGTTGAACTGGGGCACGGGGACCAGGTTGGCCCGGGCGCCGCCCAGGTAGCGGTAGAGCGGCAGACGGTAGGCATGCGCCGCGGCGTGGGCACAGGCGAGCGAGACGCCCAGGATCGCGTTGGCGCCAAGGGCGGCCTTGTTGGGCGTACCGTCGAGGGCGATGAGGGTGTCGTCGACGGCCGCCTGGTCGGCGGCATCGGCCCCCAGGAGAGCCGGCCCGATGGTCTCGAAGACGTTGGCCACGGCCCGCCGGACGCCCTTGCCGGCGTAGCGGCCCTTGTCGCCGTCGCGGAGTTCGACCGCCTCGTGGGCGCCCGTGGAGGCGCCCGACGGGACCGCCGCGCGGCCCATGGCGCCGCCGGCGAGGGTCACCTCGACTTCGATGGTGGGATCACCCCGCGAGTCCAGGATCTCGCGGGCGTCGATGGTCTCGATCTGGGTCTTCATGCGGGTCGGTCCTGTAGCGCTGCGATGCCGGGGAGGTCACGGCCCTCGAGGAACTCGAGCGTCGCCCCCCCGCCGGTTGAGATGTGGGTCATGTGCGAGGCCAGGCCGAGCTGTTCGACCGCGGCGACCGAGTCGCCCCCGCCCACGACGACCGTGGCGCCGTCATCGGCGCGTTTGGCCAGGTAGCGGGCCATGGCCCGGGTGCCGTCCCCGAAGGTGGGCACCTCGAAGACGCCGAGCGGCCCGTTCCACAGGATCGTCTGCGCCTCGTCCAGGGCCGCCTCGAAGGCGACCCGGCTGGCCGGCCCGATGTCCACGGCGGACCACGAGTTGGGGATGCGCTCGGCGGAGACGGTCTTGTGCTCGGCGCCGCGGGTGACCTCCTTGGCCACCACGACGTCGATGGGCAGCACGACGCGCACGCCGCGTGCGGCGGCCTCAGCCATCAGCCGGCCCGCCGCCTCGACCTTGTCGCGCTCGAGGAGGCTCTTGCCGACGGTGTGGCCCTGGGCCACGAGGAAGGTATTGGCCATGCCGCCGCCGACGACGAACGTGTCGACGAGGCCCATGAGGTGCTCCAGCACCCCCAGCTTGTCGGAGACCTTGGCCCCGCCGATGACCGCGGCGAACGGCTTGGCGGGGTGTTCGAGCAGGGCCGAGAGGGCCTTGATCTCGCGCTCCATGAGCAGCCCGGCGTAGGCCGGCAGGAGCTTCGCCACGCCGACCGTGGAGGCATGGGCCCGGTGGGCCGTGCCGAACGCGTCATTGACGTAGACGTCGGCGTAGCTGGCGAGGGCCTTGGCGAAGCCGGGGTCGTTGGCCTCCTCCTCGGCGTGGAAGCGGAGGTTCTCCAGCATGATCACCTGGCCCGGCTTGAGCCGGGCGATGGCGTCGACCGTGCCGACGCCGAGCGCGTCGCCGGTGACCGGCACGTGCACGCCGAGCAGCGTGCTCAGGCGCTCGGCCGCCGGCCGCAGGCGGAAGGTGTCGTTGACCTTCCCATTGGGCCGGCCGAGGTGGCTGGCCAGGATGATGATGGCGCCCTGGTCGCGGAGGGCCCGGATCGTCGGCAGGGCGGCCCGGATGCGCGTGTCATCGGTGACCTTGCCGTCGGCCAGGGGCACGTTGAAGTCGACGCGAAGGAAGACGCGTTTGCCGGATGCGTCGAGGTCGCGGATGGTGAGCTTGTCCATGTCTGCGGGTCAGAAACGCGCGCCGACGAAGCGGACGAGGTCCGCCACGCGACAGCTGTAGCCCCACTCGTTGTCGTACCAGGCGATGACCTTCACGAAGTCGCCGCCCATGACCATCGTGCAGGCGCTGTCCACGATCGAGGAGCGGGCATCGCCGCGGAAGTCGGTCGAAACGAGCGGCTCGTCACTGACGCCCAGGATCCCGGCGAGGGGTCCGGCGGCGGCCGTGCGGAACGCCTCGTTGAGGGCCTCCACGCTGGTGGGCCGCTCCAGCTCGGCGGTGAAGTCGACGACGCTCACGGTAGGCGTCGGGACGCGCAGGCTGAAGCCGTCGAACTTGCCCTTCAGATCGGGGATCACGAGCGACAGGGCGCGCGCCGCGCCGGTGGTCGTGGGGATGATGTTCAGGGCGGCCGCGCGGGCGCGCCGCGGATCCTTGTGCACCACGTCCAGGATGCGCTGGTCGTTGGTGTACGAGTGGATCGTGTTCATCAGGCCGCGCTTGATGGTGTAGGCGTCGTGGACCACCTTGACCGTGGGGGCCAGGCAGTTGGTGGTGCAGCTGGCGTTGCTGATGAGGTTGTGCTTGGCCGGGTCATAGCTGGCCTCGTTGACGCCGAGCACGATCGTGACGTCCTCGTGGGTCGCCGGTGCGCTGATGATGACCTTGCGGGCCCCTGCGGTGAGGTGCGCGGCGGCCTTCGTGGCGTCGGTGAAATGGCCCGTCGATTCGACCACGATCTGCACGCCCAGGTCGCCCCAGGGGAGTTCGGCGGGGTCCTTGACCTGCAGCGACTGGATGCGATGGCCGTCCACGATGAGCGCGTCATCGGTGTGGCTGACCTCGCCGGCGAACGCGCCGTACGTCGAGTCATGCTTGAACAGCAGCGCGTTGGTCGCGGTGTCAACCAGATCGTTGACGGCCACGACCTCGGCCTCGGGGACCCGCTCGATGAGGGCCTTGAGCGTCTGGCGGCCGATACGGCCGAAGCCGTTGATACCGACTCGGATGGTCATCGCGGTAGAACCTCCTGTGGTGATGAGAGCAAGGTGAGTGTGCGGTCGGCCGGGGGGGCCGAAAAAGCGTCGTCAGTCATCTCATGAGGGGCTGTTCGGCCGGAGTGCCAGCAGCGGCACCGCCCCGGCCAGGCCCACGTCGTCGCCCAGAGCAGCGGCCACGATGCGCGTGCGACGCGCCACGACGCGGAAGGCGAGGGTGGCCACGGCCTCACGGGCGGGCGCCAGCCACCGTTCGCCCTGGGCCCGGGCCAGGCCGCCGCCGATGACCACGAGGTGGGGCGTGAAGACGTCCACGAGGCCCACGAGCGCCGCGGCGAAGCCCCGCCGGGCGCGGCCCATGATGTCGGTCGCGGCCGGATCACCAGCCTCCTCGGCCTCCGCCACCAGGCGCGCGTCGAGCTGGGCCGGGTTCCCGGGGCTTCCCGTCGCGCGTGCGGCGAATGAGGCGAGGCCGGGGGCCTCCCCGGCCCTCACGCGCTGGCGCGCCTGGGCGGCGATGCCGCTGCCCGAGGAGACGGCCTCCAGATGGCCGCGGGCGCCGCAGCCGCACGGGGGGCCATCCAGCTCGACGAGGACGTGACCCAGCTCGCCGGCCAGGCCATCGGGCCCACGGAAGAGTCGCCCTCCGGCCACGATCGCCCCGCCGATGCCGGTGGACACGGTCAGGTAGAGGAAGTCGTCCTCGCCCTGGGCGCTGCCGAAGGCCCGCTCGGCGAGTGCCGCGACATTGGTATCGCGCTCCATGACGACATCGAGGCCGGTCGCGCGGGCCAGGGCGTCGCCCAGGCGCAGGTCGTGGAAGGCGGGGCCCAGGTTGGGCGGCTCGAGCAGCGTCGCGCTGGCCGCGTCCAGCGGCCCGGGGGCGGACACGCCGAGGCCCGCGAGGGGCCGTGCGGCGACCGCCGGGTCCTGGCGGACGGCAGTCAGCGCCGCCACGCACGCCTCGATCACCGCGGCCGGACCCTCGGGCACGGGGGTGGGCCGCGTGTCGCGGGCCAGGACCGTCCCGTCGGCGGCCACGACCGCGGCGCGGATGCGGCTCGCGCCCAGATCGAGCGCCAGCACGGTTGATCCATCGGAAGGTTGATCGGCGCGCGTGGGGACCAGCGCCTGCGGCCACGCCGCCTCAACCATCATGTCCTGTGGATTGTACCCTTCGGCCCCTTCATGCTCCCCGAGCGGCAGCGGCCCAAACAGAAGGGACCCCGGCCGCTTGGCCGGGGTCCCGTATCAGAGGCTTCTTCGCGAGTGCTCAGCCGCCGATCTTGAAGACCTTGGTGCCGCACACCGGGCAGATCCCCTGAAGCGCGGGCTTGCCGTTCTTCATGGTGATGTGCTGGGCGTTCTTGACTTCACGCTTGGCCTTGCACTTGACGCAGTAGGCCTCGGCCATCCCATCTCCTCCTTTCCGGCTTGCGCCGGGGGTCTCGGGTGGCGGTCCGGAGCATCTGCCCCGGCTCCGCCGTGTCGCGGGATCTTCAGGACGCCATGGCTGGCGCCCATAGTGACGGCCGCCATGCGGCCGCCCCGGCCGCACGCGTCGCCTCGTCCATCTCGGCCAGGATGCTCAATGCCTCCAGACCGGTCTCGATGCAAGCCGCTTCGGCCTGCTCCTGTGCAGCGCCCTGGACGAAGCGTCCAGTGGTGCGCTGTGCGTACGCCGCGCAGACTACCCCGGCACGGCAGCCGGCGAGGCCGGCCAGCACCAGGAGCGCCGACGCTTCCATCTCGAAGTTCAACACACCCTGGCGCGCCATGTCGGCCGCGAGGTCCGGGAAGCGGATCGGCAGCCGTGCGATGGGGCGGCCCTGGGGGCCGAAGAACCCGGGGGCGGTGGCGGTGATGCCGACGTGGGCCGTGTGGCCCAGGCGGGCCGCTGCCTCGACGAGCGCGGCCACCGCCGCGTAGTCGGCCACGGCCGGATAGCCCTCACCGACGAAGTAGGCCGTGGTCGCCTCGAGCCGGACCGCGCCCTTGCTGATGACGAGGTCACCGAGCGCGATGTGCTCCTGGAGGACACCGCAGGAGCCGACGCGGACCAGGGTGGGCCGATCGGTGATGGCCAGGACCTCGGCGATCACGATCTCCATGTTGTCGGCCCCGATGCCGGTCGACACGACGGACACGCGGCGCCCTTGGAACCGCCCGGTGACCGAGGCGAACTCCCGGTGCTGCCGATGGAACTCCACGTGCTCGAGACGCGTGGCGATCCGTCCGACCCGATCAGGGTCACCGGGGAGAAGGATGTACTCGGCCAACTCACCCCGACCGAGGCCGATGTGGTATTGCCGGTCAGTGTCCGGGAGCGCGACGCGGGGGTCCGCGTTCGGCAAGGCCGTCCCTCACTCGTGCTCGGCCCGGAGGCGGGCCTTGGCGAGGATAGAGCCGCCCTCGCACGAGCGTCAAGCGAGCGGCAGCCGGGCAGCAGACCCGGCTCCCGCCGTTCAGGGCCCCGGCGGCGTCCCCGACGGGCCCTCGGGGGCAACGGGTCCCAGGGCCAGGAGGCGATCCCGGATGCGCCGCCGGGCCCCACCACCGACGCGACCGCGGCGTCGCCGCCGCGCCCCGGCGAGGAGCAGCAGCAGGGCCGCGGTGGCGGCGAGTGCCACCGCAGCCACCGCGGCCGAGGTGCCCGGATCGACGTCCGCCGCGGTGGCGTCGTCCTGGGCGGCCGGCACCGGGGTGGCGGTCGCGGTCGCAGCGTCGGGGTCCGGCGCCTGGGGAGCGTCCGGGTCGCCGGCCAGGGCGAGGTCGGTCATGGCCCGCAGCTCCAGGTCCACCCCGCCTCCGGCCGTGGTCGCGACACGTGCGACGAGGGTCACGGCCGTGCCGCTGACCAACGGGGTCGAGGCGGCGGCATCGGCCGGCAGGCGCACGGTGGCCTGCGCCGTGCCGTCGTCGATGGTCAGCTGGTGAGTGTCCGCGGCCACGACCACGCCCCCGACGCGCACGATCCGGCCGACAAGCGCGGGCAGGTCGGCCAGGTCGGCATCGAGCGGTCCGTCCGGGGCGGCGCTGGTGGAGACGCCGGCCGGCGCCGCCGGGACGGCCACGCCACTCGAGGGCCGCCGAAGGACGACCACATCCGCCGGGCCGCGGAGCATCTCGTACAGCTGGCCGTCCACCGAGCCGGTGGCCGGTGGCCGGGCGATGCCGGTGAGCGTCACGCGGCTGCCGACCGCCACACGTGCGGCGGCCACCGCCGCGGCGACCCCCGCACCGATCGGGAGACGTGAGCCGTCGGCGAGGCGGAGCTCGCCGCGCCAGCTCGTGGCACTGCGCCGCAGGGCCGTGACCGTGCCGACGGCCACCACCAGCTCCCAGCGGGCACCTGCCACCAGCGGGGCGTGGACGATCACGCGCGGGGCGGCGGGCCCGCTCGTGGCGAGGGCGACGGGCGGTGCGTCGGCGCCCAGCTCGGGCGCGCCGAGGTAGTGGCCGAGGGTGCCGCTGACGCGGACCGACCGGCCCGTGGCCGGGAGGCGCACACCGGGCGGCACGCGGACGAGGATCGCCCCCGACGCGTCCTGCAGGGTGAACCGGCGCTGGTCGACCCCCCACAGGGCGCCGCCAGAGGTGACCACACCATCGACCACCGCGTGCTGCCCGAGCCGCGTGAGGGCGGCGATCGGGCTGGCCGCATCATCCGAGGCGCTTGGGGCGGGACCCGACGCCGAGGGGGCGGGAGTGGGCGACGGAGCGGCGGTCACGACATCCGACCCGCCGCGGAGGTACAGCCGATAGCCGCCCACGGCGCCACTTGAGGCGTGTTGGCCAAGGACGCCGGTCAGGCCCACGGTCGAGCCGCGGCGCAGCGCATCACGGGAGATCCCGGTGGCTGCGCCGGCCACGACCCGCAACGCCCCGCTCCCGTCGTCGACCAGGACCGCGAAGCCGTCAGCGAGCGTCTCGGGTGTCGTCGTCACCATGCCCGTGATCGCCACGAGGAGGCCCTCGGCCGACTCGTCGGCGTCGCCGGTGGCCAGGTCGAGCGGCGTCGGCGCCGTGGCCGGGCCGAGCGACGTGAACCCGGTGTGGTCGGTGACGCGGATCGTCGCCTGGCCGTAGCGGGCGTCGGTCGTGCCGGCCAGCCGGATGGCGGTGCCGGCGGGGAGGGCCGGCCAGCCGTCACCCGACAGGTAGAGGGCGATGCCTGCCGTGTCGTCCTGCAGGAATGCGCCATGGCCGCCGTCGGTGAGGCCGAGCGGCGTCGTCAGGACGCCTTCCACCACGACGGCCGTGCCGGAGGCCGCGGTGCGGGCGCTCGCGATCGTCTGGGTCGTCGCGGTCGGCGCGGGGCCGGCCGTCGTGGGGGTCGCAGCCGGCGGCGCCGCAGGGGAGGTCGGGATGGGCGTCGGGGCGAGGGTCGGCGTCGGCACGACCGTTGGCGTGTCCGTCGGCGCAGGCGGCGGCGTCCCGGTCGGGACATCCGTGGGCGTGGGCTGGACCGGCGTCGGCGTCGGGGTCGGGGTCGGCCCGACGGGCGTGGCGGTCGGGGTGGCCGTGGCCGACGGCGAGCCGGGCACGGCCGGATCGACCAGGGCCTGCGGGTCCGGATCCGGCTGGACGAACCAGTCCAGGCTGGCGTCGTTCGTGTCGAGGCCGTTCCCCGACGCACCTCCGGGCAGGCGTTCCAGGCTGGAGCCGGCCGGCGGCGCTGCAGCCGGGGTGCCTTCGATGAAACCGTTCGTCGCGTTGCCCCAGGCGACGGCGTCGATGACCGAGCCGTCGGCTGCGCGCAGGGCGACGGCTCCGCCCGTGGCGGCGAGGCCGCCGGTGTACGTCGCATCGGCGGCCGCGGCGTAGACGCCGGCGCTGTTGGCCAGCAAGAGGTGCTGCCCTGGCGCCAGCGGGGTGGACGTGGTCCAGGTCGCCTTGCGGGTGACCGTGCCGCCGGTCGCCGAGACGTACACGACCTCATCGCCGGCCAGGTCCAGGGGATGGGTCGAGGCGTCGTACAGCTCGATGAACTCGTCGGACGCGCTGGCGCCCCCGGTCATGACCTCGCTCAACAGGAGGCCGCCCGACGGTGGCCAGGCCACCGCCTCGGGCGCTGGTCCCGATCCCGTCGGGGCGGCCCGAACCAGGCCGCTGGCCAACGTCAGGGTGAGGCAGGCGGCGAGCAGGGAGGGGGCGGCCGAGCGGAGACGCGACGACATGCATGACCTCCAGGCGGGCCTGGCGGCGGGTGCTCGGCACGTTGTACGCGGACGCGCTTAGCGCGCGCTCCACCGCGGCTTCACCGTGACTTCCGGCGCTGTACGATGCGCCTCCCCAGCCCCACGCAGAGGAGGCCACGTGGCCCGCGCCAAGCGAACCGACCGCGCTGATGCCCGCCGTCGTTACCGGGCCGCCCAGGCACCGGTGGCCGACCCGGAAGACGATGCGCCGGCCACGCGCGACACGGCCGCCGCGATGGCGCCGAGCGGCGGCGGACCGCTGGGGATGTTCGGCGGCGTCCACCTGCCCGACTTCCGCGGCGACCTGGAGGCCATGCCCGAGGTGGTCCGGACGACGAAGCCGCTGTGGGGTGCGTTCGCCCTCGGGCTCCTGGCCGTCGTGGCGGGCCTCACCTTCCCCTTGAACGACCCCGGCCTGGCCGGCCTGGTCCTGCCCCTGTTCATCCAGGCCCCCGGCATCCCGGTCCTGGTCGGCGGCTTCGTCGCGCCGCGAGGTGCCTGGCTGATCGGCGGGGTGATGGGCCTCTTCCAGGCCCTGGGCCTGCTCGCTGCCATCTACCGCTCGACGCCAGGGGTGATCGACGCCTCCGAGGTCGCCGTCGCCCTCGTTTCGGGGATCGTCCTGGGCATGCTGTTCGGCGGGCTGGCGGCCTGGTACCGGCGCTGGCTGCGCACCATGAGCACGCGCAACGCCGCCCAGCGGGCGGAGCGGGCCAAGCAGCAGCGGCGCG
>CAZFGT010000055.1:0-13886 GCA_964518505.1 uncultured Anaerolineaceae bacterium | reverse complement strand
GCGGCCTTCGCCGCGGAGGCGGCCTTGGGCGCGGGGGCGGCCTTGGGCGCCGGAGCCGGCTTCGCCGCTTCGGCCTCCTCGGCGGGCTCCGACCCAGCGGGCGCCGCGGGCTCCTCGATGACGATGAGCGCCTCCAGCGGCCCGGTCGGCGGCTCGAGCAGCTGGGCCGTGCCGCCGGCGGCCTCGATCTTGCTGCGGGCGGTGGCGCTGAACGCGTCGGCCACCACGAACAAGGGCCGCGTCAGTTCGCCCGCGCCGAGGACCTTGAGGGGCCGCTTCAGCGAGCCGATGAGGCCCGACGCGTGGAGCAGGTCGGCGGTCACGGTGAGGGGCGCGTCGCTGCGCTTGCCCCGCCGGGCCACGGCGGCCTCGTCGGCCTGGGCCAGCGCGGCCTGGGCCTCGGCGAAGCGGCCCTCTTCAGCGGCCGTCTCGAGGCGGCCCACATTGACCACCTCGTACGACACGCGGAAGCGGTTGCGGAAGCCGCGCAGCTTGGGGATGCGGATCTGGATGGGCGTCTGGCCGCCCTCGAACCAGGGGGCGATGGAGCCGCCCGTCCGCGACTTCTGGCCCTTCGTGCCGCGGCCGGCCGTCTTGCCTTTGCCGGCGGCGATGCCGCGGCCGACGCGGGTGCGGGCCTGGTGCGAACCGGGGGCCGGCTGCAGGTCGTGGAGCTTCATCGGCCGGCCTCCTCGGACGGTGTCGCCGTGTCGGGCAGTTCCTCCACCTCGACGAGGAAACGCACCGCCCGCACCTGGCCGCGGATGGCCGGCGTGTCGGGCAGCTCGTGGCTCGTGCCGATGCGGTGCAGGCCCAGCGCGCGGACCGTGCCGCGCGTCCGCGCCGTGTAGCTGATGGGGCTCTTGCGGAGGGTCACCCGCAGCCTAGCGGCCATCGGCCACCACCTTGGCGCCGGGCTGGCCGCTGATGTAGCCGTGCACGGTCTTGCCGCGCGCGGCCGAGATCTGCTCGGCACTGCGCAGGCTGCGCAGGCCCTCCAGGGTGGCCCGCACGACGTTCACGGGGTTGGTCGAGCCCAGGGTCTTGGACAGCAGGTCATGGATGCCGGCCGCCTCCACGACCGCCCGCACCGAGCCGCCGGCGATGACGCCGGTGCCCTGCGAGGCGGGCTTGAGGAGGACCTGGCTGGCGCCGTACTGCTGGAGCACCTGGTGGGGGATCGTGGTGCCCACGGTGGGCACACGGATGAGGTGCTTCTTGGCGTCCTCGACGCCCTTGCGGATGGCCTCGGGCACTTCGCCGGCCTTGCCCAGCCCTGCGCCGACATGCCCGGCGCCGTCGCCGACCACGACGATGGCGCTGAAGCTGAAGCGGCGTCCGCCCTTGACCACCTTGGCCACGCGGTTGATCTGCACGACGCGCTCTTCGAGCGTCAGTTTGGAGGGGTCGATGCGAGCCACTGGATGGTTCCTTTCGCCTAGAAGTCGAGGCCGGCTTCTCGCGCGGCCTCAGCCAGCGAGCGGACGCGTCCGTGATAGCGGTACCCGGCGCGGTCGAAGACGACCTGCTTCACGCCGGTCGCCTGGGCCCGCTCGGCGAGCAGGCGGCCGACGGCCTTCGCCGTGGCGGTCTTGTCGCCGGCCCCGGCGCGCAGCGACTTCTCCAGGGAGGAGGCGCTGGCGACCGTGTGACCGGCCCCGTCGTCGATGAGCTGGGCGTAGATCTGGTCAAGGCTGCGGAAGACGGCCAGGCGCGGCCGCGCCGCCGTCCCGCGGACGGTCAGGCGGATCCGGGCGTGGCGCTTCTGCCGCGCGGTGCTCCGGGTCGGGGCCGATGGCATGGTTCTGGTCGCTCCTCAAGGTGCCGGGCACACGATGACGTGGAGCCGGCGGGGTGCGCTCACGGACGAGCGCCGGATCAGGCTTGGACGGGGCTCACTTCTTGCCGCCGATCTTGCCGGCCTTGCCGGCCTTGCGGCGGATGACCTCGCCGGCGTAGCGCACGCCCTTGCCCTTGTAGGGCTCGGGCTTGCGGGTGGCACGGACGCGGGCGGCGACGTGGCCGACGAGCTCCTTGTCGATGCCCACGACCGCCAGGCGGGTGGGGTTCTCGACCTCGAAGCTGATGCCGGCCGGAGGCTCGATCTCGATGGGATGGCTGTAGCCCAGGTTGAGCTGCAGATTGGACCCGACCTTCTGGGCGCGGTAGCCGACGCCCGTGATCTCCAGGCCCTTGCGGTACCCGTCGGTGACGCCGATGACCATGTTGGCCACCAGCGTGCGGGTCAGGCCGTGCAGTTCGCGGGCGCGCTTGTCATCGCCCGGTCGCTCGACGCGCAGGGTGCCGTCGTCCTGCACCACGCGCATGGCGGGATGCAGGTCACGCGCCAGCTCGCCCTTGGGGCCGCTGACGGTGATGTGCGAGCCGTCGAGGGTCACCGAGACCCCGGCCGGGACGGTGATGGGCAGGCGACCGATGCGCGACATGGACGGCCTACCAGACGAAGGCCAGGATCTCGCCGCCGAGCTGGGCCTTGTGGGCCTGCGCGCCGGTCATGATGCCCTGGCTGGTGCTGATGATGACGAGGCCGAGTCCACCCAGCACGCGGGGGATGTCGGTCTTGCCCGCGTAGACCCGCAGGCCGGGCTTGCTGATGCGCTTGAGGCCGGACACGACGGGCGCCTTGCCGTCGATGTACTTGAGCTGGATGCGCAGGTCGTGGCGGGGCCCCGCCTGCACCTCGTCGAACTCGGCGATGAAACCCTCGTCCTTGAGGATGCGGGCGATCTCGCGCTTCGTGCGCGAGGCTGGCACGAGCACCTCCGTGTGGCGCGCGCTGCTCGCGTTGCGGATGCGCGTCAGCATGTCGGCGATGGGGTCGGACATGTTCATCGGCCTACCAACTGGACTTGGTCACGCCCGGCAGCTCGCCCAGCAGGGCGCGCTCCCGGAAGCAGATGCGGCAGAGGGCGAAACGGCGCATGTAGGCGCGCGGCCGGCCACACACCGTGCAGCGGTGGTAGCCGCGCACAGGGAACTTGGGCTTCCGTCGCGCCTTGACGATGAGGGATGTCTTGGCCATCTCGTGCTTCTCCTCAGGCCGCGAACGGCATGCCGAGGAGCTCGAGCAACCGCTTCGCCTCCTCATCGTTGCGAGCGGTGGTCACCACGCTGATCTCCAGGCCGCGCAGGCGGTCGACCTTGTCGTAGTCGATCTCGGGGAAGGCCAGCTGCTCGCGCAGCCCGAGCGTGTAGTTGCCGCGCCCGTCGAAGGAGCGGCTGGGCACGCCGCGGAAGTCGCGGATGCGGGGCAGGGCGAGCACCGTGAGGCGCTCCAGGAAGTCCCACATGCGCTCGCCGCGCAGCGTCACCTTGGCCCCGATGGGGTTGTGGGCGCGCAGGCGGAACTGGGCGATGGAGCGCCGGGCGCGGGTCACGATGGGCTTCTGGCCGCTGATGGTGGCCAGGTCGCCGACGGCCGCATCGAGCGCCTTGGCGTTCTGCAGGGCCTCCCCGAGGCCGATGTTGAGGACGATCTTGGACACCCGCGGCACCCGCATGGGATTGTCGTAGCTGAACTCCTTGCGCAGGGCCGGCACGACCTCGTCGCGGTACCGCTGGTGCAACGCGCCGCTCATGCCTTGTCCTCGCGGGCGACCGACTGGCCGCAGTGGGCGCACGTGCGCAGGTTGGCGCCGGCCTCGGTCAGGACGTGCTTCACGCGCGTCGGACGGCCGCACGACGGGCAGACCAGCATGACGTTGCTGACGTCGAGCGGCTGGGCCAGCTCCAGGATGCCACCCGACTGGATCTGCGGCATCTGGGTCTGGCGGTTCGTGCGCTGGCGCGGCTTGGTGTGGCGCTTGGCGATGTTGACGCCCTCGACGACGACCGACACCCGCGGTCGCGCCATGCTCCGGCCGCGCGCGCCGGGGGCCTTGCCCGCGGTCCGCCCGTGGAGGGTGCGGATGACCTTGTCGACCTTGCCCCGCTTGCCGGCGTCCTTGCCGGTCAGCACCACGACCTGGTCGCCCTTGCGGATCTCGGGCTGCTTGGGGGCGCGGATGATCGCGGCTGGTCCGGCCATCACAGCACCTCCGGGGCGAGCGACACGATCTTCATGTAGTTGCGGTCGCGCAGCTCACGGGCCACCGGGCCGAAGATGCGCGTGCCGCGCGGGTTGCCCTGGTTGTTGATGAGCACGGCGGCGTTCTCGTCGAAGCGGATGTAGCTGCCGTCCGGCCGCCCGAACTCCTTGGTCGTGCGGACGACCACGGCACGCACCACGTCGCCCTTCTTGACGGCGGCGTTGGGGATGGCCTGCTTGACAGCGGCCACGATGACGTCACCGACGCCGGCCGTCGTCTTGCGCGAGCGACCCATGATGCGGATGCACTCGATGACGCGGGCGCCGGTGTTGTCGGCCACCTTGAGACGGCTGCTGGCCTGGATCACGCGCTCGCCTCCGCCGCGGTCGCGGCCTCGGCCTCGCCGGCCTTCTCGTCGTCATGGCGGCCGGGATGGGCCGCGCCGTGGATAGCCTCGCTGGTGGCGGTCTCCTCGGCCACGACACCCTCGGTCGAGCCCTCCGCCGCGCGGGCCACGATCTCGGTCATGCGCCACCGCTTGGTGGCGCTGAGGGGACGTGACTCGACGATGCGCACGGTGTCGCCGATGTGGGCCTCGTTGTGCTCGTCGTGGGCCTTGAACTTCGTCGTCAGGCGGATGACGCGCTTGTACAGCCGATGGCGCGAGAGGCGCTCGACCGACACGACGATCGTCTTGTCCATCTTGTCGGACACGACGCGGCCGACCTTGACCTTGCGCTTGCTTGGCTCGGCGGTCCCGGTCATCGGGCGGCTCCTGCTGATTCGGTGGACCGGCCGGCCTGATCGAGATTGCGCTCGGTCAGCACGGTCAGGTAACGCGCCACGGCGCGGCGCGTCTGGGAGATCTGGCTGTAGTCGGTCAACTGGCGGGTGGCCAGCTGGAAGCGCAGGTCGTACAGGTGGCGGCGGGCGGTGGCCAGCTCGGTCACCAGCTCCAGGTCGTTGAGGGCACGGACCTTATCGATGTCCATCGCCGACGCCCTCCTTGATGATGAACTTCACGTCGACGGGCAACTTGTGGCTGGCCAGGCGCATCGCCTCGGCCGCCTCGTTCTCAGGCACGCCCGACATCTCGAAGAGGATCCGGCCAGGCTTGACGACGGCGACCCAGTGGTCGGGGGCGCCCTTGCCCGAACCCATGCGCACCTCGGCCGGCTTCTTGGTCACCGGCTTGTCGGGGAAGATGCGGATCCAGATCTTGCCGCCGCGCTTGACGTAGCGGGTCATGGCGCGCCGGGCGGCCTCGATCTGCCGGCTGGTGATCCACGCCGGCTCCTGGGTCATCATGCCGTACTCGCCGAAGGCGATGGCGGTGCCGCCCTTGGCCATCCCGCTCATGCGGCCGCGCATGACCTTGCGGTGCTTGACGCGCTTGGGCATCAACATGCTCAGGCCCCCGCGGCCGCGGCGGTCGCCGTGGCCTCATGCGGCGCATGCCGCTCGGGCATCACGTCGCCGCGGTAGATCCACACCTTGACCCCGATGCGGCCGTACGTGGTGTGAGCATGGACCTGGCCGTAGCTGATGTCGGCGCGCAGCGTGCCAAGGGGGATGCGCCCGTCGCGCTCCCACTCGCGGCGCGCCATCTCCGATCCACCAAGGCGGCCGGCGACGGCGATCTTGACGCCCTTGGCGCCGGCTTTCATGGTCCGCTGGATGGCCTGCTTCATGGCCTTGCGGAAGGCGATGCGCCGGCTGAGCTGCTGGGCGATGTTGGCCGCCACGAGCACCGCGTCAAGCTCCGGCTGGCGGATCTCGCGGATCTCCAGCTTGACCTTGTGGCTGCTGAGCTTGCCGATCTGCTGGCGCAGCGCCTCCACGTTGGCCCCGCCCTTGCCGATGACGATGCCCGGCTTGGCCGTATGGATGGTGACCGTGACGTGGTTGATGCCCCGCTCGATCTCGACCTGGCTGACGCTGGCGTTGGCCAGCCGCTGGCCGACCAGCTTGCGGATGGCGATGTCCTCCTGGAGCAGCGCCGTGTAGTCGCGATCGGCGTACCACTTGGCGTTCCAGGTGCGCGAGACGCCCAGCCGGAAGCCGTTGGGATGGACCTTGTGACCCATCGCTCAGGCCTCCCGGTTCTCGACGACGACGGTGATGTGCGTCATCGGCTTGTGGATGGGGAACGCCCGGCCCTGCGCCCGCGGCCGCCAGCGCTTGAGGGTGTGCGGCCCTTCGTCGGCCCGCGCGGCGAAGACGAAGAGGTCATCGGCCGAGAGATCGTGGTTGTTCTCCGCGTTCGCCACGGCGCTGTGGAGCACCTTGGCCACGTCGCGGGCGACCGGCTGCGGCATGAACTGCAGCAGGGCGGCGGCCTCGTCGGCGGGACGGCCGACGATGGTCGCCGTCACCAGCCGCGTCTTGCGGGTCGAGTGGCGGATGTACCGGGCGGTGGCGGAGATGCGCACGGAAACCTCTACTTCAGCGCCGCGGAGCGCTCGGTGTGCTTGCCATGACCACGGAAGGTGCGGGTCGGCGAGAACTCGCCGAGCCGGTGGCCGACCATGTTCTCGGTGACGTACACCGGGATGTGCTTCTTGCCGTTGTAGACGGCCACGGTGTGGCCGATGAAGTCGGGGAAGATGACGCTGGCGCGCGACCAGGTCTTGAGGACCTTGCGCTCGTTGCGCTTGTTCATCTCCTGGATGCGGCCCAGGAGTCGAGCCTCGACGAAGGGGCCCTTCTTGAGCGAGCGAGACATGCGACCTCCTCCGCCTAGCTCTTGCGATGCCGCGAGCGCACGATGAGGCGGCCCGTCGTCTTGTTGCGCCGAGTGCGATAGCCCATGGCCGGCTTGCCCCAGGGCGTCTTGGGCGGCATGCCGGTGGGCGACTTGCCCTCGCCGCCGCCGTGGGGATGGTCGCGCGGGTTCATCACGACGCCGCGGACTTCCGGCCGCTGGCCGAGATGGCGGGCCCGCCCGGCCTTGCCCAGGTTCTGGTTCTCGTGGTCGAGGTTGCTGACCTGGCCGATCGTGGCCATGCACTTGATGCTCACCCGGCGGACCTCGCCCGAGGGCAGCCGGACCTGGGCGTAGTCGCCCTCCTTGGCCAGCAGCTGGGCGGCGACGCCGGCCGAGCGCACGATCTGGCCGCCCTTGCCGGGCACCAGCTCGATGTTGTGGATCGTGGTGCCCAGCGGGATGTTGGCGATCGGCAGGGCGTTGCCCACCCGGGCCTCGGCCTCGGGCCCGGAGACGATCACGTCGCCGACCTTCAGGCCGTGGGGCAGGAGCATGTAGCGCTTCTCGCCGTCGCGGTAGTGGAGCAGGCCGATCCGGGCCGAACGGTTGGGGTCGTACTCGATCGTGGCGAGGCGGGCCGGCACGCCGACCTTGTCGCGCTTGAAGTCGATCCGGCGGTAGTGCTGCTTCTCGCCGCCGCCGCGGTGGCGGACGGTGAGCCGGCCCTGGTTGTTGCGGCCGGAGCCGCGGACCTGGGCCTCGAGCAGCGGCTTGTGCGGCTCGCGGGTGGTGATCTCCTCGAACGTCGATCGGGTCATGCCCCGAAGGCCGGGCGAGGTCGGCTTGTAGGTACGCAGGGCCATCGTCAGACCCCCTCGAAGAATTCGATCTTCTGGCCGGCGGCCAGGGTGACGATCGCCTTGCGCCAGGGGGTCGTGAAGCCGCTGATCCGGCCGCGCTTCGTCCCGCGGCGCTTCTCCTTGGCCTTCGTGGTCAGGACGTTGACGCCCGTGACGTTGACCTTGAACAGCTCCTCGACCGCGCTCTTGATCATGATCTTGTTGGCATCGCCATGGACGGCGAAGGTGTACTTGCCGTGGCCGGCCTCGTCCATCGACTTCTCGCTGATCACCGGCCGGAGGATGACCTCGTGAGCGGTGAGACTCATCCGTAGACCTCCTGCATCCGGGCCAGGGCCGGCTGTTCGATCACGACCACGTCCGCGTTGAGCAGGTCGACGACGTTGAGCGAGTCGGCCCGGATCACGGTCACCGTGGGCAGGTTGCGCGAGGAGAGGTGGAGCCGCTCGTCGCTGCCCGGAGCGACGACGAGGATCCGGCCGCTGGCCTTGACCGCGGTCAGGATCCCGGCGAAGTCGCGGGTCTTGATCTGCTCGAGGCCGAAGGCGTCGATCACCCGAAGGGCCTGGTCGCCGAGCTTGGAGGTCAGCGCGCCACGCAGGGCGAGCTGCTTCATCTTGCGCGGCAGGCGCTGGGCGTACGAGCGCGGATGCGGCCCGAAGACCACCCCGCCGCCACGGAAGTGCGGCGCGGTCTGGTGGCCCTGGCGGGCCCGGCCGGTGCCCTTCTGGCGGTACGGCTTGCGGCCGCCGCCACGGACCTCGCCGCGGGTCTTGGTGTCGTGGGTGCCCAGGTGGCGGCCGGCCAGCTGCGCGGTCACGACCTGATGCAGCACGGCCGTGTTGACCGGGGCGCCGAAGAGGGCTTCGGGGAGGTCGACCGTGCCGACGGCCTCGCCGAGCTTCGTGTAGAGGGTCGTGGAGGGCATCGCTCAGGCCTTCCTGATGAGCACGAGGGAGCCCCGGTGACCGGGCACGGCACCCCGCACCAGGAGCAGGTTGGCGTCAGCGTCGGCCCGCACGATGGTCAGCTTCTTGACGGTCGTCCGGGCGTGGCCCATATGGCCGGCCATGCGGGTGCCCTTGAGGACGTGGCCGGGGGACGTGCCCGCGCCGATCGACCCGGGCTGGCGGTGCGAGTCGGAGCCGTGGGTCTCCGGGCCGCGGTGGAAGTGGTGGCGCTTGACCGTGCCGGAGAAGCCGCGGCCCTTGCTGACGCCGATGGCGTCGACCACGTCGCCTGCGGCGAAGAGCGTCGCGTCCAGGGTCTGGCCGACCTCGAACTCGCTCACGTCGGCGACGCGGAACTCGCGCGTGTCGCGCACGCGCGGCAGGTCCGTCAGCTGGCCAAGGCGCGGCTTGGTCAGGTGGCGGGCGGTGCCGGTGCCGAGCTGCACGGCGGTGTAGCCGTCGCGTGAGGAGGTGCGCACGGCGGTCACGGTGTTGGGCTCGACGCGCACCACGGAGACGGGCACGAGCGTGCCATCCGCGGCGAAGATCTGGGTCATGCCGACCTTGCGGCCGATCAATCCGATGCTCATGGCCGCATCACATCTTGATCTCGATGTCGACGCCCGCGGCAAGCGAGAGTCGCATCAGGGCGTCGACCGTCTTCGACGAGGGGTCCAGGATGTCGATGAGCCGCTTGTGGGTGCGGATCTCGAACTGCTCCCGGCTGTCCTTGTCGATGAACGGCGAGCGGAGCACGGTGAACTTCTCGATGTGGGTCGGCAGCGGGACCGGCCCGACGACGTCGGCGCCCGTGCGCTGGGCCGTCTCCACGATCTGGAGGGCGGACTGATCCAGCAGCCGGTGGTCGTAGGCCTTGAGGCGGATGCGGATCCGCTGCTTCGCCACGCTGCTACTCCAGGATCTGGGTGACGGCGCCGGCGCCCACGGTGTGGCCGCCCTCGCGGATGGCGAAGCGCTGGCCGGGCTCGAGCGCGATGGGCGTGATGAGCTCGACCTTCATCTCCACGTTGTCGCCGGGCATGACCATCTCGGCCCCCTCGGGCAGGCCGATGGCGCCGGTCACGTCGGTCGTGCGCAGGTAGAACTGCGGCCGGTAGCCGTTGTAGAACGGCGTGTGGCGGCCGCCCTCCTCCTTGCTGAGCACGTAGACCTGGGCGTGGAAGCGGGTGTGGGGCTTGATGCTGGCGGCCTTGGCGAGGACCTGGCCGCGCTCGATGTCGTCGCGCTCGATGCCCCGCAGCAGCGTCCCGATGTTGTCGCCGGCACGACCCTCGTCGAGCAGCTTCTTGAACATCTCGACGCCGGTCACGACGACCTTGCGGGTGGGCCGCACGCCGACGATCTCGACCTCCTCGCCGACCTTGACCACGCCGCGCTCGACGCGCCCGGTGGCCACGGTGCCGCGGCCCTTGATGCCGAAGACGTCCTCGATGGGCATGAGGAAGGGCTTGTCGACGGCCCGCTCGGGCGTCGGGATGTAGCTGTCGACGGCATCCATGAGGGCCTGGATGGGCGCGTAGGCCGGGTCGTTCGGGTCGTTGCCCGCTTCGAGGGCGGCCAAGGCCGAGCCGCGGATGACGGGGATCTCGTCACCGGGGAAGTTGTACTTGGAGAGCAGCTCGCGGACCTCGAGCTCGACGAGCTCGAGCAGCTCGGGGTCGTCGACCATGTCGACCTTGTTCAAGAAGACGACGATGTAGGGCACTTCCACCTGGCGGGCCAGCAGGATGTGCTCGCGGGTCTGGGGCATCGGCCCGTCGGTGGCGGCCACGACGAGGATGGCGCCGTCCATCTGGGCCGCGCCGGTGATCATGTTCTTGATGTAGTCGGCGTGGCCGGGGCAGTCGACGTGGGCGTAGTGGCGGGCGGCCGTCTCGTACTCCACGTGGGCGATGGCGATGGTGATGCCCCGCTCGCGCTCCTCGGGCGCGTTGTCGATGGTGTCGAAGGCGCGGTATTCGGCCCCGCCCTTGAGGGCGAGGTACTTGGTGATGGCCGCCGTCAGGCTCGTCTTGCCATGGTCGATGTGGCCGATCGTGCCGATGTTGACGTGCGGCTTGGTGCGCTCGAACTTCTTCTTGGCCATCTGCCTACTTGCTCCTCAGCCGACCTTGGACTTCTGGACCAGCTCGCTCGTGATGCTGGATGGGACTTCTGCGTAGTGCGAGAACTCCATGGAGTAGGTCGCCCGGCCCTGCGTCATGGACCGCAGGTCGGTGGCGTAGCCGAACATCTGGGCCAGCGGCACGAAGGCACGCACCACCTGGGTGCGGTGCTGGCCCTCCCCGCGGGCCTCCATCGCGTCGATGTGGCCGCGGCGGCTATTGAGGTCGCCGATGACATCGCCCATGAACGCCTCGGGCATGGTGGCCTCGACCTTCATGACCGGCTCCAGGATGACCGGGTCGGCGCGCTGGAAGGCGTCCTTGATGGCCAGTGAGCCGGCGATCTTGAAGGCCATCTCCGACGAGTCGACCTCGTGGAACGAGCCGTCGTGGAGGGTGACCTTGACGTCGACGACCGGATAGCCGGCGTAGATACCGGTCTGCAGCGCCTCGCGGATGCCGGCATCGACGGGCTTGATGTACTCGCGCGGGATGGTCCCGCCGACGATCTTGTCGATGAACTGGTAGCCGGCGCCCTTCTCGTTGGGCTCGAGCTTGATGACGGCGTGGCCGTACTGGCCCTTGCCGCCCGTCTGGCGGACGTAGCGCCCATTGCCTTCGGCGGCGCGGCGGATCGTCTCGCGGTAGGACACCTGGGGCTTGCCCACGTTGGCCGCGACGTGGAACTCGCGGACCATGCGGTCGACGAGCACGTCGAGGTGCAGCTCGCCCATGCCGGCGATGAGCGTCTGGCCGGTCTCCTCGTTGGTCTGGACGCGGAAGGTAGGGTCCTCCTCCGCCAGGCGCTGGAGGGCCACGCCGAGCTTGTCCTGGTCGGCCTTCGTCTTGGGCTCGATGGCCACCTCGATGACCGGCTCGGGGAAGGTCATCGACTCCAGGATCACGGGGTGGTCGGGGTCACTCAGGGTGTCGCCGGTGAAGGACTCCTTGAGCCCGACCGCGGCGGCGATGTCGCCGGCGTAGACGGCGTCGATCTCCTCGCGATGGTTGGCGTGCATCTGCAGGATGCGGCCCAGCCGCTCCTTCTTGCCCTTCGTGGCGTTGAGCACGTACGAGCCGGAGGTCAGCGTGCCGGAGTAGACGCGGAAGAAGGCCAGCTTGCCCACGAAGGGGTCGGCGGCGATCTTGAAGACCAGGGCGGAGAAGGGCTCGTCGTCGGACACGGTGCGCAGGACCTCGCGGCCGGTGCGCGGATCCAGACCGATCATGGGCGGCACGTCGAGGGGCGAGGGCAGGTAATCGACCACCGCGTCGAGCACCGCCTGGATGCCCTTGTTCTTGAGGGCCGAGCCGGTGAGCACGGGCACGATGCGGTTCTGGAGCGTGCCAAGGCGCAGGCCGCGCTTGAGCTCCTCCTCCGTGAACTCGTGGCCCTCCAGGTACTTGTGGGTCAGCTCGTCGTCCATCTCGGCGACGGCCTCCACCAGGTGGGTGTGGTGGACCTGGGCGTCGGCCAGTAGCTCGGCCGGGATGTCCGTCACCTCGATCTGGTTGCCCAGGTCGTCGCGGTAGTAGACAGCCTTCATGCGCACCAGGTCGATGACGCCGAGGAAGCCCTCCTCGCGTCCGATGGGGACCTGCACCGGCACGGCGTTGGCGCCCAGGCGCTCCTTGATCGAGTCCACGCCGCGCCAGAAGTCGGCACCGGTGCGGTCGAGCTTGTTGATGAAGCAGAAGCGGGGCACACCGTAGCGGTCGGCCTGGCGCCAGACCGTCTCCGACTGCGGTTCGACGCCGGCCACGCCATCGAAGACGACGACCGCGCCGTCGAGCACGCGCAAGCTGCGCTCCACCTCCACGGTGAAGTCCACGTGCCCGGGCGTATCGATGATGTTGATGCGATGGTCGCCCCAGAACGCGGTCGTGGCCGCGGCCGTGATGGTGATGCCGCGCTCCTGCTCCTGCGGCATCCAGTCCATCGTGGCCGCGCCCTCGTGGACTTCACCGAGCTTGTAGATCTTCTTGGTGTAGAAGAGGATCCGCTCGGTGACGGTGGTCTTGCCCGCGTCGATATGCGCGATGATGCCGATGTTGCGGGTGCGCCCGAGCGGGACCTGGCGTGCCATGGGGTCAGTCCGTCCTGCCGACTACCACTTGAAATGGCTGAAGGCCTTGTTGGCCTCGGCCATCTTGTGGGTGTCCTCGCGGCGCTTGACGGCGGCGCCGAGGCCATTCATGGCGTCGACGAGCTCGGCCGCCAGCTTCTCGCTCATGGACTTGCCGGAGCGCTTGCGGGCCGATTGGACGAGCCAGCGCACGCCGAGCGAGACGCGGCGGTCGCCGCGGATCTCCACCGGCACCTGGTAGGTCGCGCCACCGACGCGGCGGGGCTTGACCTCGATGATGGGCGTCGCGTTGCGCAGGGCGGCCTCGAGCACGTCCATGCCGGGGCGGCGGGACGAGGCTTCGGCGCGGGCGAGGGCCTGGCGCAGGATGCGCTCGGCGAGGCCCTTCTTGCCGTCCTTCATGATCTTGACCACGAAACGGTCCGTGGTGCGGGTCAGGGTCGGCGCGTACTTGGCCTTGCGGGGCGTGCCGGTGCGGCGGGGCATGCTACTTCCGGCCTCCGATGGCCGGGGCAGCCTTCGCGCCGTACTTGGAGCGGCCCTGCTTGCGATCACGCACGCCGGCCGCGTCGAGGGTGCCGCGGATGATGTGGTACTTCACGGACGGCAGGTCCTTGACCTTGCCGCCGCGGACCAGCACCACCGAGTGCTCCTGCAGGTTGTGGCCGATGCCCGGGATGTAGGCCGTCACTTCCATCTGGTTGGTGAGGCGCACGCGGGCGATCTTGCGCAGCGCGGAGTTAGGCTTCTTGGGCGTCATCGTGCGCACCTGGAGGCAGACGCCCCGCTTCTGCGGGGCGCCCGGGATCGACTCCTGGCGCTGCCGGAGACTGTTCCAGTTCTTGCGCATGGCCGGCGCCTTGACCTTGCGGATCTTGGTCTTGCGGCCGTGGCGCACGAGCTGGGAGATCGTGGGCACGAGTGACGCGGGCTCCTTCCAAGGGATCCTGCCTGCCGCCTGGGACGCGGCACGGCCGGAGGTTCGGGTCGTATTGCGGGTCGGCACGCGTCGCCTGTGGCGTGGTGGGTGCTGAGCACCATCGACCACGCGACCGGACGCGGCCGCGAAGGGAGATTGTAGCAATCGCCCGCTCAGCGTGTCAACGA
>CAZFGT010000054.1:0-13903 GCA_964518505.1 uncultured Anaerolineaceae bacterium | reverse complement strand
GCGGGCTGGATCAGCCGCCTCCTGGCCGGCGGCCGCATCCGCGTGACGGAGATCCACCAGGAGCGCAACCCCTACTTCGGCGGCGTCAATCCCGAGCCCATCCGGCCCAACATCGACGAGGCCCTGGGGATGCTGGCCGGCGGCGGCTACGACCTCGGGCTCCTGCTGGACGGTGACGCCGACCGGGCCGGCGCGGCCGATGAACAGGGCAACTTCATCCACCAGCTCGAGGTGACCGGGCTGCTGATGTACGAGCTGGCCGAGTACCGCGGCATGCGCGAGCCGGTCGTGGTGAGCGTCAACAACACATCCATGGCCGCCCGCCTTGGCGAGCACTACGGCATCCCTACCTTCGAGACGTCGGTCGGCTTCAAGTACATCGGCCCCAAGATGATCGAGACGGGGGCCATGCTGGGCGCCGAGGAGTCGGGCGGCTATGGCTTCGGGATGCATCTGCCCGAGCGCGATGGCGTGTATGCCGACCTGATGCTGCTGGACCTGTTCCTCCGGGAGCGGGCCGCCGGCCGCCGCACGGCATCGGAGGCGCTGGCCCACTTCCACGAGCTGGCCGGGCCGTCGTTCTACCGGCGCATCGACGTGCACGTCGCGCGAGACGCCTACCCGGCCCTGAAGGACCGGTTGCTCGTGGAGCTGCGGGAGCGCGGCCCGCGCGAGCTCGACAGCCATGCGGTCACCCGGACGGATCCGCTATCCACCGGCGACGGCTTCAAGTTCTTCACCGCCGACGGCTCGTGGCTCCTCGTCCGCTTCAGCGGTACGGAGCCCCTCGTGCGGGTCTACACGGAGGCGGCCACGCCGGCCCAGCGCGACGCCTATGTCAAGGCCGGCGAGCGGCTCGTGCGCGAGGCGTGACCGCCGCCGACGGTCGTGACGCGGCGACCATCCTGGACCGGCCATCCGATGTCCAGGCGCTTGACGCGGCCGACATGCGTGGCCAGGTGGCGACCATCCCCGACCAGGTGCGCGACGGCTGGGCCCGCACGCGGGACCTGACCGTGCCGGCCGCCTATCGCGTGACGACGAGCGTGGCCGTCCTGGGGATGGGCGGCTCGGCGATCGGCGGTGACCTGGTCCACGACATCTTCGCCGACCGGCTGACGGTGCCCCTCGAGGTCGTCCGCGGGTACGACCTGCCGGCTTGGGTCGGCCCGCACACGCTCGTGGTGGCCGTCTCGTACAGCGGTTCCACCGAGGAGACGATCAGCGCTCTCGAGGCCGCCCTGCGCCGGCGCTGCCCCGTCCTCGTGGTGACCACCGGCGGGACGCTCCGCGAGGTGGCCCGGCGGGCCGAGCTGCCGCATCTGGTCTTCCCCGGCGGCGGGCAGCCACGGGCCGCGGTCGGCTATGCCGTGGCGCTGCTGGCTGGCATCCTGGAGCGCACCGGCCACCTGGCCCTGGCCGCCGAGGAGATCGAGGCTGCCGCCGCCGCGGCCAGGGCGACCATGGCGGCGATCGCACCCACGGTGCCCACGGATGCGAATCCGGCCAAGCAGCTGGCCTGGGAGCTGCTGGACCGCGTGCCGCTCATCATCGGCAGCGGCGCCATGGCGGCGGTGGCCCGCCGCTGGAAGACGCAGCTCAACGAGAACGGCAAGAGCGACGCCGTGTACGAAGCGCTGCCCGAGGCGTCCCACAACACGATCGTGGGCTTCGACTACCCGGCCGACATGCAGGACCAGCTGTGTGTCGTGTTCCTCGCCGGCAGCGCCGACCACCCGCGCGACCGGCTGCGCGCGACGCTCCTCGGCGAGCACCTTGACAGCCTGCACGTGACGCACCGCGCGGTGCCCTGCGACGCGCCGGGACGACTCGCCGCGGCCCTTCAGGGCATCGTCTTCGGCGACCTGGTCAGCGTCTACCTGGCCGTCCTCTACGGCGTCGACCCGACCCCCGTGGAGGCGATCTCCAAGCTCAAGGCGGAGCTGGCTCGACTGCCCTGACGCCCGACCCCTCTCTTGGGCCCGCGGTGTAGGCTACGGCCACAGGATCCGCCGCTCCCGGTCGTCGGGTGGCGACCGGCCCGGCATCGGAGCGGGCCCGGTCGCGCGCCGTCGCCCCTGGAGGATCGGCTCGATGCATTCAAGCCTCATCGGCAAGATCGAGAAGGCCAACCGCTACGCGCGTGAGACCGATCGGATCACGATCGACCGCCTCGCGCTCGAGTTCCGCGGTGACAACGATACGCATCGTGTCAGTCTCGAGGCCGATCGCTGGCAGTGCACGTGCCATCTCTTCGACAGCTGGGGCTCCTGCGTCCACGTCATGGCCCTCCAGAAGATGCTGGGGACGATGCTGCCCTACGCCGCCCAGACGTCGGTCCTGGCCACCGACGCCCCCCTCGAGGTTGCGGCACCGGCCGAGGCCGCCACGGTCTGACCCGGCCCACGGGTCGCCCCGCGACTCGCCTCACGGTTCGACGAACGCCAGCAGAGCCTCCCCGGTCCCCAGGTCGAAGGCGCCCACGGCTTCGAACGCGTCGCCCGCGAGGCGCCCATAGAGCCTCACGGCGGGCGCACCCGAGCCCGCGATCGCCAGCCACCGCCCATCCGGCGACAGCACCACCTGGCGCGCCGGTCCCGGCAGGCGCTGCGCTGACGCAGGATCGATCGCGGTCCGCCCTGCCACAGGTGGCAGCAGCCGGCCGACCACGACGCGATCGACACCGGTCGCCAGGCACGCCAGCAGGCCACCGCCAAGCCCGAGGTCATCGCAGCGGGTCGCCGTGACGACCACCGTGTCGGCCCCCGGGCCCCAGAAGGTCAACGCATGGTCGACGTCAGCGAGGTAGGCGACGGCATCGTCGTCGGTCATCTGGCACCGCCCGGCGGTGGCGGGAACTTCGTGCGTGGCGGCCACGCGGCCGGCCCGCAGGTAGACCAGGCGGTCGGCGATGACCACCGCGACACCATCGGCGGCGACACAGCCGGCCAGCACGGCCGGGCCCAGCGCGGCCGGCAGCGAGGCCGACCAGCCCACGCGGACTTGCGTGCCGGCCAGGACGCCCTCAACGGCGGTGGCAGGCGACCGAGCCGCCGTCGAGACGAGCAGGATCGCCCCGTGCCGTCCCACGGCCGCGGTCGGCTGCCAGGCGCCGGTCGGCATGCGCACGGCCAGGCGCTCGCGCGGTCGCGCCACCGCCGTGACGGCAAGGCCCGTCGGGACGGCCAGGAGCATCGCCGGCACACCGGTCGGGGCGGTGGCGGGGCTGGTGGCGGGCGGCCCGGACGGCGGCGGGCTCGGGGTGCCGGTCGTGCCCGGATCGGCCGGCGACGCGGCAGGAGCACACCCGGCCACCGAAGCCAGGAGGGCCAGCGCCACGAACGTCCGGCCGGGAGCCATCAGGCGGTCTCGGTGCCGCCGATGAGGGCGCCCGTGGCGGCATCGACATCGATCTCGACCGTATGGCGCTCGGTCCAGCCCGGTGGGATGTAGCTGAAGGTGACGGTCCAGGCGAGCCGCAGGATCGAGGGGTCGGTCGTGACGGCCGGGTCGACGAAACCGTTCGGCAGGACCCAGGCCAGGCGAGGGGCGGTGTAGACGAGGCTGGGCAGGGCGTCGAGATGGAGGCCCCGGACATACCCCTGCACCGCGAGGCTGGCCGTCGCGGCAGGGATGGGCTGCGGAGGGGCGTCGGCCAGGGGCGAGCGCGTGTCGCTGAGGGCCTTGAGCCGTCCGCTCGGCCGGACCCACGTCACGAGCCCGTCGGTGGGTGCAGGAACGCCGTCGATGATGCGGACCCAGCGGACGCACCAGGCGTCCATGCCGGCATCCCACGTGGTGACGGGGGCGGAGGCCGGGGCCGCCAGCCCGCTCGTGCCGACAAGGCGCCGGGCGGCCTCTGGTGCACCGGCCGCGCCGACGGCTGTGCCCGGGCCGCTCGGGGGGTCGGTGAGGTCGACGACACGCTCGAGGCGGCCGTCGGCGGCACGCACGACCTCGGCCGCCAGGCGGCCGTCGGCGAGCCGGAAATCGACCGTGTCGATGAGGGCTCCGGTGATCTGGTCGGCGCTGCGCACCGGGAGGCCGGCGGTACCGGCCAGGCCGAAGCGCCCGGCAAGCTCGACGGCCGCCTCGCGGGCGACGGCACCCTGCGCGACCGGCACCGCCAGCGCCGCATCGGCGACACGCGGGGCCGCAAGGGGTGCGCTGAAGGCGACAGAGACGAGGGCGACGGCGGTGGCGAGGCCGGCGGCGGCGATCCCGAGGTCGAGTCGCGACAGGTTGGGTCTCTGGTGCATGGGGTGCTCCTCAGACGCAGCGTGTGCAGGGCAGGCTGGACCCGGGCGCGCCGCTGTAGTCGTACGTGCCGAACCAGTCGGGCACGGTCGCGGTGCTCATCGCGGCAGACGCCCGGGCGAGCGTGAAGGCGTCACCCAGCAGGTGCCCGGCGGTCACGTAACCCCAGAAGCGCTGCTCGAAGTGGAGCATGTCGGCCGTGTAAGCGAGGCCCTCGTAGCCCAGGAAGAAACGGGACCCGTCGTCGGGCGCGTGGGGGTCCGTGTACTTGACCCGATCGATGCCGTAGGCGGCGGCCATGGTCGGCTCGCCGGCCGTCTTGGCCGCTTCTGCGAGGTGGCACGTGGACATCACGACGAGGTGGACCGCCGCCGGGCGCACCGCCGCGAGGTCCGTGGCGTAGACGATGGCCTGGCTGCAGTCACCGCCGTCCTCGCGAAAGCCCTGGACCTGCCTGGGATACGGGTCGTAGTACTGGTCGCCGTGGCTGTGGACGTAGATGGCCTGGTCGGACGACGCGCGGCTGAGGACGCGGGCGCGGGTGAAACCGGTCGTGGCGTATTCGCCCGACGAATAGCCCAGGTAGCTCAGGCCGTTCTGGGCCAGGGCCTCCAGTGAACGGGAGATGGTGTCCGGTGTGCCGTCACAGGTGTCGAACGCGGTGACGTTGGAGTAGTCGCTGGCGGGATAGGTGGCTGCCAGGACGGCGGCCGGTCCCGTGGCCAGCAGGCCCACCATGAGGGCGACGACGGTGGTGGCGAGACGAGCCATCGGCGGCGACGACCGGGCGGGATGCGCGGGATCCGACATGGAGCGACCTCCTCCGGCGGTCCGGGCGGGAGGAGCGGTCGGGACAGGATGGCGGGCTCCGCTTGGCGCGCGCTTATCGGAGTAGACTCGCGGGCACAACCCATCACACAGGACCGTGGGTCCGCGAAGCCGGTGTGAATCCGGCACAGTCCCGCTACGGTGACCAGCGTTTCGACGCTGGAAGTCCGGTCGCCGGGCCCATGGTCGTGTCCTCCGCCTTCGCGTGAAAGGGCAGGCACCATGGATCGTTCGCCGCTCCGGACCCCTTCCGCTTCCCGCCGGAAGGGTCTTTTCGTGCCCACCGTCGGGCTTGTCGTGGCGCTCGTGGCGGGCGCCTGCACGGCCGGCGGATCGGTCGCGCCGTCGACGTCATCGCCGTTCCCGGTTTCGCCGAGTCCGGTCGTGGCGACGTCCACCCCGTCCCCGAGCCCATCGCCGCAGGCCACCCAGCCGGCCTTCCCCCTGACCATCACGGACGACGAGGGCACGTCAGTCACGATCCCCCACCAGCCGTCGCGCATCGTCAGCCTGACGCCCGCCAGCACCGAGGAGTTCTTCGCCCTGGGGGAGGGGAGCCTGATCGTGGGCGACACGGACTCGGACGACTATCCTGCCGCGGCGAAGACGCTGCCCCACGTGGCCACCTTCCAGGGCGTGGTCATGGAGAAGCTCGTGGCGGCCCAGCCCGACCTGGTCATCGCCGGCGGCGACGGCTTCACCCATCCCGCCGACGTGACCCACATGCGGGCGCTGGGCATCCCCGTGGTGGTCATCTATGCGCCCACGGTGCCCGCCGTGCTGGCCGACCTGCGCCTCGTCGGCGAGGTCAGCGGACAGCTTCCTGCGGCCACGGCCATGACCGACGCGATGCAGACCCGCATGGACGCCATCACCGCGCTGGCCAAGGCCGAGCCGGCCCACCCCTCCGTCTTCTACGAGATCGGCGTGGGGCCCGACATCTACGCTCCGGGCCAGGATTCGTTCGTCGCCGACATGGTCAGCCTTGCCGGAGGGACACCGATCACCACGGGCGATCCCAACAGCTACACCATCGCCCTGGAGAAGCTCGTGCTGGCCGATCCGCAGGTCATCGTGCTGGGCGACTTCGACTACGGCACGAGCGTGGCGGACGTGCTCAAGCGGCCCGGCTGGGAGCACCTCACGGCGGTCGTCGACGGCGCGGTCCGCCCGGTCGACGACACGATCGTGACTCGCCCGGGGCCGCGTCTGGCGGACGGCCTGGCGGCGCTCGCCCTGGCCATCGACCCGGCCCTGGTCCTGCCGGCCGACCTCCTGCCGCCGCCCACCCCGGCTCCCAGCCCCTCGTGACCGGCCTGGTTCGGTGAGGGAGCGGCCGTGAGAGCCGGCGTGGCGCCGGGCATCCCGGCCCTCTCCGCGCGCGCGCGGCCAGCCACGCCGCGCTGGCGGCGCCCGACGACCGTTGCCGCGGTGGGGCTGGCCGCCCTGGCCGTCGCCCTGGTGGCCGGCCTGGCGTTCGGGTCGGTCAGCATCCCGCTCGGCGACACGGTGGCCATCCTGGCCCACCGGCTGCTGGGCTGGCCGGTGGCCGTGACGTGGCCGACCTCCTCGGAAACGATCGTCCTGGAGCTGCGCCTGCCGCGCGTCCTGATGGCCATGCTCGCCGGTGGTGGGCTGGCCGTCGCGGGGGCCACGATGCAGGGTGTCCTGCGCAATCCGCTGGCCGATCCGTACGTGCTTGGCACGGCCAGTGGCGCGGCGCTCGGGGCGTCGCTGGCCGTGCTGGTCCCGCTGCCGCTGGGGCTGCTGGGCCTGGGATTCGGCCAGCTGCTCGCCTTCGTGGGGGCCGTCGTGGCGGTGGCCCTCGTGTGGCGCCTCTCGCGGGCGTCGCGCCTGGGCTCGCTCACCGGCCTGCTGCTGACGGGCTACGCCGTGGGCTCGCTCCTCGCGGCGGGCCTGTCCATGGCCATGGTGCTGAGCGGCGCGCAGCTGCGCCAGATCGTCTACTTCCTGTTGGGCAGCCTGGCCACCGCGACCTGGCAGCAGGTGGCCGTGGCGGCGCCGCTCATCATCGCCGGCGTCGCGGTCCTCGCCTGGCGCGCCCGCGCGCTTGATGCGCTGATGCTGGGCGACGAGACGGCCGCGCACCTGGGCCTCGCGGTCGCCCGCGAGCGGGTCATCCTGCTCGCCTTTGCTGCCCTGGTCACGGCCGCCGCCGTGGCCACGTGCGGGCTGATCGGGTTCGTGGGCCTCGTCGTGCCCCACATGGTGCGCCTGGTCGTGGGCCCGGCGGCTCGTCCGCTGCTGCCCCTCGCCGCGATCTTCGGGGCGGCGTTCCTGGCCTTCGCCGACCTGCTCGCGCGGCTGCCCGGCGAGCTGCCGGTGGGGATCGTGACCGCCGTCATCGGGGCGCCGTTCTTCCTGCTCATCCTGCGCCACGTCCGCACGGGTTACGAGCTGTGAGCGATCTGCGCCTCGTGGATGTGGCCCTCTCGTATGGGTCGCGGACGGCGCTGGCCGGCCTGGACGTGACGATCGCCAGTGGTGAGCGCGTGGCGGTCCTGGGCCCCAACGGCGCCGGCAAGTCGAGCCTCCTGCGCTGCATGACGGGCGTCCTGCCGCTGAGCCGGGGGCAGGTGCTGCTCGATGGGGTGCCCCTGGCCGAACTGGGCCGTGAGGCGATCGCGCGGCGCATCGCCGTGGTCCCCCAGCAGGTCGATCTGCCGTTCGCCATCCGCGTCGAGGAGGTCGTGGCCCTGGGCCGGATCCCGCACGAACGGTCCTTCCACGGGCCGACGGCGCATGATCGCGAGATCGTCGACGAGGCCATCCACCGGGTCGGGCTCGACGCCTTCGTGGGACGTGACGCACGTGAGCTCTCCCTTGGCGAGCGGCAGCTGGTGCTCATCGCCATGGCCGTGGCCCAGCAGGCCCGGCTGCTCCTGCTGGACGAGCCGACGGTCCACCTGGACCTGCGTCATCAGGTGCAGGTCATGGACCTCCTGGCCGACCTCAACGACCGCGATGGCCTGACGATCCTCGCCGTGCTGCACGACCTGGCCCTCGCGGCCCACTACTTCCCGCGCGCCCTGCTGCTCGACGGCGGGCGGCTCGTGGCGGACGGACCGCCGGCCCAGGTGCTGGCTCCGGAGCGCGTGCGGACCACCTTCGGTGTGGACGCCGCCGTGTGGATGGGCGGGGCGCGATCCGGCGTTTGACCGTTCTGCGCGGACGCGGGTATCGTTCGCGGCCATGCCGGCCCGCGCGCGCCTCGGCCTCCTCAGCCTGCTGGTCCTCGTGGCGGCCGCGTGTGGCACGGCTGCTTCGCCGACGCAGGCCCTCATCACGGGGTCGGTGACGCCGACCGCGAGCGCCCTGCGGACGGGTACCCCGGCCACCGTGACGCCGGCCACCGCCACCGACACGCCGGCGCCGGCGACCAAGACGCCTGGCGCCACGACGACCCCCGCGGCCTCCACTGACGCTGACGTGTGCGCGGCCAGCGCCGACAACAAGAGCTTCTTCGCCATGGCCGCCCGCTCGGTCAAGTGGGCCGTCTACTGCGCCATCCTGCCGGCCGGCTGGTACGTCAACACGGGCACCTTCTCGGCCGATCCCGGTGGCCAGCTGACGATCAGCTACAAGGGCCCCGGCGGGGTCAGCCTGGAGCTCAAGGAAGGGTCCTACTGCACTGACGGCGAGAGCGTCTGCCAGCCCAAGGTCAAGGAGCTGGGGCCGACCCTCTACGGCGACCAGATGGGCACGCTGTTCACGCTCGAGCCGGGCTACGCCGTCTATGTCAACGAAGGCACGTCACCGCCCAGCTGGGCGGCTGCGTCGGTGACCCTGGACGAGACCACGTTCGTCAAGCTGGTGGCCAGCCTCCATCGGGTCATGCCCTGACCCATTGGCCGCGACCCTCCGGGGGTCAGGCGCGCTTGCGCGGCGGGTCGAAGAAGGGCAGCGGCACGACCGTCGCGGCGACCGTGCCGCGGTGGCCCTCGACGCTCCAGTCGACATCCAGGCGCGTGCCCGGAGCCGCGTAACGGGCAGCCACGGAGCCGAGCGCCAGCATCTGCTTCAGCGTGGGGCTCCAGCCGGTGCTGGTGACCCGGCCGACCTGGTGGCCGGCGGCGTGGAGGGGGACCGGCTCGCGGGAGACCTCGGGCGCGACGGCCGGCGGGAGGCCGCGCTCGCCGGCACGGCGTTCGATGTCCGCCCAGCTGAGCTGGAGGCCCACCAGGCGGCGCGGCGGGCCACCCGCCCGTTGCTCGGCCAGCAGGGCGCGCCGGCCGACGAACTCGGTCGTCTTGTCGAGCGCCACGAGGCGCCCCAGGCCGATCTCGAACGGCGAGTAGCGCTGGGCGTCGGTCATGGCGTCGCGGCTGCTGGTGTAGTCGACCTCGATGAGGATCAGGCCGGCCTCCAGGCGGGCCACGTCCAGGGCCAGCATGCCGGCCGGCCGGATGCGGTGGGCCGCCCCGGCGGCCATCAGGGCGTCCCACACGGCGGTCGCGCCGGCGGCCGGCGCCCACACCTCGTAACCCAGGTCACCGGTATAGCCGGTGCGGGTCACGTCGACGGCCACGCCCCCCACGGTCGCCCCGGCGCGCCGGTAGTAGGCCAGGTCCCCAAGGGCGCCGCCGGCGGCCGCCTGGAGCACGGCGCGGGCGCGGGGTCCCTGGAGGGCGAGCGCCGCGACGTCGTCGGTGATCTCCTCGACCTGGACGTCCAGGCCGTGCGCGTTCTGGCGCAGCCAGCGCAGCTGCGGGTCGGCCGCCGTCCAGCGCCAGGTGCCGTCCTCGAGGTGGGCCAGCGTGCCGTCGTCGACGACCTTGCCGTCCTCGTCGCACCACGGCGAGTAGATGACGCGGCCGGCGGGCACGCGGCTGGCGTCGCGGGTGATGACGCGGTCGACCAGGCGGGTCGCGTCGGGCCCGTGCACGAGGTACTTGTAGAGCGGCGAGACATCGATCAGCGCGACCGCCTCGCGGATGGCGTTGTATTCGATGTCGACGCTGTCGTGGTACAGGCTCGCCGCGAAGTAGCCCGACCACTCGCGCCAGGCGAGCTTGCGGTTGAGCGGGGCCGTCCGCTCGTGGAAGGCGGTGCCTGTCGTCACGCCCTCCAGTATGGCCGAAACCTCTGTAGACTGGATGCTCCGTATGCAGTCTGCATAACGCCCACCCGGAGGACGCGTGGCCGAACGGTACGACGCGGTCATCATCGGCGGCGGCCACAACGGCCTGACCACGGCCGCCTACCTGGCGCGCGCCGGCTGGCGCACCCTGGTCCTGGAGCGCCGTCACGTGCTGGGTGGCGCGGCGGTGACCGAGGAGGTCTACCCAGGCTTCCGCTTCAGCGTCTGCTCCTACGTCGTGAGCCTGCTGCGGCCGGAGATCATCCGCGAGCTGGACCTGCCGCGCCACGGGCTGGAGATCCTGCCCCTCGACGGCACGTTCACCCCCCTCCCCGCCGGCACGCCGGGGGGCTACCTGTGGCGCACCAACGACCACGCCCAGACGCGCCGCGAGCTGCGCCGCTGGTCACCCACCGACGCCGAGGCCTACGAGACGTACGGCCGGCTGATGGTCGAGATGGCCCGCTTCATCAAGCCCATCCTGTCGATCGTGCCGGCCGATCCGACCGGCCTTGACCCGCGTGGCTTCCTGCCCCTGGCGGGCCTGGCCCGGGACTTCGGCCGCCTGCCCGCGGAGCAGCAGCAGATCTTCGTGCAGCTCATGACGATGAGCGCGTCCGACTTCCTCGACCAGTGGTTCGAGACCGACCCGCTCAAGGCCACGATGTCGGCAAGCGGCATCATCGGCACCTTCCAGGGCGTCCGCTCGCCGGGCACCGCGTACGTCCTGCTGCACCACTACATGGGCGAGATCGACGGCGCGTTCCGCAGCTGGGGCATCCCCCGCGGCGGTACCGGCGCCATCAGCGAGGCGCTCGCCGGCGCGGCGCGCGAAGCCGGGGCGGTCATCCGGACGGAGGCCCCGGTGGCCCACATCAAGACCCGCGGGGATCGGGCGACCGGGGTGGTGCTGGAGTCGGGCGAGGAGATCGACGCCTCGGTGGTCGTCTCGTCGGTCGACGCCAACCTCACGTTCCTGCGCTTCCTGGAGCCCGGGGTGCTCGAGCCCGAGTTCGAGACGGAGGTCCGCCGCTACAAGTACCGGGGCAGCTCGGGCAAGGTCAACCTCGCCCTGGACGCCCTGCCTGACTTCAGCGCGCTGCCGGGCCCGGGCGAGCACCTGCGGGGCGCCATCTCCATCTCGCCGTCGGTCGACTGGATGGAAACGGCCTTTGATGACGCCAAGTACGGCCACTTCAGCCGCCGTCCGTACATCGACATCGTCATCCCGACCCTCGTGGATCCGTCGATGGCGCCGCCCGGCAAGCACACCATGAGCTGCTTCGTGCAGTACGCCCCGTACCACCTGGCCCCGGGCGACGTGTGGGACGACGCGCGCCGGGACGCCTTCGGGGACGCGGTGGTCGACACCATCAGCCTCTTCGCGCCCAACCTCAAGGACGTCATCCTCCACCGGCAGGTCCTCTCGCCGCTCGACATCGAGCGCGACTTCGGCCTTACCGAGGGCAACATCTTCCAGGGCGAGCTATCGCTGGAGCAGCTCTTCTTCAACCGGCCCGTGCCCGGCTGGGCCCGCTACCGCACGCCGGTCCGCGACCTGTGGCTGGGCGGCTCGGCGACCCACCCCGGCGGCGGCATCATGGGTGCGCCGGGCCTCCTGGCCGCGCAGGAGATCCTGCGCGCCTACCGGACACCCGGCCGGCGAGCCGCGTGATGGCCGTCACCTCCGGGGCCTGGGACGCCATCGTCATCGGCGGCGGCCACAACGGCCTGACGACCGCCGCCTACCTCGCACGTGCCGGCCTGCGCACGCTGCTCCTGGAGCGGCGCGACCGCCTTGGCGGGGCCGCCATCACCGACGAGCTGGTCCCCGGCGTCCGCGCGCCGACGCTCGCCCACACGGTCGGGCGCCTGCGCCCCGACGTCTACCGCGAGCTCGGCCTGAAGGGCCACGGCCTGACCCTCATGCAGCCGGAGGCGCGCGTCTTCGCCCCGCAGCCGGACGGCCGCGCCCTGACCCTGTGGGGAGATGCCGCGCGCACCGCCACGGAGCTCGCCGCGCGGTCCGCGGCGGATGCCGCGACGTACCCGGAGTTCGACCGCCGCATCCGCGCGCTGGCCGGCTTCCTGGGCCGCCTCGCCACAGCCACGCCGCCCGACATGAGCGCGCCATCGGCAGGGGACGCGCTGGCGGGACTCCGCCTCGGCGTGGGCTACCGCGGGCTGGGTCGCCAAGACGGGCGCGACCTCTTGCGGACGCTCCCCATGGCCGTCGCCGATCTCGTCGGGGAGTGCTTCGCGGACGAGGCACTGCGGGCGACGCTTGCGACACGCGGGATCCTGTTCACCGCCATGGGGCCCTGGTCGGCCGGCACGGCTGCCGTCCTGCTGGCCGATTCGGCGGGCCACGACGGCGGCGCCGCGGGTCAGGCCGTCATCGCCCAGGGCGGGCCGGGGGCCGTCACCGACGCGCTGGCTGCCGCCGCCCGGGCCGCCGGGGCCGAGCTGCGCGTGTCCGCGGAAGTCGTCTCGGTGACCTCGGCCGGTGGCGCCGTGAGCGGCGTCGTCCTCGCCACGGGCGAGGAGATCACCGCCCCCATCGTGGCGGGCGGGGTGGATCCCGTGCGCCTGCTGCAGGGGTTGATCGACCCGGCGGCCATCGGGCCCCGCCTCACCTGGCGAGCCGGCCACATCCGCCAGCCGGGCATGACGGCCAAGGTCAACCTGGTCCTGGACGGCCTGCCGGCCTTCACCGGTCTGGCCGACGGCGACGGGGCCGCGAGCGGGATCGGCGACCGGCGGTTGCGCGGGCGGCTGGTCATCGGTGCGCCATCCATCGACGCCCTGGAGATGGCCCACGACGACGGCAAGTACGGGCGCCTGGCCCGCGCGCCCTGGCTGGAGGCCACCATCCCCACGCTGCTCGACGCGACACTGGCCCCCGCCGGTACGCACGTCATGAGCGTCATCGTCCAGGGCGCCCCGCTCTGCCTCCGTGAAGGCTCATGGGCCATCGAGCGCGATGTCCTGGGTGACCGGGTGCTGGCCGCCCTGGAGGCGGTCGCGCCCGGTATCGGCGAGCGGGTCGTCGTGCGGCAGGTCATCACGCCGGAGGACCTCGAGCGCGACTACGGCCTGACCGGCGGGCACCCGCTGCACGCCGAACCCGGCCTCGATCAATGGTTCGCCTGGCGGCCATTGGTGGGCCTGGCCCGCTACCGGCTCCCCCTGCGCGGCCTCTACCTCGTCGGTTCCGGGGCCCACCCGGGGGGCGGCGTGACCGCCGGCCCCGGCGCGAACGCGGCGCGCGAGATCCTGGCGGACGCCCGCCGCCGCTGATCCTGCGCGGGTCTCGTGCTGACTCGGCGCTGGCCTAGTGCTGGCCCAGGAGGCCGCCGAGCAGCTGGCTGACCTGGGCGGGCTCGGGGAGCTGGCCGTTCGGCGTCAGGCTGTGCACGATCGAGGGCAGCACCGCGGCCACGCCCTGTGTCACCTGGGCCGGCGGCAGCCCCGTCTGCGCCGCCAGCTGGCCGACCTGCGCCGAGCCCAGCGCCTGCTCGATCTGCTGCGCCGTGACGGCCTGGTTGGGGCCGTTGCCGACCCACGACTGGCCGACGTGGCCCAGGCCCTGCGCCTCGAGCGAGCTCATGACCTGGTGCAGGCCGGACTGGCCGTTCGACCCCAGGCCGCCCAGCATCGCCAGCAGCGCCGGGAGCAGGGCGGGCAGGCTTCCCAGGGCACTCAGGAGGCCGCCGC
>CAZFGT010000053.1:0-14715 GCA_964518505.1 uncultured Anaerolineaceae bacterium | reverse complement strand
TCGTGCCGATGTTGACGTGCGGCTTGGTGCGCTCGAACTTCTTCTTGGCCATCTGGTTTGCGCTACCGACTCCTGAAGGACGCGGCTTCGCCGCCGCGTGGTTGGGGGGCTGGAGCCCACATTGGGACTTGAACCCAAGACCTCTTCCTTACCAAGGAAGTGCTCTGCCAGCTGAGCTATGTGGGCCCGGTCGCTGCCGGAAGGTTATTAGATCAGAGTGATGGTGGGCAGGGAGGGAATCGAACCCCCACAGTCGAAGACGGCTGATCTACAGTCAGCGGAGCTCACCACCTGCTCAACCTACCCATGGAAACGTCCCCGACCGGGCTGCGGCCCGCGGTGGATCGGGAAACGGGCGTTATTCGCGTTGGAGCCGACGACGGGACTCGAACCCGGAACCGGCGGTTTACAAAACCGCTGCTCTACCAATTGAGCTACGTCGGCGCGACTGCGCAGTTTACAGCAGCGCGGCGAAGGTACGCAACGGGCCGTCGAGCACGGCGACGTCAGCGGGTGATGTCCACCACGCAGAAGCGGTTGCCTTCGGGGTCGGCCAGGATGACGTAGTCGGCGTCCGGCGGGCGCTTGGACCAGTGGACCTCGGTGGCGCCGAGGGCGATCAGGCGCGCGACCTCGCCCGCCTGGTCCTTCGTGTAGAGGTCCAGATGGAGGCGTGGCGGCACCTGGACCGTCGAGCGGACCCGGTCGAGCGAGACGTTGGGCCCCACGCCGTCGCGCGGCTTGAGCAGCACGAAATCATCGTCGCCGCCCTTGCGGGGCTCGTAGCCCAGGGCCGCCGACCAGAAGGCCGTCTGCCGCTCGATGTCATCGACGCGGATGACGATCGACCCGATCCGGATCATGCGGGCTCGGGCGGCTCGGCTTTCGGCTTGACGGCGCGTGCCTTGCGGACCGCCTTGTCGGGCTCGGATGGCTCGGCCGGCCGCTCGGCCGTCGCCTTGCTTACGCGGGGCTTCCGGACGGCTTTTGCCGGCTCGGGCGACGCCGCGCCGGGGAGCAGCTCGTCGGCGGGCGCGACCTCGACGACCGCGGGTTTGGCCGCGGCCTTGCGCGCCCGTGGCTTGCGGGCGGGCGCCTCCGTGGCGGCTTCGACGGCCACGGCTTCGGGCGGGGCTTCCGGTGCCTCATCGGCGGACTCATCCCGCACCGGTGCGAGCGGCGAGTCGGGCAGGCCGCGCTGGGTGGCGGCCTCCAGGAGGAGCACGGAGCCGGCCACGGCCGCGTTGAGCGAGGCGACCTTGCCGTGCATGGGGATGCGCACGACGAGGTCGAGCCGCCGCCGGACGGCGCCTGACAGGCCGCGCCCCTCACTCCCCACGACAAGCGCGAGCGGCCCACGGAGGTCGGCCTCGCGGTAGGTCAGGGGCGCGCCGGCGTCCGCGCCGACAAGGCGGAGGCCCCGGGCACGCAGGTCGGCCAGGGCGCCACCAAGGTCGTCGACCGGCACGAGGAGCAGATGCTCCACTGCCCCGGCCGAAGCCTTCACGGCGGACGGGGTGAGCGGTGCGGCGTGATGGGTCGGGAAGTACACGCCGTGGACGCCGGCCGCCTCGGCCGTGCGCAGGAGGCTGCCCAGGTTGTGGGGATCCTCGAACGAGTCAAGGACCAGCACGAAGGGCCGCTCGTCGCGCTCCGCGGCGCGTGCCAGCACCTCGTCAAGCGTGGCCCAGCGCCGGGGGGCGACGGCCACCGCGACACCCTGGTGGCCATCGAAGCCGGCCAGGGCCGTCAGGCTGCCGCCTTCCACCTCGATGACGGGGATGCGCAGGGTCGTGGCGTGCAGGACGAGGGCCTCGAGCGGCTCACGCCGCTGCGGCACGACGTACAGCCGGTGGACCTCGCGACGTGCGGCGAACGCTTCTTCCACCGGACGGCGCCCGGCGATGAGCTCCTCTTCCGGCTCCAGCGTGACGGCCGACTCGATGACGGGCCACTGCCGCTCGAACCTCTGGCCGGGGCCTCGGTCGGGCCGGCCGGGCCGGTCGAACGGGCGCGGGCGGTCATATGGACGCGGCCGGTCGAAGGGACGCGGTCGATCAGGCCCGCCGCGGAAGCCGCCGGTCGGCGGACCACTCGGACGCGGGCGATCCCGGTCGTAGGGCCGGTCGCCGCCGCGCGGCGGTCCCTCGCGCCGCGGCCAGGGTGACGGGCCCGGGCGACGGTCGGGCGGGGGGCCCGAACGACGGTCCGGCGGCGGTCCCTCGGGCCGGGCCCAGGGCGGCGGGCCATCCCGCCGGGCCTGCGGTGGTCCGTCGCGCCGACCTTGAGGCGGGCGATCGCCGCGGGCCCACGGCGGTGGCGGTGAGTCACGGCGCTGCCACGGCCGGGGGTTAGGCCGGGGCGGCCCGGAACCCGGACCCGATCGCGGCCCGGTACCGGGCGCCGGCCGCTCGGCGCCCTCGCGGTCCGGCCGCTCGCCGGGGCGCTGCTGCCACGACGGTCGACCTGGCCGACCGGGCCCGCCGGGTCCGGGGCGTCCCGATCGGGGCCGCTCGTCATCACGTCGGGGGCCCCGCGGGCCGGGTCGATCAGGCATCCACGATCTCCTCTGCCCGCCGCCAGCGCTGGCCATCACGGGTGTCTTCGACAAGGATGCCGCGCGCCGCAAGCTCGTCCCGCAGGCGGTCCGAGGCGGCGAAGTCCCGTGCGGCACGGGCCTCGCGGCGGGTTTCCAGGAGGGCCGCCAGCTCAGGCGCCAGGGCGGGTCCCTCCCCTTCTTCTTCAGCCACGGCCAGGACGCGGTCGAGGTCGCGGATGTAGCCAGCCACGCGGCCGGCGTCCGCGGTGGACAGGGTCCGCGCGGCGATCCGCCGGTTGACCTCGCGGACGAGGTCGAAGACCGCGGCCAGGGCCGGGGCGATGTTCAGGTCGTCGTCCAGGCCGGCCGTGAAGGCCGACCGCGTGCTGGCCAGGAGCTCCACCAGGTCGTCCGCGTCGGAACCGTCCTGGCGGTACGTATCGAGGGCGGCGAGGACGGTGGAGAGGCGCTCGACCGCCGCCGCGGCCGCCTGCAGCGAAGCCTCGGAGAACTCCAGGCCGGCCCGGTAGTGGGCCGCGAGCAGGGCGTAGCGGAGGGCGCGCGGGCTGTAGCCGCGGGCGTAGACGTCGGCCGGCCGCTCGATGTTGCCGGTCCGCTTGGCCATCTTCTCGCCGCCCATGGCCAGGTGGGCGCAATGCAGCCAGGTGCGCACGAAGGTCTGGCCGGTGGCCGCCTCCGACTGGGCGATCTCGTCTTCGTGGTGGGGGAAGATGAGGTCGATGCCGCCGGTGTGGATGTCGAATGACGAGCCGAGCTCGGCCATGCTCATCGCCGAGCATTCGATGTGCCACCCCGGCCGGCCCTCGCCGATGGCCGTGGACCACGACGGCTCCCCTTCACGCGGGCCCTTCCAGAGGGCGAAGTCGCGGATGTCGTCCTTGCCGTAGTCGTCGTCCACGACGCGCTCGCCGACGCGCAACTGGGTCGGATCCAGGCGGGCGAGCCGGCCGTACGCGGGCCAGCTGGCGATGCGGAAGAAGATGGAGCCGTCGTCCGTCCGGTAGGCGTGCCCCCGCTCGATGAGCGTGGCGATGAGCGACGCCATCGCCTCGATGTGCTGGGTCGGGCGCGGCATCGCGTCGGGCGGCGTGACCCGCAGCCGCGCCAGATCTTCCACGAAGGCCGCGGCATGCGGCGCGGTCAGCTCGCCGATGCTCACACCACGCTCCCTGGCCTGGGCGATGATGCGGTCGTCGACGTCGGTGATGTTCATGACCCAGCGGACGTCGTAGCCCGACCAGCCCAGGTAGCGCCGCAGCAGGTCGGCGAACACGAAGCTGCGGAAGTTGCCCACATGGGCGGCGGCATAGACGGTGGGTCCGCAGCTGTACATGCGGACGCGGCCCGGCTCGAGCGGCTCGAACGGCTCGAGGCGGCCACCGAGGGTGTTGCGCAGCTGGAGGCTCACGCCACGCGCCCCGAGGGGGCGATCGTCACGAGCGCCCGGGCGGCGATGCTGCGCCCGGCGCCGGTGGCGCCGTCGAGGTTGCCGGTCGAGGCGCGCACGGAGACGGCGCCGGGATCGAGGCCCAGCAGGCCGGCGATGGCGTCGCGCATGGCGTCGAGCCGGGCGCCGCCCAGGTGCGGCCGGGCGCCTTCGAGCTGCAGGTCCACGGCCGATGGCCGCCAGCCGGCCGAAGCCACGTCGGCCACCACGGCGTCCAGCAGGGCGGATGAGGCGATACCAAGGGTGGACGGATCGCCGGCGGGGAACCGGCGGCCGAGGTCGCCGAGGCCGGCCGCGCCCAGCAGGCCGTCGGCGATGGCGTGCAGGGCGGCGTCGCCATCGGAGTGGCCGTACAGGCGAGGCGCGGCCGTGAAGACGATGCCGCCCAGGGCCAGCCCGTCGCCCGGCCCGAAGGGGTGGCTGTCCTGGCCAAGGCTCGTCCGCGGAGTCCCCAGGCGCGCGCTGAGGAGAGTCTCGGCCAGCTGCAGGTCGCCCGGCGTCGTGACCTTGAGGTTGGCCGGCTCCCCATCGACGGCCGCCACCGCCACGCCGTGCGCCTCCAGGATGGCCGCCTCGTCGGTGTACTCGGGCGCCCCGGCGGACGCGGCGCCGGTCGCCGCCATCGCCGCTCGCAGCACGTCGAGCCGCGCGCCCTGAGGCGTCTGGGCCGTGGCCAGGCCGGCGCGGTCCACGGTCCCCGCGACGCTGCCGTCGCGCACGCGCTTGAGTGTCTCCGCGACGGGCTGCACCGGCACCGCCGCGCCGCGGTCGAGGGCTGCCGCCGCCACCCGGTCGGCCAGGGCCGGCGTCACGAGCGGCCGGGCCCCGTCGTGGACGAGCACGACCTCCGCATCGGCTTCGCTCAGGCCGGCCGCCACCGACGCCTGGCGCCGCGATCCGCCGGCCACCACGCGCGCGCCGGTCACCTGCAGCCACGGCCGGGCCGCCATCTCGGCGACCCGCTCGGGCGCCACGACGACGATGAGGCGCCGCACGGACGACGCGGCCGCGAGCCCCTCCAGGGCCCAGGCGAGGAGCGGTCGCCCCAGGAGCGGGGCGAGGAGCTTGTCCTGGCCCATCCGCCGGCTGGCCCCGGCGGCCACGATCACAGCGTCGGCATAGCCGGCGGTGGCGCTTGGCGCCATCAGTCGAGCCGCGGGTGGGCGAAGACCATGCGGCCGGCCACGGTCTGCAGCACGCGCGTGACGGTCACGTCGAGGTCGCGGTCCAGGAAGCGGGCCCCGCCCTCGACCACGATCATCGTGCCGTCGTCCAGGAAGCCCACGCCCTGCCCAGCCTCCTTGCCCTCCTGGATGACGCGGATGCGCAGCTCCTCGCCGGGCAGGAAGGCCGGCTTCACGGCGTTGGCCAGGTGGTTGACGTTGAGGACCCGGATGCCCTGCAGGTCGGCGACGCGGTTCAGGTTGAAGTCGTTGGTCAGGATCGCCGCCTCGCGCACCTTGGCCAGCGCGACCAGCTTGGCGTCCACCTCGTCGATCTCGGGGAAGTCCTGGTCGGTGATCTCGACCGGCATGCGCTCGTCCTTCTGGAGCGTGCTCAGGATCTCCAGGCCGCGCCGGCCGCGGTTGCGCTTGTTGGCATCCGGATGGTCGGCGATGTGCTGGAGCTCCTGGAGCACGAAGCGCGGCACGATGAGCGTCCCGAACAGGAACCCGGAGCCCACGATGTCGGCGATGCGGCCGTCGATGATGGCGCTGGTGTCGACGACGATGAAGGGCGAGCCGGCCGGCGAGCCAGGGTTGGCGGGCTGGCGTTGGGGCAGCACGCCCAGTGCCTCGATGGCCTCCAGGAGGTCGTGGCGCTTGGCCACGGTCAGGCCCAGCATGCCCAGGCCCAGGACGAGCGAGACGCCCAGCGGCAGGAACTGGCCGTAGGGCGGCCCCAGGCCCGCCAGCGGCGCGCCGAGCAGGAGGCCCATGAGGAGGCCCACGAGCAGGCCGGCGATGGCGGTCACGAACTCGCCGGTCGAGAGCTCCTGCACGCGCCGCAGCAGCCAGGTCGCCGGCACGATGGTCAGGTAGGGCGTGATGAGGAAGCCGACCACCGGCCAGGCGAGGACCCAGGCGGCCAGGAAGAAGCCCGCGTTGGACGAGCTCGAGAAGGCCTCGAACGAGTTCGCGGTGGCGGCGGCGATAAGGAGGCCCAGCAGGGCGCCGAGCGCTCGAACGAAGAGCGTCATATAAGGGCTCGGCGAGCCTAGCACAGGCGTCCGCCCGTGCGAGGTCAGCCCTTCGGCGTGGGCTGCCTCCGGCGGGCCGGCCCGAGGGCGACCCCGAGGGCCGCCTGGAGCGTCGGCACGGCCACGATCTCCAGGTCCGCCAGCTGCGTCCCATCGGCGCGGCTCGCCCCGGCCGGGATCACGGCGCGGCCGAAGCCCAGGCGTGCGGCCTCGCGCAGGCGCCGTTCCAGCCCACTGACCGGCCGCAACTCGCCGAGCAAGCCGACCTCGCCGACGAGGACCGTGCCCGTGGCGACCGGCGCGTCGCGGAAGGAGGAGGCGAGGGCCATGGCCAGCGGCAGATCAAGGGCCGGCTCGGCCACGCTCAGGCCACCGGCCAGGCTGGCGTAGATGTCCTGTCCGCCAAGGTCCAGACCGACCCGCCGGCTGAGCACCGCGATGAGCAGGGCCAGCCGGCTGGTCTCGATGCCGCTGACGGTGCGGCGCGGGGCGCCGAACCCGCCGGCCGGCGCGACCAGCGCCTGGACCTCCACGAGCAGGGGCCGGCTGCCCTCGAGCGTCGCGGCGACGGCCGTGCCCGCCGCGTCCGTGGCCGGGCCAAGGAAGGCCCGCGCGGGATCGGGCACCTCACGGAGGCCGCTGCCGGCCATCTCCAGCACGCCCACCTCCTCCGTCGAGCCGAAGCGGTTCTTGGTCGCCCGCAACAGGCGCAGCGTGCCGAAACGCTCGCCCTCAAGCGCGAGGACCGCATCGACGAGGTGCTCGAGCGTCTTGGGCCCGGCCAGCGAGCCGTCCTTGGTGACATGGCCCACCAGGACGACCGGCACGCCCGAGTCCTTGGCGAAGCCCAGCAGCCGGGAGGCGGCCTCGCGCACCTGGCCGACCGAGCCTGCAGGCCCGTCGAGCGCGTCGAGGGTGACGGTCTGGATGGAGTCCACGATGAGCAGCTCCGGCCGGCTGGCCAGGGCGTGCTCGATGATGCGCTCCACGTCCGTCTCCGCCAGGACGTGCACGCGCTCGCCGGCGGGATCATCGGCCAGGCCCAGCCGCTGCGCCCGGAGCCGCAGTTGCCCGCTGGACTCCTCGCCGGAGGCGTAGAGGACGGCGATCTCGGCGCCCGCCCGGCCGCCTCGGGCGATGCCCGCGGCGGCCTCCAAAACGAGCGTCGACTTGCCGATGCCGGGTTCACCGCCAAGGAGGATGAGGGACCCGGGCACGAGGCCGCCCCCCAGGACACGGTCCAGTTCGCCGATGCCGGTGGGCCGTCGCTGGAGCGGCGCCTCCGTCAGGTCGCGCAGCGCCACCGGCACGCTACCGCCGGTGTGGCGAGCCTTGGCGCCGCCGCGTGCGCCCGGCGCGCGTTCGTGGACGAGCGTTTCCACCAGCGTGTTCCACGCGCCGCAGGTGCGGCACTGGCCCTCCCAGCGCAGGAACGACTCCCCGCAGGCCTGGCAGACGTAGCGACTCTGGGTACGAGCCATCAGGCGAGTCTAGCGAGCGCCTCGTGCCGGCCACATGGCGGGCCCGGGACCATGGCTAGAGGGCGGCGACGGGCGTCTTCTCCACGAGCGGCTCGATCGTCAGCCCGGCTTCCTCCGCGCGATCGACGACGACCGTCTGGCCCGCCTTGAAGCGGCCGATCAGCAGCGCCTCCGCCAGCGGGTCCTCGATCATGTTCTGGATGACGCGACGCAGCGGACGCGCCCCGTAGTCGGCGTCGTAGCCCAGCCGGATGATGTGCTCCTTGGCCGCCTGGGTGACCTCGAGCTGCATCTCCTGGGCCCGCAGCTGCTCCCGCACGCGGGCCAGCATCAGGTCCACGATCTGGCCGATCTCCTCGATCGTCAGCGAGCGGAACACGACCAGCGAGTCGACGCGGTTGAGGAATTCCGGCCGGAACTGCGTCTTGAGCTGGTCCAGGACCTTTTCCTTCATCCGGTCGTACTGGCCCTGGGCCTTTTCCTCGCTGGACTCGCCGATCGGCTTGAAGCCGAGGCTGGTGTCCTTGAGGAGCGACTTGGCGCCGACGTTGCTGGTCATGATGATGACCGTGTTGCGGAAGTCGACGCGCCGCCCCTTGGCGTCGCTGAGGTGGCCGTCCTCCAGGATCTGGAGCAGGATGTTGAAGACCTCCGGGTGGGCCTTCTCGATCTCGTCGAGCAGCACCACGGAGTAGCTCTTGCGGCGGACGGCCTCGGTCAGCTGGCCGCCCTCCTCGAAGCCCACGTAGCCTGGCGGAGCCCCCACCAGGCGGCTCACGTTGTGGCGCTCCATGAACTCGCTCATGTCGATCTTGATGAGCGAGTCCTCGGACCCGAACATGAACTCGGCGAGGCTCTTGGCCAGCTCGGTCTTGCCCACGCCCGTGGGGCCCAGGAAGATGAACGAGCCGATGGGCCGCTTGGGATCCTTGAGGCCCGCGCGGGCCCGGCGGACGGCCTTGCTGATGGTGGAGATGGCCTCTTCCTGGCCGATCACCCGGGCGTGCAGCGCCTCTTCCATGTGGAGCAGCCGGTCCGACTCCTCCTGGGCGATGCGCGTCACGGGGATGCCGGTCCACATCGCCACGACCTGGGCGATGTCCTCCTCGCCGACCTCGGGCGCCTCCTCCGTGAGGTGCGCCTGCCAGGCGGTGCGCAGCTCTTCCATGCTGGCGCGGGCCGTCTCCTCGACGTCGCGCATGGTGGCCGCGCCTTCGTAGTCCTGGCTGTTGATCGCGGCGTCCTTCTCCTTGGTGACGCGCTCCAGCTCCTTCTGGGCCGCCTTGAGCTCGGGCGGGGCGGAGGAGTGGCGCAGGCGGACGCGGCTGCTGGCCTCGTCGATGAGGTCGATGGCCTTGTCCGGCAGGTGCCGATCGGTGATGTAGCGCACGGACAGATCGGCCGCGGCCTTGACGGCCTCGTCGGTGATCTTGACGTGATGGTGGGATTCGTAGCGCTCGCGGATGCCCATCAGGATGTCGATGGTCTGCTCGAGCGTGGGCTCTTCCACCATGACCGGCTGGAAGCGCCGCTCGAGGGCCGCGTCGCGCTCGATGTACTTGCGGTACTCGTCGAGCGTCGTGGCGCCGATGCATTGCAGCTCGCCGCGCGCCAGGGGCGGCTTGAGGATGTTGGCCGCGTCGATGGCGCCCTCGGCCGCACCGGCGCCCACCAGCGTGTGCAGCTCATCGATGAAGAGGACGGCATCGTTGGTGTTGCGGAGCTCCTCGATGATCTTCTTGAGGCGCTCCTCGAACTCGCCGCGGTACTTGGTGCCGGCCACCAGCGAGCCGATGTCGAGGGTCAGGACGCGCTTGTTGATGAGCGTCTCGGGCACGTCGCCGGCGACGATGCGCTGGGCCAGGCCCTCCGCGATGGCGGTCTTGCCGACACCCGGCTCGCCGATGAGAGCGGGGTTGTTCTTGGTGCGGCGGGAGAGGATCTGGATGACCCGCTCGATCTCCTTCTCGCGCCCGATGACGGGATCGATCTTGCCCGCCCGCACGGCGTCGGTGAGGTTGATGCCGAGCTGGTCGACGGTGGGGGTCTTGCTGGCCCGCTTGGTCTCCGCGGCCGGGCTGGCGCTGCTGGACTGGGACAGCACCCGGATGACCTCGTGGCGCACCTTGTCCAGGTTGACGCCGAGCGACTCCAGCACGCCCGCCGCGATGCCCTCGCCCTCGCGCACGAGCCCCAGCAGGAGGTGCTCCGTGCCGATGTAGTTGTGGCCCAGGCGGCGCGCCTCGTCGATGGCCAGCTCGATGACCCGCTTGGCCCGGGGCGTCAGACCCACCTCGCCGACGACCGGTCGATCGCCGCGGCCGATGATGAACTCGACCGCCGTGCGCACCTTGGGCAGCTCGACGTTCATGTTCTCCAGGACGCGCGCGGCAACGCCTTCGCCCTCACGCACCAGGCCCAGGAGCAGGTGCTCCGTCCCGATGTAGCCGTGGTTGAACCGCTGCGCCTCGTCCTGCGCGAGCGTCAGGACCTTGCGGGCGCGGTCGGTGAACTTGTCGAAGCGGTCGCTGGTGGCCATGGAGTCTTGAACGCCTGTTCTACCCGTCGGGTGGGCAGGCCGCCTACCCTGCGGCTAATCCTAGCACGGGGTATCGGCGTCCCCGCCGTGCGGGCCCCGTGCTCAGGCGTCCGCCGATGGCCCTTCCGTGGTGGCTTCCTCGGCCGCGGGGGCCTCGGCCGCCTCGTCGGGAAGGCTGGCGATGAGGTCCGCGGCGGCGGCCTCCTCGGCCTCCTCGTCGGCGGCCACGTCCAGCACGACGTCGGCGATGTCGGCCGCGGCGGGGGCCTCGTTGGCCTCGTTGGCGGCGGCCGCATCCTGCAGCTCGGCGATCTCCTCAGCCGCGGCGGCTTCCTCTGCCATCTCGTCGGCGGCGACCGCCTCGACCACGTCGGACGCCGTCAGCGGCTCTTCAGCAGCGGCTTCGGCCGCGGGGGCCTCGGCCGCCGGCTGCTCGGGCTCGGCGGTCTCGGTCGCGGTGGAGCCACCATCGCCCTCGGAGGCGGCCATCTGCTGGCGCACCTGGGCGAAGGCCGCGGCGAGGGTGTTGTCGATACCGCCCTCGGGCTCCTGGATGGCCTGCGACGCGTCGTAGGACCGTTCCGAACGGCCGCGGCGCTCGCGGGGCTCCGGGGCGGCCGGGCGGGCCGGGGCTTCCTCCGCCTGCTTGAGGCTGAGGCCCAGGCGATGGCGGTCGGAATCGAGGGAGATGATCTTGAGCTTGAGCTGCTGGCCCTCGTGGACGACGTCGCCCGGATGGGCCACGCGCTGGTGGGACAGCTCGCTGATGTGGATGAGGCCCTCCAGGCCGTCGCGCACGCGCACGAACGCCCCGAAGTTGACGATCTTGGTGACCGTGCCGTCGATGATGTCGCCGACCTTGAAGTCGGCCACCGTCGAGTTCCACGGGTCGGGCTGGAGGCGGCGGATCGACAGGCTGATGCGGCCGCGCTCGTGGTTGATGTCGATGACCTCGGCCTCGACCTCGTCGCCGACCTTGTAGCCGGACTCGGGGTTGTTGACCTTGTTCCACGAGAGCTCGCTCTTGTGGACGAGGCCGTCGATCCCGCCGAGGTCGATGAAGACGCCGAACGGCGCGATCGAACGGACGGTGCCGGTGACCTTCTGGCCGACCTGGAGGCTGCTGAAGAGCTCGTCCCGCTTCTCGCGGCGCTCCTCGTACAGAGCCACCTTCTCCGAGAGGATCAGGCGGTTCGCCTTGCGGTTGACCTCCAGGATCTTGAGGCGCAGCTTGCGGCCGACGAACGGCTGCAGCTTCTCCGCGATCTCCTGGGCCGCGTCACGCGGCTGGTCGTTCTGCGGCCGCCGCGGGAAGTCGACGATCTGGCTGATGGGCACGAAGCCGCGGATGCCGCAGTCGACGATCAGGCCGCCCTTGTTGTGATCGATGACGGGCGCCTCGATGATCACGCCCGCCTCGAACTGCTCCTGCATCGAGCGCCACTTGCGCTCCAGGCCGGCGCGGCGGAGCGAGAGCACGGCATGGCCGGCCTCGGACTCGGGCTGCAGCACGTACACGAGGACGACGTCGCCCACGGCCAGCACGGGCTGGGCCTCCGCATGACGGCCGTACAGCTCGCGGTTGCTGACCACGCCCTCGGACTTGGCGCCGATGTCGACCAGGATCTCGTCCTTGTCGATGCGGACGACCGAACCCTCGACCACGTCACCGTGCTTGAGGCTGCGGATCTCCTCCGGCGAGCTCGCCAGGAGCTCCTCCATGGTGGTCGGCTCGGGACCTTCGTAGCGCGGCGGGGCGGGCGGCGCGACCGGGGCGGCGGGAGGCGGGGTGACGGCCTCCGCAGGCGGGGCGACCTCGATCTCCTCGGCCGCGGGGGGGGCAGCCTCGACCTCTTCGGCGGCGACCTCGGCGACAGCGGGCTCCGGAGCGGGCTCGGGCTCCGGCGCAGCGGCGGCCTCGGGCTCAGCCGCGACCTCGGGCTCGGCGACGGCAGCGGCCGGGGCGGGCTCGGGCTCGGGCTCCGAGACGGCGGCAGGCTCCTCGGGCGCGGCTGGGGCGGCGAGCTCGGCCACGGCCTCGGCTGCGGGGGCGGCTTCCGCCGCTTCCGCCTGAGCGGGCGCGTCCTGGGCTGCTGCGGTGGTCGTGTCGGCGGTGGTCTTCTCGGCGGGCTCGTCGACGACGGCGGTCGCGACGGTCTCTGCGGGGCTGGTCTCGGGCGAGGCCTGCGCCTCCTCCGTCAGCTCCGGCCCACCCTGGGGCTCTGCGGTCAAGGTCTGTCTCCTTCGGTGGTCTCCTGACTGGGAATCAACAAGGCCCGAGCGACGCCCGGGCCTTCGATGGTCGGGATGGTGTCGCTCGTCAACCGGTGGGCTGGTGAGGCTCCTCGATCGCGTCGGCTCTGCCGGCCGGCACTGCTGTTCCCCTTCAGGGCCCGCGCATGGTACCACGCGCCTCCAGCGTGCTCATCGTTCGTGGATCGAAACAGGAGGGGGTCCACGACCGGTGATACGCTCGGCCGGCCGTGCCGGAGTTGCCCGATCTCGCCATCCTGGCCGACGCCTTCCAGGCCACGCTGGTGAGCCGCCCCATCGAGGCCCTGGACGTGCGCGAGGCGCTGGTGGTGCGCGGCACCCCAGCCGAGGGCGCTGCACTGGCCGGCCAGCGGGTAGCAGCGGTCACGCGGCGCGGCAAGTTCCTGACCTTCCAGCTGGCGCGCGACCGCATCGTCATCAACGCCATGCTGACGGGCCGCCTTGGCCTTGACGCGCCGGGGGCCAAGCCGTTGCGGGACACAGCGGCGGTGCTCCGCCTGGGCCCACGCGAGACGCCCGCACGTCGGCGGGGTGCGCCGGCCGTGGCGCCGTGGACGGTCGATGCGCCGTGGCTGCCGCCCGATGGCGCCCCGCTCGAGTTGCGCTACCGCGATCCGACGCGCATGGGCAAGATCTACCTCCTGCCCGCTGATGCGGTGCGGCCCGTGCCGGGGTGGGAGGAGCAGGGTCCCGACGCCGACGACCCGGCCCTGGACCTCACGACCTGGCGGGCGAGGATCCGGCGCCACTCGGGCGAGCTGAAGAACCTGCTCAAGAACCAGGCCTTCGTGGCCGGTATCGGCAACGGCTACAGCGACGAGATCCTGTGGGCGGCCCGGCTGGCGCCGTTCCGCCGCCGTTCGACCCTGGCGGAGGAGGAGGTTGACGGGCTGTACGCCGCGACACGCGAGGTGCTGCCCTGGGCCATCGACGAGCTGCGCGTGCGGGTGCCGCCGCGCTTCGAGGTGGAGGTGCGCGACTTCCTGCATGTCCACCGCAAGGGCGGGCAGGCCTGCCCGCGCTGCGGCACGACGCTCAGCGAGGTGGCGCCGGGTGGGTTCGTGACGACGTTCTGCCGCGGCTGCCAGCGCTGACCGCAGGCATCGCGGGTCGCGCGCGCACGCGAGCTAGTTGGCGCCGAGCAACCCCAGACCGGCGAATCGGGCAGCCAGGACGAGCCCAGCCGCCAGCAGCAGGATCAGGACCAGGCCCACCTCGGCCAGGCGGCGGGTGCGGCCGGTGATCGACGGGGCCCGCGGGCCGCTGGCCGGGCGCTCGAGCAGCACCGGGATGGGCCGTGTGAGGGCGGTCGTGCGGCGGCCGGCCAGCCGCTCCACGTGGACGCCGGCGTCGAGCAGGGCCTGCCGGTGATGCTGACGGGCGTCGACGAAGGTCGGGCACTCGGCGTGGGCCGCCACCAGGCAGAGGCGTCGCTGCTGATCGCCGGTGAGCGCCGCGGGCGGCCGCACCGCGTGACAGCGGTGCTCGGACGCGGGCCGCGCCGAGCGCCAGGCGCCGCCCTCCGCAAGGAGGTAGGGACAAAGGCCGGCCAGCACCGTCGCGGCGGCCGAACCGGGCGGGTCACGGCGGGCAGCCGAGCCGACGGTGGCGCTCATCGCATCGATGATAGGGCCGAAAACGAAGAAAGACCCTGGCGACGACCTATGTTCCCGAGGGGCTACCCCCTCAGTATCTTCGGCGCTGGAGAGCTTAACTGCCGTGTTCGGGATGGGAACGGGTGTGGCCTCTCCGCTAGGGTCACCAGGATCCTTCTTCGAGCGTGACGATGTGACGTGGCAAGCCGCGTGATCTTCAATGCCTGCGTGCGCGACGTAGTGGTGGTCCCGCCTCCCGCAGTCACCGCTGGGTGAACTGCTGAAAGAGGTCAAGCCCTCGACCATTAGTACGGCTCAGCTTCATCGGTTGCCCGACTTCCACATGCCGCCTATCAAACAGGTGGTCTCCCTGCGGTCTTACCCGGTTAACCCGGTGGGGAACCTCATCTTGAGGCGAGCTTCGCACTTAGATGCTTTCAGTGCTTATCCCGACCGAACTTGGCTACCCAGCGATGCCCTTGGCAGGACAACTGGCACACCAGCGGTTCGTCCACTCCGGTCCTCTCGTACTAGGAGCAGCTCCTCTCAAGTTCCCTACGCCCACGATGGATAGAGACCGAACTGTCTCACGACGTTCTGAACCCAGCTCACGTACCGC
>CAZFGT010000052.1:0-14758 GCA_964518505.1 uncultured Anaerolineaceae bacterium | reverse complement strand
GGCTGGAAGGTGAAGCGGAACGGGTTGCGCAGGCCGAAGGCCAGGATGCGACTCTGGTTGTTGTTGCCGTTGCCGGTGTAGAAGGGGTTGCTCGAGACGCCGAAGCCCGTTGAGGGGTCCATGCGCAGCAGGGCGCCGTTCAGGACGGCCGCGCTCGTGCCTTCCGCGCGGCGGATGCTCTGCGAGCGCAGGGCCCCACCCTCGGCGGTGGGGATCGTCTGGGCCGTGCCGGCTCCCGTGGGCGGGTCGTTGCACGGATCGGCCGGCGTGACCACGGGGCTGGTCGTGCCGCCGAGCTGGCCGTAGTCGGGGCCGTCGAAGCTGGCGCCGTCACCGGCCGTCGAGTACAGGAGGCCGTCCGGCCCGATCCACAGGTCGTCGTTGGAGTGGCTGGGGTACTGCTGGCACCAGCCCTGGACCAGCATCGTTTCGTTGGCCGGCGTGAGCGACGTCCCCGGCGCGGGGGCCACCGTGAACTTGGAGATGCGCCCCAGGATCGTGCACCCGTCGGTGGTCGGGCCGGGTGGCGTCGGGCAGGCGTCATTCCACTGGGTCGGGGCGCCGGCCGGATGGCTGGCCAGATCGACCACCGGGTTGTGGTCGTACGCGTACTGCACGTAGAAGGTGTGGTCGTTGACGAAGTTGGGCGAGAGGGCGAAACCGAGCAGGCCGCGGTCCCAGTAGTCGTCGACCTCACTGCGCAGGTCGGCGTAGATCGTGGGCGTCGTGGCGGTGAGGCTGCTGAAGACCTTGATCAGGCCGCCCTTCTCGGCGACGAAGACACGCCCATCGGCCGCGAACTGGACCTTGCTGGGCTCGGTGAAACCGGTGAAGACGGTCACGTCGCTGAAGCCAGACGCGAGCGTCGTCGCGTCCGGCGTGGCCGCCTTGGTCGTGGTCGCGCCGTCACCCAGGAAGGCGGGCTGCGTCACGGCGGGCTGCTGGAGGGGTGGGGGAGCGACCGGGGCCTGAGCCAGCGAGGCGGCCGGGGCGAGCAGGGAGCCCGCCAACGCCACGATCGAAAGCGCCACGCCGAGCGCGGCGACTGGATGACGCACCGCCAGCCCTCCCTTGATCCGCCGAGATGAGTGCGGAGATGAATGCCGGCGATGGTATCGCCCCGGAGGGCACCTGACCGCCTCGAACCACACCCCACCGGCCCATCTGGTGGTGCCGCCACGCACCACCTCGGTGGGCCGGGACGGCCGGACGGAGGGAGCGCGCGCCCATGCGATAATCGAGAGCGCGCGGGCGATCCGGGTGGTCCGAACGGGCGAAGACCCCGCGGCCGACCCACCCGGCTGACCCTCGCGGCCACCAGAGGACCATTACCCGCCATGACCGCAGAGACCTCCACCTGGGCGACCAAGAAGGGCCTGGCCCAGATGCTCAAGGGCGGCGTCATCATGGACGTCGTCACGCCCGACCAGGCCCGCATCGCCGAGGATGCCGGGGCCGTGGCCGTGATGGCCCTCGAGCGCGTGCCAGCCGACATCCGCGCCGCCGGCGGCGTGGCCCGCATGAGCGACCCATCGATGATCGTGGGCATCATGGAGGCCGTCTCCATCCCGGTCATGGCCAAGGCGCGCATCGGGCACTTCGTCGAGGCGCAGGTGCTGGAGGCGTTGGGCGTCGACTACATCGACGAGTCGGAGGTCCTCACCCCGGCCGACGAGGTCAACCACATCGACAAGCACGCCTTCAAGGTGCCCTTCGTGTGCGGCTGCCGCGACCTTGGCGAGGCGCTGCGGCGCATCAACGAGGGCGCCGCCATGATCCGCACCAAGGGCGAGGCCGGCACCGGCAACATCGTCGAGGCGGTACGCCACATCCGTGCCGTCACGGCCGGGCTGCGGCGCCTGCAGGGCATGCGCGAAGACGAGCTGTTCGTGGCCGCCAAGGAGCTCCAGGCGCCGTACGACCTGGTCCGCGAGGTCGCCGCCACCGGCCGCCTGCCGGTCGTCGACTTCGTGGCCGGCGGCATCGCCACGCCGGCCGACGCGGCCCTGGCGATGCAGCTGGGCGCCGAGGGCGTCTTCGTGGGCTCGGGCATCTTCAAGGCCCAGGATCCGGCCCGCACGGCCAACGCCATCGTCCAGGCCACGACGCACTTCGACGATCCCAAGATCATCGCCGAGGTTTCCAAGGGCCTCGGCGAGCCCATGCGTGGCATCGCCCTGGAAGCCATCCCGCAGGCGGAGCGGCTGGCGGTCCGCGGCTGGTAGGCGCGCCGGGCGCGCCATCCTGATGGACGGTATCCGGATCGGCGTCCTGGCCCTCCAGGGCGCCTTCGCCGAGCACGTGGCGATGCTGCGCCAGGTCGGGGCCACCCCCGTGGAGGTGCGCCTGCCGGCCGACCTGGCCGACGTCGCCGGCCTCATCCTGCCCGGCGGCGAGAGCACCACGATGCGCCGCCTGATCGAGCGTTGGGGCCTGCGCCAGCCGATCCTGGACCTGGCCCATGCCGGCGTGCCCCTCTACGGCACGTGCGCCGGCATGATCCTCCTCGCCGACGAGATCACCGACGGTGACGCGCCGGTCCTGCCGCTGCTCGACGTGGCCATCAAGCGCAACGCGTTCGGCCGTCAGCTGGACAGCTTCGAGACGGACCTCGTCGTGCCCGTCCTGGGCACCGACCCCGTCCACGCCATCTTCATCCGGGCCCCAGTCTTGGAACGCGTCGGGCCGGAGGTCGATGTCCTGGCCAGCCTCCCGGACGGCCGCGTCGTGGCGGTGCGGCAGGGTCACGTCCTGGCCACTGCGTTCCACCCCGAGCTGGCCGGCGAACCCCGCTTCCACCGCCTCCTGATGACGATGGCGGAGGCGCACCGCGAGCCGGCCGAGGGGGCCGGTCGGCGCCCCCACCCGCTGCGCCGCACGGCCGGCCAGTCGTGAGCGCGCCGGGCCGCGTCCGCATGGCCCGCCTGACCGACCTGGCGGCGGTGGGTGAGCTGTCGCAGCTGAGCCACGGCGGCGACGGCGCCGACGAGGCCGCCGTGCGCTCCCTCGGCCTGCCGGTCGCCGGCAACCCCATCGGCGTCTTCACCCTGTTCCGCATGCCCCTCGGGGCGCTGCGCCCGCAGGACCAGCTCTACGTCTACGAAGACCAGCGCGGCCTGGCCGGGCTCCTGCGGGCCGAGCGCGACGCGCAGCGCGACGAGTGGACGATCGTGGAGCTCGACGCCGTCGGGCTGGCCGACGCCGGCGACATCCGCTTCCGCCTCGTGCAGCACCTCCTCCGTGACGGGGCCAAACGCGGCGCCATGCGGTTCCACGTGGCCTGTGCCGACGTGGGCGGCAACGTCGAGCTGTTCATGCAGGCGGGCTTCGTGCGCTACGGCGAGGAATGGGTCCTCCTCCGGCCGCCGGACGCGGCCCTGCCGGCGCCCATGGGTGAGGAACGGGCCCTGGAGCTCGGCATCCGGCCCGCCGCGCCGCTGGACGCGCTGCCCCTGAGCCGCCTGTACGCGGCGGTCACGCCGCCGCCGGTCGCCCGCCTGGAGGCCTACCGCCTGCCCGACTGGGAGCGCCCGGCCGGTCAGTGGCGCATCCCGCGCTCCTCGATGGCGCCCATCCTCCGCTTCGCCGACGTCAGCGCGTTCGTCCAGGCCTGCCCGCCGGGCACGGACGGAGCGGCCAGCGGGGAGATCGCCGCCCTGGCCCAGGTCGGCGTGGCCAAGGAGGACCAGCCCGACTACCTGCGCGTGCTGACCCGCCCGGAGCACGACCCGAGCGACCTCATCGCCTACGGCCTGGGCGTCATCGGCGCCTCCGCCGGTCACGAGGCCGCCGACCGCGGCTCCCACCACCATCACGGGCGTGGGGTGTTGTGCCCCGTCCGGACGTACGATTCGCCGCTCGATCGACGAGCGGAGGAGGCCGGCTTCGAACGGCTGGCCACGCTCACCCTGCTGCTCAAGGAGACGCTCGTGCGCGTCGCCCAACCGGCCCTCGTGCCGGCCATCCGATGACCTCGCCCACGCCGCCCACGCCGGCCCGTGACGACCTGCCGGCCCTCCTGGCCGCGTTGCCGCCTGCGATCCGGACGGAGCTGGAGCGGCTGCCCGCCGAGCGCGACCTCATCGAGGTGGTGCTCGACCTGGGGCGGCCGCCCGAGGCCCGCTTCGGTGGTGGCGGCGAGCAGGTGCTCCTGGAGCGCGACGTGGACGCCGACGACCTCCAGTACGTCATCGACCACATCGGCTCGTTCGGCGAGGACAACCGCGCCGGCATCGAGCGGACGCTGCATCGCATCAGCGCCATCCGCAACCGCAACGGCAAGATCGTGGGTCTCACCTGCCGCATCGGGCGGGCCGTGTTCGGCACCATCGAGATCATCGAGGACCTCGTCGAGTCGGGCCGCTCGGTGCTCATCATGGGCCGGCCGGGGATCGGCAAGACGACCATGCTGCGCGAGGCGGCGCGGGTCCTGGCCGACGACCTGGGCAAACGCGTCGTGATCGTCGACACGTCCAACGAGATCGCCGGCGACGGCGACATCCCGCACCCGGGCATCGGCGGCGCGCGTCGCATGCAGGTGCCGGCGCCCGTGCTGCAGCACCACGTGATGATCGAGGCCGTGGAGAACCACATGCCCGAGGTCATCGTCATCGACGAGATCGGCACCGAGCTGGAGGCGGCCGCCGCGCGCACCATCGCCGAGCGCGGGGTGCAGCTCATCGGCACGGCCCACGGCAACAACCTCGACAACCTGATGCTGAACCCGACCCTCTCCGACCTCATCGGCGGCATCCAGACCGTGACCCTGGGCGACGAGGAGGCACGCCGCCGGCGGAGCCAGAAGAGCGTCCTGGAGCGCAAGGCGCCGCCCACCTTCGACGTGATCATCGAGATCCAGGCCCGCGACCGGGTGGCCGTCCACGCCGATGTGGCCGAGACGGTGGACGCGATGCTGCGCGGCGACGCCGTACCGCCGGAGCTGCGCTGGCGCGACGAGGGAGGCGTCCACCGCACCCAGGCGCGGCCCCGCCCCTCGCCCAACAGCGTCCCGGGCAGCGAGCGCTTCAGCGGTTCGCTCGTCGGGACGGGCGGCGCGGGATGGCGCGTCGAGCCGGGCTGGCGGGCGGCCGGGACGCGACCGGAGGCGCCGTGGCTCGAGGGTGAACGGGCGGGCCGACCGGGCTTCCGGCCCAGCGGCGGCGGTGGCTGGCGCGCGGGGCGGGGCCGGGCAGGGACCGCTCCGTCCGGCGGCCCATCCGACGGTCCCACGAACGCCGGCCCGGGTCGGGTCGGCCTGGTGGGTGGGCCGCCGGCGGGTGGCCCACCGGAGGTCTTCCAGACCGGCGAGATCGCCGATCGTGGTCCCCTCGAGCGCGGCACGACGCCGGCCCCCGAGCCGCGAGCGCGCGATGCCCGCGAGCTCGACCGCCAGCGCGAGTGGCGCGAGTCTGCCCGACGGGCGATCCAGTCCCTGCACGTGGACGAGGGCAGGGCCCCGGTGCCCGAAGACGAGGAGGAGGACGATCTCGAGGCCGAGGGCGAGGATCTCGAGCTCGACGGCCCGGCTACCACGGAGGGTGTCGATGGGGCGGCGACGGAGGCCTCCTCGGGCATCCTGCCGACGCTGCACGTGCTGCCCTTCGGCATCAGCCGCAAGCGCCTCGAGCAGGCGGTCCGGGAGCTGCAGCTGCCGGTCGTGGTCGCCCGTACCGTCGACGATGCCGACGTCGTCATCACCCTCCGCAGCCAATACCGCCAGAAGCCGGCGGCGCTGCGTGAGGCGGAGGAGCGCACGCTGCCCATCTACGTCCTGAAGTCGAACACCGTCCTCCAGATGGAGGCCTGCCTGACGTCGCTCTACGCCCTCCAAGCCGATCCGCGGGAGGCCGCCATGCGCGAGACCGAGGAGGCCATCGGCCTGGTCATGCGGGACGCCAAGCCGATCGAGCTGTCGCCCCAGAACGCCTACATCCGCCGCCTGCAGCACCAGATGGCCGAGCGCGCCAACCTGGTGTCACGCTCGCGGGGCCGCGAACCGTTCCGCCGTGTCCGCCTCTACCCCGACCAGGTGCGCGCCTGGCGCTGACCCGGGGCGGTCAGCCGATCGGAGGCGTCAGGGCGAGCCGGTCGAGATAGATGTCCTCGCCGCCGAAGAGACCCACGTCGGGCCGCCATGGGAAGTGGATGCCGATCCACAGCCGGACCGGCAGGCCGGTCGCGGTGAGGCCCGCCCAGTCCCCCACGTGCGTGCCCGTCATGGTCGCGATCTCGAACACGCCCTGGGGCCCGATGACGATGTCGGTGAGCTCGAAATGGACGTCCGGGAAGGCGGCCAGGAACCCCGTGTAGAAGGCCCGGGCGCCATCGTGGCCTGCCCAGCGCTGGCCGGTCGGCACGATCTCGTAGACGCAGTCGGGCGCCAGGGTGGCGATGAGGCCCGCCACGTCGCGGCGGTCCTCGGCGATGGAGTGGCGCACCCACAGCCGCTTGATCCGCCCGTACGTGGGCCCGTCGAAGGGCCAGTCGAGACGTTGCCGGATGGGCGGGCGGCTCATGGCCGACCATGATGCCAGCGGTGTCGGGAGCGCGCGCTATGCTTCGGCTGTGGAGGCGAGATCGGCGCGCCGGGGCGGGCGGCGGGGGCCTGAGGCGTCCGGTCCAGAAGGGCCGCGTCACGGCGCCTTCATCACCATCGAGGGGCCGGATGGCGCCGGGAAGAGCAGCCAGGCCGACCGCCTGGTGGCTCGCCTGCGGGCAGGGGGCCGGGTCGTCACGCAGGTCCGTGAACCGGGCGGCACGCCGCTCGCCGAGGCCGTCCGGGCGCTCGTCAACCAGCCTGCGGACCACGATCCATGGAGTTCGGCACTGCTGTTCAATGCCGCTCGCGCCCAGCTCGTGCGGCGCGTGATCGGGCCCGCCCTTGGCCGGGGCGAGCTCGTGGTGGGTGACCGCCACACCGACTCGACCCTGGCCTACCAGGGCTACGGCTCAGGCCTGGACCTCGACGAGCTGCGCCGCCTTGACGCGTTCGCCACCGGCGACGTAGCGCCCGACCTGACCATCCTGCTCGATCTCCCCGTGGAGGTCGGCCTCGCGCGGCGCGCCGCGGGGGCCGCCAGCGGGCACACGCGGTGGGAGGATCCCACGCAGCACGACCGCGCCTTCCACGAGCGCGTGCGGCGCGGCTACCTGACCCTGGCCCACGCCGAGCCGTCACGCTGGCGCATCGTGGACGCGGATCGCGCCGCGGGCGTCGTCGCCGCCCAGGTGGGCGATCTCGTCGAGACCTGGCTCGCCGAACTCGAACACGAGGCGCCGAATGAACCGGCGAGCACCGCGGTGCGCATCAGCTCATGAACGGTCCACATGCCGCGGGGGCGGCGCCGCCCCACGAGCTCGCGTCCGCGTCGGACGAAGAGCTCATGCGACGTGTGGCTACGGCCGATGCAGGCGCCCTTGACCTGCTGTACGAGCGCAACCGAGCCATGGCCTACGCCCTTGCCGTCCGCATCACCGGCGATGCCGCCCTGGCCGAGGATGTCCTCCAGGAGGCGTTCCTCGGCATCTGGCGCAACGCGTCGCGCTACGCCGCGGCGCGGGCCAGTGCGCGGACGTGGGTCCTCTCGATCGTGCACCACCGGGCCGTCGACGCCGTGCGCCGCCGGCGTCCGGTGAGCGAACTGCCCGACCAGGAGGCGCCACCACCGGCGAGCCTCGTGGTGCCCGACACCTGGGAGGCCGTCGCCGGGCGCCTCGACCGGGCGGCCATCGTGGCGGCGCTCGCGGGCCTGCCCGACGTGCAGCGCGAAGCCATCGAGCTGGCGTATTTCGGGGGCCTCACCCAGCAGGAGATCGCGGCCCGCACGGATGCGCCCCTCGGCACGGTCAAGAGCCGCGTCCGGTTGGGGCTGCTGGCCCTGCGCGGGGCCATGGCAGCCAGCACGACGGTGGAGCCGTGACCGAGAACCCGTCCCTGAGCTGCGACGCCGTCCGCGATCTCGCGCCGCTCTACGTGCTTGACGCGCTCGAGCCCGCCGAGGCGGCCAGCGTGCGCGAGCATCTCGCGATCTGCAGCGACGGCCATGCCGAGATGGCCGAGCTTGGCGGGGTGGTGCCGTACCTGGCCGAGTCCCTCGAGCCGCTCGAGCCGCCCGCTGCCATCGGTGAGCGCATCGCCGCCGCCGTCCGGGCGGATCTGCGGGCTCGCGCTCGCGACGACACGGCCGCTGCGCGCCTCGTCGAGGGTTACGGCGCGGCGCTGGCGGCGACGGCGGTGACTGCGGAGACGGCCGTGCGTGAGCCGGCGACGCCGGCCACCGAGCCGGTGGACCTGGCGGCGGCCCGTGCCACCCGCGCCGCGCGTCGGCCGCGCCCGGCCTGGCGCTGGCTGCTGGAGGCTGCCGCGGTCATCGCCCTCGTCGGCGTGGTGGGCTGGAACATCCTCCTGCAGGGCCAGCTGGATGCCACCCGTCAGCAGGCGGCCCTGCTGAGCAGCGCGCTGGCCACGGCCGCCCAGGCGGGCAGCGTGACGGCCACCCTCCAGGGCAGTGGCCCGGCGGCTGCGGCCTCGGGCTTCGTGGTGGCCGGCACCGGCGGCACCAACTACATGGTCGTCAGCGGCCTGCCCGATCCCGGCGCAGGTCGCACGTACCAGGCGTGGTACCTCAAGGGCCAGGCGGCTGTGTCGGCGGGTACGTTCACGTTGGGCACCAACGGCGTCACGGTGGTCGGCATGAGCGCCACGGCCGGGGCCGTCACGGCGGTCGCCCTGACCATCGAGCCGACCGGCGGATCCACGCAGCCGACGAGCCAGCCCATCGTCCTGGCGAGCTTCACCGGCTGATCCGCGGTCGCCCGGCGGGGGCAGCGCCCCGGCCCGTGCTACGGGCTGCTGGTGGTGGCGGCCTCCACGATCGAGCCGCGACCCTCGGCCTTGGCCGCTGTCAGGGCGTCGGTCGCGGCACCCAGGAGCTCCGTGCCGGTGGCGCCATCGTCGGGGAAGCGGGCCACGCCGACGCTCAGGCTGACCGGCGGGACGTGATCGGTGAGGGCCCGTGCCGCACCGGTGAGGACGCGGCGCGCGACCGTCACGCCGGCCGTGCCGGGGGCCAGCACGGCGAACTCGTCGCCGCCCAGCCGCGCGATCGTGTCCACCAGGCGCACCGACTCGGCGAGGGCCGACGCGACCTGGCGCAGGACGTCGTCGGCCACGTCCGCGCCGCGCTCCCGATCGATGCTCGCCAGGCCGTCGATGTCGAAGATGGCCAGGCTGACCGGCGTGCCCTGGCGGCCTGCCCGCACCAGCTCGAGCTCAAGCATGCGTTCGAACGTCCGGCGGTTGGCGAGCCCGGTGAGGGCGTCGGTGCTGGCCAGGCGCTCGAACCAGTCGGAGCGCTCCACGAGGGCCTGTTCGAGTCGCGCCTGGCGGATCACCGCCGCGGCCAGGTCGCCGACGGCGCTCAGGGCGGCGAGGGGCTCTTTGGCGTCACCAGGGTCGGTCGCGAAGCCGGCCGTCAGGAGGCCCTCCACCTGCTGGGTCCCGTCGGCTGCCTCGGTCACGAGGGGCACGTGGGCCAGGGCCGCGACCGTCTCGCCCGTCGTCGGCAGGTCGGTCGTCATGGCCGCCGTGACCGGGACGACTGCCGCATGTCGCGCGCGCACGGCCTGTCCGACCGCGTCCTCCTCGCCACCGGCGCCGACGGCAAGGGGCTCCAGCGTGGAGATGGCGCCCGCGCCGAGGCCCCACGTGCCGCCGGGCAGGAGCTGCGCCGCGTCGCCATCGAGGAGGTAGATCACGCTGGTCGCCGCGCCGGAGGCCCGCGCCGCCTGCTGGGCCAGCCCGTCCAGTCGCGTGCCAAGGTCGCCACCACGCGCCACGAGGCGGCCGCACTCGGCCAGCACGGTGAGCAGGTCATGGGGGGCTGCGGGCACGTCCGGATAGTACCGCGCCGCGGGACCGCCCTCGGGGTCGACCGCCACACCGTGCGGCCTATACTCGGGCGGTGAAGCTGGTCATGGCCATCGTCCACGGGGACGATGCCGACGTGCTCGTGGAGGCGCTCCTGCGCAAGGAGTTCCGGGCCACCAAGCTGGCCTCGTCGGGCGGGTTCCTGCGCCGCTCCAACGCCACGGTCATGCTGGGCGTGGAGGACGACCAGGTCGAAGCGGCCCTCCAGATCGTCAAGGACAACTGCACCTCGCGCACCGAGGTCGTCAACCCCATGCCGCCGATCATGGAGCCGGGCGAGTTCTACCTGCCGTACCCGGTCGAGGTGCAGGTCGGCGGGGCCACCGTCTTCGTCCTGCCGGTGGACCGCTTCGAGCGGATCTGAGGCCCCGGCCGGCGGTCAGCCGCCGGCGGCGCGACCCTCCGCGATGAGCTGGGCGTAGCGGCCCGCATCGACGTTCCCGCCCGACAGGATCACCACGACCCGGCCGGTCGGCGGCAGCTCCGCGGCATGGAAGCACCACGCCGCCAGGGTCGTGGCGCCGGACGGCTCCACGACCAGCCGGGCCTCGTCCGCCGCGCGCACCATGGCCCGGCGGATCTCATCCTCGCTCACCACCAGGACCCCGGTCAGGTACGCCCGCAGGTGGGCCAGGTTGCGCACCCCGATGGAGGCCGGGCGCATGCCGTCGGCGATGGTCCGGCCGACCTGGCTCGGTTCCCAGCGCACCAGTCGGTCCTCGCGCAGCGAATCGCGGGCGTCGGCGGCCAGCTCGGGCTCGACGCCCCACACCTGGGCTTCCGGCCGGATCGAGCGGACGGCCGTCGCCACGCCGGAGGCCAGCCCCCCGCCGCCGATCGGCACCAGCACCGTCAGGGGAGGCGGCTCGGCAGGCACGTGGCCGGCCCGCGGTTCGTCGAGGTCGGCGATCTGCTCGACGATCTCCAGGCCGACGGTGCCCTGGCCGGCGATCACGGCGTCGTCGTCGAAGGGGTTCACCAGCGTCAGCCCGCGCTCCCGCGACAGCTCCACGGCGCGGGCCGCTCGCTCATCTGACGAGGGGCCCACGAGCACGATCTCGGCGCCGTCGGCGCGGACCCGGTCCACCTTGAGCTGCGGCGCGTCGGAGGGCATCACCACGACCGCGTGGACGCCCAGCAGGCGCGCCGCCCGGGCGACGCCCTGCCCGTGGTTGCCCGAGGAATGGGTCACCACGCCCGCCGCCCGGGCCGCGGCGGGCAGCGTCGCGATGGCGTTGTAGGCGCCGCGTAGCTTGAAGGCCCCGATCGGCTGGAGCGTCTCCGGCTTCAGCCACGCCCGGTCGCCGTACGGCAGGAGCGGGGTGCGGACCGTGATGCCGTCCAGGCGGTCCGCGGCGGCCATGATGTCGGCCAGCCCCACGAGCGGCGGTGGCGAGCCGGCATCGGCTGCGAGGGTCACGCCGGTATACTGCCCGAACCGCCGCCCGCACCGCGTGGCGGCCCATCCGGAGGAGCCGTCGATCGTGCCGCGCGAGGCGCCCACTGCCCCCGCTGAACGGCCCGACGCGCCCCCGACCCCCGTGGCCCGCCGGCCGTCCAAGGTCGACACGATGCGGCCGACCTACGGCTTCGACGACGTCTCGCTGGCCCCGGGGACCGACACCGTCGAGCCGGCCGATGTCGACACGAGCGTCGAGCTGGCCGGCCTGCAGCTGCGCATCCCCATCCTCGCCGCGGCCATGGACGCGGTCGTCGACGCGCGGATGGCGGCCGAGCTCTCGCGCCTCGGCGGTCTGGCCGTCCTGAACCTCGAAGGCGTGCAAGTGCGCTACGACGAGCCCGCCGCGATCCTGGAGCGCATCGCGTCCGCTCCCCCCGGCGAGGTCCATGACGTCCTGGCCGAGGCATACCGCCAGCCGGTGCGTGACGAACTGGTCGCCCAGCGCCTGGCCGAGTTCCGGGCCGCCGGCGCGGCCGTCGCGGTGGCCGCCACGCCGGCCGCGGCGCGGCGCTTCGGCCCCTTCTGTGCCGAGCACGGGGCCGACCTGTTCCTGGTCCAGTCGCAGGTCTCCAGCGCCCGCCACCTCGCGCGCGGCTACGACCCCCTCGAGCTGGCCGACTTCACGCGCTTCATGCCCATCCCGGTCGCGGTGGGCAACACCACCAGCTTCGACGCCGCGTACCAGCTGATGCACCAGGGCATCGCCGCGATCTTCGTGGGCGTGGGTCCCGGCGCCGCCTGCACGACGCGCGACGTGCTGGGCATCGGCGTGCCGCAGGTCACCGCCGTGAGCGACGTGGCCGCCGCCCGTGACACCTACTTCGACGAGACGGGCCGCTACGTCCCGGTGGTCGCCGACGGCGGCATGCGCCGCGGCGGCGAGCTGGCCAAGGCCATCGCCGCCGGGGCCGACCTGCTGATGCTGGGCTCGCCCCTCGCCCGCGCCGACGAAGCGCCCGGCCGCGGCATGAACTGGGGCATGGCCGCGCCCTCACCGACGCTGCCCCGGGGCACGCGCATCACGGTCGGCACGGTCGGCTCGCTGGAACGCATCCTGCTGGGCCCGGCCCAGGTCACCGACGGGACGGAGAACCTGGTCGGTGCCCTCCGCCAGTCGATGGCCGCGCTCGGGGCGCGCACCATCCGCGAGATGCAGCAGGTCGAGATGGTCTACGCGCCGGCCGTCGCCGTCGAGGGCAAATCCTGGCAGCGAGGCCGCTGAGCGAGCGTTAGCGCCCGCGCGTCACCTCCGTCCCGGCGTCCTCTGCGGCGCACCTTTCAACGATGACTGAACGCCGGCGAGCGCGCGGCCGTGATGCCGGGTTCGGCCGGCCATGCGGCGCCCACCGTGGCCACGCTCACATCGCCGCCGCGGGTGTCGGGCACTCCGACTCGACTCCTGTTGCCCGAGGATCGACCTCGTGGGGGTCGTGGACCTCGGCAGGAGCCGCGTGGACAGCACCGTGTTCACTGATCGTGCGATATCGCGTGCGGTCAGCCGGGTCAGGCGCGACCGATCGCTCGCAAGGCGTTCGCCGCCGCTGCGTAGCCGTGATGGCGCGGCCGCACCACGCTGGTCGCCACCAGGTCCACCCATGTTCGTGCCCGTGGAGGTGCGGCCGGGTCGAGCAGGACGAACGTGGACAGGCGCTCGACTCGTCCCGGCCGCATCCCATCGGCGCCGGACTGTGCGTGACTGTCCGCGGAGTTTCCGGAGCGGCCCCACCAGGCGTCGAACGCGTCGGCTGAGTCGGGGCAAAGGGCCTCGAAGGAAGCGCGGCGAAGACGCACGACGTGCAATACCTCGGCCGACCACAGGGCGACGATGACGTGGGTCTCGTGACGCCAGCCTCGGATCCCCAGACGCTCGGCCAGGGCCTGCCCGAGATACGCGCGTTTGGCGTTGAACGCTCCAGCCGCTGCTTGAAGATCCGGGAAGCGCGTTCGGTTCTCGAGGTGACGAAGTGCCAGCCGTTCGGTGTCCCAGGCCACGACGTCCGCCTGCCCGGCGAACTGGAAGTGCTGATACGGCTCGTCGACCGCTACGTGGAGCCCACGGCCGCGAAGGCGAGCCGCTTCCAGCTCCCCCATCGCCGAATGGACCGGATCCGCGGCCCGGACGGTCGTCGACCGACGCCTCTGGTGCGCGGCCATGACGATCTCGGGGCGGAGGCCGAGGGCCACCGCCAGCCGAGCGTAAGCCTCCAATGACCCCGCGGAGCCGCTCTCGAGCCGTGCGACCTCTGCGGCCGAGAGTCGACTCGCGGCCGCCAGCTGCCTCATCGTCCACCCTCTGCGGACGCGCTCATGGCGGATCGAGGTACCCAGCTCTGAAGCCAGGCGTTGGCCCTCCAGCCGCGCACGATCCGTGGGCGGCTCGATCGGGCGCGGTGGCGACATCTCACCATGAGTGAACAAGGTCCTGCTTCGCGGGGACTGCGTCGTGACTTGGCTGAGGCTCACGCTGTTCGGGCCTGGCCTTCGCCGTCGGGCGAGGCGGCAGTGGACGGGGCGCGACTGACAAGTGATGGATGGCTGTTCAGCCATCGTGGATTCCTGTTCGCGAGGCGAGCGCGACGGTACGTGCCTGGCTGCACGCGGCGGCTCGTCGGGTGGGGCCCCGGCGGGTAGACTGGACGCGGCGCTGGAGGACGCGAGCGGAGGGCTGATTGGCGGAGGTGGAGGCGACCCGACGTCGCGGCAAGACGGTCCACGGCGAGCCGGCCAACGCCGGCCACCGCGTGCTGGCGCCCGACGACGCGGAGGTGGAGGCGTACCTCGAGACGGCGCTCCGCGCCCCCGCCCCGCAGCGCGAGGCGTCGGACCAACCGCCTGCCGCGGCGAGTCGCGAGCCCGACTCGGTCGTGGTCCTGGACTTCGGGGGCCAGACGGCCCAGCTCATCGCCCGGCGCGTGCGCGAGATGGAGGTCTACTCCGAGCTCCTGCCGCACGACACGCCGCTCGACGAGATCCTGGGACGCCATCCCCGCGGCATCATCCTCTCGGGCGGGCCGGCCAGCGTCTATGACCCCGACGCGCCGCGCGTCGATCCGCGGCTGTGGAGCGCGGGCATCCCCATCCTCGGCATCTGCTACGGCGTGCAGCTGATGGCCCACGAGCTCGGCGGCGAGGTGCTGCCGGCGGCCCACCGCGAGTACGGTCCGGCGACCGTCACGATCACCGAGGCGGACGGGCTGTTCAAGGACGTCGCCCGTGAGCAGCCCGTCTGGATGAGCCACGGCGATCTCATCGCGCGGCCGCCCATCGGCTTCCATCCGACCGCCCTGACGCCCGCTTCGCCGTTCGCCGGCCTAGCCGATCCCGACCGGCGGCTGTACGGCATCCAGTTCCATCCCGAGGTCGTGCAC
>CAZFGT010000051.1:12514-15451 GCA_964518505.1 uncultured Anaerolineaceae bacterium | reverse complement strand
GAGGGCCAGGAGATCACCGACCAGGAGCTCGAGGCCTGCCTCCACAAGGGGGTCCGCGAGAGCGTCCTGGCGCCGGTCATGCTCGTCTCCGCGGAGCAGGAGATCGGCGTCGAAGGTCTGCTCGACGCGATCGTCCGCTACCTCCCCTCCCCGGCCGAGGAGCCGCCGGTCAAGGCCACCGGCAAGGGCGGCGCGATCGTCGAGGTGAGCTGCGACCGCAACGGTCCGCTGCTCCTCCAGGTCTTCAAGACGGCGGCCGACCCGTTCGTCGGGCGCCTGACCTACTTCCGCGTCCTCTCCGGCGTGGTCCACTCCCACGATCACGTGTGGAACGCCAGCCGCGATGAGGAGGAGCGGATCGGCCAGCTCCTCTTCCTGCATGGCAAGGACCAGGAGCCGGCCGGCGAGATCGGCGCCGGCGAGATCGGCGCCGTGGCCAAGCTCGTGCACACGGAGACGGGCGACTCCATCAGCACGCGCGAGACCGCTCTGGCCCTCCCCCGGCCCGAGTTCCCCGAGCCCACCCTGGCCGTGGCCATCGAGCCTCAGACCAAAGCCGACCTGGACAAGCTGGGCGCGGCGCTCTCCCGGCTCCTGGAGGAGGATCCGGCCATCCGGGTGGACCGCCAGGTCGAGACCGGCGAGCAGCTCCTCCTGGCCCAGGGCGACAGCCACATCGCCGTGATCTCCGAGCGTCTCAAGCGCAAGTTCGGCGCCGCCGTGGTGACCCGCCCGCCGCGGGTGCCGTATCGCGAGACGATCCGCGGTCACACCCAGGTGGAGGGGCGCCACAAGAAGCAGACCGGCGGCCACGGCCAGTTCGGCCATGTCTGGCTGGAGATCGAGGCCAACCCGGGCGGCGGCGTGGAGTTCGCCGAGAAGGTCGTGGGCGGCTCCGTGCCCCGCCAGTTCTTCGCCGGGGTGGAGAAGGGCGTCCGCGACGTGGCCGCGAAGGGCCCGCTGGCCGGCTACAACGTGGTCGACTTCAAGGCGACGCTCTACGACGGCTCGTACCACACGGTCGATTCGGACGAGCTCTCCTTCCGCCTGGCCGCCCAGGCCGCCACTCGCAAGGGCATCCAGGAGGCGCAGCCGGCGCTCCTGGAGCCGATCATGGATGTCACCATCCGCGTTCCCGAGGCCTACATGGGCGACGTCAACCGCGACCTCAACACGCGACGCGGCCGCGTCCTTGGCATGGACTCGCAGGACGGCCTGCAGATCGTGCGGGCGCAGGTGCCGCAGGCTGAGCTGGCCACGTACGCCACCGAGCTGCGCTCGCTCACCGGCGGTCGCGGCCGGTACTCGGCCACCCTGGACCACTACGAGGAAGTGCCCGCGCACGTGGCCTCCAAGATCGTGGAGGCCCACCACAAGGAGCTCGAGGCGGCCGGCGGCCACTGACCGGCATGTCCGAGGTCTACACCTGGGAACCATCGGACGAGGCGCTGGCCGCGCGGTACGGCCTGCCCGTCGAGCGCATCGTCCGCTTCGACACGAACACGTCGCCCGTCCCGCCCGCCTTCGTGGCGAGCGTGCTGCAAGCGACGTGGCCGCTCAACGAGTACCCCGATAGCGCCTACCAGGCGCTCACCGACGCGGCCGCCACGTATGCCGGGGCCGGCGTGCGGCCCGACGAGGTCATCGTGGGGGCCGGTGCGGACGAGATCCTGGATCTGATCGGCAAGGCGTTCCTGCCGGCCGGCGGCGCGGCCGTGTTGCCGGGCCCGAGCTACGGCCTGTACCCGGTCATCACCAGCCAGCGGGCCGCCCGGCGGATCGACGTGCCACGGACCGTCGGCCCCGGGGGCTGGTCCATGGACGTGGACGGGATCGTGCGCGCACTCACCAAGGCCCAGCTGGTGTGGCTGTGCGAGCCCAACAACCCCACCGGTTCCTCGGACGGGGCCGATGCCCTGGAGCGCATCCTCGACGCCGCCGCGGCCGTGCCCGAGCCGCCGGCGGTGGTGGTGGACGAGGCCTACTTCGAGTACACCGGCCGGACCGTGATCCCGTGGCGGGAGCGGTATCCGCACCTCATCGTGGTGCGCACCCTGTCCAAGGCCTTCGCCCTGCCCGGCATCCGGGTGGGCTGGGCGGTGGCGGCACGGCCCACCATCGCCCGCCTCGAGCGCGTCCGGCCGGCCGGCAGCATCGCCACGATCTCAGCCACCCTTGGCGCGGTCGCGCTTCGTCGGCCGGAGGAGGCACGCTCCCGTGCCGCCGCGCTGGCCGCCGAGCGCGACTGGCTCGCTCCTCGCCTGGCGGCCGCCGGGTGGGCGCCGTATCCGAGCGTCACGAACTTCCTGCTCGTGCGCATCGGCTCAGCGGCCGAGGCGGCCGCGGCAGCCGAGCACCTCTTGCAGCAGGGTCTGGTGCCGCGCACCTTTGCGCCCGATGGCCCGCTGGGCGGCCACCTGCGCCTCACCGTCCGGAGCCGCGAGGAGAACGAGCGCCTCCTGTCAGCCGCGGCCACCGCCTGACGCCGCTCGCCGCCCGCGGCGGGCGCGGCGTCCGACCTTGCACGGCATGACCGTTCCAACAGACAACGGCGAGCTCCGCCGTCAGCAGGTCCATCCGGTGCAACGAATGACGGCCGAGCCCGGATTTCGCCTGCCATTCCGGGGTCGGATCGCGCCTCTCATGCAACGCGTGGCTGAGACGCGTCGCTGACACCACAAGGATGAGCCGGGTGGCGCCGCCGACCTGCCACTTCGCCTTGGCGCGGCGGACCTGGGCCTGCACGTCGTACAGTCGGGTCTCAGCCTCGAACGCCACGATGACCTCGCCACATCTCGCGACGGCATCCCAGGCCCGCTGGTCCTCCGGGATCCCGACCGGGACCTCGACCCGCCAGTGCCAACTTGGGGCCAGTCGGGCCCGCAATCGGGCCAGGAGGGCCACGTGGGCGGCGTCACGGATCGCCGGGCCGGCTGG
>CAZFGT010000051.1:0-12414 GCA_964518505.1 uncultured Anaerolineaceae bacterium | reverse complement strand
CACGAGGGTCGAACGCCGCGTTCGCCGGGCTGCTTGATCCACCAAACGATCCCGCGTCGGCATGGCCGAATGCTGGATCGCCCGCCTTATCGGCGGCTCTCCAGTCGAGTGTCGGTCGCGTCTCCCTTCCGGCCGTTGCACCGGACGACGTATCGGACCGACCTCATGGAGCTCCGCGACCTTTCGTTTCACGTCGCGGAGCAGATGACGCCTGAGGGCACGATCTGCCGGCCCTCAGCCGCCGGATGCGTCGCGACGTGCAAGACGGAGCGGGCGCTGCGCGGCGCCAAGGCCCCCACCAACCCGCCTCAGCCCGGGGTGAGGCGCCCCACGCGGACCGTGCGCTTGCCCTGGCGGACGACCAGCCAGCGATCGTGGAGCAGCGGTGGTAGCGCCTCATCGGAGCCGGCGATCCGCCGATCGTTGAGGCGCAGGCCGCCCTGCTCGATGGCGCGCCGCGCCTCGCCGTTCGACCGGTACAGGGCAGACCCGACGAGGAAGGGCACCAGCCCCCCACGCAGCTGCTCAGCGGTGAAGTCGAAGCCGTCCGCATGCGCGTGCAGCTCCTCCAGCACTTCCGGATCGTCCAGCGGGGCGTCGCCGAAGGCGGCCGCCGCGACCCGCACCTGGCGCTCCGCGGCGGCCCGCCCGTGGACACGCTCGGTGAGGTCGAAGGCGAACGCCCGCTGCGCGGGACGTGCCTCGGGATGCGCAGCCTGCTCGGCCTCCAGGGCCTCCACCTGCTCCCGCGGCAGGAGCGTCAGCCAGCGCAGGAGCCGGCCGATCAGCTCGTCCGGTTGGCCCACGGCGTACTGGTAGAAGTCGTAGACGCTGGTCAACTCGGCGTCCAGGAACATGGCGCCCTTGGCCGTCTTGCCCATCTTCTGGCCCTGCACGTTCAGCAGGAGCGGACTGCACAGGCCGAAGACGGTCGCCTCCGCCTCCTCCGCGCGGCCCTCGACGCGCCGGATGAGGTCCATCCCGGCGGCGATGTTGCCCCATTGGTCGGAGCCGCCCATCTGGAGGTCGACCCCGTGATCGCGGTGGAGGACCAGGTAGTCGGTCGCCTGGAGCGTCTGGTAGGCGAACTCGGCGAACGACAGGCCGCCGCCCAGGCGCTGCTGGACGGACTCCTTCTCCAGCATCGCCGAGATCGTGAAGTGCTTGCCGATCTCCCGCAGGAAATCCAGCAGGCGGTACTCGCCCAGCCACGCGCGGTTGTCCAGCAGGACGGCGGCGTGCGGCCCAGGGGTGAAGTCCAGGAAACGCCCCAGCTGCTCGCGCACCGCGGCGCGGTTGCGATCCAGTACCGCGTCGTCCAGCAGGTTGCGCTCGGCGCTGGTGCCCGACGGGTCGCCGATCATGCCCGTGCCGCCGCCCACGAGCGCGACGGGGACGCCGCCGGTGCGCTGCAGGTGGGTCAGCAGGAAGACCTGCACGAGGTGGCCCACGTGGAGCGACGGCCCCGTCGGATCGATCCCCACGTAGCCCCGGATGGGACCGCGGGTGAGCCGTGCCTCCAGACCGTCGGACACGATCTGGGCCATGCCGCGCCAGCGCAGCTCGGGCAGGAGATCGGCAACGGGCATGCTTCGGTCGCCCTCCGGCGGGGGGAGCGGCCCGATCGGGCTCGCCGGGTAACTATGCTAGAGTCCCGCCCGAAATGCAGACCAGCCTCGCACGGCGCCAGCAGCGTCGCCTGAACGGCGGCCGGCGGCGGGGCGGTGGCGGTGCCCGCGCCGTCGCTGTCGGCTTCCCCCTCTTCCTCTTCGGCACCCTGGCGGCGTTCGCCATCGTGGCCTTCATCGGGGTGGTCGGCGCCTACACCTACTTCAGCAACGGCCTGGCCGATCCGACCCAGCTGGAATCGATCGTCTTCAACCAGGAGTCGACCATCTACGACCGTACCGGCACGGTCGTGCTGGCCACCTTCGGCACGGAGCGACGCCAGTCGGTCGTGTTCACGGACCTCCCGCCGACGGTGCTCGACGCCACGACCGCGATCGAGGACCACACGTTCTGGACCAACGCCGGCTTCGACCCGGTGGGCATCCTGTCCTCGCTGAAGGACACGCTCCAGGGCAACCCGCGCGGCGGCTCCACGATCACCCAGCAGCTCGTGCGCAGCCGCCTCCTGGATCCCGCCCTGGTGCAGGATCCCAGCCGCACGGTCGAGCGCAAGATCAAGGAGATCATCCAGTCGATCCGCCTGACGCAGGCCTATCCGGGCGTCGTGGGCAAGCAGAGGATCATCACTGACTACCTCAACCAGAACTTCTACGGCAACAACAACTACGGCATCGAGGCGGCCGCCCAGAACTACTTCGGCGTCTCCGACCTCAGCAAGCTGACGCTGGCCCAGGCGGCCATCCTGGCCGGCATCCCGCAGTCACCCACGGCCTACGACCTGGTGCGCAATGCGATCACCCAGGACGGCAAGCTCGTCGTGCCCCAGGATTCGGCGCCCGTCCTGCGCCGCAACGACGTCCTCCGCGCGATGCAGACCTACGGCACGCCGATGAGCGATGCCGCCGGCAAGCCCTACACGGCGGCCGATTACGCCGCGGCCGAGTCCGAGCCGGTCATCCTGGCGCCCCAGACGGTGCCCAACTGGAAGGCGCCGCAGTTCGTGTGGGCCGTCCGCCAGCAGGTGGCCGACGAACTTTGCGGCACCGGCGTCGAGACGTGCCCCCAGCTCGAGGCCGGCGGGCTCAAGATCATCACCACCCTCGACTGGCGCCTCCAGCAGATCGCCGAGAAGTGGGTCAAGGCGGCGGCCATCCTGCCCCATACCGCGGACCCCAAGGCGTACGCCAAGCAGATCGGCGTGCCCTACCAGTCCTGGATGGCCAACCTGCGCACGAAGGACCTCCACAACGGCGCCCTGGTGGCCATCGACTACCAGACGGGCCAGCTCCTGGCGTACGTCGGCAGCGCGGACTACTACGCCACCAACGCCTCGGCCAAGTTCCAGCCCCAGTTCGACGTGGTGGGTGACGGCTGGCGGCAGGTCGGGTCGGCCTTCAAGCCGTTCAACTACGTGGTCGGCATCAACGACAAGACCATGACGGCGGCCACCATGTTCATGGACGTCACCACCAACTTCGGCACGACCGCGAACCCCTACATCCCGACCGACGCCGACAACCTGGAGCGCGGGCCGGTGCGCATGCGCGAGGCGCTCGAGTTCTCGCTCAACATCCCGGCCGTCAAGGCCCTCTCGTACAACGGCGTCGCCCACGTCGCCGCGACGGCCCAGCAGTTCGGCATGGTCTTCAACCCGAACGGGCCGCAGGCCGGCCTGTCGCTGACGCTCGGCACGCAGGAGGTCCACCCGGTCGACTTCGTGACGGCGTGGGCGACCCTCGCCAACCAGGGCCACTACACCGGCCACACCACGATCCTGCGCATCGAGGGACCCAACGGCGCCGACGTGGTCTCGCCCTACAAGACGCCGGCGGGCACCCAGGTCGTCAGCCCGCAGGCGGCCTACATCATCACCGACGTCCTGGCCGGCAACACCGACCCCAAGGTCAACCCCTTCTGGGGCGCCTTCAAGCTGACCGCCACCGACGGCACGCGACGGCCGGCCACGTTGAAGACGGGCACCAACAACGACGCCCGTGACCTCAACGCCTACGGCTACATCGCGCCACCCACGACGGCCGAGCGGAACGCCGGCCAGTACGCGCTGGCCGCCGGGGCCTGGAATGGCAACAGCGACAACTCCCTCGTCAGCACGCCCAAGAACCCGCTCTTCTCCATCGACGTGACCACGTTCGTGTGGCAGGGCTTCATGGAGGAAGCGACCAAGGCCTGGAAGGTCGATCAGTTCGTCAAGCCGGCCGGCATCGTGACGGCCAAGGTGGACGCCTACAGCGGCATGGCCCCCGGCCCTTACACCAGCAAGACCGTCAGCGAGCTGTTCATCGACGGCACGCAGCCCAAGCAGCCGGACGACACGAAGGTCGGCGTCCAGATCGAGCAGGAGACCAACACCCTGTGGCAGGACGGCTGCTTCGGCACCCCGGTGACGCGCGGCTTCCTGAGCTTCAGTAACGTCGAGAGCTCGATGAGCGCATGGCAGGCGGCCGACCGGGCGTGGGCCGCTCGCGCCGCCCGTGGGTCGGGCGTGCTGGGCGGTCCCGGGCCGATCAAGACGCGGACGGCCTACTTCTACAACGGCGCCTTCCGGCCGTTCGGGTCCACCTGGGGTGCCCCGTTCGCCCCGAGCAAGACCTGCTCGACCACGCCCCCGAGCCCGTCGCCGAGCGGGCTCCCCAGTGGTCCGCCGTCGTTCCCACCGCCGGCCCAGCCGCGGCGCCGGCCGAGGATCCTGCCGCTCGCCGTCTGATCAGAGGCTGACGACGCTCGCCCCGTCGCCACCTTCGCCGCGAGCGCCGGGTCGCCACTCCCTGACCAGCGGGTGGCCCGTGAGCGTGGCCCGCACGGCGTCGCGCAGCGCCCCGGAGCCATGGCCGTGGACGATCGTGACGCGCTGGGCGCCGGCCACCGCCGCCTGGTCCAGGTAGCGATCGAGCGCTTCGAGAGCCTCATCGACCCGGGCGCCACGTAGGTCGAGCGTCGAGGGCACGACACGGTTCGCCGCAGGCGCCCTGCCGGCCGATGCGCTCGACGGGCGCGAGGCGGTCTCGGCCCCGAACTCGCCGCGCCTGCCGGCCCGTGGGCCGCCGCCCTGGCCCTCGCCACCCGTCGGCGCCGTTTCGACGGCGGCCGCGGCGATGGGCTCCAGATCGTCGAGGGCGACGGCCACGCGCAGCTGGCCGGCCTCGAGCGTGCCGCGCCCGCTGGCCAGGTCGACCGTCGCCAGGCGGCCCGCCCATCCCTCTCGCCGGCTCCGCGCGGTCATACCCGGCGCCCAGGCCGGTGCCGGCGTCGCCGGCGCCACGGGCACGGCTGGCCGGTGCCGCCGAGGCGCGGGGACCGCGTCGGCGCGCCCATCCAGGGCCGCCTCCAGCTCGTCGAGGCGCGCCTCACTGAGGCTCTCGCGACCCATCGTGGCCCGCACGCGGGCGATCTCCGCGCGCAGGCCGGCGAGGGCCCGATCAGCCTCTTCGCGGGCGCTCATGAACGCGTCGTCGCGTTCGCGCCGGGCGCGCGCCCGCTCCATCTCCGCCGCCTGGCGCGCCTCGACCGCCCGTGCTTCCGCGATCCGGGCACGGGCCGTCGCCTCGGCCGCCGTCGTCTGTGACGCCTTGATCGCCGCGAGCGTCGTCTCGAACTCCTGCTGCGCCCGGGAGAGCCGCGAGCGGGCGTCGGCCACCAGGTCGGCCGGCAGCCCCAGCCGTTCGGCGATGGCGAAGGCCTGGCTGGTGCCCGGCAACCCGATGCTCAGGTGGTAGGTCGGACTGAGCGTTTCCAGGTCGAAGTCCACGGAGGCGTTCCGCGCGAGCTGCGTGTTGTGCGCGTAAGTCTTCAGCTCCGCGTAGTGGGTCGTGGCTGCCACCAGCGCGCCGGCCCGGATGAAGTGATCCAGGAGGGCCTGGGCCAGGGCGGATCCCTCGGTCGGGTCGGTGCCCGCCCCCAGCTCGTCGAGCAGGACCAGGCAGCCGGGCCCGGCCGTCGCGACGATGCGGACGATCGAGCGCAGATGGCCGCTGAACGTGGAGAGGCTCTGGGCCACCGACTGCTCATCGCCGATGTCGGCGAGGACGTCACGGAAGACGGGCAGGCGGCTGCCTGGCGCGGCCGGGACGTGGAGGCCGGCCTGGTGCATCAGTGCCAGGAGGCCCAGCGTCCGCAGGGCGACCGTCTTGCCGCCGGTATTGGGCCCGGTGATGACCAACGCCGTGAACTCACCGCCGAGGTGCACGTCGATGGGCACGACCCGTCCGGTGAGGCCCGGATGGCGGGCGCTCAGAAGCGTCACCTCCGCCTGCTCGACCGTGCCGGCGCGCACCCCGTCCAGCTCCGCGGCAAGGCGCGCCTTGGCCGTCCAGAAGTCGAAGTCGGCTAGGGCTTCCAGGGTCGTGCGCAGGGCTGGCGCCTGGCTGCCGACCAGCGCCGACAGCTCGTCCAGGACACGCTCCTCCTCCGCCTGTACCGCCAGTTGCGCCTCGCGCCAGCGGTTGCCCAGTTCCACCGCCACGAGCGGTTCCACGAACAGGGTCTGGCCGCTGCCCGACTGGTCATGGACGATGCCCCGCACCCGGCTGCGCGCCTCGGCTCGGACGGGCACGACGTAGCGCCCGTTGCGCAGCGTGACGATCGGCTCCTGGAGGGCCGGCCCGACCGTGCCCGAATGGACCAGCTCCTCCAGCCGCGTGCGCAGCCGCTCGTACGAGATGCGGACCTGGCGGCGCAGGCCGCCAAGGGCCGGCGAGGCCGTGTCGAGCAGCTCGCCGGCGGGGTCGACACTCTGCTCCAGGCGGGTCCGCACGTGCGGCAGCGGCGACAGCCGCCGCCCCAGGCCGCGCAGAAGCGGACGGGGATCCTCAGCGAGGGCCTCCACGAGGTGCGCGGTGGCCTCAAGCGTGACCGCCACGTCCAGCAGTTGGGCCGGTTCCAGGCGGCCCTGGCGCGCCGCGCGTTCGACGGCCGGCCCCATGTCGCGCGCCGCCCCGATGCCCACGCCGGGCCGCTCCGAGGCAAGGGCCCGCGCCTGGTCGGTCTGGTCCAGCCACTGCGCCACCATGACCGGGTCGCTCGTCGGCTCCAGGGCCGCCGCCAGCCGCCGGGACGGTTCGAACGCCGTGGCCGCCACGAGCCGCTCGCGCAGCTCGGCGAACTCCAGCAGGACGATCGACCGGGCGTCCATCAGGCCTCGCCCCCGGTCACGCGCGGGAACGGCCGCGACAGTGCCGGATGGCCGCGCCAGCCGAAACGCCACGGGACGTCCGCCCACGGCAGACCGGCGTAGGCCACCCCGATGCGCGGGCCGGCCACGACGCCGTCCGCCCCGAGCTCGGTGCTCACGTCGGGCGGCGGGGCGGCGAGCCAGAGGGCGCCCGGTCGGGTCAGGTCGATGCCGTCAAGGTCAAGGCCCACCCCCAGGGCCTGGGTCACGAGCCCCGGCCCCGCCGCCAGGCGCGCCGGTGGCGAGGACGGGTGGCCGCGGCGAGCGGTCATCTCGTCGACCCCGTCGAGCGGCGCCGCGGCGCGCACCAGGACCGCGCCGGGGGCGCCGTCGGGCCCGGCCACCACGTTGAGGCAGCGATGGATGCCGTACACCAGGTAAACGTACGCCCGACCGCCTGGTCCGAACATGGTCGCCGTGCGCCGCGTCCGCCCGAAGCGGGAATGGCTGGCCAGATCGGCCGGGCCGTCGTAGGCCTCCGTCTCCACGATCACGGCGCTGCACGCATGGGCCCCGGCGGGGTGAGCCACGAGGACGCAACCCAGGAGGGCGCGGGCCAGGTCGACGACGGGGCGGTCGAAGAAGTCGCGGCCGAGCGCGTCCCGCTCGCGGCTGGTGCGGCGGGCGGCGCTCAGACGATGTTTTGGAGCTGGGTCGGCAGCAGCGGCCCGAGCAGGCCGATGGCCGGGATCAGCGACCCGCGCAGCCAGCCGGCGATGACGGAGTTGGTCAGGCCCTCGTTGATGACCTGGGCGATGGGCTGCTGGGCACTGGCCGCCACCTGGTTGTAGCTGTAGAAGGAGTCCAGGCCCATCACGAAGGCCCCCAGGATGAGGATGACGATACCGGCCCCCAGGAAGCCGCCCACGAGCTCGTCCACGAAGGCCAGGCGGGCCACCATCGGCGCCCGCTTGTAGAAGACGAAGATGAGGATCTCGCCCACCACGAGGAAGATCACGAACGTCGCCAGGAACGCCAGCATGGCGCTGTAGGGCGCGCTGAAGGTGGTCCAGTACTGGCCCATCCAGCCGCCCAGCGACGGCATGATGTTGCCCGCCAGGAGGAGCGACAGGACCCACACGAGCAGCGTCAGTAGCTGCTGCACGACCCCCGTGACGAAACCGAAGATGAAGCCGCCGACGACCAGCAGCACGATGATGACGTCCGCGAGGTTGAAATGTCTGAGACCGTCGAGCAGGTCCATCGTTACTCCGCAGAGGGTTCCGGTCCTTGCCGGCGGGGTAGCGTACCAGTACCGTCCCGGCGCCCGCAATGCGTCAGACCCCCCCGCACCGCACCTCGACGGGGCGTCACGTCACCAGGAGGGGTCCCGGGGGTCATGCCCGGCGGCGTGCGCCCAGCCGATCACGGAGGGCGGCCACGACGCGGTCCAGGAGCCGGTCCACATCGGCATCGGTGAGGGTCTGGTCAGGGGCCTGCAGCCGCAGCCGATAGGCCAGGCTGACCTCGCCCTCGGCCAGCGGCGGGCCGGCATAGCGGTCGAACAGGGCCAGTGCCCGGAGCTGGTCACCGGCCTCGGCCCGGATGAGCGCCTCCACCGCCCCGGCCGCCTGGTCCGCCCGCACGATGAGCGCCAGGTCTCGCTCCACGGCGGGCACGCGCGGCCAGGGCACGACGTGGACGGTGCGTTCCGCGGCTTCCTGCAGTGAGTCGATGCGCAGCATGGCGAAGGCGACGCGCTCGGCGCGCGACCCGCAGGCCTCCAGGTATCGCGGGTGCAGCTCGCCGACACGGCCGATCTCGCCCCTTGAGCCGCTATCCGCGCCGAGCACGACCGCGGCCACCCGCCCGGGATGCTCGATGCCGGCCCACGGCTCCAGCGCCCCGAAGGTGGAGGCCACCAGGCCCAGGCGGTCGGCAAGCCAGGTGACGAGACCCTTGGCATCGCCGATGTCGGCACTCGCGCCCGCCCGGTCCCACGCCGCCGGCGGCCACGCCCCCGCGAGCACGATCCCCAGCCAGCTCTCCTCCTGCGGGTCGCCGGACGCGAACTCGTGGGTCGAACCGATCTCGAAAAGGGCCCCATCCGGGTGCCGTTGGCGCTCGTTCTCGGTCAGCACACCGACCAGGCCCGGCAGCAGGGAGCGCCGCAGCTGGCTGTGGTCGGGCGAGATCGGGTTGGCGACCCGGATGGTGGCAGCGTCGTCACGCGCCCACCCCAGGCGGGCGTGGTCGTCGGGACCGATGAGGGCGTGCGTCACGACCTCCGTGAGGCCGCGCCCGGTCAGCAGGTCGCGCACGCGATCCACCCCGCGGCGCGGATCCGGCCGGTACCCCGGCATGGCGGTCGCCGGCAGCTGGCTGGCGATGGTCTCGTAGCCGCGGACGCGTGCGACCTCCTCCGCCAGGTCCGCCTCGACCACCAGGTCGCGCCGGTGGGCCGGGATGGTCGCCACGAGTGCTTCGGCCGCGCCGGCGCCATCCAGGGTCACCTCCAGGCCGGGCGCCACCGGCACCCGATCGCCGGCCGTCGCCGCCTCGGTCGTCACCTCGACGCGGTCCAGCAAGCCGGCCTGCTCCCCTGCCCCAAGGGTCACGCCGAGCAGCCGGTTCACCCGCTGGGGCCGGAACGGCACCCGGCGCAACGGCGGGTCGTGCGGGTCGGAGTCGATGACGCCACGGGCGACCCTGCCGCCCGCCCAGGCGGCGATGAGCTGGGCCGTCCGGTCGGCGCCCTCGCGGGCGAGGCCGTGGGGTTGCCCCTTCTCGAAGCGCAGGCTGGCTTCGCTGCGCAGCGCGTAGTGATGGGCCGTCCGACGCACGGCGACCGGGTCGAAGATGGCCGACTCGATGACGACCGCCGTGGTGCCCGCACCGACCTCACTGGCCGCGCCGCCCATGACCCCGGCGATGCCCAGCGGCCCCCGGCTGTCGGCGATGAGGCCGGTCGCCGATGTGAGCTCGCGCATCACGTGGTCCAGCGTCTCCAGACGCTCGCCCCGCCGCGCGAAGCGCACGTCGATGTGGCCGCCCTGGACCGCCGCCGCGTCGAAGGTGTGGATGGGCTTGCCCAGCTCGAGCATCACGTAGTTGCTGGCATCGACCACGTTGGAGACGGGCCGCTGGCCGGCCGCCATGAGTCGCAGCTGCACCCACAGGGGCGAGGGCTCGACGGTCACGCCATCGACGTAGCGGCCCACGAACCGGGAGCAGAAGGCCGGATCCTGCACGGTCACCGAGAGATGGTCGGACGTCGCGTCGCCGCTCTCCGGCAGCTCGATGAGCGGGCGCCACAGCGCCGCGCCCGTGGCCGCCGCGACCTCGCGCGCGAGGCCGACCATGGAGAGCGCGTCGCCGCGGTTGGGTTTGACGTCGATGTCCAGGATCACGTCGCCCAGGAGGTCGGCGAGGAGAGTCCCCAGCGGCGCCTCCGGGGGCAGGATGAGGATGCCGTCCGCGTCCGTCGTCAGATGCAGCTCGTCACCGGAGCACAGCATCCCCTCGCTGATGACGCCCATCTTGGGCGCCCGCTCGATGCGGCGGTCGCCGGGCAGGACCGCTCCGGGCAGCGCCACCGGCACGCGCTGGCCGGCGGCGATGTTGGTGGCGCCGCAGACGATGGCCAGCTCGGGCCCGTCGGCGCTGGTGCGCACGCGCGTCAGCGACAGGCGGTCGGCGTTGGGGTGCGGCTTGACCTCCAGCAGCTCGCCCACGACCACGCCCTGCCAGTCGGCCCCGCGCCGCTCGATGCCGCGGACCTCCATGCCCAGGAGCGTCAGGCGCTCCGCGAGCGCCTCCGGCTCGAGCGTGACCTCCACGTACTCGCGCAACCACGACAGCGGCACGAGCATCAGAACTGCTCCAGGAAGCGCAGGTCGTCCTCGAGGAAGACCCGCAGATCGTTGATGCCATGACGCAGCAGGGCGATGCGGTCGGTCCCCATGCCGAAGGCGAAGCCCTGGTAGCGCTCCGGGTCGAGGCCGCCGTTGCGGAGCACGACCGGATGGACCATGCCCGCGCCCAGGATGGTCATCCAGCCGCTGCGACCGCAGGCCGGACAGCCGCTGCCGCCGCAGATGAGGCATTCGACGTCGAACGCCACGGACGGCTCGGTGAAGGGGTAGTAGCCCGGCCGGAAGCGGGTCCGCTTGGCCGGTCCGAACATCGCGTGGGCGAACGCATCGAGCAGGCCGCGCAGGTGGGCCATGGTGGTGCCCTCATCCACCATCAGGCCCTCCACCTGGAAGAACTCGAAGCCGTGGCTGGCGTCGACCGCCTCGTGGCGGAAGCAGCGGCCGGGCATCAGGGCGCGGATGGGCGGCGGCGAGGAGCGCATGACCCTGATCTGGGAGGGCGAGGTGTGGGTCCGCAGCAGCAGCCGGCCGCCATCGGTCGTGGCCGGGGCGTCGATGTAGAGGGTGTCCCACAGGTCGCGGGCGGGGTGATCGGGCGGGATGTTGAGAGCCTCGAAGTTCAGCTCGTCGGTCTCCACCTCCGGCCCTTCGAAGACCACGAAGCCGAACTGGCCGAAGATGCGGGCGATCTCGCGGTTCGTCTCGATCAGGGGGTGCAACGAGCCGCGGGCGAGGGGCCGCCCGGGCAGCGTGGGGTCAAGCCGCTCCGCCGCCAGCCGGGCCTCCAGCGCTCCCGACTCGAGCGAGCCGCGACGGGCTGAGAGGGCGGCTTCCAGCGAGGCGCGGACCTCGTTGGCGAGGGCCCCGATGCGCGGCCGGGCGTCGGCCGGCAGGGCGCCCATGCCGCGCAGGATGACCGTCAGGGCGCCCGACTTGCGCCCCAGCACCTCTGCCTCCACGGCATCCAGGGCGGGTGCGTCCGCGGCGGCGTCGATGGAGGCGAGCGCGCGGGCACCGAGCGTGCGGAGTTCCGTTTCGAGAGCCGTGGGATCCATGGGCGATGGGGTGACGGCCCGGACGGCCGTCAGGAGGGCTTCGCGACCTCGGCGATGCGGGCGAACGTCGCCGCATCGCGCACGGCGATGTCGGCCAGGACCTTCCGATCGAGGGCCACGCCGGCGGCCTTGAGGCCCGTGATGAGCTTCGCGTAGGTGAGGCCGTGCTGACGCGCGGCGGCGTTCAGGCGGACGATCCACAGGCCACGCAGCTGGCGCTTGCGCTGCTTGCGGCCGACGTAGCTGTAGGCCATCGCGTGCAGCAGCGCCTCGCGGGCCGGCTTGACCAGCTTGCGGCGTGTGCCGCGACGGCCTTCCGCATCCTGGAGCAGCCGCTTATGGCGCTGATGGGCGGTGACGCCGCGCTTGACGCGTGCCATCGGACGAGCCTCCTAGAGGTACGGCAGCAGGCGCCGGACCTGCTTGGCGGCCGTGGGGTCGAGCAGCGCCTTGCCCTCGTAGCGGCGCGTGCGGCGCGACGACTTGATGTCGAGGTGGTGGCCTCGCCACGCCTTGCCGCGGACGAACTTGCCGCCGCCGGTGATGCCGATCCGCTTCGCGGCGGCCTTGTGGGTCTTCATCTTGGGCACGACTATCGCTCTCCTGCCGGCTGGGCTGCCGGGGCGGCTGTGGCGGCCGGCACGGCCGGCGACGCGGTGGTTCGTGGCTTTGGTGCGGCCGGCTTGGCGGCCGGTGCTGCCGGGGCGGCTGTGGCGGGCGCGGCCTC
>CAZFGT010000050.1:0-15608 GCA_964518505.1 uncultured Anaerolineaceae bacterium | reverse complement strand
CTTAGGCCCCATTTCGCCCCATTTCATGGATGGGGGCGGTAGCACACACGCTAAGGTCGTCACGGTCGGGCTTGCCCGGACCTTAGGCGCCTGCCTTGTGCTCGGATCAACGATGGAGGGGGTAAGCGAGGGCTTTGATCGGCGCCCGAGCCGAGCCGAGCTGGCGCTGCTGCGCTTCAGCCGAGGCGGCGTGTCACGGGTGCCCGCCAGTCCGGGACGCGCGACGCGAGCGCCCGCAACAGCCCGAACGGCCCGGCCTGCATCATGTCGCCGTGCGGCACGGCCAGGTGCGACCGTCCCAGGCCGCGCACGACGTGGCCGGCCAGGAGTTGGCGCCGCGGGCCGGTGAGGGCCAGGAACGGCCGTGCCTCGCCTGCCCGGGCGGCCCGCGCGTCGTTGGGCAGGACGAGCGCGCCGTGGCCCTGGGAGCCGAACACGTCGTCGTCGCGGATCGTGCCGTCGGCCAGCTGGCGCAGGAAGCGGGCGAGCTGCGGCCGCGTCAGCTCACCGGTGTGGTGCTCGAAGATGGCGCTGATGCGCGGCCCCGGTTCGAGGCGCATGGCGAGCGTGTGGAAGTTGCCGATGTTGACCGCCACGACCGGGCGGCCTCGGTCGAGCGCGCAGCGCACCTGCGCGTCGTCGAGCGCCCCCAGGATGGCGGCCGGGCCGGTGTCCATGGCCAGCACCGGCACGCCCATCCGCCCCGCCGCACGGAGCCAGGTGCGGACCGCCCCCGCCGCCGTGGCCAGGCGGGTGAACGCCGCCGGTACGTCGGCGTCGAGGTAGCTGAAGGCGATCGGGCCAAGATCCGGGTCGGCGGCGAGCCGCTCCCGCAGCCGCTCGAAGCGGAAGCGGCGGTCGGAGGTGCCGGGCGGCGCCGCGCCGTGGTCGAAGACCGCGACGGCCACGGCGTCGACGGCGCCCAGCTCCACGTCGAAGAGGGCCAGCGCCCGTGCCAGTTCGGGCAGCCACGCGTCACGCATATCCACGGTCACGGTGCCGGGCACGTCGGCGCGGGCAGCGGCGCCATCCGATGGGACCACGTCGATCCCCAGCGCGCGCACCTGCTCCAGGTCGTCGTCCATCGTGCCGGCCGCCTCGGGGGTCGCGGCGATGGCGAGGCGGGCGGCGGCGTGGTCACGGGCCGCCCACGCGACGGGTCCGCCGCCCATGAGGCCGCCGGTGAGGAGCACCGGCCGGCGGGCGCGGGTGGCCGCCCGGATCCGCTCGGCCAGGATCACGGTCGGCGAGGGCAGGACCAAGCGGACGGCGTTCTCGATCTCGTGATCGGTGTCGAAGAGCAGGACGTCCTGCGTGCCGGTGCCGACGTCGATGGCCAGCGCCCGCCGTGGACCGGCCCCGGTCACGGGACGGGCGTCAGGTCAGTTCGGCGAGCGGCTTGCGCCCGGCGAAGCCCTCGCTGGTCTCGTGCCACCAGCCCACGGTGGTGTCCTCCAGGCGCCAGCAGAGCCAGATGGGCCGGCCGTTGGCGAGGGCCGGGAAGTCGATCAGGCCGCTGCCGATGTCGCGCAGGGTGACGTCCCACTCCTCGAGCTGCTGGACGGCGGCCTCCATCTGGCTGACGATGCCGGCCATCTCGCGCTCCCGGCGGCGGATCTCATCGGCGTGCCTGGCGTTGCCGTTGGTGCCGCGGAAGACCTCCAGCTCGGCCTGCGCCTCCGCGATGCGGGCGCGATCCCGCCGCAGGCCCTCCAGGAGCGGCCGCACGTCCGCCAGCCGCGCCGTCGCGTCGTCGATGTCGTAGAAGCGGGTCACCTCCGGATTCTCCCACGGTGCCGACTGGCCGGCGCTAGCATGCACCGATGCGCCTGGCTGACCGCGTCGTGGACATCGGGACCGAGACCGCCTTCGAGGCCGCCGCCCGGGCACGCGCCCTGGAAGCGACCGGCCGCAAGGTCATCCACCTGGAGATCGGCGAGCCCGATTTCGACACCCCGGCCAACGTGCGCGAGGCCGCCAAGCGGGCCCTCGACGCCGGATGGACCCACTACGGTCCCTTCATGGGCCTGCCCCAGCTCCGCGAGGCGATCGCCGCCGACTCGACCGCCCGTCGCGGCGTCACCGTCGACCCGGCGACGGTGGTGGTCACGCCCGGGGCCAAGCCGATCATGTTCTTCGCCCTGCTCGCTCTGGCCCAGCCGGGTGACGAGGTCATCTACCCCGACCCCGGCTTCCCCATCTATGAGTCCATGACCCGCTTCGTGGGCGCCACGCCGGTGCCGCTGCCGCTGCGCGAGGAGAACGACTTCCGCCTGGACGTGGACGAGCTGCGGCGCCTCGTGAGCCCCCGGACCAAGCTGATCATCTTCAACTCGCCGGCCAACCCCACCGGCGGCGTCCTGACGCTGGAGGACCTGGAGGGGATCGCCGACGTCGCCCGCGAGCACGACATCACGGTCCTCGCTGACGAGATCTACATGCGCATCCTGTACGACGGCGCGCAGCACCACTCCATCACCTCGTTCCCCGGCATGGCCGAGCGGACGATCGTCCTGGACGGCTTCAGCAAGACCTACGCCATGACCGGCTGGCGGCTGGGCTACGGCATCCTGCCGGAGGCGCTCGTCCCGGCCTTCGGCCGCCTCGTGATCAACAGCGTCAGCTGCGTCGCCTCGTTCGAGCAGGTCGCCGCGGTGGAGGCGTTGACCGGGCCGCAGGACGCCGTCGAGGCCATGGTCACGGAGTTCGAGGCGCGGCGGAAGCTGGTGGTGGCCGGCCTCAACGCCATCCCCGGCGTGACGTGCCGCATGCCCCACGGCGCGTTCTACGCCTTCCCCAACATCGGGGCCACGGGTCTGGACGGGCCGGCCATGGCCGACCGCCTGCTCCACGAGGGCGGCGTTTCGGTCCTGTCGGGGAGCGCCTTCGGGCGGGTCGGGGCGACGCATCTGCGCGTCAGCTACGCCAACAGTCGCGAGAACCTGCGCGCGGCGCTGGACCGGTTCGGCGAGGTCGTGGCCGGGCTTGGCGTGCAGGCCTGACGTGGCGAACCTCAGGCTGGGCATCCTGCCGTGGAGCCAGTCGGTGGGCTGGGCCGATCTCCTTGACGTGGGCCGCCGTGTCGAACGCCTGGGCTACCAGCATGTGTGGGCGTGGGACCACCTCTTCGCCATCTTCGGCGATCCCGCCCAGCCCATCTTCGAGGGCTGGCAGACGCTGGCCGCGTGGGCCATGGCGACCGACAAGGTGCAGATCGGCCTGATGGTCGGCGCCAATACGTTCCGCAATCCGGGCCTGGTGGCCAAGACGGTGACGACCCTCGACCACATCAGCGGAGGCCGGGCCATCCTGGGCCTGGGCGGCGCCTGGTTCGAGCCGGAGCACACGGCCTACGGCATCCCCTTCGGGCGTGGCTTCGGCGAGCGCCTCGACTGGCTGGACGAGTCCGTGGCGGCGTGTCGCACCCTGCTGGATGGCGGCACCGTCACCTCAGCCCCCGACGCGCATTACGCCTTCCGGGAGCTGCACCAGGAGCCGGCGCCGCTCCAGACGCGCCTGCCCATCATGATCGGCGGGACCGGTCGCAAGAAGACGCTCCGCACGGTCGCCCGCTACGCCGACATGTGGAACGCGCAGGGGACGCCCGCCGAGCTGGCCGAGTTCGATGCCATCCTGCGCGAGCACTGCCTCGCCGTGGGGCGCGACGAACGGGAGATCGAGCGCACGGGCAACCTGTGGATGGTCATCCGCGACTCGGAGGCGGAGGCCCGCCGCGTGTGGGCGGCGGCGATGGTCCACAACAGGACGCCGCTGGAGGCCTCGCTGGAGCCCTCTCGGCCGCTCCTGGGGCCGCCACCGGCCATCGCCGCGCGCCTCCGCGAGATGGTGGCGGTCGGCTTCGAGTCGGTCATCGTGGAGGTGCCGGCGCCGTACGACATCGAGACGCTGGAGCGACTCATCGGCGAGGTCAAGCCGCTGGTCGACGCCCCGTGAGCGACGCCCGGCCGCGCGTCTTCGTCAGCCGCCGCATCCCCGAGGAGGGGCTGCGGGCTGTGGCCGAGTTCGCGGATGCGGATGTCTGGCCCGACGACCTGCCACCGCCGCGCGACGAGCTGCTGCGCCGGGTGGCGGGCGTGGACGGCCTGCTGGCCCTGCTCACCGACCGCGTCGACGACGAGCTGCTGGACGCCGCCGGGCCGCAGCTGCGGGTGGTCAGCAACTACGCCGTCGGCTTCGACAACGTGGACGTGCCCGCCTGTACGCGCCGCGGGGTCGCGGTCGGCAACACGCCCGGCGTCCTGACCGAGACGACCGCCGACCTGGCCTTCGCCCTCCTGATGGCCGCTGCCCGCCGCCTGACCGAGGGCTACGACTATGTCCGGGCCGACCGCTGGAAGACCTGGGGCCCGCTCCTGCTGCAAGGCACGGACGTCCACCACGCCACGCTGGGCATCATCGGCTTCGGGCGCATCGGCCGCGAGATGGCCCGCCGCGCATCGGGCTTCGACATGACGGTCCTGTACCACGATGCCGTGCGCGCCTCGCTCGCGGATGAGGCCGCGCTCCGCGCGCGGTCGGCGCCCCTGGACGAGCTGCTGGCGGCCAGCGACTTCATCAGCCTGCACGTCAACCTGACGCCCGAGACCCGCGGCATGATGGGCCGCGAGGCGTTCCGCAAGATGAAGCCGACGGCGATCGTCATCAACACGAGCCGTGGGCCGGTCGTTGACCCGACGGCCCTCTACGAGGCGCTGCGCGACGGCGTGATCGGCGGCGCGGCGCTGGACGTCACCGACCCCGAGCCGATGCGCGCGGACGACCCGCTCCTGACGCTGCCCAACTGCCTGGTGGTGCCCCACATCGCCTCGGCCTCGCGGGCGACCCGGGCGCGCATGGCCCAGATCGCCGCCGCGAACCTGCTCGCCGGCCTGCGCGGCGAGGCGCTCCCGGCGCCGGTCAACCCGGAGGTAGCGCCGCGGCGGTGAGGCCGCCGCTCCGTCCCCGCTGATGCCGCCGCTCGCCCTGGGGCTGGCGCTGCTGGCGGCCTTCCTGCACGCCTCGTGGAACCTCCTCCTGCGCCGCACGGACGACACGGAGGCGGGCACGGCGCTGATGGTCTGCACGGGCTGCGTGGTGCTCTCGCCGCTCATGGTGGTCACGTGGAGCGTCCAGGGGGCCGTCGTGCCCTACCTCTTCGCGACCTGGACGTTCGAGCTCATCTACTTCGTGCTCCTTGCCGCGGCCTATCGACGCGCCGAGCTCAGCCTGGTCTACCCGCTCGCGCGGGGCAGCGCGCCGGTCGTCGTCCTTGTCGTGGGCGTGGCGCTGCTCGGTGTCCAGCCGACCGTCGCCGGTGGCGTCGGGGTGCTGCTCGTGGGGGCGGGCGTCCTGCTCGTGCGCGGCCTGCGTGGCGGCGGCGACACGTTGGGGGCGCTGCTGGCCCTGGCCACGGCGGCCGCCATCGCCGGCTACACGCTGGTCGACCGCGTCGGCGTGACCCTCGCCGGGGCCGTGACCTACCTGGAGCTGGCCATGATCGTGCCCGGCCTCATCTACCTCGGAGCGGTCACCTACCTGCGCGGCCGCGCGTACGTGCGGGCCCAGTTCCACCCCTCCACGGTGGTCGCCGGCACGCTCATGGTCAGCGCCTACGGCCTCGTCCTGCTGGCCCTGCGCCTGGCGCCGGCCGCGTCGGTCGCCGCCGTGCGCGAGTCGGGCGTAGTCATGGCCACGGCCATGGCGGCCGTGCTCCTTCACGAGCGCGTGTCACGGGAGCGGTTCGCCGGCGCGGTCCTGGTCGTCGCTGGCATCGCCGCGCTCGCGGTGAGCTAGTCGCCCTACCATTCGCGCAGGGGCCGGTAGCTCAGCGGTCAGAGCAGGGGACTTTTAATCCTCGTGTCCTGGGTTCGAATCCCAGCCGGCTCACCATCGAACTAGTCAGGCGATCGCTCATCGGCGCGGAGGAGTTCCAGCACCGGCGCCACGGCCTCCAGGGCCGCCACCGTCGAAGGAGTGGGGAAGAGCGCGACCTGGGTGTAGCCGGCGTCGCGGAAGGCTCGCAGCTGGTCGGCCATCTGCTCCGTCGAGCCGCCGATCCACACGCCAGTCGGGTCGGGCGCGGCCTCGAGCGGATGGAAGTCGAGCCCGGCCGACCGGCCGATCGTGGCCGGATCCCGGCCCACCGCGGCGCAGGCGGTCTCGAACGCGGCCATCCGCGGCCCGAACTCGACGACGTCGCTGCGGTCCACGGCGAAGCAGCTCCAGATGTCGCCGTGCTCCGCGGCCAGCCTCATGCCCTTGGGGCCCTGGGCGGCGAGCATGAGGGGGATCCGGTTCGGGCGCGGGCCTTGTGGCAGCTGGGGCAGGTCGTGCGCGGCGTGAAAGGTGCCCTGGAAGTCCGCTCGCCCCTGGCGCATGAGCGGCACGATGACCTGCACGGCCTCCGCGAAGCGCGAGAAGGTGTGGTCTTCCGGCAACCCGAACGGGCGTGCCTGACCTGGTTCGGCGTGACCGGCGCCCAGGCCGAAGACGAAGCGCCCGTCGCTGATCTCGTCGAGGGTCTCGGCGGTCTTGGCGATGATGCCGGGATTGCGGTGAAGCGCCGAGAGCACCCACGACCCGACCTTGATCCGGGATGTCACGGCGGCCACCGCGCCGGTCATCGAGACCCCGTCCCAGAACCCCAGCGGATCCCCCGTGCGCGAGCGCCAGATGAGCTCGTCTTCCAGCCACACGGTGTCGAGCCCGAGTGCTTCGGCGCGCAGCGCCAACTGGCGCACGTCGGGCCATCGCGGGAGGACACGCTCCGGGCCCCAGTGACGCGTGACGAGGACGAACCCCACTTCGAACCGACCCATGCGCACCTCCGAGGCGGAGTCTAGGGCCCGCGCTCGCGGTCGGGCCAACCCGGCTACCCTGAACCGGTCGCCCGTGCGTCCTCGACTGGAGCCCCGCCATGACCGTGTCCCAACCGCCTGCCGCCCGTCGGAGCGGCGCGCCCGACAAGGCATCCGACGTCCTGCGCGCTTCCCGCCATCCTCTTGACCCGCTCTTCCGGCCGCAGTCGGTGGCGGTCATCGGGGCCACGGAGAAGGCGGGTAGCGTCGGGCGGACGGTCCTCTGGAACCTCATCAGCAACCCCTTCGGCGGCACGGTCCTGCCGATCAATCCGAAGCGCCCCAGCATCCTCGGCATCAAGGCCTATCCGAACCTTGCCGCGACGGGTGAGCCGGTCGACCTGGCGGTCATCGTCACGCCGGCCGAATCGGCCCCGGGCCTGGTCAAGGAGTGTGCCGAGGCCGGCGTCAAGGGCGTCATCATCATCTCCGCGGGGTTCCGTGAGATCGGCCCGGCCGGGGCGGCGCTGGAGAAGGCTGTCCTGACCGAGGCGCGCGCGGCGGGCATCCGGGTCATCGGGCCCAACTGCCTGGGCGTGATGAACCCCATCGGCGGCCTTAACGCGACGTTCGCCGCGGGCATGGCTGCGCCGGGCTCGGTCGGCTTCATCAGCCAGAGCGGGGCGCTCCTGACGGCCGTGCTGGACTGGAGCGCGGCGGAGGGGGTCGGCTTCAGCTCGGTCGTCTCGCTCGGCTCGATGCTGGATGTGGGCTGGGGCGACGTCATCTACTACCTGGGCGACGATCCGCACACCACGAGCATCCTCATCTACATGGAGACGATCGGCGATGCGCGGGCCTTCATGTCGGCCGCCCGCGAGGTCGCCCTGACCAAGCCGATCATCGTCATCAAGCCCGGCCGGACCGGCCAGGCGGCCAAGGCCGCCGCTTCGCACACCGGCTCCCTGACCGGTTCCGATGACGTCCTGGAGGCCGCCTTCCGACGCGTTGGCGTGCTCCGGGTGAACCACATCTCGGACCTGTTCGGGATGGCGGAGGTGCTGGCCAAGCAGCCCCGGCCCAAGGGTCCCAACCTGACGATCGTGACCAACGCAGGGGGACCTGGCGTGCTCGCGACGGACGTCCTGATCGAAGGTGGCGGCCACCTGACGGACTTGTCGCCGGCCACGATGGCGGCTTACGACGAGGTGCTGCCCTCCGTCTGGAGCCACAACAACCCGGTCGACATCATCGGCGACGCGCCGCCGGAGCGGTACGTCAAGGCGCTGGAGATCGCGGCCGCGGATCCGGCCGCCGACGGCATGCTGATCATCCTCACGCCGCAGGCGATGTCCGACCCGACCCGCACGGCCCAGGAGCTGGTGCCCTACGCCCACATCGCCGGCAAGCCCGTGCTCGCCTCGTGGATGGGCGGCCGGGGCGTGGCAGAAGGGGCGGCCATCCTCCGTCAGGCCGGCATCCCCACCTTCGAGTACCCCGACACCGCGACCGAGATGTTCAACGCGCTGTGGCACTCCGCGCTGGACCTGCGGGCCCTGTACGAGACGCCCAGCCTGCCCGATGACGCGGAGCGGGCCATGGACCGGGCGGCGGCGACGGCCATCATCCGCACCGCCCGCGTGGCCGGTCGCACGCTGCTCACGGAAGTCGAGTCAAAGGCCGTGCTGTCGGCCTATGGCATCCCCATCACGGAGACACGCATCGCGCCCACCGCCGACGAGGCGGTCGCGGCGGCCGGCCGGATCGGCTATCCCGTGGTCCTCAAGCTGTACAGCCATACCATCACCCACAAGACGGACGTGGGCGGCGTCCAGCTGGACCTGGCTGACGAGGCGGCCGTCCGGGCGGCGTACGAAGCCATCCGGGCGGGCGTCACAAAGGCCCGCGGGGCCGAGCATTTCGAGGGCGTGACGGTCCAGCCCATGATCGACTTCGCTGGGTACGAGCTGATCATCGGCTCGTCCATCGACCCCCAGTTCGGGCCCGTCCTGCTCTTCGGCATGGGCGGCCAGCTGGTCGAGCTGTTCCGTGACCGGGCCATCGGGCTCCCGCCGCTCAACACCACGCTGGCGCGCCGCCTGATCGAGCGCACGAAGATCTCCGGCGCGCTGAAGGGCATCCGCGGCCGCCGACCGATCGACGTCGAAGCGCTGGAGCAGCTGCTCGTGCGGTTCAGCCTGCTGGTCGTGGAGCAGCGCTGGATCAAGGAGATCGACATCAACCCGCTGCTGGCCTCGCCGGAGCGGCTGCTGGCCCTTGACGCGCGCGTCGTCCTGCACGACGCGACCGTCGCCGAGGCCGACCTGCCGCGCCTTGCCATCCGCCCCTACCCGCGCCAGTACGAGCAGCCGTGGACCACGCCCGACGGCACGTCGATCCTCATCCGGCCGATCCGGCCGGAGGACGAGCCGGCCATGGTGCAGTTCCACGCCGAGCTGACCGAAGAGACCGTCTACTCGCGCTACTTCGAGCACCTGGGCCTCTCTCAGCGGACGGCCCACGAACGCCTCACGCGCATCTGCTTCAACGACTACGACCGCGAGATCGCCCTCGTGGCGGAGGAGCCGGACGCCGCCGGCGGCCCGCGCATCGTCGCCGTGGGCCGGCTCTCCAAGGAGCACGCGCGCCCGGCGGCCGAGTTCGCCGTCCTGGTCGCCGACCGCTGGCAGCGCCGCGGGCTGGGGGCGGAACTGCTCCGCCGCCTGGTCGCCGTCGGTCGCGACGAGGGCCTGGAGCGTCTCTACGCGGAGATGCTGGCAGGCAACATGGCCATGCGCCACACCGCCGAGGCAGCAGGCTTCACGATCGTCGAAGAGGCGCCGGCCTCGACCGTCAAAGCGGAGCTGACGCTCAGCCGATGACGCCGGCCGTCAGCGCGCGATGTCGCGCCTCATCACGCCCCAGGCGCCGAGGGCGATGCCGCCGATCCCGATGACAAGGCAGGCGACGATACCCGCCACGTCCCACTGGCCGATCATGGGTTGCCCCAGGTGGGCCGTGAGCGCGAGCTGGTGGAGCCAGTCGGGCAGCTTGAGCGGTGGCGCGAGCAGGTCGATGAGGTACGTGACCACGACGACGAGAGCGGCGATCTCGGCGGCCAGCGACGTCCGCCACAGCCCGCCGATGGCGACGCCCACCCCGACGACGGCGAGGGCGTACAGGCCCAGCGCGGCCGAGCCGATCATGGCGTCACCGGCCGAAATGCCCCCGGCCGCCGCACCGACCCCGATCCCGGCGGCGAACAACACGGTCATGACGACGATCGCCAGGACCGCGCCGATGCCGCCGGCCAGGACCCAGCGCGCGCGCGCGAGCGGCGTCGTCAGGACCATCTCCAGGCGACCCGCCGTCTCATCGCTGGCCCACTTGGCGACGAACGTGGTGGCGGCGAAGCCGGCGGCGATGTAGAAGAGGGCCAGGTACAACTGCAGGAAGCCGCTGGCGTTGGCCAGATCAAAGGTCGGGAAGACCGACCTGAAGGTCTTCAGCAGGTCGGAGCTGGCGGCGATCTGGTCGGCCATGGGCTTGACGATCGAGGCGAGCACCACGCCGAAGATGAACAGGCCGATGCCCCACGCCAGGGCCCGCGGTTGCTCCTCGCCGAAAGCCCGGCTGACCGGGCCGCGGACACCCAGGACGACCCCAGGCGTCGTGGGCAGGGACAGGCCGGCCGTGATGCCGAGGTCGCGGCGCGTGAACAGCTCCACGCCGAGTGCGAGGAGGACGACGGCGAGCACGCCGACGAGGGCCAGCCCGGCCCAGTCGTAGATGCCGACCAGCGGGATGTTATCCGCGGTCCAGTGGAAGGGGCTCACCGCGACGAGCGGGCCGCCGACGTCGAGACCGCTCACCACCCACAGCAGGACCATCGCGATGGCGGCCACACCCGCCGAGCCGCCCCGACCCAGGACCGGTGCGAGGGCGAACGCGAGGCCGCCGAAGAAGAGGGCGATGAACCCGATCCAGAGGACGAACCCGATGGCCGACACCGGCGGGATGGGGTCGCCCAGCGTGGGGTCGCCGAAGGCGTTCGAGCTGATGACCAGCATGACGGCGGCGAAGGCCAGGGCCAGTCCGAGCATCGTCAGGTGGGCGGCCAGCTTCTCCAGGGCGATGCGGCGCTTGCCAAAGGGCGCCGCGGCAACGAAGTCGAGGCTGCCGCGGGCCGCTTCACCGGCGAGTGTGCCCGAGAGCGCGAGGATCGACCAGAGGCCGGTGCCCAGGGCGAAAAGGGCCCCGTATTTCCAGGTCAGGTAGCCGCCCAGCGTCGCCAGCTTGGGCCCCATGAGCGTGGCGTTGCCGAACAGGTTGACCATGGAGGCGGGCATGCCCCCGATGAGACTGTCCACCGCGAGCCGCGAAGCGGGGCTCGGGAAGACGGTCCCGATGGCGGCACTCAACGCGAGCGCCAGCCCGCCGAGCATGCCGGCGGCGATGATGAAGGCGAGGCGCGAATCGCGGATGGTCTTGCCGTAGATGCTGCCGAAGCCGTACAGGCGGCGCCGCAGCGGGATCGGCGGGAACGGCGCCGCCGCGAGGCGCGACGGCGTGCCGGCGCTGGCGGTCATGGCTTCACCTCGACGGCCTCTTTGCCGTACTGGGCGAGGAATGTCTCTTCGAGCGAGGGCTCACGCGACACGAAGTCGAGCAGCTCGTACTTGGCGGCGGCCTGGACGACCGGGGTGATGGGCCCGGCGACCCGCAGGCGCAGCACGTGGTCCTCCGCGGCGACGTCGCTGACGCCGGGCAGATGCTCGAAGTCGGCGGTGGGCACGGGCCCGGCGAAGCGCAGCTCCACCTGGTGGTGGGCCAGGTCACGGAGGCCCTCGACCGTGTCCAGCTGCACGATGCGGCCCTCGCGGATGATGGCCACCCGGCCGGCGCTCTTCTCGACCTCGGACAGGATGTGCGACGACAGGAACACGGTCGCCCCGTCGGTGGTCGTCTCGTGCAGCGTGGCGAAGAACGTCTGCTGCACGAGCGGATCGAGACCGGAGGTGGGCTCGTCCAGGATCAGCAGCTCGGGGCGGTGCTGCAGAGCGATGATCACGCCGACCTTCTGCTTGTTGCCCTTGGAGTACTCACGGAAGCGACGGGTCGGATCGAGCTCGAAGCGTTCGATGAGCGACGCCTGGTACGCGCGATCGACGCCGCCGCGGAGGTTGGCGAAGTACTCCAGCGTCTGCCCGCCGGTCAGCCGGTCGTACAGGGTGAACTCGCCCGGGATATAGCCGATGCGGCGGTGGATGGCGACCGGATCGGCCGAACTCTCGATGCCGAACACGCGGGCGTGTCCGGACGTGGGGCGGATGAGGTCCAGGAGGAGCCGGATCGTCGTCGTCTTGCCCGCCCCGTTGGGGCCGAGGAAGCCAAAGACCTCGCCCTGCTGGACCGCCAGGTCGACCTCGATGATCCCCCGGTGCGACCCATAGGATTTGGTCAGTTCCTCGACTTCGATGACGGCGGTCATGGATGCTCCTTTCGCACGGCTGCTGGTCAGGCGAACCAGAACGTGACGGTCGCCTCGTCGACGATCGGCCACGACATGGGGGGAAGGCCAAGGATCCGCTCGAAGGCATCGGCGTAGGACTGGAGGGTGCAGGTCACGTGTGCCAGGGAGACCGTCCCGTCGCGCCGTCCCAGGAAGAAGCGGATGGCCACGTCATTGAGGCCCAGCATGAGCGAGGTGAAGACGCTCGCCGTGCCCTCTGCCGAGACGAGCGAGAACTCCCCGTCGGCGACCCCCTGGCGGAGGATGTCGAGGATCAGCGGCGTGAGGCGCTGACCGACGGCGGCCCGCATCCGCTCGACGACGATGGAATTCTCGTCGGAGTACCAGGTGCGCACGAGCGCCTCGACGGCCGCCGGCTGGAGTTCGGGCTGTTCACCCTTCCAGCGAGCGATGCCCGAGAACATGCTCTGCAGCTTCTGTACCGCCGTCAGGCCGGGATCGGCGGCCACCGGCGCCACGAGGCTCGCCGCCGTCTCCACCATGCGGTCGATGACGGCCGCCAGCAGCGCCCCCTTGGAATTGAAGTAGTGGAAGAAGGCGCCCTTGGAGGTGCCGACGCCGTCGATGACGTCCTGGATGCTCAGCTGCTGGTAGCCCCGCGTCTGGATGAGGCGGACGGCCTCATCGACGTACGCGTCACGGCGCACGGCGTGGGCGACGGGGTCGACTGAGCGGGCCATGACTCGGTGATCATAAACCGACCGCCGGATTACCACAGAGCCCGACAGATCAGCGGCCCTCGGTCAGGCCAACCTTTCCGGGGCGCAGGGTGTGCTCCACGAACCGGTGGACCGCCGAGGCGACCTCGCGCCGGGTGTGGCGATACGCGGCGAGGCGGTCGACGGGTGTGCCCTCGACGGCGGCCGGGTCGGTGAGGCCCCAGTGGATGGTGGCCGTCGCGGGCTGTAGCGCGGGGCAGGCATCCTGCGCCTCACGGCACATCGTGATGACGTAGTCAAAGGGCTGGTCGCGGACCTCGTCGACCGATTTGCTGCGCGCCGAGCCCCACTCGATACCGACCTCGTGGAGCACCTGGACCGTCAGGCGGTTCACCGGACGCGGTGCGGTGCCGGCACTGATGGGGTGGAACCACTCACCGGCCTCGTGCTTGAGGAGTGCCTCAGCCAGCTGGCTGCGGGTGGCGTTGTCCGTGCCGACGAACAGGACGCGGACGGCTGCTGCGCGCGCCAATGGTCGATCTCCTGACTTGTCCGGGGGTCGCCTGGACCTCAGGCGTGCCCTTCGTCCGCGTCGGCTTCGGCTTTCGTCCGGTGGATCGTGCCGGGCGCGTGCTCCGGTGGTGCATAGATCGTGTAGAGCTTGAGGTCGACCGAGCCGGTGTTGACGACGTTGTGCCGTGTGCCCGCCTTGACGTGCACGAGGCGACCGGGCGACACGTGGCTGCGCTCCCCGTCAAGGACGGCGGCGCCCTCCCCGGTGACGAAGACGAGGATCTGGTCCACGTCAGTATGGACCTCCTCACCGATCTCGCCCGCAGGCGGGATGCACATCACCACGACCTGAGCGTGCAGGCCAGTGGAGAGGACCTGGCGGAAGTAGACGTTCTCCACGGTGAGGGCGAGGATGTCCTCGTTGAACGGCGTCGTGGCCTTGGGCGAGGCGAGTGGCATGGCGGCCTCCTTGGAGGCGAGTGTGCCAGCGCCGCCCTGCGCCACGCCAGAGCCGAACGGCCCTTCGTGGGCCTCGCGGCTGTAAGCTGGGCGCAGGAGGGAGCGGATGCCCTGTTGTGCGCTGGCGGTGCTCGGGCTGATCGGCCCCCGAGCCCTCATCGTCTTCTGGTGGCTGGTCGACGCCTCGCACTGGAGCGCCATCTTCGGCGGCCTGATCCTGCCGCTGCTGGGCTTCCTGTTCCTGCCCTGGACGACGCTGGCCTACGTGCTGGTCTGGTCGACCGACGGGCTCAGTCCGTTCGCTTGGCTCATCGTCGCCCTGGCGTTCCTGGCCGACATCGGCTTCTACGGCGGCGGCGCCTTCCGCAACCGCTACCGGCGGTCGAACTGACGCAGTCCCCGGCGGTCAGTCGGTCGGGGCGGGAGAGGCGGCCGGGGTCGCGGCGGGCGGCACGATCACGATGGCCAGCCCTTGCCAGCCCCCGCTGGTCTGGTGCGACACGACGATGACGTCCGCGCCCGTGGTCACGCTGGTGAGGGCGGCCGCGGCCCCCTGGGTGCGCACCCGGGTCGCCGAGGTCAGAGAGAAGGAGACGGTCGCCCCACCGGTCTCGGTGATGGTCAGGCTCGTGGCGCTCACCGGGCCCACCTTGCCCTGGTCGAGGGCATAGGTCTGGACGCCCTTGTTGGGCAGATCCAACGTGGCCTGGGCATGGACCAGGGTCCGCGCCAGGCGCGCCAGGCCGGTGCGCAGCCCCAGGATCGCGCTGACCCGGGCGGCCGGGCCGCTGGCGTTGGTGGCGGCCGTGCCGGCCGTGGTGGGATCCAGGGCGAAGCCAGCGGCGGCCATCGCCGCGTCGAAGTCCTGGGCGTCGATCTGGCCGGCCGCGGCCGTCGCATCGGCCGCCCTGGCCGGCGCACTACCGGTCCCGATCAGGAAGCCGGCGGCCGCGCCGCCGAGGACGAGGAGGAGGGCGAGGACGAGGGTCAGATGGGTCCGCGTGAGACGCATGGCAAGCACCCGTGGTGGCGGCGGAGGTCAGGTGCCTCCTACCCTGCCGCGGTCAGCCCGCGTGTGGCAACCGACGCGTGTAAGGCCGGTGTAAGAAGGTGGCAGCGGGGCGGCTCGGCGCGCTATCGTTGGCGGCCGGGGGAAGACCAGACATGCATGAGGGCCCAACCATGAGTCCGCTGGCCGCGATCTTCCTCTTCCTGCACGTCGCTGGGGCGATCATCGCCTTCGGCCCGACCTTCGCCTTCCCCATCCTGGGCCGGGTGGCCAGTCGCGAGCCGCGCTTCGGGCCAGCCGTGATCACCGCCAACGTGGCCATCGAGAAGGGGTTGGTCATCCCGGTCGGGCTCTTCCAGGCCGTGACCGGCATCGGGCTCATCCTGACCGTGGGCATGAACCCGTTCGACAGTGCCTTCCACTGGCTGCTGGCGGGCATCATCCTCTACATCCTGGCCTTCACGATCGTGTTCACGGTCGTCTACCCGAACGGTGAGAAGCTGCTCCACATGGTGCAGTCCGCTCCCGCCGGCCCGCCGCCGGCCGGCGCCCCGGCGGGTCCACCGCCGGCCCTGCTGGCCCTCGTCAAGCGCCAGCAGCAGATGGGCATGGTCCTGGGCGTGCTCCTGCTCCTCATC
>CAZFGT010000049.1:2013-16085 GCA_964518505.1 uncultured Anaerolineaceae bacterium | reverse complement strand
CTGCGCATGCTCATGAACAACCTGGATCCGGAGGTGGCCGAGCGGCCGGACGACCTCGTCGTCTACGGCGGGACCGGTCGCGCCGCGCGCTCCTGGGCGGCCTTCGATGCGATCGTGCGCGAGCTGCGCCGCCTGGCGGACGACGAGACGCTGCTGGTCCAGTCGGGCAAGCCCGTGGGCGTCTTCCGGACGCACGAATGGGCGCCGCGGGTGCTCATCGCCAACAGCAACCTGGTGGGCAAGTGGGCCACCTGGGACGTGTTCCGTGAGCTGGAGCGGAAGGGCCTCACGATGTATGGCCAGATGACCGCCGGGTCGTGGATCTACATCGCTACGCAGGGCATCCTCCAGGGCACGTACGAGACGTTCGCCGAGCTGGCCCGCCAGCACTTCGGCGGCACCCTGCGCGGGCGGGTGACCCTCACGGCCGGTCTCGGCGGCATGGGCGGGGCCCAGCCGCTGGCGGTGACGATGAACGAGGGCGTCGCCGTCTGCGTGGAGGTGGACCCCGAGCGGGCCCGCCGGCGACTCGACGTGGGCTACGTGGATCGTCTCACCGAGTCGACCGACGAGGCCCTGGCCTGGGCCCGGGCGGCCGCCGCACGAGGGGAGGCGCTCTCCATCGCCCTGGTCGGCAACGCCGCGGAGGTGGAGCCGGAGCTGGTGCGGCGCCGCGAGCACTTCGATGTGGTGACCGACCAGACGTCCGCCCATGACGCGCTGGCCGGCTACATCCCGGCAGAGATCACGCTGGCCGACGCCCTGGTCCTGCGGGAAACACAGCCGGACGTCTACGTGACCCGCTCCATGCGTTCGATGGCCGATCACGTGCGGGCCATGCTGGCCTTCCAGCGGGCGGGCTCGGTGGTCTTCGACTATGGCAACAACCTCCGTGCGCAGGCGCAGGAGGCGGGCGTGGCGGACGCCTTCGACTACCCAGGCTTCGTGCCGGCCTTCATCCGCCCGCTCTTCTGCGAGGGCAAGGGCCCCTTCCGGTGGGTCGCGCTGTCAGGCGATCCGGCCGACATCAAGCGCACCGATCAGGCGATCCTGGAGCTCTTCCCCGACGACGCGCCACTCCGCCGCTGGATCACCATGGCCGAGGCAAAGGTGCCCTACCAGGGCCTGCCCGCCCGCATCTGCTGGCTGGGGTACGGCGAGCGGGCGCGAGCCGGCCTGGCCTTCAACGAGCTGGTGGCTCGCGGCGAGGTCGGGGCGCCGATCGTCATCGGCCGCGACCACCTGGACGCCGGTTCCGTCGCCTCGCCCAACCGCGAGACGGAGGCGATGCGCGATGGGTCCGATGCGATCGCCGACTGGCCGCTGCTCAACGCGCTCGTCAACACGGCCGCCGGGGCCACCTGGGTGAGCATCCACCACGGCGGCGGCACCGGCATCGGCTACAGCCAGCACGCCGGCATGGTCGTGGTGGCCGACGGCACGGACCTCGCCGCCCGCAAGCTGGAGCGCGTCCTGACCACGGACCCTGGCATGGGCGTCATCCGCCATGCCGACGCGGGCTACGAGCGGGCCATCGAGGTCGCCCGCCAACGCGGCGTCCGCATCCCGATGCTCGAGGAGCGCTAGCCGCTTCCTGCGGATCCGCGCCCCCACCCGCCTCGCCGTCTCCGCGGGTCCACGTTGCGCGCCGTGACGCATCGGGCCGACATCCCGGACCGCCACCGCCAAGCGTTGCGCGACGCGCAAGGCACGACCGCGGAACCGTCCGTCTCGGGCAGCTCGGGCGTCAGTTCGAGCACGGCATGCAAACGGCGGCGGGCCGGCCTGGCCTCGAGACGGCTGCCCGCACGGCGGTCAGTCCCAGGCATCCCTGCCCAGCAGGGAGATCATCATCACCAGCACGAAGATGACGAGCGGCACCGCCAGGATCGCATCCAGCAGCACCGTGCCCTGGCCGGACTGGATCAGCAGCCCCAATGCCGCGCCGAAGAGCAACGCATTGACGAGGCCGAGCACGGCCGAGCAGCCCAAGGTTCGGCGGCCCGGCGCGATGATGAGCTTCAGCCCGAACGCCGCCCAGAACAGGTTGCTGATGACGCCGATGAGCAGCAACGTGCGGAGGGTGTCGTCCAGGATGACGCCCTCGATCTCACCGGAGCTGCCGATGGCGATGTCGCTGACGATGGAGACGACCGCCGGCAGCAGCCAGAAGATGCCCACCATCATGACCAGGACGCGCAGGCAGCTGAACCCGCGGGGCGGTGGTTCCGCGACCTTCTCTGGTTGGGGCGGCTCGATCGGCCGTCCCCACGCGGTCCCGGCGTAGCGCTCGCTGTACGACTGGGGCGGGCGCTCGGGGGCGGGCGGGCCGCTCATCCCGTCAGCACGTCCTCGCCGCCGGCGATGGCCGTCGCGATACGGGCCACCTCCCGCATCGCCAGCCGATGGATCCATGGCCCGAACGAGACGCGGGCCACGCCAAGCTCGGCCAGCCGAGCCGGTGATGGCGCCTCGGGTCGGGCGTAGATGTTCACCGGCCCGCGGATGCCCGCCACCAGGGCCTCGATGGTGGGCTCGTCGGCCACCCAGATGGGATAGACGCAGTCGGCGCCGGCCTCCAGGTACAGGTTGCCGCGACGGATCGCCTCGTCGGTCCGCGCCTCGGCCGGTCCGACCCAGCGGATGTGGACATCGATGCGGCCATTGATCACCAGGGGCACGCCGGCCGCCGTAGCGGCGGCGCGCACCTCAGCCAGCCACTGCGCCTGGGCCTCTGCGTCCCGCACGCCGCCGGCGCGGTGATCGGTGTCCTCGAGGTTGCAGCCGACCACCCCGGCGTCGATGACGCAGGCGACGAACTCGCCGGGGTCCAACCCGTACCCCGCCTCCGCGTCCATGGTCACCGGGCCCTCCACCGCCGCAGCGATCCGCCCGGCGGCGGCGAACATCGCGTCGGGCGGGGCCTGTTCGCCGTCCTCGAAGCCAAGTGCCTCGGCGACCGCCGCGCTCGAGGTGGCGATGGCCGCGAACCCGGCCGCCTCGACGGCACGGGCGCTCGGGACGTCCCAGGCGTTGGGCAGGATCAGCGGCCGACCCGGCACATGGAGGGCCCGCAGCCGCTCGGCGAGGGCGACCAGCCCGGCCCGATCGGCCGCGGCAGCGTTCATCCCCCGCGTCGCCCGGCCGACACGATGTCCGGGACGTGGTGGAAGAGCGTCGGGTCGGCGCGCCCCGGCAGGACGCGGATGAGCCCGGCCGGGCGGAGGCCCATGGAGGAGCGGCCGTGCGGCCCGTCGAGGGTGATCGAGTCCCGTCCCGCGGAGACCTCCTGGACCGTGGCGTGGGCGCCGGGCACGAGGCCCTGCTGCTCCAGGTACATGAGCAGCTCGGCGTCCTCCTCTGCCTGTTCGGTGATGCGATAGATGGTGACGGTCGCGCCGGCCTCGACCTGGTTGAGCGGCGTCCCGCGTGGGCGCGCGAGGGCAGCCGCGGCGTCGATGGGGTTGCCATGGGGGCACGTCGAGGGATAGCCGACGAGTTCCGCGATGGCCGTCTCGACCCGCGGCGAGACCGATCCCTGGAGGCGGCCGGCCTCCTCATCCGACTCGGCCCAGCCCAGCCCGATGACCGCCGTGAGCAGCCATTCCAGCAGCGAGTGGCGGCGGAAGATCGTGTCCGCGGCCTCGCGGCCGGCCGGCGTGAGCGACAACTCGCGCCCGTCCGCAACCTGTACCAGGCCCTCCGCCGTCAGGCGGGCGAGCATCTCCGAGGCGGCCTGGGGCGAGACGTGGAGGCTGCGCGCCAGGACCGATGCCTGCGTCGTCGTGTCCCCGTCGGTCATGGCCCGCACGGCGAGGAGGTAGTGCTGGGCCGCCTCGGAGAGCGGCGTCTCCTCCGCCTGCGTCTCGCGTCGAGCCATGAGCCTCATGGTACCCGTCGCCCCACGGCCGCCAGGGGCGCAAGCGCACGTATCAAGGGCCCTTGAAACGTCGCATCAGGAGTGCTTGACACGTTGGATGCCTCGGGCTAGCATCCGCGACGCAATCCCGACCCCCGTCATCGGGATTGGCCAGCGCCCCCGGCCCGCAGCACGGGCCTCTTGACCCGGCCCAGCTTCGTCGCGTCCTTGAGGAGGGCTCCGCGTGTCGTTCGCCCAGACCGTGCTTCTCGCCGCGTTCGCCGGCGCCACGATCTTCCTGGGCCTGCCGGTGGGGCGGTTGCGTGTATCCACGCGCGTGCAGGTGATCCTGACGGCCGCCGCGGCGGGGGTCGTGCTGTTCCTCATCTGGGACATCCTGAGCCACGCCGTGGAGCCGCTCCAGACGGCCCTGGACGACGCCCAGGCGGGCACCGGGCCGGTGGGGGATGCCGTCGCCGACGCCGTGGCGCTCGCGGTCAGCCTGGCCGGGGGCCTCCTCTCGATCGTCTGGGTGACCCGCCGGATGCGCGGCGCTCGGAGCGAGATGGACCTCCGCCAGATCGCTCTCGGTACGGCGGTCGGCCTGGGCCTCCACAACTTCTCAGAGGGCCTGGCTATCGGCCAGTCGGCCGCCACGGGGGCGACCCAGCTGGCGCTGCTGCTCGTCATCGGCTTCGCCCTGCACAACGCGACGGAGGGCTTCGGCATCGCCGCGCCGCTGGCCTCGGGCCCCCAGCCGACATGGTCGTTCCTGGCCCTCGCCGGGATCGTCGGCGGTGGGCCGACCTTCCTGGGCGGCGTGGTCGGCTATACGTTCGTGTCGCCGCTCATCAGCATCATCTTCCTGGGGGTGGCGGCTGGTGCCCTGATCCATGTCTTCAACGAGATGGTGAGCGTCGCGCGGCGTTTCGCGGACCCCATGGCCGCCAACGGGGCCCTCGTGGCGGGCCTCATCGTGGCCCTTGCGACCGACATCGTGCTGACGCTCGCCGGAGCCTGATCCGGCCTCGCGGGACCCCGCGGGCACGCCGACTGGTCTATCGTCGTCGGCCAGGCGATCCACAGGGAGGCGTTGGATGATCAGCGAACCGGTCCGTGCGCTGCTGGTGGCCCAGATCGGCCACGAGCTGGGGGCCCACCAGATGTACATGGGCATCGCCCTCAGCTTCGAGCGCCAGAGCCTCAACGGCTGGGCCAAGCTCTTCCGTGACCAGGCCATCGAGGAAGCCGGTCACGCGAGACGGATCACCTCGTTCCTCATCGACAACGAGGTGCCTTTCGACCTCCCGGCGGTGCGCTCCGCGGTGACCGCGTACGGATCGGCCAGCGAGGCCGTGCAGGCGGCGCTCGCCAGCGAGGTCCGTGTCACGTTCCTGTTCGACACCCTCGCCGCGGCCGCCACGAAGGCCGGCGACCACCGCAGCCTGCAGTTCCTGCAGTGGTTCATCGACGAGCAGGTGGAAGAGGAGCGCACGATGCGCGGCCTGGTCGACCTCCTCGCCAGTGGCGTCAACCTCTTCCAGGCGGAGTCGCTCCTGGAGAAGCTCAGCTAGCGCCAGGCCGCCGAGGCACAGACGCAGGGAGGACCCGTGGCCCGACTGGTCGAGTGCGTGCCCAACTTCAGCGAGGGCCGCCGAATCGAGGTGGTCGACCAGTTGGCCGCAGCCGTGGCGTCGACGCCGGACGTCTATCTCCTCGATCGCACCTCCGACGCTGACCACAACCGTTCCGTGCTGACGTTCGCCGGACCGCCGGAGCCGGTCGTGGCGGCCATGGAGGCCGCCGTGGCCGTGGCCCTGCGGCGCATCGACTTGACGGTCCACGAGGGCCAGCACCCCCGCATCGGGGCCGTGGACGTGGTGCCGTTCGTGCCCCTCGGCGACAGCACGATCGAGGAGTGCATCGAGCTGGCGCGCGCGTTCGGCGCCCGCATCGCGGAGCGCTTCGAGCTCCCCGTCTACCTCTACGCCCGGGCGGCCACCCGACCGGATCGGGTCGTGCTGGCCGACCTGCGCCGGCCGCAGTTCGAGGGCCTGCGCGAGACCATCGGCCAGCATGGGCGCGAGCCCGACTTCGGCCCGCCTCGCGTGCACCCCACCGCCGGCGCCGTCGCCGTGGGGGCGCGGCCGTTCCTTATCGCCTACAACATCAACCTCGCCTCGCCGGACGTGGACCTCGCCAAGCGCATCGCGCGGCGGGTCCGCGAAAGCTCGGGCGGCCTGCCGCGCGTGCAGGCCCTGGGGCTGCCGCTGGAGGAGCTGGGCTGCGCCCAGGTCTCGATGAACCTGCTGGACTTCAGCGTGACCTCGCTGTGGCTGGTGTGGGAGACGGTCCGGGCCCTGGCCGCCGACGAGGGCGTGGAGCTGCGCGAGTCCGAGCTCATCGGCCTGGCGCCCCTGGCGGCGCTGCGCGACGTGGCGGATCACATCGAGGTGCCGGCCGACCATCCCGTGGAGGCGCGCCTGCGGGCAGCCGCCGAGTGGCTGCGCATCCGCGACTTCCGCCCCGACATGGCCCTCGAGTTGCGGCTCGCGGCGGCGATGGGCGGACCCACCGCGTGACCCTCCGCGTCCTGGCCGGCGGACGCGCGCGCAGCAGCACCCGTCCGGGCCTGCTCATCACGGGCGCGGCCGAGATCACGACCTTCGCCGGTGGTGTTCGCCGCGGCGCGGCCCAGGACGAGGCCGCCGCGCTGACCGGCGGCCGGCCGGAGGTCGCCGTCTTCGACGGACGCATCGTCGCCGTCGGGACCCACGATGACGTGCAGCGACGGCTGGCGGCGGAGGGCCTGACCGACGAGCGGCGGTTCACCACCCTCGACGCCCGGGGCGGCACGGTCACGCCCGGCCTCATCGATCCGCACACGCACCTGCTCTTCGCCGGCACCCGCGAGGCAGAGCTGCGGCTGCGCCAGCGTGGCGCCGGCTACCTGGAGGTGCTCACCGCGGGCGGCGGCATCCTGGCCACCGTGGCCCGCACGCGCGAGGCATCCGAGGAGGAGCTGGCGGATCACGGGCGACACTGGGTGGACCAGATGCTGGCCCACGGCGTCACCACGATCGAGGCCAAATCGGGCTACGGCCTTGACCGCCCCACCGAGCTGCGCCTTCTGGAGCTGGCCGCGCGGCTCGGCGCCGAGGGGCCGGTGGAGGTCGTGCCGACCTTCCTTGGCGCGCACGCCGTGCCGGCCGAGTTCCGCGACCGGCCTGAGCCGACCGAGGCCTACCTACGGTCCGTGCTGCGGGATCAGCTGCCCGCGGTCGCCGCCCAGGGCAGGGCCCGCTTCTGCGACGTCTTCTGCGAGGCCGGCGTCTTCACCGCGGACCAGTCGCGGCGGCTGCTCGTGGAGGCCCGGCGGTTGGGCATGGAGCCGCGCCTGCACGCCGACGAGCTGGAGCCGTCGGGCGGGGCCGAGTTGGCCGCCGAGCTGGGCGCCGCCTCGGCCGACCACCTTGGCGCGCCGTCACGGGAAGGGGTCGCGGCGCTGGCCCAGGCGGCAGCCGGGGACGCGCCGGTGGTGGCCACGGTGCTGCCCGCCACGAGCCTCTTCCTGATGACGGACCACGGCGCCCCGGCCAGGACGTTCATCGAGCGGGGCATCCCGGTCGCCCTTGGCACCGACTTCAACCCGGGCACGTCACCCACACCGAACCTGCCGCTCGTCCTGTCCCTGGCGGTGCTGCGCCTGGGGCTGACGCCGACCGAGGCCCTGGCCGCCGTGACGATCAATGCGGCCCAGGCGCTCCACCTCGCCGAGACCCACGGCTCACTCGAGGTGGGCAAGCAGGCCGACCTCGTGGTGTGGGACGTGTCCGGCCATGAGCTGATCCCGTACTGGCTGGGCGCCGACCTGGTGCGGGCCGTCGTCAAGCACGGCCAGGTGGTGCTCGCCCGAAGCTAGGCTCGACGGACGGCAGGGTCAGCCGCGGCCGCGCTGCTCCAGCATGATGAGCGTCAGCTCCTGGGGCACCGACGAGACCGTCACCACGAGGCGCGCCTGGGTCGCGGGCGCTTGCCCGACGCCCATCTCGTGCAGGAACCGGGCGATCTGCAGCTGGCCCTCCGCTTCGTCCTCGGCGACTGCCAGCGGCACGACGAGGTTGGCATCCAGCTGGGCGACCAGCTCGGAGGCGCGCCCCGCGGTCAGGCGGCCACCGATGGGGATGCAGACCACGTCGACCGCGCCGATCTCCCCGATCATGGCCTCGGTCAGGGGATGGCCGATATCCCCCAGGTGCACCGCGTGGAGCCCGTCGAGCTCGTAGACGAAGGCCACGTTGGGGCCGTCGACGGCGCCCTTCTGGTCGTCGCGGAAGGTGCGTACACCGCTGATCAGGACGTGGCGGATCTCGTACTCGCCCGGCCCATCGAGCTGGAAGGCGGGCTCCAGGCTGGTGGGACGGACGACCCGGCCATCGGGCGCCGCGTGGCCCCCACGCTTGCCGCGGCTGACCTCGGGGTGGGGATCGGCGTGGCTGAAGGTGACGATGTCCGCGGTGAGACCGCGCCCGGTCGGCCCGACCACGCTGCGGTACGCGTCCGCCGCGATCGTGCCTTCCTTGCCGCGCAGGCGCACGCAGCCGCCACCGTACCAGCTGATCTCCACGTGGCGATTCTGCCAGACAAGGGAGAACGGGGAGCGCCTGCCCAATCGGCGCTCCCCGTTCGGAGGGAGGGAGAGGGAACTGGAAGCGGTGGGCTTCTCAATTCCGCAGTCCGTACGCTACCCGGGCTCCGTGAAGCGACAAGCGCCGACACGATGAAGAAACCGACACCTCGACGGGTCGGGCTACATCGCCTCCGGGGCCGAGATGCCCAGCAGGGCCAGGGCATTGGCGAGGGCGAGGCGCGCGGCGTCCACCAGCCTGAGCCGGCCGGCGGAGGTCGCCCCCTCGGCCGGATCCACGACGCGCCGGTCCCGGTAGTAGGCGTGGAAGGTGGTCGCCAGCTCTGTCGCATAGGTGGCCACGCCCTGTGTCTCCTCGGCCGCCGCGGCATCCTCGACCACCTCCGGCAGCCGCAGGACGATCTTCGCCAGGCCCTGCGCCACCTCGTCGCCCTCCAGCGCGCCGGCCATGGACGGGGCGGGGGCGAGGCCGGCCTCGGCTGCCTTGCGCAGGAGCGAGGCGATGCGTGCGTGGGCGTATTGGACGTAGTAGACGGGGTTCTCGGCCGATTGCTTCTTGGCCAGCTCGATGTCGAAGTCGATGCCCACCGTCGCCCCGCGGGCGGCGAAGAACCAGCGGGCTGCGTCCACGCCGATCTCGCTCAGCAGCTCGTCGAGGGTGATGAACTCGCCAGCCCGCTTGGACATGGAGATCTCGCGGCCGTCGCGGACGAAGCGCACCCAGGCGATGAGCAGGACCCGCACCGCTCCGTCCGGCAGGCCCATCGCCTGCGCCGCGTTGCGCAGGCGGGCCACGGTCCCGTGGTGATCCTGGCCCCACAGGTAGAGCAGCGGATCGAAGCCGCGCTGCCATTTGTCCAGGACGTAGCCGATGTCCGAGCCGAAGTAGGTGAACTCGCCGTTCGAGCGGCGCACCACGCGATCCTTGTCGTCGCCGTACTCGGTGGAGCGGAACCATAGCGCGCCGTCCTGCTCGTACAGCTTGCCCGCGGCCTGCAGCCGGTCGACCGCACGGGCGACCCAGCCGTCGCGGTACAGGGAGCTTTCGCTCTTCCACACGTCGAAGCGCACGCCAAGGCGGGCCAGCGACGCCTCGATACCCGCCCGGACCTGTTCTGAGGCCCACCGCCCGACGACGTCGTCCGCGTCGGCGTCCGTGGCCGTGGCGGCCGCCAGCACGTCGATGGGGAGCTCGCCTGCCAGCTCGCCGACGTACTCGCCCCGGTAGCCCTCCTCGGGCACCGGGCGGCCCTCGCGGAGCGCCAGCACGGACGCGCCAAGGTGGCGGACCTGGGCGCCGAAGTCGTTGAAGTAGTACTCGCGCGTGACCTGATGGCCGGCTCCTTCGAGCACGCGGCAGAGGAGGTCTCCCACGAACGCTCCCCGGGCGTTGCCGATGTGCAGCGGCCCGGTGGGGTTGGCGGAGACGAACTCGACGTTGACGTGCCGCGGCTGCGCCTGCTGAAGGCGCCCGAACCGTGGGCCAGCCGCCAGCGCCGCGTCGACGGCCGCCTCCAGCCAGGCGGGCGCCAGCCGCAGGTTGATGAACCCCGGGGCGGCGGCGGTCACCGCCGACAGCAAGGGCACGCCGCCGGCGCTGGCGGCTGACTCGGTACGCACCGCGGCGGCGAGCGTCTCCGCGATCGCCAGCGGCGACCGCCGCAACGGTCGCGCGAGCTTCAGGGCCAGGTTGGTCGCCAGGTCGCCGTGCGTGGGATCGGCGGGATGGGCGACCTCGATGGCGGGACGTTCGGTGTCGGGCACGACGGGCAGCTCGCCACCCGCCTCAGCCGCCTGCCAGGCGCGCGCGAGGAGGTCCTGCACCGCTCGTCGAGCGGCCGGCGCGGGGGCGGTGTCACCGGGGGAGACCATCGGCCAGAGCGTACCCGTTCCCGTGGTCCGCCGAAGGTCATGGGCCGGGCAGGACCGAATGCGTTGCGGCGGCACAACGCGCGGTGTCGGTCAGGTGCAGACTGGTGCGGTCCGGTCTACAGCGGGGTCCGTCGATGGTCCTAGACAACCCCAGGACCGGAGGCCAGTATCTGGTCATCCATCGGACCAGTGGCGCCGACCTTCATCCCGGCGCCCGAGCACTTATCGAAAGGGCGTCACATGTCCCACGCGCCAGGTCACCAGAGCCTTCGCCGGAGCCGCGCCGCGGCTGTCGGCGTCAGCCTATTCGCCGCCGCGCTGCTCGTGCCGGCCTCGGTCGCCGCGCAGAGCCTGCCCGAGACGGTCACCGTCTCATGGCTGCTCCCCGTCGCGCCCCAGGTCAAGCTCGACGTCGAAGACGCGTCGATCGGCAACTTCTCGTCCATCTTCCCGCAGGTCTATGTCGCACAGGTCGAGGGCGCCAGCCTCGGCAACGAAGCCCTGCTGCCCCAGTGCGGCTACGTGCAGGAGGACGTGTACCTCCTGAACAGTCAGGACGACGTCGCCCTGCTGGCCTCGCTCGAGGCCAACGGCCTGACGGAGTCGAACGGCAAGGCCGGCGACCACACCATCGTGCAGCACTGGATGTTCGAGTTCGCCGGCGACTGCTCGACGCCCTCGCCGTCGGAGAGCGCCAGCCCGACCGACACGGCAACCCCCACGCCGACCGATACGGCGACCCCGACCCCGACCGATACGGCCACCCCCACGCCGACCGATACGGCGACCCCGACCCCGACCGACACGGCTCCGCCCACGGGTTCCGCTGAGCCCTCGAGCGGCACGCCCACCCCGACCGGTTCGGCCGAAGCCTCGAGTGGCACCCCCGGCGTGACGCCGCCGGCCACCTCGACCGATGGCTCGAACGGTGGATCGGGTAACGGGGCCCTGCTCCTCGTGCTGGCCCTCATGGCCATCGGCACGACGGGCGTCCTCGTCCTGGCCCCGAGCCCCGTGAACCGCCGCCGCCGCTGATCCGATGAACCCGGGGCGCCGACGCGCCCCACCCGCCACCACAGGACGGACGCCGGTCCCTGAACCGGCGTCCGTTTCTGTTGGCTAGCCGATCTCCACCTGGCGGCCCGGCCGCGCGAGCTCGACCGGACCCTTGAAGGTGCGGCGTGCGCCCGCCGCAGCGCCGCGCAGGTTCTCGTCGAGGATGTGCGTCAGCAGGAGCCGGCTGGCGCCGCCCGTCGTGGCGGCCTGGCCCGCCTGGGCGGCGGTGAGGTGCTCCACCTCATCCACCGGGTCGGCGTTCCCGAAGCTCGCCTCCGACAGCAGGATGTCATCGGGTCGCAGCAGGGCGACGAGGTCCTCCGGACGGCCGCAATCGCCGGAGTAGACCAGGCCGGGGCTTTGGCCGCCGGCGAGCGCCACGCGGAACCCGAAGCTGGCATCGGTGTGGGTCACCCGCCCGACCGTCACGCGGAAGGGCCCGATCTCCCGGGCCCCCGGCTCCAGCGCCGGCTCCGGGCTCAGGACGTCCAGGAACCCGCCCTCCCCGTTCAGCTGGTCGTAGCGCCGCCGCAGGTCGGCCGGCGCGTGCAGCGCGACCCGCCCAGCAGGGTGAGGCGCGTACATCAGGTAGTGGCGCAGCGGGACGAGGTCGATGTGGTGGTCGGGATGGAGATGGCTGATCAGGATCGCGGTGAGGCTGGCCGGCTCACGACGCCGCGCGAGGTTGGCGAAGCTGCCGTGACCCAGGTCCAGCAGCAGCGCCGTCGACTCGTGCTCGACGAGATAGCAGGACGAGCTGAGCCGGCGTCGCGTGTAGGCCGGCCCCGGTCCCACGATCGTGAGTCTCACCGGGCCGCCTCGGTCAGCACCGACGAAGGGGCCAGGTCGATCTCCATGGGCTGGCCACCCCGACGGAAGGCCAGGCGCTCGAAGCCGGCGGCACGAAGCACGGCGTAGGCCTCGGGCAGCGCCCCGGCGAAGCTGGCCACGCGATGGGCGTCCGACCCGGCCACGACGCGCGTCCCGCCAAGGGCCCGGAAGCGAGCCACGACGGCCGCGGGCGGGTATGGCTCACCGGGGTGGGGGAACGGCCCGGGGATGTCGGTGCGGAGGCCCGAGCTGTTGACCTCCAGGGCGGTGCCCGCTTCGACGAGCGCCCCCAGGACGGCGTCGTAGGTGTCGGCGTGCGCCTCGAACTCGTACGGTCCGTAGTACGGCACGAGCCAGCGCTTGATGACGTCGAGGTGGCCGATCGTGTCGAACAGTCCGCTCCGGATCGCGCCGAGCACCTCCGCCCAGTACCACGCGCCAGCCTCCTCGACCGTGCGCGCCCGGGTCCATGCGGCGGCGGTCGCCGGCCGCGCCAGCGGGTGCTCCCGCGCCACATGCACGGACCCGATGACGTAGTCGTACGGGTGGGCGCGCAGGTACGCTCGGATCTCGGCCTCGTACTGCGCCTGGTAAGTGACCTCGACGCCCAGGCGGATGGCGGGGCGGCCGTCCCAACGCTCTGCGGCCTCCCTTACGACGCGCTCGCGCCGGTCGAACTCGGCGTAGCCATAGGCCGGTGCGCCTGGCTCGAAGTCGAGGTGGTCGGTGATGGCCAGCTCGGCCACGTGCCTCGTGCGCGCCAGCGCCGCGTACGCGTCGAGCGGCACGTCGGCATCCGGTGAGAGGTCGGTATGGAGGTGCGCGTCCAGGGGGAGGTCGAGCGCTGCTGCAGGGGGCTCCGGGGCGACCATCGGCCACAGCGTACAGGAGGGACCGGTGCGCTCGGGCCGCGCCGCCCCCGCCCGTCCGCTAGCATCGGCACGATGCACACGGTGGGCGGGCCCAGGTCCCTCGCGCGGAGCCGCTCATGATCGTCGTGGTCATGCCCGCCTACAACGCGGCCAAGACCCTCGAGCGCACCTATCACGACATCCCCAAAGCCATCGTCGACCACGTCATCCTCGTCGATGACGTGTCGCGCGATGAAACGGTCGAGATCGCCCAGCGGCTTGGCCTCCAGGTGGAGGTGCATCGCCAGAATCGTGGATACGGCGGCAACCAGAAGACGTGCTACCGCCTCGCCCTGGCGGCCGGCGCCGACATCGTGGTGATGGTCCACCCCGACTATCAATACGACCCCACCCGCATCCCCGCCGTGGTCGCCCCGATCATCGCCGGCACGGCCGACATGGTCCTGGGCTCGCGCCTCCTGGGCGACCCGCTGGCCGGGGGCATGCCACGCTGGAAGTTCGTCGCCAACCGGTTCCTCACGGGCCTCGAGAACCGGGCCTTCGGGCTCCACCTCTCCGAGTACCACACCGGTTTCCGGGCCTACTCGGCGCGCCTCCTGCGGGCGGTCGACATGGAGCGCGACAGCGACGACTTCGTGTTCGACCAGGAGTTCGTGGCCCAGGTCGTGGCGGCCGGCTTCACCATCACCGAGGTGGCCGTGCCCACGCGCTACTTCGCCGAGGCCTCCTCGGTCAACTTCCGCCGCTCGGTGCGCTACGGCATGGGCACGCTCGGCGTGGTGACCAGCTACACACTCCATCGCCTGGGTTGGCGCCGCGACCGGCGCTTCGTGCCGTTGACACCGCCACCCGGGCGCGGCTAGGCCGCTCATGGTCGAGGCGCGCGGCCCCCAGCCGGGCGATCCTTCGTGGCCCCATCGGCGCGGCTCCGGTC
>CAZFGT010000049.1:0-1913 GCA_964518505.1 uncultured Anaerolineaceae bacterium | reverse complement strand
CCGTCCCGGCTTCACCGCGACGGAGGGCGGCCAGGCCGCGCAGCTCGCCGAGGCGCCAGTCGACCGAGGGCAGACTGAGCGCGCCCGCGGCCGCGACCGGCACGGTCCCCACGAGGTGGGCCAGGATGCCCAGGGCGAGAGCCTGCGAGCTGTCGAGACCGGCGGCCGTCCCCACGTACACCACGGCGAACTCGAAGGGCCCGATGCCGGCCGGGGCGGACGGGATGGCCGCCCCCAGGTTGGCCGCGGTCACCATGGCCAGCAGCACGAGCGGGGGGACCGAGAGCCCCAGTGAGGTGGCCACGAGCGCGAAGACGGCCGTGCCCGTGGCCCAGCTGATGAGCGTCAGGCCAAGCGCCGCGACCACCAGGCGGGGCGCGGCAGCGTCGATCAGGGCATGCCCGAACGAGCCAAGGTGGGGCAGCACGAGGCGCGCCGGGCCGCGGCTGAAGCGGGCCACGATCCCGTCCAGGAGCCGCCGCACCAGGTCATGCGGGACCAGGGTGACGGTCAGCAGCACGATCCAGCCCAGGGCTGCCACGACCGTGAACGCGCCCGTGATGCCGTTGCCCAGCCCCAGGCTCGCCGCGGCGAAGGCGCCCAGCGTGGCGGCGCTGACGAGGTCAAGGCCACGTTCGAGGGCGATCGAACCCAGGGCCCGCAGCTGGCCCACGTGGGCGCGCGTGCCGGCCAGGTGCGCCCGCACGAACTCGCCGAGGCGACCCGGCAGGACGATGTTGACGAGGTAGCCCACCACCAGGTACCGGAACGTCTCGCGGTAGCCGGGTCGTGGCTCGTGCGCCAGCAGGAGATGCCAGCGGACCGTCCGCGCCGCCTGGTCGATGGCCAGCAGCGGCAGGACCAGGATGAGGATGAGCGGCTGAGCGCGTCCCAGGGTCGCCGCGGCGGCGCCGGGGTTGACCTCCAGCAGCACCAGCCCGATCAGGACGGCGCTGACCGCCAGCCCGACCAGGCTGGTCGTCAGGCGACGCACCTCAGCCCCCGATGAGCCGCAACTCCCGGCCCGCGGTGGCGAAGGCGTCCAGGCACGCCTGGAGGTCGTCGCGGGTGTGTTCGGAAGAGACGATGGTGCGGATCCGGGCGCGATCGATGGCCACGGTGGGGTAGACCACGGCCTGGGCGAAGACGCCCAGTTCCAGGAGCCGCGCACTGAGCTGGCCGGCATGCTCGGAGTCGCCCACGATGACCGGCGTGATCGGCGTCTCGCTGATGCCGGTATCGAAGCCCAGGCTGGTCAGGCCGGCCTTGAAGAAGCGGGTGTTGGCCCACAGCCGCTCGATCCGCTCCGGCTCGCCCTCGAGGACGTCGAGGGCGGCCAGGCAGGCGGCCACCACCGCCGGCGGGTGGGACGTGGAAAAGAGGATGGGCCGGGACCGCTGGATGAGGTAATCGCGCAGGGCCTGCGTGCCGGCCACGTACCCGCCCAGGACGCCGACTGCCTTGGAGAGTGTGCCCACCTGGATGTCCACCCGGCCGTGGAGGCCGAAGTGATCGACCGTGCCGCGGCCGTTGCGGCCCAGCACGCCCGACGCGTGGGCATCGTCGATCATCACGGCTGCGCCGTAGCGCTCGCAGACGTCGCAGATCCCCGGCAGCGGCGCGATGTCGCCGTCCATGCTGAAGACGCCGTCGGTGATGACGAGGATGTGCTCGTACGCGCCGCCGGGGCCGCCCTTGGCGCGGGCGTCGCGCAGCACACCCTCCAGGCCGTCCACGTCCTTGTGCGGGTAGACGGCGCGGGCGGCCTTGGAGAGGCGGACCCCATCGATGATGGAGGCGTGGTTGAGCTCATCGCTGACGATCAGGTCGCGCTCCCCGGTGATCGTCGGGATGACGCCGCTGTTGGCGGTGAACCCCGACTGGTAGGTCAGCACCGCCTCCGTGTGCTTGAA
>CAZFGT010000048.1:0-17676 GCA_964518505.1 uncultured Anaerolineaceae bacterium | reverse complement strand
CACCTTGCCAAGGTGAGGGTCGCGGGTTCGAGTCCCGTCTTCCGCTCCATTCCCTCTCGAGCACGCACCACGGTCAGGTGAGCGCGTCCCGCTGGCCCTTCGTCTAGTGGTAGGACAGCGGACTTTGGATCCGTGAACCGAGGTTCGAATCCTCGAGGGCCAGCCAGTCACACACGGCCGAATCCCCTTCGGCTCCGTTCCCGGGCGACGTACCCAAGTGGTTAAGGGGGAGGTCTGCAAAACCTCTATTCAGCGGTTCGAATCCGCTCGTCGCCTCCACCACTCCGCCTGAGCGCCCCCTAGCCGGCTACCGGTCGAGGATGCGGTCGGCCTTACGGTCGATCTTGCGCTCCTCGGCCGCCGTGATGGTCCCCTTGTCTTCCTGCTGGGCGGCCCGCGCCTTGGCGTTCCGCGCGTGCGCCTTGTCGGGCATGGGGTACTTGCGCTCGTCCGGCAGGCCGAACTGCGAGTCCTTGAGATGCTTTCGGCGGTTGGTCGACAGCTCAGCCACGACGCGCTCCTTTGGTGCGTTGATCCCGGGTCGAAACGACCTCGGGGGTCTGCCCGCCACCGTAGCGAGGGCAGGGCGGTGAGGGCGCCCGACCGGAACGCGCTCGTCTTGCAGGCAGCTTGCAAGGCGGCCCGCTCTGAGGCGTTCATCGCTCAGGCGATGCCGGTCATCGCTTCGTTCAGGGCAGGTTGCCCAGGACCAGCGTGGCGGCGAACTTGAGGGCGTTGTCCGAAGGTGCGGTGCCCTTGAGGTAGACGACATCGAACCACAGGATGCCGTCCTTGACGTAGATCCCGCCGGTCGAGACGGTGCCGGCAGGCGCCCGCGCGATGGCGGCCTTGTCGGCGAACGCCGGGATATCGGTGACGGAGAAGCCCTTGAGGGTCGCGAGTAGTTCCGTGTAGGTCGCATCGGCGAGCGTCGCGGTGGGCCAGATGGCTACTTGGACGACCACGCTGGCCGAGGGCGAGTTGCTCCCCCATACGCATTCGAGCGACCCGTTGTTCAGGCCGTGGACGGTGCCGGGGCCGTACGTCACGCTGTTGACGGCCGAGGCCTGCGCGTCGGTCAGCAACGTGCACGGGTCGAAGCCCGAGGGGAGAGGCCCGGCAAACGGCGAAGCGCTGGCGCTGGCGGTCGGAGCCGCTGTCGCCACGGGCGTTGCCGTCGGCGCCGGCGTGGCCGCGCTGGCGGATGCGCCGCCGCCGCTCACGGGCGTGCCAGTGGCGCCGGTCGTCGCCGTGCCTCCGGAGCAGGCGCCGAGGACGAAGGCGAGGGCCACGAGGGCAACCCTGGAACGGGACAACGTCATCGGTCAGACCCTTTCTCTGGTTCGGCGGCCCGATCCGCGAAGTCGAGCGCGGCCGAGTTGATGCAGTAGCGCAGCCCCGTCGGCCGCGGACCGTCGGGAAAGAGATGGCCAAGGTGCGCCCCGCAGTTGGCGCAGCGCACCTCGATCCGCTCCATGCCGAGCGAGCGCTCGGTGACGGTGGTCACCCGCCCGTTCTCCACCACGTCGTAGAAGCTGGGCCAGCCGGTGCCCGACTCGAACTTCTGGCCGGCGTCGAAGAGCGGCGCATGGCAGACCACGCAGCGGTAGATCCCGTCCGCGTGGTTGTCCCAGTAGGCGCCGGTGAACGCACGCTCGGTCGCCGCCTCCTGCGTCACGGCGTACTGGATCGGGGTGAGGCGTTGTTTCAGGTCGGTCATGGCTGGCTCCCACTCATCGATCGGGGCAGGATACCCGGACGCCCGCAAACGCGACTCCGTCAAGACGGCGCTCGCCCCGGGCCGACGCTTGTAGACTCGGGCGAGCGCCGGAGTGGCGGAACGGCAGACGCGGCCGACTTAAAATCGGCTGCCCGCAAGGGCGTGCAGGTTCGAGTCCTGCCTTCGGCACCACCAGGGCACGCCGCGGCCGGTCACGGCGTCGTCGGCCTGAGGGCGTACACGCGGCCCTGCCTGAGCGCCAGGTCGTCAAGCTCGCTCGTGGTGCGGACGTCATACGTGGCGAGTTCCACCAGTGCATCCAAGGGCAGGTAGCGGCGGCCGGGGTCGCCCAGCAGAACGTCGATGCCACGCGAGCGGGCGCGCTGCAGCCACGGCAGGAGACGCGCGGCGAGGGCCGCCTCGTAGCAGCAGTCACCGGCCAGGATGACGTCCACATCGGGCGGGTCCTCGTCCAGCACGTCGCGCCGCACGACGGCGACCCGGCGGCCAGCGGCACGCGTATTCAGCTCGAGGGCCGCCGCGGCGTACGGGTCGATGTCGGCGGCGGTCACGACGGCCGCGCCCGCCTGACTCGCGGCGATGGCGCAGAGCCCGGAACCCGACGCGAGGTCGAGGACGCGGCGGCCCGCCACGACCTCGGGATGCTCGCCCACGTACCGCGCCAGGGCCAGGCCGCCAGCCCAGGCGACGGCCCAGAACGGCAGGGCCGGGTCGGGATCGCCCTGCTCGAGCTGGACCGCGTGCCACAGCGACAGGACGTCATCCGCCAGGTGCAGCCGGATCGCCTCCAGGCCGGGGACGGGCCGGAGGCGCGTGTGGTGCAGGACGAACGAGCGAGGCGAGGCGGCCATGGCCTGACTCTACGGCACCGCCTTCTCCTGCCGGGCGTCTAGACTCGGCCGACAGGAGGATCCCATGATCGTCGGGTCCCACATGATCATCTTCACGAGCGCCGCGGAGGAGACGCGGGCCTTCCTGCGCGACGCCCTGGGCCTCGCCTCGGTGGATGCCGGCGGGGGGTGGCTCATCTTCGCCCTGCCGCCGGCCGAGGTGGCGGTCCACCCGTCAGATACGGAGCGCCACGAGCTCTATCTCATGTGCGACGACCTAGAGGCCACGATGACCCGGCTCGAGGCGGCCGGCGCGACCTTCGACCCCGTCCATCACGAACGATGGGGCCGGATCGCGGTCATGACGATGCCCGGCGGCGCGCGCCTCGCGGTGTACCAGCCGCAGCACACCAGCCCGGTCCTGGGATCGTCACGGGACGGTTGAGCAGCGGATGGCATCTCGCGGCCCGACCCTTATCCACGTCCACGGGGCGGGCCTGCAGCCGCCCGAACACGACTGGCTGCGGCTCCACGATGCGCTGCTCTTCGGCGCTCGCGCGCATGGTGAGACCGACGTGGCCTACTACGCGGACCTCGTGACGCCGTCCGATGAGGTCGAGGTGCCCGCGGGACCGGAGTCCCAGGAGCCCGTGCCTCACCTGCTCCATCCGTCCGTTGTCGCCGCCGGACGCCAGCATGCCGCCCACACGTTCCTCATCCGCCTGGCGGCGGCCATGGGTCCGCTGGATCATCGGTCCCACCACGCCGCTGGGGACGCGGGGATGCCCCATGCGCTGCGCACGTTCTATCGGGAGGTCAGCGGGTACCTGCACGGCGAGCTCGTCCTCGCTGACGGCATGCGCGACCGGTTCCGGGCCGCGGTACGGCGACATCCGGGGCCGGTCGTCGTGCTGGCGCACTCGCTCGGATCCGTTGTGGCGTACGACGTGCTCGGGGAGGCCGAGTTCGCCGACCGGGACCTGACGTTGCTGACGGTCGGTTCGCCGCTGGGGCTGGGACCGACCCAAGACCACCTGCAGGCCTGGCAAGGTCGTCGACCGATCGAGCTTCCGCCGGGAGTCGGCCGCTGGCGCAACTTCCATGCCAAGGGCGACCCCGTCGCCCACGGCTCGTTCCAGGAGGGTCTGCGCGACGACTTCACGCCGTCGAACCTGATCCACGCCACCGAGGTCCGCAACGAGGCCGAGTGGCATCACGCGCTGCCGGGATATCTCCAGGCGCCCGAGGTGCAGGACGCGGTCTACGTCGCGCTGGAGGGCGGCCCACCGTGAGACGAGTTGTAAGGCCGGGTTGGTGCATCGGGGCACCATCGCAAGGTCGGTGGCAAACCGGCTGCGGTACACCATCGGCAGGGCCCCCGCGGGACCCGGGCTCCCCGGTGTGACAGCTACCCGCGGGGGCCTTCTGACGCCCCGTTCGTGCCTCGAGCAGCCTCGTTCAGGTTCGACGCAGGCGGGATCCCAGCCCCTTGCGCGTGTCGGGCAGGATCACCGCGTCCCGATGGGTCGTCCCGACCAGCTGCTGGGCGAGGCGGACGAGCGCCTCGGCGGCCGGGCTGCGCGCGGCCCCGCGCACGACCGGGATGCCCTCGTTGACGGCCTTCAGGTGGACTACCGGCTCGTGCGGCAGCTCGAACGCGATGCGCGCCCCGAGCGTGTTCTCCACGTCGCGCGTCTTGAGCAGCTCACGGGCGAACAGGTGGTTGATCACGAAGGTGGTCTTGCTGCCCACGCCGCCGACGTCGGCCAGCACCTCCAGGAGGGACAGCAGGGCCTTGATGGCGGCGATCTCCGGATAGAAGACCAGGACCACGTCGTCGGCCGCCTCCAGGATGGTGAGGCTCCGCTCGTCGAGCTGTGACCCGGCGTCGACGATCACCACGTCGTAGACCCGGCGCGCGCCATCCAGCACCTGCGTGAGATCCGGTCCGGTCACCAGCTCGCCCTGGTCGGGACGTGGCGGGGCGCAGTACACGGCCAGGCCGGAGGCGTGGTGCTCGGCATACGTCCGCATGAGCTCCGGCTCGGCAAGGGCCTGGCTGTCGCGGCAGAGTTCGACGATCGTGGACCGCGGTCGCAGGTCCAGGTGGGTCGCCACCTGGCCCCACTGGAGGTCCAGGTCGAACAGGGCGACGCGGTCGGGCCGGAAGCCGGCCAGAGCCACCGCGACGTTGACGGCCACGGTGGTCGTGCCCACGCCACCCTTGGGGCTGAAGAAGGCGATGACCTTGCGTGTGGCCATGCCCGGCGCGCCGGGCACCACGATGGGGGCCAGGTCCCGGCTGTGCTGGAAGCGCACGAGCAGCGCCTCCACCCGGGCCTCCAGCTCGCGGTTGTCGAACGGCTTGACGATGACCTCGTCGGCGCCCGCCTCCAGGAAGCCGACCCGCTCCTCCACGTCGCTGCTCTGGGCGATGCACAGGACGGGGATCCGCGCCAGGGCCGGCGTGGCCCGCAGGTCGCGGCAGATCTCGCGGGGCGCCCGGGCGCCGCTGGGTGCATCCAGGATCACCAGTGCCTGGTCGGCGGCGCGACGGAACGCCTCGTCCACGTCGGCCGTGACCACGACCTCGTACCCGATGCTTGCCATGCTCGTGCGGATGGTTTCGACGAACGACGTGTCGCTCGCCAGGAGGAGGACGGAGCTGGAGGGCAAGTGGATCGGTACCTCGACGGCCGCGAAACTGGGTGCGGCGGGGAGTCTAGCAGACGGTCCGTGCTAGACTTCCGCGGTCCTTTCAGCCCGGCCGTCGCCCTGACCCAGCGTCACGTCGAGCCGAGCCATCCCCATGGGAAGGAGGCCCACGGCCCATGCGCCGTTACGAACTCATGCTCGTCCTGCGCCCCGATCTGCCCGATGACCGGAGTCAGGCCATCCTCGATCGCGCCACCCGGTCCATCGCGGCTTCCGGCGGCCAGCTCGTCAAGGTGAGCCCCTGGGGCCGCCGGCGCCTGGCCTATCCGATCGGCCCGTACCACGAGGGCTCGTACCACATCGTGGTCTTCGACTCGCCGCCCGAGGGCGTGCTCGGCCTCGAGCGCGACCTGGCCATCAGCGAGGAAGTCATGCGCCACCTGGTGACGCGCGTCGAGAAGCCCACGGCGGCCCACCGGGCGACCGGCCCGGCCGAGGGCGAGACGGAGGCCGACCTGTCCGCGCCGCCCGAGGACGACGAGTTCGTCCCCGACGGCGAATTCATCGACGAGTCGGAGAGCGAGGCGGCCCCCGCCGCCATCGACTGACCCTGCCGCCGCAGCAGGGGAGGAGGCCTGCCATGTCGCTCAACAAATGCATGATCATCGGCAACCTGGGCCGCGATCCGGAGATGCGCTATACGGCGAGCGGGGTCGCCGTGACCCAGTTCAGCGTGGCCGTCAACCGCAACAGCCGCGACGAGGCCGGCGAGTGGAAGGAAGAGACGGAGTGGTTCCGCGTCGTCATCTTCCGCGAGCCCGCTGAGCGCGCCGCCGAGCGGCTGCGCAAGGGCAGCAAGGTGTACGTGGAGGGCCGCATCCAGACCCGCCAGTACGAGAAGGACGGCCAGACCCGCTACATCACCGAGCTGCTGGCGGAACGGGCCGTGCCCCTCGAGCCGCGCGCCCGCAGCGAGGGCGCCGATGAGTTCCCCGACGATGCCGCACCAGGCGCCCGGCCCGCCCGCGCCCCGTCCGCACCCCGCCCGGCCGAGGGTGCCGGCCTGGGTGACGACGACCTCGACAGCATCCCCTTCTAACCCCACCACGAGGACCCGCCAAGATGCCCACCGCACGCGCCAAGAAGCGCGACGAGTACTACCGGGACCGCCGGCGCCGGAAGGTCTGCGCCTTCTGCGCCGACAAGACCGCCCAGATCGACTACAAGGAGGTCAACCGCCTCCGCCGCTACCTGTCCGAGCGAGCCCGGATCGAGCCCCGCCGCAAGACCGGCACGTGCGCCGAGCACCAGCGCCAGCTCTCGGTGGCCCTCAAGCGCGCCCGCCACGTCGCGCTGCTCCCGTACGCCCCGCAGCACCTGCGACCCTGACCACATCCCGGCCGCGGCCTGAACGAGGCGCGCGCACGTGATCGACCTCGTCCTGCTGGCCGTCGCCTTCACGGTCATCCTGGTCGGGGCCGAGCTCTTCACCAACGGCGTGGAGTGGGCCGGCCACCGACTTGACCTGTCCGAGGGCGCGGTCGGCAGCATCCTCGCCGCGGTCGGCACGGCCCTGCCCGAGACGGCCGTTCCGGCGGTCGCGATCCTCCTGGGCGGCGGCGCCGCCGCCTCCGATGAGATCGGTGTAGGGGCCATCCTGGGCGCCCCGTTCATGCTGGCCACGCTGGCCCTGGGCGTGGTGGGCCTGACCGTGCTCTCGCAGCGGGCGAACCGTTCCAGCGGCGACCGCGTGGACGCCCAGCGCGAACCCATCCAGCGCGACGTGACCGTCTTCGCCGTCGCCTACACGCTGGCCATCGGGGCCGCCTTCGTGCCGGTCGACATCGGCTGGGTCCGCCCGGCGGTGGCCATCGGGCTGGTCGTCATCTACGCCCTGTACGTCCGGGCGCATCTCATGGAGGAGCGTGCCGAGGGCGGCCATCCGAACCCCCTGCGGCTGCACCGCCTGGACCGCGCCCACCACCGCCTGGACCCGCACCTGCCGCGCTCCCGGATCATCGCCCTCCAGGTAGCTGTGGGGCTGGCGGGCATCGTGGGGGGCGCCATCATCTTCGTCCAGGCCGTGCAGGACGGGGCCCGCATCCTGGGCATCGCCCCGCTCATCCTGGCCCTCGTGATCTCGCCCATCGCGACCGAGCTGCCGGAGGCGGCCAACGGCTTCCTGTGGGTGCGCCGCCAGAAGGACACCCTGGCGCTCGGCAACATCACCGGCGCGATGGTCTTCCAGGCCTGCGTGCCGACCGTGCTGGGCCTGCTCCTGGTGCCCAGGGCGTGGGCTTTCACGTTCGAGACGGCGGTGCCGTTCACCTCCGTCGCGCTGGCCTTCGCCTCGCTGCTGGTCATCTTCTGGCCGCTGCTGCAGGGCAGGGTCCTGACGGGCCGCCGTTTGCTGACGGGCGGGGGCTTCTACGCCGTGTTCCTGGTCCTGGTCGCCCTTGACCTGGCGGGTCTCATCTGAACCGAGCGCCCGTGGGGAGCCTCGGAGGGCCTGCTCTATACTCGCGACCATGCTGACCCAGAAGCCGGCGGCCTCCGCGCCGCCCGAATCGCCGCAGCCCAAGGCCGCCGACTGCTACTTCGAGGGCGCCTTCGTGCCGCTCGCGGAGGCCAAGGTCGGCGTCATGACCCATGCCTTCATGTACGGCACGGCCTGCTTCGAGGGCGTGCGCGCCTACTGGAACGCGGACCAGGGCCAGCTGTACCTCCTCAAGGGGCGCGAGCACTACACGCGGTTGCGGGCGTCGGCGCGGGTCATGCTGATGGACCTGCCTCGGTCGGTGGACGAGCTGGTCAAGCTGACCGTGGAGCTGCTGCGCCGCAACGGCTACCGCGAGGACGCCTACATCCGGCCGTCGGTCTACAAGTCCAGCCAGGTCATCGGGGTCCGCCTGCACGACCTGGAGCACGACTTCATGATCATCACCCTGCCCTTCGGGGACTACATCGACACGACGCACGGCATCAGCGCCATGACCACCTCCTGGCGCCGCACGTCGGACGTCTCGATCCCGTCGCGCTCCAAGATCACCGGGGCGTACGCCAACAGCGCCTTCAGCAAGACCGATGCCAACCTCAACGGCCATGACGAGGCCATCGTGCTGACGGCCGAGGGACACGCCTCGGAGGGCAGCGCAGAGAACCTCTTCATCGTGCGCGACGGCCACCTCATCACGCCGTCCGTGACGGACGACATCCTGGAAGGGGTCACCCGGGCGGCCCTCATGCAGCTGGCGCACAAGGAGATGGGCCTGGAGACAGAGGTCCGCTCCATCGACCGCAGCGAGCTGTATATCGCCGACGAGGTCTTCCTGTGCGGCACCGGTGCGCAGGTGTCGGGCGTGGCCCAGATCGACCATCGCACCATCGGCGAAGGGGCGGTCGGGCCCATCACGCGCCAGCTGATGACCCTTTACTTCGACGCCGTGCGTGGCCGCCTGCCGGCCTACAGCGACTGGTTGACCCCCGTCTACTGACGGCTCAACCGCTGGGCGTCTTGAAGTTCGGCGTCTGCGTCCCGGTCTCGATCAGGATGAAGTCCTGGGTGGTGATCGTGGGGTCGTCCTTCGTCACGATCTGAACGCCGAACTGGGCCTGCAGGACCTTGATCGTCTCGGGCAGGTCGGCCTCCGCGCCGTTGTAGACCGTGATGATCGTCTGGGGGTTGCCCAGGGTCGTGGCGTGTCCGCCGTTGATCGTGGAGACCTCCGCGTCCAGGCCCTGGTACTGCAGCCACGACACGACGTTGGTCGCCTGGCCCACGTTCGAGGTGCCGTTCAGGACGTCGATCGTGGCGCCTTCGGCCTGCACCCGCGTGCGGGAGGCGGCCAGCGCGGCCGGGATGGTGAAGGCGTCCTGGATCGCCTGGCGGATCGGCGCGACCTTGGCCGTCAGCGAGTAGTAGCACGACAGGGCGGGGTTGTTGCACTCGACGGCGAACTTCGGGGGCGTGAAGACCAGCGAGCGCAGGTTGTTGAGGTCGAGCTGCTCCCCCAGGCTGACCAGGCTGGGGAACAGACTGGACGGGATATCGGTGTGCACGGCGCCCTTGAGGTCGGTCACCAGTGCCTCGAGGGTGTTGAAATCGAGAAGGCTCGACAGGTCCATCTGCTGGCGGACCGACAGGATGACCCGCTGCTGGCGCTGGGCCCGGTCGAAGTCGCTGCTGGCGTGTCGCGCCCGCGCGTAGATCAAGGCCTGCTGGCCGGTCATGTGCTGGATGCCCGGCATGATGTAGATGTTCTGGTCGCGTCCGCCGGGCTGTGGATCGGCGGTGTCGGTGACCGGGAGCTGCACGTCGACCGTCACCCCGCCGAGCGTATCGATGATGTTCTGGAAGCCCTGGAAGTTGACCGCCACGTAGTACTGGATATTGAGCTGGTAGAGCGCACCTAAGGCGCCTTTGAGGGCCTGCATCCCGCGGTTGTAGGAGCTTCCCGGGAAGGGGAAGAGCCCAGGCGCGCCTGCGGCACGCGCCCACAGGCTGTTGATCTTGCCGGGGTACAGCCCGTTGCTGTAGTACGCCGCGGCCGGCCATGACGAGGGAAGGGGGACCCCTTCCGTGTCACGCGGGAGGCTGAACATGCCCACCTGCTTGGTCACCGGATCGATGCTGGCGACGATCATCGTGTCGGTGTTGAAGGACGTGTCCCCGGGGCGCTGGTCGCTGCCGACCAGCAGGATGTTCAGCCGGCCGGTGCCGTTCCACTGAGGTAGCGCCTCGGTGGCGGTGGCACCGGGCGTGTCCGTCGAACCGACCGTGGCCGTGCTCCCCGAGGTATCGGTGGCGCTCGGGACGAACGTCGGCTCATTGGCATCGGTGGTGAGTCCGTTGAGGGCGTCCAGAGCCAGGAGGTTGTATCGGGCGACGCCGATGTGGACGAGGGGCGTGACGACCAGCACGGCCAGCAGGCCCAGCACCCCGAGCGGTCGCAGGCCAGCGCCTCGGCGCAGGGAGCGGAGGCTGGGTTGCATCGCGACCGACCCGCGGGCCAGCCGGTAGGCGTCGACGATGACCACGAGGCGATAGAGCAGCAGGAGGCCGTTCAGACCGAGCAGTACGGTCAGCACGTCGGTGCTCACGAACTGGGCGATGAGCCAGTCGCGGCTGGCCTTGCTGACGAGCATGCCGCCGACCAGGGCGATGACCAGCACCAGTGGGGCCGCGAGGACCACGGCCCGCAGGCGGTAGCCCGCGTACGCCTGCCCGAGGCCGGGGAAGAGGAAGGACAGGAACGCGGCCACGAACGCGGAGTGCGTGCCCGACGGCTGCGGCGGCTGGGGCTGCATCGGGCGGATGATAGGGCTTCAGCCGGGAAACGCCCGGCCGGGCTCGAGGGGCCTTGGGCTAGACTTGGACCGATGCCCGCCGACCACCCCTTCCGGACCGTCGAGGCGGTCCCGGATCTGCCCGCGCTGGAGCACCGCATCCTGGATCACTGGCGGCAGCGGCAGACGTTCGCGCGCCTGCGAGCCCAGAACGCCGGCGGGCCGCGGTGGTCGTTCCTGGACGGCCCCATCACGGCCAACAACCCGATGGGCGTCCATCACGCCTGGGGCCGCGCCTACAAGGACCTCTTCCAGCGCTTCCACGCCATGCACGGCCAGGACCAGCGCTGGCAGAACGGCTTCGACTGCCAGGGCCTGTGGGTGGAGGTCAACGTGGAGCGCGACCTGGGCTTCACCAGCAAGCGCGACATCGAGCAATACGGCATCGGCCCGTTCGTCAACCTGTGCAAGCAGCGCGTGCTGACGTTCGCCGCCCGCCAGACCGAGCAGTCCATCCGGCTCGGCATGTGGATGGACTGGAACGACCCGGCCGAGCTGCGGCGCCTGAGCGACCTGCTGGCGACCGACCCGTCGCGCACGGTCACGGTGGAGGGCCCCAGCGGCCCGGTCACCGACTCGGTGGAGATGATCGTGGGGCGCCTCGGCATGCCCGAGCTGGGCGGCTCCTACTTCACCTTCAGCAACGAGAACAACGACCTTATCTGGGGCTTCCTCGCCGAGTGCCACCGCCGCGGCTGGCTGTACAAGGGCCACGACACGATGCCGTGGTGCGCCCGATGCGGCACGGGCATCTCGCAGATGGAGATGAACGAGGGCTACCAGGACCGCGAGGACCCCGGCCTGACCGTGCGCCTGCCACTGCTGGACCGCCCCGGCGAGTCACTGCTCGTGTGGACGACCACGCCCTGGACCCTGCCGGCCAACGTCGTGGCCGCGGTCGGTCCGGAGCTGCGCTACGTCAAGGTGCGCCAGGGCGACCAGCTGGCATGGCTCGGCAAGGGCACACTCAAGCAGGCCCTGGAGGGCCCCTTCGAGGTCCTGGAGGAGAAGGGCGGGGAGGAGCTCGTCGGCTGGCGTTATGGAGGCCTCTTCGACGACCTGCCGGCCGTGGAGCGGGTGCTGGACGGCTTCGAGCACCGCGTCGTGGCGTGGGATGAGGTCGGCGAGCTGGAGGGCACGGGCATCGTCCACATCGCCCCCGGCTGCGGCGCCGAGGACCATGCCCTGGGCAAGGAGCTGGGGCTGCCGATGATCGCCCCGTTGTCGGAGGACGGCATCTTCCTGGAAGGGTTCGGGTTCCTGACCGGCCGCGACGTGCGTGACGTGACCGACCCGGTGGTGACCCATCTGCGCCACGCCGGCCGCTTCTACCGCCTGGCGCCCTATCAGCACCGCTACCCCCACTGCTGGCGCTGCGGGACGCCGCTCGTCTTCCGCCTCGTCGACGAGTGGTACATCTCCATGGGCCCCGTCTACGACCAGCCGCGCGAGACGCTGACCGCCGCCCAGGTCGACGCCAGCCTGCGCTACCAGATCATGGAGCAGGTCGACCGCATCACCTGGATCCCCGGCTTCGGCTACGAGCGGGAGCTGGACTGGCTCCGCAACATGCACGACTGGATGATCAGCAAGAAGCGCTACTGGGGCCTGGCGCTGCCGATCTACGAGTGCACTGCCTGTGGCACGGTCGCCGTCATCGGGGGGCGCGAGGAGCTGCGCCAGCGGGCCATCGACGGGTGGGCCGACTTCGAGGGCCACACCCCGCATCGTCCGTGGGTCGACGCGGTGACCATCGCCTGCGCGTCCTGCGGGGCGTCGGTCCGACGCATCACCGACGTGGGCAACCCCTGGCTCGACGCGGGCATCGTGCCCTTCAGCACGATGCATTTCCGTGAGGACCCGGCGTACTGGGCACAGTGGTTCCCGGCCGACTTCGTGACCGAGAGCTTCCCGGGCCAGTTCCGCAACTGGTTCTACTCGATGCTGGCGATGAGCACCGTGCTGCGGCGGGAGCCGCCGTTCCGCACGCTCTTCGGCTACGGCCTCGTCTTCGGTGCCGACGGCCGGCCGATGCACAAGAGCGCCGGCAACGCCATCGAGTTCGACGAGGCGGCTGAGCGCATGGGGGTCGACGTCATGCGCTGGACGTTCGCCCGGGCGCGGCCGGAGGAGAACGTCGACTTCGGCTGGGAGGCCGGCGACGATGCGCGGCGCGAGTTGCTGGTCCTGTGGAACGTCTTCGCCTTCCTCGTCCGCTACGCCCGCCTCACGGGGTGGGAGCCTCCGCGAGCCGGGGCCAGGGGCCTGGCCCTCGCGGGCGGCCCACGGAGCGACGTGCTTGACCGGTGGGTCGCCCTTCGCGGTGACGACCTGTCCGTCCAGGTGGGCGCGGCGCTGGAGCGATACGACGCGCGCGCTGCGGCGCTGCGCCTTGGCGAGCACATCGACGATCTCTCCACGTGGTACCTGCGGCGCAGCCGCCGGCGTTTCTCCCGGCACGCCCAGCCGGCGGACCGGGCGGCCGCGTTCCGCACCCTGCACGAGGCCCTGGTGACGACCGCCCGCGTCGCCGCGCCGCTGTTGCCGTTCCTCGCCGAGGAGCTGTACCAGGTGCTGGTCGCCGAGCACGACACGGCCGTCCCGCCGTCGGTGCACCTCACACGCTGGCCGACGCCGGCCGCTGCCACCGCCGCCGATCAAGCCCTCGTGACGGCCATGGTCACCCTGCGCCGGGCGGTCGACCTGGCGCGGACGCTGCGGTCGCAGGCCGGTCTCCGGGTGCGCCAGCCGCTCGCCGCGGCCTGGCTGGCGCTGCCGGGCGGCACGCTCGCGGCGGGCCTCGCCACGGCCGACCAGGCGGCCCTGCTGGAGGTCTTCGCCGACGAGTTGAACGTCCACGACGTGCGGCTCATCGGGGCCGACTCGGACCTGCTGGCGCGGCGTGTCCGACCGCTGCTGCCGGTCATCGGCAAGCGGCTGGGGGCCGCGGTGCCGGCCATCATGGCGGCGGCGCGGGCGGGCGAGTTCGAGCTCCATCCCGACGGCAGCGTGACGCTCGGCGGGGTGACCCTCGCGCCGGACGAGGTGGAGGTGCAGGCGACGCCGCGTCCCGGCACGTCGGTGGCCCACGACCAGGGCCTCGTCGTGGTGCTCGACACGACGCTCACCTCCGCCCTGGTGGCCGAGGGCGACGCCCGCGAGCTGGCGCGGGCCGTCCAGGACCTGCGGCGCCAGCTGGAGCTGGACCTGGACGAGGAGATCGAGGTCGACGTCGAGGCCGGCCCCTCGCTGATGGCGGCCCTGGCTCCGCACCTGGACCGGCTCAAGGCGGACACGCTCGCGAAGGACATCCGGCCATGTGACCCGTGGCCGGGAGACCGCGCGACGCACGAGACGACGGCGGCGCTCTCCACCGGGAGCGTCAGGGTGGCCGTCCACCGCGCCGGCGTCGCCGCATGAGCGCATCCACCGGCCCGGCCGTGGCTGCGACGGTCGCCGCGCGTCGCACGAGGCGATGGGTCACCTTCGGGGCCCTCGCCGGCGGCATCGTCGTGGCCGACCAGATCACCAAGCGATGGGTGGACGCCAACTTCCAGCTGGCCTACCTCTCGACGCCCATCCCCGGCCTGGCCGCCCCGACGCCGGTCATCGGCGACCTCGTGCGCATCGCCAAGTCGTACAACGACGGCGGCCTCTTCGGTCTGTTCGGCACGGCGGCGCCCATGCTGGCCCTGGCCAGCCTCTTCGTCATCGCCATCATCGTGTGGTTCCAATGGCGTGCCGCCGGCAGCGGGTCGCTCCTCATGACGATCACCCTGGGGCTGCTGCTGGGCGGCGCGGTGGGCAACCTCCTCGACCGCCTGCGGCTGGGCTACGTCATCGACTACGTCGACACCGGCCTCGGCGCCAACCGCTTCTTCACCTTCAACGTGGCCGACTCGGCCATCTCGCTGGCCATCGTGGGGCTCATCCTCATCACCTTCCTGGGTGACCGGCTCGGGGCCGACGCCGCGCCGCCCGTGGCCGCCGACGCACCGGGGGCGACCGAGGGGTGACAGGTGAGCCGGCGACGTTGACCGTGCCCCCCGGCGCCGCCGGGTCGCGCACGGACCGCTTCGTGGCCGACGCCTCCGGCCTGAGCCGGGCGCACGTCCAGCGGCTCATCGCCTCGGGCCACGTGACGCGGGATGGCCATCCCCTGCGCTCCAACACCGTCCTTCCCGCCGGCGCCATGGTCCGCCTGGAGATCCCGCCGGCCCTGCCGCCGGACCTCCTGGGGGAAGCTATCGACCTGCCGGTGGTCTACGAGGACGACGACCTGCTGGTGGTCGACAAGCCGGCCGGCCTGGTCACCCATCCCGGTCCCGGCCATCCCGCCGGCACGCTCGTCAACGCCCTGCTGGGGCGGGCCGGCGCGGTCTACGGGGGCATCGCCGGGGTCGCCCGCCCGGGCATCGTGCACCGCCTGGATCGGGACACCAGCGGCCTGCTGATGGTGGCCAAGGACGACCGGGCGCAGGCGACCCTGATGGCCCAGCTCAAGGCCCGGCGGGTCAAAAAGACCTACCTCGCCCTGGTGGCCGGCGCCCCGCCGGCGACCGTGGGGCGGATCGAGGCCCCCATCGGGCGCGACCCCCACCATCGCACGCGGATGGCCGTCGTGCCCGACGGGCGCACGGCCACGACCGGCTACCGCGTGCGCGAGCGCTTCCTGCACTGGACGCTCCTGGAGCTGGACCTCATCACCGGGCGGACCCACCAGATCCGCGTCCACCTGGCGGCCATCGGCCACCCGGTGGCCGGCGACCCGGTGTACGCCAGCGGGGCGGCGCGACGTGGGCCGGATGGCCTGGACCGGCTCTTCCTGCATGCCTGGCGGCTCGAGCTGGCCGCCCCCTCCGACGGACGGCTGCTGCGCCTGACCGCCCCGCTCCCGGCGAACCTGGAGGCGGTCCTCACCGGGCTGCGTGCCGAGCCGCCCGCGTGACCACCTCCCACCGACCAGCCGCAGGGGCTCCCGGAGCCATGCTCATCATCCTTTCGGGGCCGTCGGGCGTGGGTAAGGACACCATCATCGAGGCGCTCCGCCGCGCCCCCGGCGGACGGGCCTACCACTACGTGGTGACCTGCACGACCCGCGAGCGACGCCGCGGCGAGGTCGACGGGGTCGACTACCACTTCCTGTCCGAGCCGGCGTTCGAGCGGCTGCGCATCGACGGCGAGCTGCTCGAGTGGGCGGAGGTCCACGGCCACCTCTACGGCACGCCCCGCGGGCCGGTCCGCGAGGCGCTCGCCGCCGGCCACGACGTCATCCTCAAGATCGACGTGCAGGGCGCGGCCACGGTCAAGGCCCGCGTCCCCGAGGCCCTCCTCATCTTCCTCGTGCCGCCGTCCCTGGAAGCACTCTTCCAGCGACTCCAGAGCCGCGCCACGGAGACGGCCGATGAGCTCGAGCTGCGCCAGCGGAACGCCGCCCTCGAGCTCGCCCAGCAGGATCACTACGACTACGTCGTGGTCAACGAGGACGGCCAGGTCGACGCCACCGCGGGCCGGATCCTGGCCATCCTGACGGCCGAGCGGACCCTCAACGCGGCCCGTCGCATCGCGGTGTGAAGGGGACCACCGCGCGCGCGTTCGTGGAGGTCGCGGTCGAAGCGCCGGCCACGGGGGATCGGACCTACACGTACGCGGTCCCGACGGCCCTGGCGGACCTCGAACCCGGCGAGGCGGTCGTCGTGGAGTTCGGCCGCCGGCAGGCCCTTGGCATCGTCCTGGGACCGGCCCCCGAGCCGCCCGTGCCGGCCAAGCCACTGCTGGCCCGGGTCCGCTCCGACGGACCGCTCCTGCCGCCGCTGGGCCTGCGCCTTGCGGCGTGGCTCGCCGAGCACTACCTCGCGCCGCCGGCGATCGTGCTCCGGGCGATGCTGCCACCCGGCCTTCTGGAGCGCCTGACCCTGGTCGCGTCGGTCCCGGCCGGCGCCATGTCGACCCCTGGCCCGGACCTGCCGCCGCAGGTCATCGCGGCGCTCCTGGAGGCGGGGCCCGCCGGCGTGGCCGTCGATCGCCTGGCCCCGTCGGGTCCGGCGCGGGCCGCGCTCGGCCGCGCCCTTCGGGAGGCGGCGGCGAGCGGCGCGGTCGACCTCGAATGGGTCCTGCGGGCGTCCACGGCAGGTCCGCGCCTCCGCCGGTCCGCGGCCCTCACGGACGCGGGGCTGGCCGCGGCGACGGCCACCGCGGCAGGGGAAGCGCTGCCAGGTCCGCGGCTCGGGCCGCGCCAGCTGGCCCTCCTCACCCAGCTCGCCGCCGATCCGGCGGCCTCGCTGCCGGCGGCCGACCTGGCCGCCCGACACGGCGGCAGCGCGGTGACCGGCCTCGCCCGCCGCCACCTCATCGAGTTGCGCACCGAGGTCGAGGAGCGCTACGCCCTGGCCGCCCGGCCCGAACGGCGGGTCCCGGTCCGGCCGGCCGACACGGCACTGACCCCCGACCAGCGCACGGCGGTCACCGCCATCGAGGCCGCCATCGCCGACGGCTCGGGCGCGGCCTTCCTGCTCGAGGGACCGACGGCCGCCGGCAAGACCGCCGTCCATGCCGAGGCCATCAAGGCGGCCCTCCGGCGCGGCCGGGGGGCGCTCGTCCTGGTGCCCGAGATCGGCCTCGCCGCGCCCCTCCTGGACCGCCTGCGGGCCGAGCTGGACGTGCCCATCGTGCTGCTCCATTCGGGCCTCTCGGACGGCGAGCGCGCCGACGGCTGGCGGCGGGCGCGACGCGGGGAGGCGCCGGTCGTGGTCGGTACCCGCACGGCCGTCCTGGCCCCGCTGGCCGATCCGGGGGTCATCATCGTGGACGAGGAGCACGACCCTGCCTACAAGGCCGATCGCACGCCGCGCTTCCAGGCGCGGGACACGGCGATGGCGCTGGGGAGACTGGCCGGCGCGACCGTCGTGCTCAGCTCGGCGACGCCCGATGTCGTCACCTGGGCCCGGGCGGCATCCGGCGAGCTGAAGCGCCTGCGCCTGGCCGGCCAGGTCGTGGGCCGGCGTGCGCCGGTGACGCTGGTCGACCTGCGGGCGGAGCTGGCCGCGGGCAACCGGACCCTGCTCAGCACGGCCCTCGCGGCCGCCCTGGACGACCTCCATCCGG
>CAZFGT010000047.1:0-18394 GCA_964518505.1 uncultured Anaerolineaceae bacterium | reverse complement strand
CGTTGATCATCTTGAGCGACGGGTCCGGCCCGCGGAAGCCGACCAGGTATTCGAGGCGGATGGGCGCGAAACACTCGTAGAACACGACGTCCTCGTCGCCCAGCTGCCGGAAGGCATGCGTCCAGTTGGAAGGGATCACGAGCAGCGAGCCGGGGCCGACCTCCGACTCCTCATCGCCCACCCTGGCCCACAGGCGGCCCTGTTCGACGAGCATGATCTGCTCCGCCTCATGGGAGTGGTCGGGGATGATCACGCCGCCCCGATAGACGATGCGGGTGAGCATCGTCTTCTCGCCGGAGATGGCCTGCCGGTAGACGCCGGGGATGTACTCGACGGTCGGGAACTCATCCCACGTGGCGATCTGGCGCATCCCGATCCCTCCTCAGTCGCCCGTCGCGCGCGCCTTCGCGTCCAGGCCGCGAAGGATCAGCTCGGGGGTCACCGGCAGCTCGTCGATGCGCACGCCGGTGGCGTGGTAGATGGCATTGACGATGGCGGGGATGGGTGAGTTGGCGGTCATCTCACCCACGCCCTTGACCCCGTACGGGCCGTTCGACGACGGGTACTCCAGCACGACGCACTCGATCTCGGGCATCTCGTAGGCACCGGGCATGAGGTACTCGCTGAAGTCCTTGGCGGCGTGGTCGGGGTCGGGGTAGTAGGGCTGGGTCGTCTCGTACAGAGCGTGCGACAGGCCCATCCAGGCCCCGCCCACGATCTGGCCCTTGACCAGGGCCGGGTTGACCTGCTGGCCGACCTCGTAGGCGCTCTTGATGCTCAGGACGGTGACCTCGCCCGTCTCCGTGTCCACCTCCACCTCAGCCACGGTGCAGGCGTGGGCTTCCGTGGAGTCGGGGTCCATCGCCCCGGTCTCCGGATCGACGGGGCTCTTGGGCTTCATCCAGGCGCCGCGGCCGGCGATCGTCTTGCCGTACTTGAACTGCGCCGCGGCGGCGATGTCGGCGATCTTCAGCGAGCGGTCGGGGGCGCCCTGGACCATCAGGTTGCCCTGCCCGTCGAAGACCAGGTCGCTACGGGCCGCCTCGAACTCCTCGGCGGCCACGTCCAGGAGCGCCTCGCGCGCCTCCACCGCGGCGGCGATGACGGCGTTGCCGACGCGATGCGTGGCGCGGCTGGCGAAGGTGCCCATGTCGTGCGGGCCGGTGTCCGTGTCCGCCGTATCGACGACGACGTCCTCCATCCGCACGCCAAGCGTCTCCGCGGCGATCTGGCCGATGACCGTGCGCAGGCCCTGGCCCAGGTCCGTGGCCGACAGCGAGACGACGAACGAGCCGCTGGTCGTGGCATGGATGAGGGCCTGCGAGGGGTCGCCCCCCAGGTTCATGCCGGTCGGGTAGTTGACCGCCGACATGCCCGTGCCGCGCAGCTTGGCCACGTCAGGCGCCCCCGTCCGGCCGCGGATCCGAGGTCATGGCCTGGAACGCTTCCGGTAGCTCATGGCCCACGAGCCTGGCCGCGGCCTGCATCGTCTCGATGAGCGTGGCGTCCTCCACGAGCTTGCGGTGGGGTTTCATGTCGCCGTTGTGGTACGCGTTGATGAAGCGCACCGACCACGGGTCGAGACCCACGACCTCGGCGATCTTGTCCATCTGGACCTCGAGGGCGAACGAGGCCATGGTGATGCCGAAGCCGCGCATGGCACTGGTGGGCTGGCGGTTGGTGAAGACGCAGTACGCGTCGATGGAGACGTTGGGGATGGCGTATGGGCCGGCGGCGTTGGCCGCGTGCTTGGTCAGGGCGTACGGCGTCTGGCGGCTGTAGGCGCCCGAGTCGGCGTAGCTGGTGACCTTGCGGGCGATGAGCCGACCGTCGGCCATGACGCCATCCTTCATGTAGATGCGCCACGCGCTGCGGGTCGACGAGACCTGCATCTCCTCGGAGCGGCTGAAGGCATACCGCACGGGCCGGTTCGTCTTCATGGCCGCCAAGGTGGCCAGCGGCTCGACGATGACGTCGACCTTGCCACCGAAGCCCCCGCCCACCGTGCCGCCGATGAAGTGGAGCTGGTTGCCCGGGACCTGCAGGATGATCGAGGTGTTGTCCAGGCTGAAGTAGAGCGCCTGCGTGTTGGTGTAGACGGTGTAGCGCCCATTGGCTTCCGGGACGGCGATGGCGGCGGTCGTCTCGGTCGGCGCCTGCTCGATCGGCTTGGTGTCGTAGACGCCCTCGACGATGTGGTCGGCGCGCGCGAAGGCCGCCTCCACGTCACCGAAGCGGACCCGCCGGCACGGGTGGCCCTCGTACATGAACGTGTTGTTGCCCCAGTGGGTCACGATGGGCGCGCCCGGCTTGAGCGCCTCCTCCACGTCGAAGACGGCAGGCAGCTCCTCCAGGTCCAGCTTGACCCGCGCCACCGCATCGTTGGCAGCCTGTTCGGACTCGGCGACGATGGCGACGATAGGCTCGCCCTTGTAGCGGACGCGGTCGACCGCCAGGACGAACTCCTCCTCCGGCTCGACCCCGATGAGCCCCAGGATGGTGTAGACGTTGTGGGGCACGTCGGCATGGGTGAGGGCCCGCACGAACCCCGGCACGCGCTCGGCCTCCGACAGGTCGACGCCGCGGATCCGAGCGTGGTGGACCGGGCTGCGCACGACCTTGAGGTGGAGGAGGCCGGGGAATGCCCGGTCGGTGGTGAAGACGGTGCGGCCGGTGACGTGGCCGATGCCGTCGGCACGGGCGACCGACCGGCCGACGACGTGGTGGGTCGGGCTCATCGGGGCTGGCCGTCCTTGCCGGCTCGCGCGGCGGCCTGGACGGCGGCGGTGATCGGCGCGTAGCCGGTGCAGCGGCAGACGTTGCCGGCGAGGGTGTCGATGATCGTCTCGCGGGACGGGTGTGGGTCGTGGTCCAGGAGCGCCCGCGAGACCATGAGCATGCCGGGCGTGCAGTAGCCGCACTGGAACGCGCCCTGCTCGATGAATGCCTGCTGGAGGGGATCGGACCCGTCAGTCGGCATGGCCGTCTCGAGCGTGTCGACGCGCCGGCCGGCCACCTCCTCCACCGGCAGGAGGCACGACATCACGGGCTCGCCGTCGACCAGGACCGTGCAGCTCCCGCAGCCGCCCTGGCGGCAGCCCTCCTTGACCGCGGTCTGGCCGAGCTGGTAGCGCAGCACCGTCTGGAGCGTGGTCATGGGCCTGACCATGACCTCCACTTCGCGGTCACCGAGCTCGAAGGTGACGATCGTGGAGGCCATCTACAACGTCTCCAGCGCCCGTTGGACGAAGACGCCGACCATCCGCCGGCGGTACCACTCGGTGGCGATGCCGTCGGTGAACGGCTGGCACTCGGCCGCGGCTGCCTGGGCCGCCTGCCGGATGACCGCGGCGTCGAGCATCGCGCCGGTGAGCGCGGCTTCTGCGCTCGCGGCCCGGATGGGGTGCGGCCCGGCCGCGCCGAGGGCGATGCGGGCCGCGCCGACGCGGCCATCGCGCCGTTCGAGGGCCACCGCCACCGTCACCACCGCGGGCGTGTTGCTGTGCTTGCGGCCCAGCTTGAGGAACGCCGTATCGCGTGCCGCCATCGGGACGGTGATGTCCACGAGCAGCTCGTCGGGCGCGAGGGCGGTGGTCATGAAGCCGGTGAAGAAGTCGGCCAGGGGGAGGACCCGCTCACCCCGCGGGCCGGCCAGGCGGACCTGCGCGTCCAGGGCCAGGAGGGCCACCGCCACATCCCCTCCGGGCGGCGGCGTGAAGAGGTTGCCGCCGACCGTGCCCATGTTGCGGATGGACCAGCTCGCGGTGTGGGCGGCGGCCTCGCGGAGCAGCGGCACCGTGTCTTGGGCGAGGAGCTGGGAGAGCGTCACGGCCGCGCCGATGGCCAGCACGTCACCCTGTCGCTCCAGGCGGTCCAGGCCCGCGTGGCGCAGGCTCATGACACGCTCGGGGAGGGAGATGCCGTCATTGATGAGGGGCATCGCGACCGTGCCGCCGGCCATCACCAGCAGGTCCTGCCCGTGGCGCTCGAGCAGGCCGATCGCCTCCGGCACCGACCGAGGCATCAGGTATTCGCGCACGCTCATCGGGCGCCGGCCACTTCCACCGCGACGGCCTGGAGGCGACGGCCAAGGCGGGCCAGTCCTTCGTTCACGAGCGACCGGGCGAAGCCTTCCAGGAACCGCGAGTCCAGCCGAGCGAGCGGTCCGCCGACCACGCCCGAACCGTCGTATTCGACGACCGTTCCCTCGCCCTCACCGTGGAGGCGGAACGTAGCCCGGCCGCTGATCGTGCCGACCCGGCCCTCCAGACGGCCCTCCAGCTCACCCGACGTGGGAGGGTCGGTATCGACGAGCCGGACGACCGTGTCGTACGTGCCGACCACGGCCGGCAGGCGGATGGCGATGCGGCCACGGTACTCATCGGCCGAGACCTGGTGGATCTCCTGGCAGCCGGGGATGACCTCGAGGAGCGCCCCGGGGTCACAGATCGCGGCGAACACCGCCTCGGGCGGGGCCGCCAGCGTGGCCGAGCCTTTGACCTTCATCGCGTGACGATCACGCGATCACCTCGTACGCCTGGACGACGCTGCCCGTCACGAGCGCGTTGAGGTCGGGCTGCAGGCCCTGGTGCACCGGTGACGTCCGCCAGCCCACCGACGCGTCCAGGTCCTGGAACCGCAGCACCATCTGGTACTTGGTCGCATCCTCCGCCTCGCGGAGGAGGTCCACGCGCACGTACCCCGGCGAGGCGGCCATGGCCGGCCGGTAGCGCTCGGTGAAGAATCGCTCGAAGGCGGCGGCCTGGTCGGGGCCGACGGTGAACGTGATATGGCGTTCGATCATGGCCGGGCCATCATGTCACGCACCGCCGGAGGCGGGATGAGCCGGTCGGCCCTGTCCGGAGGACCAGACGGCCCTCGACCCCGGGACCAGCCGGACTTGACCGGGCGCGTGGTCACCTGGCCACCCGCGGCGGGCGCCCGGCGACGAGCGCTTCGACCTCCGCCAGCGTCGCCATCGACGTATCGCCAGGCGTGGTCATGGCCAGCGCCCCGTGGGCGACCCCGTACTCGAGCGCGTGCTCCAAGGGCAGGCCGGTCAGCATCCCGTAGATCAGCCCGGAGGCGAACGAATCGCCGCCCCCCACGCGGTCCAGGATCTCCAGGTCGGGGTGGGGCGTGGCCACGGTCAGGCGTCCGTCGGCGACACACGCCGCGCCCCAGTCGTTGCGGGTCGCGGTCCGGGCCACGCGCAGCGTCGTGGCCACGACCGCCAGGTTGGCGTACGTGTCCATGACCGTGGCCATCATCTCGCCGTAGCGCGTGGGATCCAGCTCGGCCAGGTCCGGGTCGCCGGCCGCCTGGGTGAAGCCAAGGGCGGCGCTGAAATCCTCCTCATTGCCCAGCATCACGTCGACGAGCGGCGCGAGCGAGCGGTTCACCGCCTGCGCCTGCTCCTTGCCGCCGATGCCCTTCCACAGGCTGGGGCGGTAGTTGAGGTCGTAGCTGACGATCGTCCCGTGCCGCCGAGCGGCGGCCATGGCCTCCGCGGCCACCTCCGCGGTCGAGGGCGAAAGCGCGGCGAAGATGCCGCCGGTGTGGAACCAGCGCGCACCCTCCGTGCCGAAGATGGCGTCCCAATCCACGTCGCCAGGCCGCAGCTGGCTGACCGCCGTGTGGCCTCGGTCGGAGACGCCCACGGCGCCGCGGACGCCGAAGCCGCGTTCGGTGAAGTTGAGGCCGTTGCGGACGGTCCGCCCGACGCCGTCGTAGGGCACCCACGCGACGTGGCGCAGGTCGACGCCGCCCGCCAGCATCATGTCTTCGACGAGCCGCCCGATGGGGTTATCGGCAAGGGCCGTCACGATCGCCGTGCGCAGACCGAAACATCGCCGCAGCCCGCGGGCGACGTTGTACTCCCCGCCGCCCTCCCAGGCGCGGAACTGGCGCGCCGTATGGATGCGGTCTTCGCCGGGGTCCAGGCGGAGCATCACCTCGCCAAGAGCCACGAGGTCCCAGCGCGCTTCGTCCGCGTCCTTGATCGCCAGGGCCATGGCTAGACCGCGGCCCGGGTCGCCGCGCCGCGGACGCGCTCGACGATGGCAGCCGCCTCGGTGGCCAGTCGTTCGACTTCGTCCCACGCACCGGAGGCGACGGTGCCGGCCCTCGCCAGCCACGTCCCGCCCACGGCGGCGACGCAGTCCAGGGCGAGGTACTCGGGCAGGCTGGCCGGGGTCACGCCGCCCGTGGGCACGAACCGCATCATGGGGTACGGCGCCTGCAGCGCCTGCAGGAATGCGGGGCCGCCGAGGACGGCGGCGGGGAAGACCTTGACCACCCGCAGGTCGCGGGCCAGGGCCGCCTGCAGCTCGGTCGGCGTGGCGATCCCGGGCAGCATCGCGACGCCGCGGGCCAGCGCATGGTCGACCACGTCCGGGCTGAAGCCCGGGCTCACCAGGAACGCGGCGCCGGCGTCGATCGCGGCGTCGGCCTGGGCCGTCGTGAGGACGGTGCCGGCGCCGACGAGCATGCCCGGCACGCCCGCGCGGATGGCCCGGATGGCGTCGGCCGCGGCGTCCGAGCGGAAGGTGATCTCAACGCACGCCAACCCCCCGGCCAGGAGCGCCTGGGCCAGGGGCACGGCCTGCTCGGCGCTCGTGACCGTCACGACGGGCAGCACGCCGGCGCGCGTCAGCGTCGCCGTGAGATCCACCGACGCGACCTCAGCGCGCGGTGTAGCCACCGTCGACGACGACGGTGGAGCCGTGGAAGAACGAGGCGCGGGGCGAGGCCAGGAACAGGATCGCGTCGGCGATCTCCTCCGGCCGCGCCAGCCGCCGGATGACCTGCCGGTCCTCCATCTGGCGGCGCAGCGTGGCCACGTCGTCCGCGCCGGCCAGGATGCGGTCCACCCATGGCGTATCGGTCGTGCCCGGGGCGACGCAGTTGGCGCGGATGCCTCGCTCGGCGAACTCGACGGTGAGGCTGCGGGTCAGCGAGATGAGGGCGGCCTTGGAGGCGCAGTAGGCGGCCCGGTTGGGGATGCCGATGAGGCCGCCCACGGAGGCGACGTTGACGATCGTCCCGCCGCCGTTGGCCAGGAAGTGGGGCAGGAACGCCTGACAGAGCAGGAAGGCGGCCGTGACATTGACGGCGAATGTCTCGCTCCATTGGGCCAGGGTCGTATCGAGCACGTCGGCCCGGAAGCCCACACCGGCGCCGTTCACCAGCACGTCCACCTTGCCCAGGCGCTGCATCGCCTCGGCGGCGACGGCGCCGACCGCTGCGGCGTCGGCCAGGTCGGCTATCAGCGGCACGCAGCGGGGGCCGAATTCGCCCACGAGCGGCGCCAGCTCCGTCGTCCGCCGCCCGACGCAGGCCACGGTCGCGCCCGCGGCCAGGAAGCGCGACGCGGCCTCGTGGCCGATGCCCGAGGTGGCCCCCGTGAGAAAGACGCCAAGGCCGCTGAAGTCGTGGCTCTCGTCGGTCGTCATGGGCGGTGCGCCTCGCTTCCAGGGAGATGCTAGTCCTGATGGGCCGTGCCGACCCGTCAGCGGTCGGGCATGGCGGTGAAGGTCCGCTCGATGTCGTCGATGAGGCGGACGGTGGCGTCGGCCACGACCGTCAGGTAGCGCTCCCCGAACTCGGCCGTGGCGCCACGCGCGTCACCCCACGTCCCCGAGTGGGTCGCGCGATGGACCGACCCGGGCGACGAGAAGAAGAACGCCGTGTGCACCGCGCCGGCGCTGGTCGCCGGCGGGAACGGCGGGAACTCCTCGTTGGCCAGGTCCATGTCCACCAGCGTGGGGGCGATGGCCAGCACCGCCGACGTCTCCCCCTTGTTGGCGTGGAGGCCGTTGGCCGGGTCGAAGAACTCGGCCGCCTCGGCCGCCGACATGCCGTCCCAGTAGTTGACCGGGAAGGCCCGCACGCCGGCGGGCAGGCGGTCCGCCGCGTTGGCGCACGCATAGGCGATGGCGTACGTGTTGTCGTAGTGGCCATTGAGGAAGACGATCCGCCGGAAGCCGATCGTGGCCAGGGAGACGCAGAGGTCCTCCATGAGGGCCATGAAGGTCGGGATCCGGATATGGACGAGGCCGGTGAAGCCCACGTGCGGGTAGGACAGGGCGTAGTTGACCGTCGGCGCGACGACCGCCCGGACCCGCGGCGCGATGCGGCGGGCGACCTCCGTCGGCACGAGGGCGTCGGTCAGGAGGGGCGCGTGCGGGCCGTGCTGCTCGGTCGAGCCGACCGGCACGATGACGGTCTGGTCGTGGGACAGGAACGCGTCGACCTCCAACGTGGTCATCTCACCAAGGAACACCGTGGGTGGCTTCATCGCACCTGCCTTCTGCTCTCGACCTGGTCAGCCGATGGTCGTCGTCAGCTCGCCGATCCCCTCGATCCAGCACGTCACCACGTCGCCGGGCTGGAGGTGGCGCTCCGGTCCGAGCGGCCCGGCGAGCCGGGCCGGCGTGCCGGTCGCGATGAGGTCACCCGGCCGCAGCACGGTGTGGCGGCTGAGGTAGGCGATCAGGGCGGCGATCGAGTGGCGCATGTGGCTTGTGGTGTCGTCCTGGATGGCGGTGCCGTTGATGGTGCAGCTCAGCCGCGCGCCCTGTGCGACGCCCTCGTCGGGCGTGACGACCCAGGGGCCGACGGGGCAGAAACCGGCCAACGACTTGCCCAGCAGCCACTGGTCGCCGTCCAGCCACGGGTCGCGCGACGAGATGTCGTTGATGCAGGTGTAGCCGAACACATGGTCCAACGCATCCTGTGGTCGCACGGCCACGGCCGTCTCGCCGATGACCACCCCGAGCTCCACCTCGGGGTCCACGTTCGCCGTCAGCGTCCGATCCCACGCGACGACGGCGCCGTGACCGACCACCGAGGTCGCGAGCTTCGCGTACACCAGCGGGCGCGGCGGCTCGGCGACCTCGTCGGCGGGCGCCCCGTAGTTGAGCCCGATGGTGTAGATGGCCCCCGGGTCGGGGATCGCGGGGCCGAGCTCGACGTCATCGAGCGACCGATACCGCCGCGGCGGCTGCTGCCGCACCCAGTCATGGACGCGCCGGAGGCCCGCCTGGCCGCTCGCCGCAACACCGCGCACGGAGTCCAGGCCCGACCCCGCCCCGGCCAGGGGCAGGACGGATCGATCGCCCACCAGCACCGCCGCGATCGCGCCACCGTCCTGCATGACCGTGGCGAGACGCATCCGTCAGGCCCGGGCCGCGGCGTCGGCGAGGAGTGGCGCCACGGCCGCCCGCATCACGTCGGCCATGCCGCCGACCCCGGTCCAGCGCTCGAAGGCGATGGCCGCCTGCTGGATGAGCATCTCGGAGCCGTTCGCCGCGCGCAGCCCGCGCGCCCGAGCCGCCCGCAGCAGGGGCGTCTCCGGTGGCACGTAGACCAGGTCGAAGACGGTGGCGTCGGCCGGCAGCGCCCCGACGTCGATCGTGGTGCCCGGGTCCAGCATGCCCACCGTCGTCGCGTTGACGGCCAGGTCCGCGGCACGCAGCGCGGCGGCGAACGCCGGATCGTCCAGAGCGACGGCGGCCACGGAGCCCGCCCCGACACCACGAAAGCGCTCCGCCAGCGCCACGGCGGACGCGACCGTGCGGTTGCCGAGCGTCACACGGGCCGCACCCGCGCTGAGGCAGGTGAAGACGACGGCGTGCGCCGCGCCGCCGGCACCGGCCACCACGATCCGCCGGCCGGCCAGCGGACCGCCCATGGCCAGTTCGACCGCGGCGTGGAAGCCCGGCGCATCGGTGTTGAAGCCCACCAGCTCCCCTGCCCCCGTCCGGGCGACGCTGTTGACCGCCCCGATGGCCGCTGCGTCGGCCTCCACGCGATCGCACAGGCCGGCCACCAGGCGCTTGTAGGGCGCCGTGACCTGGAGGCCCAGCCAGTCCGGGCCCCGCGCCTGGGCCACGGCCGCCGGCACGTCCGCCTCGTCGAGCTCCAGCAGCTCATAGCGGGCGTCGAGGCCGGCGGCGGCGAAGGCGGCGTCGTGCATGACCTGCGAGTGGCGCCGTCGCAGGGGCTTGCCCAGGAGCGCGACGCGCTGCGTCACTGTACGGCGGGCGCCATACGCCGCACCGGTCCAGCCGTGGCCGGGAACGTCACGTGGGGGATGATCTCGTCCACCCACGCCTGCAGTTGCGCCGGGTCGGGCGTCATGGTGTGGAGCACGAAGTACTCCACCCCGGCATCGACCCGCGCCTGGAGCGAGGCGATGACCTCGTCGGGCGTGCCGAACAGGTAGACCGACTCCAGGTACCGGGAGCCGCGCTCGGCGCTCATGACCTTCAGGAACGCCCGATGCTGCTCCTCACGCGCCTTGGCGGGGTCGTTGGTCAGCACCAGGTGCAGGAAGTTCTCGTGGGCCACGACGCATTCGTCCGGATCGCGGCCGTGCTCACGGTAGTAGGCCTGCAGCTCCACCCAGTCACGGGCGATGTCCTCCGGCGGGCAGGTCGGACGGGGGATCCAACCGTCGGTGCGCAGGACGCGGGCCTTGACCGACTCGACGAAGCGGGGCAGGTCGGGTGACTTGGGGTCGGCCAGCTGCGAACCGCCGCCGATCCAGATCTCCGGCCGCTGCGAGGCGGTGGGCTCGATGAAGACGTCGTCGATCGAGTAGAAGCGTCCGTGATACGTGACCGTCTGGCCCTCCAGGAGCGGCGCGATGATGTCGAGCATCTCGTCGGTCCGCCTGCCGCGCTCCGACTTGTGGACACCGACCGCCTCGTACTCGGCATCGTTCCAGCCCACCCCGGCCCCCAGGATGACGCGGTTCTCCGACAGGAACTGCAGTGTGGCCAGCTCCTTGGCCAGGAGCACCGGGTTCCGCAGCGGCATGATCAGGATCGAGGTGCCAAGGCGGACCCGCTCGGTGACGCCGGCGGCCACGGCCAGCGCCGCGAGCGGCTCCAGGAACGAGACCGAGTAGAAGCGCTTGGCGGCGAGCAGATGGTCGGTGATGAAGAGGGAGTCGAAGCCCAGGTCCTCCACCGTCCGCGCGAACGTCCGGATGCCGCGGGCCCGCTCCGGGCCGTCGCCGGCCCAGATGTAGGAGGGCAGGAAGACCCCGAAGCGCCCGATCTCACTCATGCCGTGCGTCCCTCGTGCGGAGCGGTCTCACCGACCCCGGTAGACGGGGTCGCGTTTGCCGAGGAAGGCGTGCGCTCCCTCCAGCAGGTCGTCGGTGGCGAAGATGCGATCGGAGGCGTCCAGCTCGGCCGCCAGGCCCGTGTCAAGGTCCACGTCCAGGGCCAGGTCGATGAGGCGCTTGGCCTCGCGGACCGCGAGCGGGCCACGGGCGGCGATCTCGGCGGCCAGTTCGTCAGCGGCGTGGCGCGCTTCGCCGGACGGCACGACCCGGTTGACCAGCCCGATCCGCACGGCCTCCTCGGCATCCACGATCCGCCCCGACAGGATCAGCTCCTTGGCCCGGGCCGGGCCGACCACGCGGGGCAGGCGCTGCGTGCCGCCGCTGCCGGGCGTCACCGCCAGGCGCACCTCGGGCAGGCCCAGGCGGGCACGGGCCGACGCGATGCGGATGTCACAGCACAGCGCCAGCTCCAGGCCACCACCCAGCGCGTTGCCCTCGATCGCGGCGATGGTCGGCATGGGCAGGGCCGCCAGGCGGCTGGCGACACGTTCGTCGAGCTCTCGGCGCTCGCGGCCGGCCGGGCCCCGCTGGGCCTCGAACTCGCCGACATGCGAGCCGGCACAGAAGGCCCGTTCCCCGCGCCCCGTCAGGACCACCGCCCGGACCTCGCCGGCCGGAGCCGCGGCGAGTGTGGCGAGGGCCGCGTCCAACTCGTCGAGGAGCTCGCGCGTCACCAGGTTGAGCGGCGGGTTGACCAGCTCGAGATGGGCGACCAGCCCCAGCTCCAGCGTGACGAGGCCACTCACGTCGCGGCCTCGAAGTCGGCCGCCAGGCCCATGGGACCCGTGGCGTAGAGGCGGCGGTCCATCGTCAGCAGCTGCTCGGCGACGCGCGGGCGGAAGCCCATCCGGCCCAGCACGTCACGCTCGACGTCGATGCCGGGGGCGACCTCCATCAGCACGAGGCCGTCGTCGGCCAGGGCGAAGACCGCCCGGTCGGTGATGTAGCGGACCTGCTGGCCCCGCTCGCGGGCGAGGTGGCCGTTGAACGAGACCTGCCGCACGTGGGGCACGAACTTGTGCAGGCTGCCCTCGTGGACGATGCGCACCCCGTCCTGGATCTCGAGCTGCAGCCCCTGCGCCGTGAGCGTGCCCACGAAGTTGATGCGGCCGGTCCGGGCGCTGATGTTGGGGAATCCGCCCGGTCCCCGGACGCGACCCTCGAAGGCGTGGACATTGACGTTGCCCTCGGCGTCCACCTCGGCGAAGGAAAGGCTGGCCACGTCCAGCCCGCCGCCGTCGTAGAAGTCGAACATGTAGGGCTGGTCGATCATGGCCTGGTAGTTGAACCCGGCTCCGCCCTCGTTGCCGGCCACCGGGACGCCGCCGAAGATGCCCTGCTCCACGGTCAGGACGAGCTGGTCGGTGATGCCCTCTTCCCAGGCCACGCGGCCGATCAGCTGGCTGATGCCGAAACCCAGGTTGCAGATGGCGCCGCGGGGGAACTCGAGCAGCGAGCGGCGGGCGATGATCTTGCGCACGTCGAGCGGCAGCGGCGCCTCCGGCGTGACCGGCTTGCGCAGCGCCCCCGCGTAGTAGGGCGAGTCCTGCGTGATGTACGTCTGCCACTGGGCCGCGTCGACGTACACGTAGTCGATGAGTGCGGCCGGGACCTTCACGTTCCGCAGCGGCAGGCTTCCCCGGCGGGCCAGCTGGCGGACCTGGGCGATGACGATGCCGCCGCTGTTGCGGGCGGCCATGGCCATGGCCAGCATCTCGCCCTGGACCGCCTCACCCTCCATGGTCAGGTTGCCGTCCTCGTCGGCGGTCGTGCCCCGGATGACGGCCACGTCGATGGGGAAGGCGTGGTACAGGAGCCACTCACGGCCGCGCAGGGTGACCAGCTCGACGAGGTCCTCCGTGGTCGCCGCGTTCTGCTTGCCGCCGGTCTCGCGCGGGTCCACGTACGTGCCCAGGCCCACGTGCGTGACCAGCCCGGGTCGCCCGGCCGCGATCTCGCGCATCAGCTGCGACAGCACGCCCTGGGGGAACGAGTAGGCCTGGATCTCGTTGGCCTCCACGAGGGCCCCCAGACGCGGCTCGTTGCCGATGTTGCTGCCGATCGTGCGCCGCGTCAGGCCGGGCAGCGCGAGCTGCGAGAAGCCGCGGTCGGCGAAGTCGCCGATGCCCACCACGCGCACGGTCGTGAGGTCCCGTGGGTGACCCTCCGCGGTGAAGACCGCCGCCAGCTCATCGATGAAGCGCTGCGGCACCGCGTGGCCGGCGCCGGAGCCGCCGATCAGCAGCGTGCTGCCGTCGCGGACCAGGCCGACCGCCTCGCGGACGTCGACGACCTTCGTCATGGCATGTAACCCCCGGCGTTGGGGTTGAGCGTCTGGCCCAGGAACAGGCTCGACACGTCCGACAGCAGGAAGATGACCGCCTCGGCCACCTCCTCCGGCCGCCCGAAGCGACCCAGGGCCATGTCGCGCAGGCGACGCCGACCCTCCTCGCTGTCGACCAGGTCGGTGGTCATGCCCGTCTCCACCACGGCGGGGGCGACGGCGTTGACGCGGATGCCGCGCGTGCCGAACTCCCTGGCGAGCGCGCGAGTCAGGCCGATGAGGCCTGCCTTGGCCGCACTGTAGGCGGCGGTCTCGGCGACGCCCATCTGGCCCAGCCGCGAGGCCACGTTGACGATGGACCCGCTGCCCCGTTCGACCATCGACGGCAGCGCGGCGCGGCAGGTGTGGAAGGCGGCCGTCAGGTCGGTGCGAAGGAGGGCGTCCCATTCGGCCGGCTCGATGGCCAGGAACGGCCCCACCTGCGTCCGGCCGGCGTTGTTGACCAGCCCGTCCAGGCGCCCGAATCGGTCGATCACGCGCGCCACCAGCTCCTCCGCCTGCGCGCCGTCGGCGATATCGGCGGCGAAGCTCTCGGCCTCGGCGCCCTCGCCACGAGCGCGGGCCACGGTCCGGGCCGCCCCGTCGGCGGAATGGATGAAGTGGATGGCCACCGTGGCCCCCGCCGCGGCGGCCTTGACGGCCACCTCCGCCCCGATGCCGCGGCTGCTGCCGGTGACGAGCACGACCCGGCCCGCCAGGGCGTCGGCCATCAGGCGACGCCGGCCGGCGTGAGCAGGTCCGCGGCCTCCAGGGCGGCGCGGACGGCGGCGGAGGCGTCGGCCGAGGCGGGCAGGAGCGGCGGCCGCATGACCGTGCTGTCGATGACGCCCAGGTGCTTGAGGGCGATCTTGGTACGGGCCCGGTAATCGCGGACCGGCTGCGCGTAGACCGCCTCCTCCAGCGGCAGGATGCGTTCCCAGATGGCGCGGGCCTCCGCCCAGCGGCCGTCACGGGTCAGGCGGTACATCTGCACCTGGAGGTCGGTGGCCAGCGTGCCGAAGCCGATGAGGGCGCCCTCGGCACCCATGACGAACGACTCGTACACGAAGTTGTCGTCGCCGGTCAGCAGGTCGATGGGGCGCTCGAGGCGCTCGATCATGCGCCGCGTGGCCAGGTACAGCCGCGCGTCGAAGGAGGCCTCCTTGAGCGCGACGACGCTGTCGATGGCGGCGATCCGGACCAGGATCTCCTCCGAGAAGATGACTCCGCCCAGGGCCGGCTGGAGCTGGAAGGCGACCAGCGGCAGGCCGCATCCCGACGCGATGGCCTCGTGGTAGGCGACCGGCAGCGCGGGATCGAGCGGCGTGCCCTGGTAGGCCGGGATGGGGAAGACGAGCAGGCCGCGGGCACCCGCGCCTTCAGCCCGTTTGGCCTCCTCGACCGCCTGGGCGGTGAACGAGGCGCTGAGCCCGGCGATCACGGGGACCGCGCCGGCCTCGTCGACGGCGACGCGCAGGACGCGCTCGCGCTCGTCCGGCCAGAGGTGGGGCCCCTCGCCGGTGTCGGCGTTGATGGCCAGCGCCACCGGACCCTGCGGCAGCAGCCACTGCAGGTAGCGGCGATAGGCCGCCTCGTCGAAGCGGCCGTCGGCGTCGAAGGTGATGACGCAGGCGGGGATGATGCCGTGGAGATCGAGGCTCATGCAGGTGCTCCCCTCGCGGTGGTGGCCCGGGCTGGATCGGCGGTGGTGGTGGCCGGCGGCGGGGCGGTCGAGCCGCGCAGGACGACCGTGGTGGGCATGAGGTCGCGCCGGGGACGCCGGCCGGCCAGCAGGCTGGCGGCGTACTCGAAGCCGCGGCGGCCCATCTCGCGGAGCGGCAACCGCACCGTGGAGAGGCTCGGCGTGGTCATGGCCGCGACCGCGATGTCGTCGAAACCGGCCACCGAGACCTGGTCCGGGACGTTGATCCCGAGCTCGTCGAGCCGCCGCATGGCCCCCAGCGCCAGCAGGTCGTTGGCGCAGCAGATGGCGGTGAAGGGCAGCCCGGAGGCGAGGAGCCGGTCGACGCCCTGCGCGCCCCCTTCCTGGTCGAAGGTGGCGGACACGACGAGCCGCTCGTCGAAGGGAACACCGGCGTGGGCCAGCCCGCGGCGGTAGCCGGCCAGCCGGATGCGCGCCACGTAGAGGGTCGCCGGCCCGGCCAGGAAGGCGATCCGCCGATGGCCCATCCTCGCCAGCGCGGCCACCATCGCGGCGACCCCGCCCGCGTTGTCCACGCCGACCTCCGGCCCGCCATGCGCGTGGGGCGAGAGGTGCACGACGCCCGCGCCGTAGGCCCGCATCGCCCGCACGTGCTTGGGCAACTCCTCGTTCAGGGCCGGGTCGTCCAGGCCGCTGCCGGCGAAGATCACGGCCGCGGCGCGCATCGAGCGCAGCAGCCGGACGTAGGCGTTCTCGCGCTCGGGGATGCGCTCCGAGCTGCAGGTGATGACGAGGTAACCGCCCGGTGCGGCCGCATCCTCCACGCCGCGCACCACCTCCGCGAAGTAGGGGTCGGTGATGTCGTGGACGATGACGCCGACGACCGGCACGTGGCTCTTCAGCAAGCCCCGCGCCAGGGCGTTGGGCACGTAGTCCAGGGCCCGCGCGGCGTCCAGGACCCGCTCGCGGGTGGCCGGCCGGACGGCGTAGTCGGCCGCCGAGACGACCCGCGAGACGGTCGCCGTGGAGACGCCCGCCAGGCGCGCGACTTCGGTGATGGATGTCACGTCGCCCGGCTCAGTACGTAGGGCCGAACGAGCGCGGCCTGTCCCGGACCGTCAGCCACTGCCACTGGGTGAACGCCTCCAGGCTCGCCTCGCCGCCGAAACGGCCACCGTTGCCGGAGATGCCCATGCCCCCGAAGGGGATGATCGCCTCGTCGTTGATGGTCTGGTCGTTGACGTGGACCATGCCCGCCCGGATGCGGTTGGCGATGGCCAGCCCCCGTGAGATCGAGCGCGAGTACACGCCCGCGGCCAGCCCGTAGTCGCTGTCGTTGGCCAGCGCGACGGCCTCGTCGTCCGAGTCGAAACGGACCACCGGGGCGACCGGGCCGAAGGTCTCGTCGGTCCACACCGGCAGCCCGGCCGTGACGTCGGCCAGCACGGTCGGCCGGTAGAAGAGGCCCTCGTGGGTGCCGCCCGCCACCAGACGGGCGCCGCCGGCGACCGAGCGTTGGACGATGCCGTCGACGCGTGCGAGCTGCTTCTCGTTGACGATCGGGCCCAGGTCCACGTCCTCGCGATAGGGGTCGCCAAGGCGCAGCCTTGTGGCTTTAGACGCCAGCAGCGAGATGTACTCGTCGGCCACGGAGCGATGGACGATGTGGCGGCCCACGGCGAAGCAGACCTGGCCCTGGAACTGGAAGGACGAGTAGGCCCCCGCCGAGGCGGCTGCCTCAAGGTCGGCGTCGTCAAGGACCACGAAGGCGTTGTTGCCGCCGAGCTCGAGGGAGACCTTCTTGAGCAGGCCCCCCGCCAGCGCCCCGACGCGCCGGCCGGCGGCCGTCGAGCCGGTGAACGAGACCATGTCCACGTGGGGGTCGGTGACCAGGGCTTCGCCGACCTCCGCCCCGCCGATGACGATCTGCAGCAGCCCCTCCGGCAGCCCCGCCTCACGGAAGATGGCGGCGAAGACGGCCCCGCCGCACACCGGGGTCTGCGGATCAGGTTTGAGGATGACGGCGTTGCCCAGGGCGAGCGCCGGCGCGACGACGCGCATGCCCAGGACGCTCGGCGAGTTCCACGGCGTGATGGCGCCGACGACGCCGACCGGCACGCGCCGCACCATCGAGAGGCGGTCGGTCTGCGCCGACGGCAGCAGTGACCCGTACGGCTGCGACGGCATGGACGAGGCGTTCAGGAGCTCCTGCACCGTGAACTCCTGCTCGTGATGCATCTTGTTGCGGTGGGCGCCGGTCTCCCGCTGCGTCCACGTGCCGAACTCCGGCCGATGCGCCTCATAGATGGCGGCGGCGCGGCGCAGGATGGCGGCGCGCTCCTGGTGGTTCGTCTCCGCCCACGCGGGCTGGGCCGCGGCGGCGGCGGCCGCCGCCCGGGCGACGTCGTCGGGCGTCGACTGGCTGAGGGTCGTCAGCAGGATGCCGGTGGCCGGCTCGCGCTTCTCGACCGGCTCACCGCTGCCGGGTCGCCAGTCGTCGAGGAACGGATCGAGCCATCGTGACGGTGCGGTCGCAGCCATGTCGCTCTCCCTATGCCCGGCGCTCGGCCGGCGCCGCGGGGGCGGGCCGTGCTTCCATCGCGGTCCGGCCGGTCGTCGGGTCGCGCCAGATCGCTCCACGGGCCTGCACCCCGTCAAGGAGGCCCTCTTCCAGGTACACGGGGTACTTCCAGGACTGGAGCACCTTCGCCTCCTGGCCGGGATAGCGCAGGCGCTCCCGGACGACCTTGTCGGTGTAATAGGCGCCCACGACCACCAGCAGCAGCGCCGCGTGGGCGTCGGGCTCGTCGCGCTCCAGCACCGCCAGTCGCGCGGCGGGATCCTCCGGCAGGCCCGTCCCGAGCGCGGTCCGTAGCGGCTCGAGGAGGTCGGGCCGGGCCTCGAGCACGAAGCGCAGGCGCCGGTCGTCGATGACGTCACCGGCCGACGGCATCCCGTGCGCGGCGGGGATGAGGTGCGCCGCCAGCGCGGTCAACGTCGCCCGCGGCGCGGCATCGAACCGATCCAGGACATCGCTCACGCCGGGACCTGCTGATTCGCCCGCGTCTGGACCAGGTGGTCGGCCGCCCGCAGCGCCAGCGAGACGATGGAGGAGGTCGGATTGACGCCGGCGGAGGTCACGAAGCAGCTGCCGTCGACGACGTACAGGTTGGGCACGTCGTGGGCGCGGTTCCAGCGGTCGAGCACGGACGTCGTGGGGTCGTCGCCCATGCGCGCCGTGCCCAGCAGGTGCCAGCCCGAGTAGCGCATC
>CAZFGT010000046.1:0-19339 GCA_964518505.1 uncultured Anaerolineaceae bacterium | reverse complement strand
CCACCGCCACGCCCACCGCAAGGACCACGGCCCCGGCGGGCCTGCCCGTCGCCTGGGAGTACGCGCCCGCCCCAGAGTCTCGTGACGTCGTGCAGCTGCAGGCGCGCTATGGCCTCTTCATCGGCGGTCGGGAGGTCGCGCCAAGGAGCGGCCAGTGGTTCACGGACCTGAACCCGGCGACAGAGGAGCCGCTGGCGGAGATCGCCCGGGCCAACGCCGAGGACGTGGACACCGCCGTGGCGGCGGCGCGGCGCGCGCAGCGGCGGACATGGGGCCAATTGCCCCCGCGAGAGCGTGCGAAGTACCTCTTCCGCATCGCCCGCATCCTCCAGGAGCGGAGCCGCGAGTTCGCGGTGCTCGAGACCATCGACTCGGGCAAGCCCATCAAGGAGTCGCGGGACGTTGACATCCCGCTCGTGGCGGCCCACTTCTGGTACTACGCTGGCTGGGCCGACAAGCTGGACTACGCCTTCCCGGGCCGCACGGCGCATCCGCTCGGCGTGGCCGCCCAGGTCATCCCCTGGAACTTCCCGCTCCTGATGCTGGCCTGGAAGATCGCCCCGGCGCTCGCGGCCGGCAACACGGTCGTGCTCAAGCCGGCCAGCTCGACGCCGCTGACGGCGCTGCTCTTCGCCGACGTCTGCCGCCAGGCGGACCTTCCGCCAGGCACCGTGAACATCGTCACGGGACCAGGCGAGATCGGCATGGCCCTGGTCACGCACCCGGATGTCGACAAGGTCGCGTTCACGGGCTCCACCGCAGTGGGCAAGGAGATCGGGCGGGCCATCGCCGGCTCGGGCAAGGCGCTCACCCTGGAGCTCGGCGGCAAGGCCGCCAACATCGTCTTCGACGACGCGCCGCTCGACCAGGCCGTGGAAGGCATCGTCAACGGCATCTTCTTCAACCAGGGTGAGGTCTGCTGCGCCGGGAGCCGGCTGCTCGTCCAGGAGTCGATCGCCGAGCTGCTCATCGAGAAGCTGAAGGACCGCCTGGGCACGCTCCGGGTGGGCGATCCGCTCGACAAGAACACCGACATCGGGGCCATCAACAACGCGGCCCAGCTGGCGCGCATCCAGGAGCTGGTCGCGGCGGGCGTGGCCGAGGGCGCCGACCTGTACCAGCCGCCGTGCGACCTGCCGGCCCGGGGCTACTTCGTGCGCCCGAGCCTCTTCACCAACGTGGCCCAGAGCAGCCGCATCGCCCAGGAGGAGATCTTCGGGCCGGTCCTCTCGACGCTCACGTTCCGCACGCCCGAAGAGGCCATCGAGAAGGCCAACAACACCGCCTATGGCCTGTCGGCCGGCGTGTGGACGGAGAAGGGCAGCCGCATCCTGGCCATGACCAAGCGCCTGCGGGCCGGCGTCGTGTGGGCCAACACCTTCAACCGTTTCGACCCCACCAGCCCGTTCGGCGGCTACAAGGAGTCGGGCTTCGGGCGCGAGGGCGGGCTGGCCGGCCTGCTGGCCTACGTCCGGCTGGAGGACCGCTGATGCCGCGGCCGAAGGTGCCCGCGACCGACCCGCCGGCCGAGGCCGCCCGCCTGGACGTCCGCAAGACCTACAAGCTCTACCTGGGCGGCGCCTTCCCCCGCTCGGAATCGGGCCGCTCGTACGTGGTGCGCACGCCGGACGGCACGCCGCTCGCCAACGCCGTCCGGGCCTCCAGGAAGGACCTGCGCGACGCCGTTCGCGCGGCCCGGGGCGCCTTCGCCGGCTGGGACGCCGCGACGGCCATGCTGCGTGGCCAGGTCCTCTACCGCGTCGCCGAGCTGCTCGAGGGACGTCGCGACCAATTCGAGGCGGAGGTGGCGGCGGCTGAAGGCCTGGCTGCCCAGGCCGCGCGCGAGCAGGTCGACCGGTCGATCGACCGCTGGGTGTGGTACGCCGGCTGGGCCGACAAGATCGCCCAGGTCCTTGGCACGACCAACCCTGTCGCCGCGCCGTACTTCGACTTCACGATCCCCGAGGCGACCGGCGTGGTCGGCGTCGTGGCCCCCGAGTCATCGTCCCTGCTGGGGCTCGTGTCGCGCCTGGCCCCCGTGCTCGTGGCCGGCAACAGCGCGGTGGTGCTGGCCTCCGAGTCGCGGCCGCTCCCGGCCGTGACGCTCGGCGAGGTCCTGGCCACGAGCGACGTGCCGGGTGGCGTGGTCAACATCCTGACCGGCTGGCGGCGCGAGCTCGTGCCCGTCCTGGCCGGCCACATGGACGTCAATGCCATCGACACGTGGGGTGTCGCGCCGGAGGACCTGGCGACCGTGGAGGCCAGCGCCATGGAGAACGTCAAGCGCGTGGCTCGTGCGCCGCGTGGTCAGGCCGAACGGTTCGACTGGCTCGACGATCGGGCCGCCCAACGACCGGAGTGGATCATGGCCTTCCTGGAGCTCAAGACGGTCTGGCACCCGGTGGGGATGTAGGCCTCTACCGGGATCCAGGATCCAGCAGCGCCCGGAAGGCCAGGGCCAGCTCGCCGCCCCTGCCCACGGGATCGTGCCTGAAGAAGACGAACACGTCGCGCCCGTCGGCCACGAACGGGTCCAGGCGGTCGGCCCAGGCGGTGAGTTCGGCCGGCGTGTAGTCCTCGCGACGGAGCCGCAGGTACAGGAACGAGCCGGTCAGCCGCACGATCGGTGGATCGGCTTCGGGGCTGTCGGCCGGCGGCGGCAGCTCGGTGATGCACAGGGCGGCCCCCACGGCGCGGAGCCGCTCGTACACCTCGTCGACGTGCCACGACTCGTCCTGGAACTCCATCGTGAGGGGCACGTCGCGCGGCCACGCGGCGAGCAGCCGTTCCAGGGCCGCGCCGTCGCGCCGCAACGGGGCCGGGACGCGGAAGAGGACCGTTCCGAGCCGCGTGCCGAACCCCCGGTACGCGGCCAGGAGGCGGGCCAGCGGCTCCTCCGGTTCCCGCGTCAGGGCGAACATGGAGCCGCCGCGCTGGGCCTTCACGCTGAAGCGGAAGTCCTCGGGCACAGCGGCTCCCCAGGCGGCCACGCGTTCGGCCGACGGTGTGGCATAGAAGGTGTTGTTCAGCTCCACGGCCGGGAGGCGCGCCGCGTACGCCGGCAGGAGCTGGTCGGCGCGCAGGCCGGTCGGGTAGAAGCGCGGCGCCCAATCCGCATAGGCGAACCCGCTCGTGCCGACCCACAACCTGCCACGCATCGTCGGATGGTAGGCCACGGCCTCGTTACGGCTCCTTGACCGTTCCGCTACCACGGCGCCACCTCCGATGCGCCACGATGCGCACATGCCCAAACGGCGCCGGGGGACGGTGCGGCCCGCACGTACGTATCCAGGGGCCGGCGCCCCCGCCCCCAGCCGCCGCATCGGGCTGGCGATGTTCCCGCTACGTGTGTTCCTTGGCCTGACGTTCCTCTACGCCGGCCTGGACAAGGTGCTCTTCGACTCGACCTTCCTGGACTCGGCGGCGCCGACCAGCCTCCTCTCCCAACTCCAGGGCTTCGCCCACACGTCGCCGCTGGCGCCGCTGATCACACTCATCGCCGAGCCGCTCGTGGGTCCCATCGGCCTGGCCATGGCCATGGCCGAGATCGCCGTCGGGCTCGGCGCCCTGACCGGCCTGGCGCCGCGGGCCAGTGCGTGGGGCGGCTTCGCCATCGCGGTCCTGCTGTGGCTGACCGCGTCCTTCGCCATCCACCCCTACTACCTGGGGCCCGACCTGCCGTACGCCGCCGGGTGGCTGACCCTCGGGCTCGTCGGTGACGGGGACGTCTACAACGTCCGGGCGAGCCTCCGCCGCTGGCTGGTCGGCCTGGGCATGGAAGAGCCGGACGCGGATCCGGAGCGCCGGCGCTTCATCCAGGGGGCGCTGCTGGGCGGGGTCGCCCTCCTCACCGGGGGCTTCGGCTGGCTGCTCGGCGAACCCGGCCGCGCCTCCCTGACGGCCGAGCTGCAGGCCGGGCCCACCCCGACGCCGACCCCGCTCGGGTCCGGCCCGGCGGCGACGCCGAAGGGCGCCATCGGGACGCTTGCGACCTTGCGCCAGCAGGGCGCTATCGCCTTCCAGGTGCCGTCACAGGCCAGCAAGTTCGCGGGGGATCCGGCGGTCGTCGTGCTGCTCAGCGACGGGACGGCGGTGGCCTATGACGCGGTGTGCACCCACGCGGGCTGCACGGTCGGGTTCGACCCCAGCTCCAGCGACCTCTTCTGCCCCTGCCATGGTGCGACCTTCGACCCGCGGAACCACGGTGCGGTCCTGTCAGGACCGACCAACATCCCCCTGCCGGAAGTGCCGATCCACGTGGACGCGCAGACCGGCGTCATCACCCTGGCGGGCTGACCGCCCGGGCTAGGTCCAGCGGAAGTACCGGGCCGAGATCAGCAGGCAGACGATGAGCCAGCCACCCAGCACGAGGGCGTCGAACTGGAGCGTGGCGAAGGGGACGCCGCCGACCATCGTCTGGCGCAGCGCATCCCCGAGGTAGGTGAGGGGCAGGAACGAGGCCACCGTGTGCAGCCAGTCGGGCAGGCCCTGGAGGGGGAAGAAGATGCCCGACAGGAACATCATCGGGAACTGCACGGCGCTGACGATGAAGTTGGCCGACTCCTCGGTCGGGGCGAACGAGGCGATGACGTAGCCCAGGGCCGTGAAGGCCATCGCGCCCACGACGATGAAGCCGGCGATCACCAGGGGGTTGCCCGTCACCCGGACCTGGAACAGCTGCGACCCGACGGCCAGGATGATGATCGTCTGGGCGGCGGCGATGATCAGCCGCAGGACGATGTTGCTGCCCACCAGCGCCCATCGCGGCAGCGGGGTGGCGCTCAGGCGCTTCAGGATCTTCTTCTCGCGCTGCTCGACCAGCGGGATGGCGCTGAAGATGCCCAGCTGCATGAGCGCCATGGCCAGGATGCTGGGCACGAAGAAGGCCGAGGCGGACAGCTGGCCGCCCTGTACATCGGTCGTCTGGATGGCGGCCACGGGCCGCACGTGGTCCAGGTGCTGCTCGAAGCCCGCCTCGATGGCGCTCGCCACCTGGGTGATCGCGGCCGCGCTCGAGGCATTGGACGGATCCACGTAGAGCGGCAGCTGGAGCGGTGGGGCGGTCGAGCCGGCTCCCGCGCCGAAGGCCGCCTCGAAGCCCTTGGGGATGACCAGGACGGCATCCACCTTGCCCAGCTTCATCGACGCCAGCAGGTCGTCCGCCGTCCCGGCCGTCGGCTTGAGCGGCCCGTCGGCGGTGAAAGCGGCCACCAGGCCCTGTGAGGTCGGCGTGTTGTCCTGATCGGCGATGCCCAGGTTGTAGCCAGAGCCACCGCCGGAGAAGATGACCCCGAAGAGGACGATGAAGATGACCGGGAAAAGGATCGTCCAGAAGAGGGCGGCCCGGTCGCGCACGAAGCTGCGCACGTTGGCGATGGTCAGCGAGATGAGGGAACGCATCGCCTAGTCCCGCAGCGCCCGGCCGGTGAGGTCCAGGAAGACGTCTTCCAGGGTCGCCCGGCGGACCATCAGGTTGGAGGGTTCCACCGACAGCGCCTCGGTCGCGCTCAGCAGCGCGCCGATGGTGGCCGGCACGTCGGGCGTGTAGAGCACCGTCTCCGGCCCTTCCCGCGCCACGCGGCTGACGGCGGCCAGGCCGCTCAGCTGGGCGTCGGTGAGGCGGTCGATCGTGTCGAAGCGGACGGCACGCTCCTTGAAGCGACGCCCGACGAGCTCAGTCACGGTGCCCATGTCGAGCAGCTTGCCGTGGTCCATGATCGCCAGCCGGTCGCACAGGATCTCCGCCTCTTCCATGTAGTGCGTGGTCATGAGCACCGTCTTGCCCTGCTGGCGCATGCCGGCGATGAGGTCCCACAGGGCGCGGCGCGCGGCCGGATCGAGGCCGGTCGTGGGCTCGTCCAGGAAGACGAGCTCAGGGTCGTTGACCATCGCCAGCGCGACCGAGAGGCGCTGCTGCTGGCCCCCCGACAACGTCTTGGATCGCGCGTCCTTCTTCTCGTCAAGGTCGAGGGCGTCAAGCAGCTGCTTCACGGGCAGGGCCCTGGGGTAGAACGAGCCGAAGAGGGCCAGGATCTCGGCCACCGTCAGCTGCGGGTAGAGGGACGCCGTCTGGAGCTGCACGCCGATGCGCGCCTTGAGCTGGGACGCCTGGCGACCAGGGTCCAGGCCCAGCACGCGGAGCTCGCCGCCGTCGGCACGCTGGAGGCCCTCCAGCATCTCGATCGTCGTGGTCTTGCCCGCCCCGTTGGGTCCGAGCAGGCCGAAGATCTCGCCCGTGTGGACCACGAAGTCGACGCCATTCACGGCCAGCACGGGGCCGAAATGCTTGCGCAGGTCGCGCACGACGATGACGTCGCCGGTGGCGCCAGTCCCGGTCACGGCGGGGCTGGTCGCGGGCGTGGGCACGCCCGTCGTACTCGTGGGGAAGCTCACGAAACGGATGGTAGCCCAGAGGCTTTCGGGGTGCCTTGCGTCGGTCGTGGCGGGGATACGATGGGCCGGTGAGTTCCGCACCCGCGCCCGGCAAGCCCCGCTACGACCTCTGGACGGCCCTCGTCGTGGTCGACGTCCAGAACGACTTCGCTGATCCGGCGGGCAGCCTCGCCGTGGCAGGCGCGTCCGCCATCCTGCCCGCCATCGAGGCCGAGATCGCCGCCGCGCGCGCCGCGGACGCGCTCGTCGTCTACACCCAGGACTGGCACCCGGCGGTGACGCCGCACTTCGCCAAGTTCGGGGGCACGTGGCCGGTCCACTGCGTGCACGAGACCTGGGGAGCGGAGTTCCACCCGCGCCTCACGGTGGACGGCCCGGTCGTGCGCAAGGGCACGAACGGCGAGGATGGTTATTCGGGCTTCTCCATGCGCGACCCGGTGTCCGGGGAGACGACCCCGACCGAGCTGGTCGACCTGCTCCGCCAGCGGAACATCGAACGCGCCGTCGTGGTCGGCCTGGCCACCGACTACTGCGTGCGGGCCACGGCCATCGATGCCCACATGCTCGGCTTCGGCACGACGGTGGTCCGCGGCGCAGTGGCCGCGGTGGACCTGGCGCCCGGGGACGGGGAACAGGCGCTGGCAGAGCTCGCCGCGGTGGGCGTGGAGCTGGCCTAGGAGCCGCTGCTCAAGGGGTCGCGGAGACGACCAGGGGCGCGGCCGTTGATGGCGGCAGGGTGGCGTCCACGATGCGCACGGCGACCCGTTGATCCCCGTCCATCTCGTACGTCACGACGACCGGGATGAGCGAGATCAGGTGGGACCGCAGGTGGACCGCCGGGAAGCCGGGGCTGGCCGTGTCCAGGCGCCCCACCGCGTAGTGATGCAGCTGCCCATCCTGCGTCCGAAGGGTGAAGCCCGTGATGTCGACCGCCGAGGTCGACTGCACGTCGATGACCAGGCCGGTCTCGCTCGATGGAAGCCCGATCCCAAGGCTCTGCGCCCCCAGGAGCGCGAGGGCGGCGGCGGCGACGAGGAGCGCGCCACCCGCGATCAGGTATCGGCCGGGGGCCCGACTCACGGTCCCGGTGACAGGTCGGGGGAGGGGGCCGCACTCGACGAGGCGCTCGGACCCGGCGAGGGGGTCGGGCCGGCTACGGTGGCCTGGCCAGTGTTGATCGCGCGCAGGAAGTCGACCACGTCCCAGATCTGCGTCTGGGTGAGGGTGCCCTGCCAGGCCGGCATGCCGCCCGGGAGACCGTTGGCGATCCAGTACTCCACGTCGCTGTCGTCGTGCTGCAGCAGGTGCCCCGACAGCAGGTCGGCCGGGGCGACCTGGGTGGTGTAGGCGAGCGGGCCGCCGCCGCGGGCCGAGACGCCGTGGCATTGCTCGCAGGAGTTGACGTACACGCCGCGCCCGGCCGTGACCGAGTCCACGGTCAGGGGGATCGGGTTGGGGATGGCCGTCACCGCCGGCGCCTCGGTCAGCGCGCTGATGGTGAAAGCGAAGCCGACGATGCCGCACAGCCACATGGCCCCCGTGACCAGCCCCTGGCGGCGCGGGAAGCGGGCCCGCAGGTCGCCGCGCAGCATGAAACCGAAGACGGCCAGGCCCAGGGCCGCCACGCCCACCAGCAGCGAGGGCGACAGGCCGCCGCCGGTCGTGGGAGAGCTGCTGAAGGTCGCCACGCTGAGGGGCCCGACCGTCGGCAGGGCGGCGAGGGCGAGCAGCCCGGCCTTATGGTGTCGCGTCGAGCTCATCGTGGCCCCACCAGGATCAGGACGCCGAGCGCGCCGCCGACCACGCTGCCCACGGCCAGGACGCGCCGCCCGATGCCCGTCTCGACGAGCGGTGGGCGGCCGCCGCCCAGGACGAACGCGAACCCGATGACGCCGCCGGCCAGCAGGACGATGGCCACCAAGAGGGCCGGGTCGAGCAGCGGGATCTGCGCGCCGGCGGTCAGGTCGTCCTGGCCAAGGGCGTAGTCGAAGCGGGCTCGGCCGACCTCCGTGCCGTCGGCGCCGGTGAGGATCACCGAGGCGTCCCACTCCGAGTTCGGCGCCAGCGACACGCCGCTCGCCGTGTAGACGGCGGCGCCGCTCACCCCCGGCACCGCCGTGGCCGGCACAAGCTTGAGGGTGCTGGTGCCCTCGGTCGCATCGAGGCGCTGGATCACGATGCTGACCGTAGCACCGGCAGGCGGCGCCTTCGTGAGGCCCACCCAGAGTTGGTTGGGCCCGGGCTGCGCCGGCTGCACGGCGAACTCGGCATCGATCGTCGTGCCGGCCGTGGTGGGCACGGGGGTGATCGCGATAGGCCGTCCCTCCGCCGTCGGCGAGCCACTCGTGAGGTTCGCCGTGAGGACCAGGATGGCGAACGCCAGAGCCGCCTCGACGGCGACACGCCGGGAGAGCCCCAGCGGATAGCGGTCCCGGCCCCCGTCGAAGAGGTTGATGGCCCCGAGCGCGAACGCCGCCACGACGACCGCCACCTTTACCGCCAGGTTCAGGCTGTAGGCCGTGCCCACGGTGGTGAAGTCGTGGGTGTTCAACCACGCGGCATACACGCCGGTCGCGGCGAGCAGGCCGCCGCTGGCCAGGGCGAGCGCGGAGAAGCGGGGCACGAGGTCGCGCAGCTCGGCCCGCACCGGCCCGCTCCCGAAGCCGGTCAGCAGCGCGAGGCCGGCCAGGCCCGAGATCCACACACCGGCCGCCCCCAGGTGGACGATGTCGATGGCCAGGGGGATCGGGGGGCTGAAGGCGGCGCTGTGGCCCATCAGCGCGATGAGCACGATCTCGGCCGCCCCGGCCGCTCCGAGGAGGGTCGAAACGGGCCCCGACCGGTTGGCGCCGGTGCGGCCGACGAGGACCAGCCCCATGATCCATGCCCCGATCGCGAGGGCGGTACGCATGGCCAGCAGTTGGCCGATCCGTGAGCCGAAGAGGAAGCCTCCCACGTCCAGTCCCGCGGTCGTGGCGGGAAGGGACACCAGGCCGACCCAGATGAGGACGATGGCGCCTGCGGCGGCGGCCACCAGGGCCACGACCTGGACGAGCACGAGACCGGCCGGCAGGCGACCACGCACAGGCCGCATCACGGCCAGGCCGAAGAGCCACAGGCCGAACGCGAGCATCGCCCCGCCGTCGCCGATGGTCTTGCCGAACACCTCCGCGGACGCCGTCGCGCCGCTGTGGCCCGCGTGCAGGTTGCCTTCGGCCGCCCCCGTCTGGCCCACCCCGGCGGGCAGGCTCGCGTCGCCCACGCCGAAGCTCAGGAAGCCGTTCGTCGAGTGGCCGTCTGAAGCGGACACAGCGCGCCAGTTGATCGAGTAGACGCCCGAGGGCAGCGGGTCCACGACCTGCACGATCAGCGCGTTGGGATCCGCGGGATCGACCGAGCCGACGCCGCCCAGCAGCTGCTTGCCCGTCCCGTCGAGCAGGTCCAGGCTCGTGTAGCGGCCCTCGATGGGTTCGCTGAAGACGAGGCGGATCTGCGTCGGCGAGGTGGCCACCACCTGGCCCGCGCCCGGTGAACTCGAGACGAGCTGCGAGTGGGCGGTGGCCGTGCCGGCGGCAACAAGCAGGAGCACGGACAGCGCGAGGCCGGTCGCCGCGCCGAGGGGGGCTGCGAAGCGGTAGCGGCCGGACCCGCGCTGTCCGAACATGGCGGTCTAGCTCGACGGGCGGCGTCGTGCCGCCAGGGCCAGTCCGACACCCAGCAGGCCGATGACGACGCCGGCGCCGCCCAGGGCCAGGGCGATCGTCACCTGGCTCGCCGCGTCGGCGCCCTTCTGGGCGTTCGCCTGGAGCTCCGCGAGGGTCGGCAACTGCACCGGGAACTCACCCGGCGCGGCGTCCTGCACCTCGTCGAAGCCGGTCGGACTGGACGTGTACGACTGATCGAAGGCGTTGCCTTCGATCGTGCCGTAGATGTGGAACGTGTACGGGCCGGCGGCGGTGGGGATGAAGTAGGCGCGGTAGAAGTTGCCCGAGTCGTCGGTCTCCGGCTGGATGTCCAGGTCCCGGGTCTGGCCCTGGTAGGTGACCTGAGCCTTGAGCGTCTTCTCCAGGCCCTCGACTGGGTCGGTGCCCTTGAAGACGTCGAATTCGAGGCCGCTCTTGTCGCCGACGTAGACCGGCTCGTCGATGAAGCCGATCTCCAGGTGGTACGCCCCGAAGTCGACTTGCTGATGCGCGAAGACAGGCACGACGGTGGCCAGGACGAGGAAGGCGCTGGCCACGCCGGCCACAGCGACGGCCCGCAGCCGTCGCCCGATGGGCATGGTGTGCACGGTGACTCCTTCGTGAGCGCGGATGGCCCGGACGATGCGGTCCGGGTGCAGCTTCAACTGAAGGTCGGCGGCGGCGCTCGTACCGGGCCCTGACGGGCCAGCGACCAGAAGGTGGCACGGATGGCGCCGACCAGGGCCCAGCGCCCCACGGGTCGGTCCACATGGCGCACGGACCACTGGATCCGGGCGCGTGCGGCTCGGACACGGGCCTCCAGGACGGCGATCCGCCATCGCACGAGGGCTCCGATGACGGCGAAGGCCAGGGTGACCAGGCCAAGGATGGGCAGGGCGAGCGGGGCCTGGGCGCCGACGAGCGGCGAGAAGCCCGCCAGGTGACCCTGCGCAGCGAGATGCTCGATGTTCTCCTGGATGAGGTAGGCGATGGCGACGGTGCCGAACAGGGGCGGCCAGAGCCGCACCAGCGCCCGCCCATAGGCGCGTGCTCGGTCCCTTTCGGGGGCTGGCATCGCGAACCCGGCCGTCTCGCTGCGGAGCTCCACGAGGCGCCACGTCGAGCGCAGCAGGAGGAGCAGGAGGCCGGAGAGAGCCACGGTCGTGAAGGTCGTCCAGTACGTGTCGTGGCCGCCGCTGGTCATCGCCTGGCTCAACGCGGCGCCTTCGCCATACTGCGCGATGTACACGGCCTGGTGGCCGATCAGGAGGCCGCCCAGCGCGAGCAGGGCGAATCGCACCACGTGGAGGAACAGATACGACCGCCGCGATGCGAGGAGCACCATGGCGCGGCATGGTACGCCGACTCGCCATGACACTCGTCCTGGCCGCCTCCGTCGCGTGTCAGGCGGGCGCGTCCGCGCCGACACCCGGCCCGCCAACGGCCGCGCTGACAGGCGGCGGGAGCTCGACGCCCGGCGTCACTGCATCCGAGGTCGGGCCGACCGCCTCATCGGACCAGCCTCAGGCGACCGCCCAGCGGATCCAGGGCACGTTCACCTCCGGCCGTCACGGCTATAGCTGGACGCTGCCCACAGGCTGGAGCGTGACCGAGACGCCCGGCAGCGGTGGCGTCCACCCGGGCGAGCCCGGCCTGGACACGTTCACCGACGGGCGTGGCACCACCGTCACCATCGGCGTGACCGCCGTGGCGCCGACGCAGCAACTGGCGTCCTGGATCTGCCCGGTGGTGGCGCACCTCGAGGACTTCCACGGCGAACCGCGCGAGGCGGTGGCGTCGATGACCCTGGGCGGCGTGCCGGCCACGATCAGCACCTTCCACTTCACGGCGCCGCCCTACCGCGTGCTGGAGCTGGAGGTGCAGGCCATCCGCGGCACGCAGGGCTTCTTCCTGAGCTGGACGGACACGCTCACACCGGTCGTGTCGGACGACACGCAGCGCGCATCGTTCCTCCAGCTGCTGGCGGGGTTCTCGTTCGCCTGAGGGGTCATCCATCGTCGGCCGCACGGCGTATCAGATGCCGACGTCCGCTTGTTGCCACACGTTGCGATAAACCGGATCGTCGGCTAGCATCGCGACCAGCGACCGCCCCAGACCTGGAGATCCCGTTGCTGACGACAGCCCGCCGCATCCTCGGCAGCTCGAGCCCCGTCAAGCGCGGGGTCGTGCGGGTGTACGCCTTCCTGCTGGGTTTCAACGTCCTGGTCTGGGTGCTCGTCCTGCTGGGCTCGGTGACCTACCCCATCCTGCTCCCGACGGCCTTCCTGGCCTACTCGTTCGGCCTGCGCCACGCGGTGGATGCGGACCACATCGCGGCCATCGACAACACCACCCGCAAGCTCATGCAGGACGGCCAGCGGCCGGTCGCCGTAGGTCTCTTCTTCTCGCTGGGGCACTCCACGATCGTCGTCGCGCTCTCGATCGTCATCGCCATGTCGGCGGCGTTCGTGAGCAACGTGCCGGCCCTCCAGTCGATCGGCGGGATCATCGGCACCACGGTCTCGGCCACGTTCCTGATGGTCATCGGTTTCATCAACCTGGTCGTGCTGGTCGACATCTACCGCATGTTCCGCAAGGTCTCGGCCGGCGGGGCCTACGACGAGGCGACCCTGGAGGACTACCTCAACGAGCGCGGCCTGCTGGCGCGGATCTTCCGGCCGGCCCTTCGCATGATCACGCGCAGCTGGCACATGTATCCGCTCGGCGTGCTGTTCGGCCTGGGCTTCGACACGGCCTCGGAGGTGGCGCTGCTGGGCCTGGCCGCCACGTCCGGCGCGAGCCATCTGCCGATCGGCTACATCCTGCTGCTGCCGGCCGTCTTCGCGGCGGGCATGTCGCTCGTCGACACGACCGACGGTGTGCTGATGCTGGGGGCCTACGGCTGGGCCTACATCAAGCCCATCCGCAAGCTGTACTACAACCTCAACATCACGCTCGTGTCGGTCATCATCGCCTTCGCCATCGGCGGTATCGAGGCCCTCAACGTCATCGGCACGGAACTGGGCCTGACCGGGGGCCTGTGGGACGCCCTGGAAAGCCTCGACTTCGGCCTCGTCGGGCTGGCCATCATCGCCATCTTCATCGGCAGCTGGGCGATCTCCACCCTGATCTACCGCTGGAAGCGCTACGACGAACTGGGAGCGGCCGCCAGGTAGGTCGCGGGGTGCTCGTCGAACTCGAGCTTGCAGCCGCGGCTGCAGAAGAAGTAGTCGACCTGACCGAGCTGGCTGTGCAGCCCCGCGGCGCGAGCCGCCGGGGGGTCGACCGTCATGCCGCACACCGGGTCGATGGCCGGGCCGGCCGGCGCCGCCTCCGGCGCGACCTTGGCCGTGGCGGACACCGTGCCGCGACGCCGCAGGCGCAGTGAGTTCGTCACGACGCTCACCGACGAGATGGCCATGGCCCCCGCCGCGAGGCCGGGGTTGAGCAGCGTCCCGGTGAACGGGTAGAGGACGCCCATGGCCACCGGGATGAGCAGCACGTTGTAGCCGAACGCCCAGGCCAGGTTCTGGCGGATGACCCTGGTGGTCCGGCGCGACAGGTCGATGGCGCGCACGACGCTGCGCGGGTCACCGCCGACGAGCGTCACGTCAGACGCTTCCACGGCCACGTCGGCGCCGCTGCCGATGGCCACGCCGACGTCCGCCTGGGCCAGGGCGGGCGCATCGTTGATGCCGTCGCCGACCATCGCCACGCGACGGCCGGCGGCCTGCAGCTGCGCCACGAAGCTTGCCTTGTCGGCGGGGAGCGTCCCGCCGCGCACCCGCTCGGGGGCGATGCCGACCGCCGCCCCCACCGCCGACGCCGTCGCCGGCGAGTCGCCCGAGAGGAGCCACACCTGCCGCCCGGCGGCCGTCAGTTCGGCGACGGCCTGGGCGGCCTCGGGGCGTACGGGGTCCGTGATGCTGATGCGGCCGGCTGCCTGCCCGTCGGCGGCGACGCGGATGATCGTCGCTCCGGGGGCGGTCTCGGCAGCTTCGTCGGGCCCGCTGTCGATACCGTGCTCGGCCAGCAGGCGCGCCGACCCCACCAGCACGCGTCGGGCGCCCACGGTGGCCTCGACCCCGTAGCCGGGGCTGGCGGTGAACGCGTCGACCGGAAGGAAGCCCAGCTCGGCCAGGTGGGCCCGGGCGATGATCGCGGCAGCCAGGGGGTGCTCACTGCCGCGCTCCGCCGACGCCGCCAGGTCCAGCACGTCGTGCTCCGCCCAGCCTGGCGCGGCCGTGACCGATTCGACGGTCGGTCGCCCCAGGGTCAGGGTGCCCGTCTTGTCGAACACGACCGTGTCGGTCCGGCCGATCGCCTCGAGCGCCTCCGCGCTCCGGAACAGGATGCCCGCCTCCGCGGCCTGGCCCGTGCCGACCATGACGGCCGTGGGCGTGGCCAGGCCCATGGCGCACGGGCAGGCGATCACGACGACGCTGATGAAGGCCGTGAGGGCGAGCGTCAGGTGCGGTTCCGGCCCGAACACCAGCCAGACCACGAACGTCGCCGCGGCGATGACCAGCACCAAGGGCACGAAGATCTCGCTGACCCGGTCGGCGAGACGCTGGAGGGGGACCTTGGTGCCCTGGGCCCGCTCGACGAGGTCGACGATCGAGGCCAGGACCGTGTCGCGGCCCACGCGCGTCGCCCGCACGACGAGCGTCCCGGAGGCGTTCAGGGTGGCCCCGATGACCGCGTCGCCGGGCACCTTTTCCACCGGCGCCGCCTCCCCGGTGAGCATCGACTCGTCGACCGCGGAGGCGCCCTCGACGATGACCCCATCGACGGGCACCCGCTCGCCCGGCCGGACGCGCAGCAGGTCGCCGACACGGACGACCTCCAGCAGCACGTCCACCTCCTGCCCATCCTGCAGGCGACGCGCCGTGCGCGGCTGCAGGCCGATCAGGCCCCGGATGGCGTCGCTCGTCTGGCCCTTGGCCCGCGCCTCGAGCCACCGGCCGAGCAGGACCAGCCCGACGATGACGGTCGAGCTGTCGAAGTAGGTCTGCGGCTCCAGGCCGGCCTGCACCATGGCCGAGGGGAACAGCGTCACGAAGACGCTGAAGGTCCACGCCGCGGTCGTGCCGGCTGCGACGAGCGTGTCCATCGTCGTGGTGCGGTGTCGCGCGGCCCGCAAGGCGGCGATGTAGAAGCCGCGTCCCGCCCAGAACTGGATGGCCGTCGCCGGCAGCAGGAGGAGCCAGTTGATGGTCGTCATGGGCACGGCCGACTGCGGCCAGAACATGGCGGCCATGATCAGCGCGGCCACGGCCAGCGAGACGACCGCCTTGCGCAGCAGGTCCTGGCGCTCGGCGGCCCGCGCGACGTCTTCCGCGGTCATCTCGAGAGAGCGCGGCACGTCGGCGCCGGCCGGATCCTCCGCGCGGACGGCGTATCCCGCCGCCTCCACGGCCGCCACCAGCTGGGGCCGGCCAGCGACCGCCGGATCGACGCGCACGCTGGCGCGTTCGGTGGCGAAGTTGATGTTGGCGTCCAGCACGCCGTCCGTGCCGCGGAGGTACCGCTCGATGCGGTTGACGCACGACGCGCAGGTCATGCCGCGGATCGGCAGGACGATCTCCAGCGGCGTGGCTGGGATCCCGGAGGCTGTGGCTGACGGGGCTTCGCTCATACTCCAGGGGAGTATACAAGACGGCGCACCGACATGGGGCAGGGCCGTTCGCCCCCCGTTCGGGTGACCTCCGGACCGGGTCGGCCTCGACCGCGGGACTATGATGCCGACGTGACCGAGATCGCCATCCCCGACGCCCGGCCGTATTCGCCCGGCCTGGCCGGTGTGCTGGCCGGTGAGACCGATATCGCGTTGGTCGACGGCGAACAGGGCCGGCTGCTCTACCGCGGTTACCCCATCATCCAGGTCGTCCAGCACGGCTCGTTCTCGCAGGTCTGCGAGCTGCTGTGGACCGGCGAGTGGAAGGCCCGCACGCCGCAGCCGCCGGCGCCGCTCACGGCACCCGTCGAGGCCGCGCTGCGCCAGCTGCCCAGCGGCACGAACGCCATGGATGCCCTGCGGACGGCCGTCTCCGTGTGGGGCGCCGAGGCGCGTATGACCTGGCCGCCCACGGTCGAGCAGGCCCGTGCCGTGACGGCCTTCGCCCCGACCGCCCTGGCCGCCTTCGCCCGCATCCGCCAGGGCCTGGACCCGATCGACCCGGACCCGTCCATCGAGGGCCTGGCCGAAGCCTTCCTGCACCAGCTGACCGGCAACCGCCCGACCGCCGCCGACGCGCGCGCTCTGGACGCCTACTTCATGGTCGCCGCCGAGCACGGCTTCAACGCCTCCACGTTCGCGGCGCTGGTCATCATCGCCACCCATTCCGACCTCGCGTCGGCCATCTGCGGCGCCATCGGGGCCCTCAAGGGACCATGGCACGGCGGGGCCCCGGCGGAGGTGATCGACCAGCTGCACCAGATGGGTTCCGCGGACAAGGCCGAGGCCTGGATCCGGGACAAGCTGGACCACCGCGAGCGCCTCATGGGCTTTGGCCACCGCGTGTACCGCGCCTACGACCCGCGCGCCGCCGCCCTGCGCACCGTGGCCGAGCAGATGGGCACCAACGCGGCGTGGATGGACATGGCCGTCCGGGTGGAGGACATCGCGCTGCGGCTCCTCAGGGAGTACCACCCCGAGCGGTCGCTGCAGACCAACGTGGAGTTCTACACCGCGGCCGTGCTCCAGGGCGTGGGCCTGCCGCCGGACCTGTTCCCGGCCACCTTCGCCCTCGCCCGCCACGCCGGCTGGACGGCCCACTGCATCGAGTACCTCAAGACCGACAAGCTCATCCGCCCGGACGTGCGCTACACCGGACCGCAGGAGCGCGCCCTGCCCGCGGTCTGAGCGCGCCACGCCAGGCGGCCCGTCATCCTCCGGGGCACCCTCGGCGTACCATCAGGGCATGTTCCTCTTCCGTGAACCATCCATGCCCAAGCCCGCCGACGCCCTGCCCGGCCGCACCGAGCCGATGCCCGGGCTGACCACCCACTACGTCAACGGCCGTCCGCTCCTGCCGCCCTACCCGGACGGGCTGGAGGTCGCCGACTTCGCTTTCGGCTGCTTCTGGGGCGCCGAGAAGGACTTCTGGGAGACCCCCGGCGTGTGGGTCACCGCGGTCGGCTACGCCGGCGGCTACACGCCCAACCCCACCTACCGTGAGGCGTGCACCGGCAAGACCGGCCACGCCGAGACCGTGCGGGTGGTGTTCGATCCCAAGCTCATCAGCTACGAGCAGCTGCTCAAGGTGTTCTGGGAGCACCATGACCCGACGCAGGGCATGCGCCAGGGCAACGACATCGGGACCCAGTACCGCTCGGCGATCTTCACCCACTCGGCCGAGCAGGAGCGCGTCGCCGAGGCGTCACGCGCCGCCTACCAGGAGCGCCTCACGGCGGCCGGGTTCGACACCATCAAGACCGAGATCGCGCCGGCCGGCCCGTTCTACTTCGCCGAGGAGTACCACCAGCAGTATCTGGCCAAGGAACCCAACGGCTACTGCCCCAACCACGCCACCGGCGTGAAGCTGCCGGACGACTTCAAGGTCACCCCGCTGCAGTACGTGGAGTAGTCGCCTCCGACCCTTCGGCCGTGAGGTCGCGGTCCTGCATCTCCCAGGTGTGGTCCAGCACGTGGTAGGCGGTGTGGCGGAGCAGGTACGGGATCGTCCAGTTGCCGAGGGGCTTGCCTTCCGCGTACCAGGCGCGCATGGCCTCGACGAAGCGGTCGCGATGCTCGGCGAGCGCGGTCGGGGTCTGCAGGTCCTGCCACTCGGACTTGGCCTTCACGCGTTTCGAGAAGTCGCCGCCTTCCGTGGCCATGACATGCCGCACGATCACGTCGCGGGAGCGGCCGCCGCCCCGGGCACCCGGCCGGAGCTCGGCCGAGACGCGCGCGGCCGTGTCGTCGAATTCGGCCCACGCCGCCCGCAGCAGGCGGATCTGGCGGTCGAAGGCCGGTGCGTCGTACGGCCCGCGATCGAGCGGTGAGGGGGCGAAGGAGATGCCCCAGAAGTCGGTCGAGCCGACCCCCCGGTAGCGGCCGATGATCTCGACGCCGGCCTGGCTCGCCAGCTCCTCGCCCAGCCGCGCGCGCCTGGCCACGGGGAGGTAGCGGGGCACGTAACGGGCGAGCTTCTGGACCGCCTCGTCCTCCGTCTTGCCGCCGCGTTCCAGGCCCGGCCAGTCGGCCGCCACGGCGACCCAGCGCTTGCCTCTCGTGGGCTCCTCGATGAGCACGCGCAGCGGGGACGTCATCGGCTCATGGTACCCACGCGAGGGGCCACCAGCGGTGCGACGTGACTCGTAGACTGGGCGCCATGGCTGTGGGCATGAGCGAGCGCTCGGGCCCCGCGCGATGCGCCGCGGCCTGTCGCCGGCCGACCTGGGTGACCTGCTCGAGCGGCCCCTCGTCGCCGTCATCTCGCTGGCCAAGACGGATGGGACCGTCTTCAGCCGGCCCGTGTGGCACCGCTGGGAGAACGGGCGGTTCGTCATCCAGTTCCCCGCCGGCGACCGCAAGATCGCCATGCTCCAGCGCGACCCCAGGCTCACCATCCTGCTCGCCGAGAACGCGTTCCCGTATCGCGCCATCGAGGTCCGTGGACGGGCCGGTCTGAGCACCGACGGATACCACCGGCGCGCCATCGAGATCTGCCGGCCCTACGTGGAGGCCTACGACCCCGCGACCCCGGTCGAGGACTACGTCAGCGTGGCAGCCGGCGTCATCGTCGAGATCGAGGGGGAGGTCCAGAACTGCTGGGACTACGCCGACGACAGCATGATGCCGACCTAGCGGTTCAGGAGATCGTCCGCAGGGCCGGCCACATCACGGTCCACGGCGCGCGCAGGCCGGTGCACACGGTCACGGCCTCGCCCTGCTCGCCGTTCTGGACGCCGAGGCCGTTGTCGATGTGGGCCACGTCCTGGCAGCCGGTGAAGTAGGCGCTGTAGTCGGTCGGGCGCCAGTCGCCCACGTGGATCACGACGGTGCGGTCCGCCGGCGGTGGCCCCCAGGACCAGTAGCTGTTGTGGCCCGAGTAGACCGGTGGCAGGCCCGAACCCAGCAGCACCAGCGGGCTGGCCTCGCTGTAGTCGTTGGTGAGGATCACGGCGTGCGCCCGCTCGTCCGCCGGCAGGGCCGCCACGACACCTTCGACGGTCGCCACGAACTGTGGCCAGCCGATCTCATTGGCCGTGTCGGGCACGGCGGCGGCGAGGCCCGACTGGGCGAACGTGGCGACCGG
>CAZFGT010000045.1:0-19489 GCA_964518505.1 uncultured Anaerolineaceae bacterium | reverse complement strand
AGCGACCGCCAGGTCTGTCCGCCGTCCGAGGTCGCTTCGAGCCCATCCGGGCCGCACCCGTCGGGACCCGCGCACATGACCGTCGACTGGCCGACGCCGGCCCAGCCAGTGCCGTCGTCAGTCGGGAACTGGAGCCAGCGGACGGGGAGCACCAGGCCCGAGGCGGCGGCGGTCGTCCACGTCGTGCCGCCGTCTGTGGTTTCGCCCTTCAACCCGGTGGGCGACATGACGACCCAGTGGAGGGCCGAAGCCACGGCGACCGTACCGCCGGGGACGATCGGGCCAGCCTGCTGCCAGTTCCGGCCCGCGTCGTGCGTGACGAAGAAGGCGATCCAGCCTGGATCCACCCCGGATGGGTCGGTGTAGTCCTGCCAGGTGACCGCCGTCGCGGCGCCGACGATGCGCACGGGCGGACCGGCCCACAGCTGGCCGCCTGCCACGTCCACCGCCGGGACGGCGCTGGGCCGAGGCAGGACGAGGGCCTGCCACGTCCGGCCTCCGTCGCTCGTCTCGTCAAAGGTCGGCCCGCCGGGGCTGAGCCTGGTGGCCATGAGGACCAGCCAGTGCTGCGCGTCGAGCATCGCGACCGAGCCCACATCGCCCAGGCCGGGCCAGGCGATGGAGCGGCGAGTCCACGTCAGACCGTCGACGGTGGAGAGGACGACGGCCCCGGTCGACGAGCCCGCCTGGCCCACGAGCGTGCCGCGGTTCGGCTCGGTGAACGTGGGGCTGCCCATGTCCTGGTACGGCCCGCCCGGCAGGACCACCGGATACCAGGTCGCACCACCATCGGTGCTGCGGTACAGGCCGCCGACCTGGCCGAAGACCCAGCCGTCAGAACCGTCGGTGAACACCGGCCGGTCGCTGAGGTCGGGCCACGGAGCCGATCGCCAGATGAGCCCCCCGTCCACGGTCACCCGGTAGCCGTCGCCGGTGCGCACCCAGCCGAAGCCGTCGGTGATCAAGCTGGCGCCCTGGAGCTCGCCGCCGCTCACCACGGTGTACGGCCGGCCGGGCGTTGCCGTTGGCGTCACGACGGCGGTCGGCGATCGCGTCGCGGCCAGCGGGGTGGCCGTCGGCGTCGGCGCGGGCGAGCTGAACAGCAGGACGGCCGCCACGAGGATGGCCGCGATGGCGGCGGCTGACAGTCCGGCGCGACGCAGCAAGAGGGCGAGTGTAGGCGCGAGATCGATCGCCGGCCCGGCTAGACTCGGCCGCGTGAGCCCCTCCGACCGGCCGCGCACCGCCGCCGATCTCCTCGTCGAGTGCCTCGAGGCGGAACAGGCCGGCTACGTCTTCTCAGTGCCCGGCGAGGAGACGATGGACGTCCTCGATGCGCTGTCCCGGTCGGACCGGATCCGCCATGTCACGACCCGCCACGAGCAGGGCGCGGCCTTCATGGCCGACGTCCACGGCCGCCTGACGGGGCACGCCGCGGTGGCCATGGCCACGCTCGGGCCGGGGGCCACCAACCTCGTGACCGGTGTCGCCGACGCGTTCCTGGACCGCGCCCCGATGGTCGCCCTGACCGGCCAGGCGGCCCTGGGCAAGGTCCACAAGGAGTCGCACCAGTACGTCGATATCGTGCGCCTGTTCGGGCCGATCACGAAGTGGAACCAGCGCATCGAGCGGCCCGCCACGATCCCCGAGATCGTGCGCAAGGCCTTCCGTGTGGCGCAGCTGTCCAAGCCCGGCCCGACCCACATCGAGCTGCCGGAGGACATCGCCGCCACGAGGCTCGAGCCGACCGACGACCTGCGGCCGCTGGTGCCGGGCAGCGTGTCCTTCCCCGAGCCGACCGAGGAGGCCCTGGACCACGCCGCCAGGCTCATCGCCGGGTCGGCTCGGCCGCTCATCCTGGCCGGCAACGGCGTGCTGCGGCGGCACGCCTCGGGCGCGCTCCGGGCGTTGGCCAACGGCCTGCACGTGCCGGTCGCCGTCACGTTCATGGGCAAGGGGGCGATGGACGACCGCTCGCACCTCTCCCTGATGGCAGTCGGCCTCCAGGCGCGCGACCACGTGCTGACGGGCTTCGACCGCGCCGACCTGGTCATCGCCGTCGGCTACGACCTCGTCGAGTACGCGCCGTCGCGGTGGAACCCCGATGGCACCAAGCGGATCATCCATATCGACACCCAGCCGTCGGAGGTGGACCAGGGCTACCAGCCGGAGGTCGAGCTGATCGGCGACATCGGCCCGTCGCTGGAGCGCCTGCTCGCCGCGGTGCTGCCGACGGGCATCAGCGGTCGCGACGCGAGCGCACGCCACGCCGCGAAAGAGGCCCTGGTCAACGCGGACCTGCGCCGGGAGATCCTGGCCGACCTGGACGCCTATGCCGCGGATGAGGGCTGGCCCATCAAGCCGCAACGCGCCATCGCCGACCTGCGCCGCGCTCTCGATCCGTCCGACATCGTGGTCAGCGACGTGGGGGCCCACAAGATCTGGGTCGCCCGGCTCTACCAGGCCTATGAACCCAACACGGTCATCATCTCCAACGGGTTCGCCGCCATGGGCATCTCACTGCCCGGCGCGATCGCCGCCAAGCTCGTCCACCCCGATCGCCGCGTGGTGGCCCTCAGCGGTGACGGCGGCTTCCTCATGAACGCCCAGGAGCTGGAGACGGCCAAACGCGTGCGCGCCAACGTGACGGTCGTCGTGTGGCGGGATGACGGGTACGGCCTGATCGATTGGAAGCAGCGCAACGAGTTCGGGCGACCGTTCGCCGTTGACTTTGGCAACCCCGACTTCGTGGCGTTCGCCGAGTCCTTCGGCATCGCCGGCTTCCGGCCCGCGAGCTCAGCGGACCTCTACCCCACGCTGATGCGGGCGCTCACCGTCGACGGGCCGTCGCTCGTCGAGGTGCCCATCGACTACCGCGAGAACCTGCGCCTCACTGAGCACCTGGGGGCGCTCGCGACGGACGGCTGACGAACCTAGGCGGGCAGCCACGCGGGCAGCAGGACCAGCGCCGACAGCCAGAGGAGCAGCACGCCGACCACGGCCGCCAGGCGCGGGCCGTGACGCCCGGTCGCTTCGTAGACCATGACGCCGGCCAGGGCTGCCATCCACCACAGGTCGCCGAGCCCGGCCACGACCATCACGGCCATGAGGGCCCAGGCGCTGCCCAGGCAGGCCAGGCCGTGGCGGATGCCCACCGCGTAGAAGGTCGCCTGACCCGATGGAACCTCGGCCAGCCGTGGGTCCGGATGGCGGCACGCGGAGAGGCTGCGCCGCTTGAACGCGGTCAGCTGGTACGCGCCGGCGAGCGCGATGGCCGACGCCTGGAGGAGCCACGGCCGCGAGGCAAGCCACGGCGTGGCGACATCAAGGCGCGTGAGAGCCTGGACGGCGGCGAACGCCAGCAGCCCGATCACCATCCACACAGAGACGAACCCAGCCAGGAAGGCAGTCGTACTGGGTCGCCGCCGGATGAGGCGGTGCGACGCGACGGCCGCGGCCTGGATCGAGGGCAGGCTGGCGGGCAGCATCGTCGCCGCGACCATGACCAGCCATGACCCAAGGAAGGCGGCCGGGGCCACGAGCGGCGACAGCGCCGTCGCGGCAGAAGCGTGCTCATGGACACCCGCGAGCCCCGTGAGCTGACCGATGAGCAGGAGCGCCCACGCCGCCGTGATCGTGGCGAGGACCGCCGACCGGACGAAGTCATGACTCGACGAGGTCGGCCCCGCCATGACCGTTCGCGTGCGCTGGACCCGGAGGCCGGTCATCGGCGAAGGATGCCCCTTCTCGTCGCACCTGTGAAGACGCTGTCTTGCTGACCCGGCGACGCCCTACCCTGTGTCGATGACCGAGCCGTCCGACCCCAGCGCCGTGCGTACCGCCCTGGAGGACCGCCGCGCCGAGCTGCGCGCTGAACTGGCCCTCGGCATCGAGGCGCCGGGCCAGATGACGTACGGCTCCCAGGCAGCGGCGGCCAGCCAGGTCTTCGCCCAGCAGCGCGACCTGGCCCTGCGCGACAAGGCCCTGCGCGACCTGGCCATGGTGGACGGTGCGCTGGCACGGCTGGACCAGGGCACCTACGGGCGGTGCATCGACTGTGGCGGGCCCGTCGACGCCGACCGGCTGGCCGCCCTCCCGTGGGCCGAACGGTGCATCGACTGCCAGCGTCGCGCGCGACTCTGAGGCGAGGCCACCTGCTACGATCGGGCAGCCATGGCCCAGCAGTTCATCGTCCAGTTGACCAACCGTCCCGGCGCCCTGGCCAGCCTGGCCGAGACGCTGGCGGCGCGCGGCGTGGACCTGCGCGCCATCGGCGGGGGCGGCATCGGCGACCAGGGTCACATCATCCTGACGACCGCGGACGACGACGCGGCACGGGCGGTCCTGACCGAGGGCGGCTACACCTTCATCGAGGGTGAATCGATCCTGACCGAGGTGGACGACCGTCCCGGCGGCATGGCCCGCCTGTCACGCGCCCTGGCCGACGCGGGCGTCAACGTGTACGGGCACCTCTTCCTGGGCCGCTGGGGCGATCGCGCCATGTTCGCCTTCGTGGTCGACGATGCGGAGAAGGCTCGCCCCATCCTGGAGCGCTGAGCAGCCGCCTCACAAGGCGGCCACGCGCGCCAGATGGACTCTCTTGAACGTCGGAGGTTCACAACGGCCCTCGGCGCGCCCGTCGGTCGCCGTTCTGAACGCGGGAGGTTCGAAACGGCGGCAGAGCCCTGGATCGGCCCCCGATGACCCTGGGAACGGTCGCGGCGGCTCCTCCTTGTCCGTAGTGAACATGGGAGGTTCAAAGCCCTGGCGGAGGCCCACGCCCTGGGTCGTTCAGGTCGCCTGAGCGTTCGGGGCCTCAGGCGGTCAGGCCGGCCAACTCGCGAGCCCGCCACAGGACAGCCTCGAACATGGCCGGGGTGAGCTTGCCGGTGAACGTGTTCTGCTGGCTGGGGTGATAGGAGCCCACGAACCGGTAACGCCCCACGGTGGCCTCCGCCCCATGGCCGAAACGCGGCCGGGGGCGAGCGGCGGGGATCCCCAGCGCAGCCGCGGTGCGCAGCGCAACAGCCCAACCGAAGCCGCCCAGGGGCACGATGACGCGCACGCCGTCGAGCAACGCCAGCTCGCGCACCAGGAACGGCGCGCACGTGTCCCGCTCCAGGTTGGTGGGCCGGTTCAGTGGCGGGGCGCAGCGCACGGCGGCGGCGATGTAGGCGCCGTCCAGCGTCAGGCCGTCATCCGCGCGTCGTGAGCTGGCGCGGTCGGCGAAACCGGTGGCATGCAGCGCGGACCAGAGGAAGTCGCCGGAGCGGTCGCCGGTGAAGACACGCCCGGTCCGATTGCCGCCGTGGGCGGCCGGCGCCAGGCCGATCAGCAGGACCCGCGCCTCGGGGTCACCGAAGCCGGGCAGCGGCTTGCCCCAGTACGGCTCATCGGCGTAGCGGGCCACCTTGTCGCGGGCGACCTGCTCGCGCCACGCGACGAGCCGCGGGCAGCGGCGACAGGCCACGATCTCGTCACGGAGCAGGGCCAGCGCCGGCCCGTCGGTCAGCTCGCACCCCCCAGGCCGGCCAGGGCCGCCACGATGGCGGCGCGGTAGTCGGCGGAGGCAAAAGCATGGAGCGGATGGGGGTCCAGCAGGTGCTCCGTGACCACCCCTCGGCGGCGGATGTAGAGGGCCGGCCGGATGACGCCGGCCTGGTCACCTTCCACCGCGATAGCGGCCGCGTCCGGGCCGCCCACATCGGCGAAGTGGGCGAGCGGCAGGATGCCATCGTCGCGCCACGCGCCCCCGGCGGCGTGGCGTCGCTTGCCGCCCGGTGCCGCATCGTCCAGCGTCAGGACGCGGGCCAGGTAGCCCTTCTGGTTCCACAACTCGGGCGCCTCGAACGCCTCGCGCGCCAGGTACGCGGCCACGCCGTCGGGCGGGACCGGTGGTCGCGCCGGACCGCCGTCGAAGTGCTGCTCGGCGATGTGGCGGGCCAGGATGCGGGCGTTGTAGCGGGCGCCGTGGACGGCCCCCGAGTTGCTGGGGATGCCGTATTTGAGGGGCCCCTTGGCGCCCTGCATGATCGTGCCGGCGAAGTAGATGCCGGGCATCGTGGCGCTCTCCCAGAAATCGGTCATGGCCGGCAGGCGGCTCTGGCCGAAGGTGGTCACCCCCAGGGCCGGCAGGTCGAGCAGCGGCGCCGTGAAGCCCGTCGCCGCGATCACCGCGTCGGCCTCGACGGGCAGCGGTGAGCCGTCCGCGCTGCCGCGGGTGTGGACGACGAAGCCGCTCTCGACGGCCTCTACCCGCTCGATGGCCGCGTTGAGGATGAAGACGCCGCTGGCCATGATGTGGTCTTCCACGGGTTGCACGTAGCGGGCGCGGATGCCGACCAACGAGTTGGTCTCCACCGATGTGCGAGCCGGCCGCGGCGAGGCCAGGACGATCCGTTGGGCGTAGCTGAGCAGGCCGTTGGCCAGTTCGAAGCCCGAGTTCTGCTTGCCGATGATGAAGAGGCGCTTGCCGGCGTAGTCGGCGGCCGGCCGGGTGTCGACGTAGTGGGCCACCAGGTCCATGCCGGGCGTGTCCGGCTGCCACGCCTGGGCCACGCCAACGGCGAAGACGAGGACGCGAGCGCGGTACGTGCCGTCCGACGTGTGGAGGACGAAGCGCACCCCGTCGGGTCCCTCCTCGCGGGTCGTGCTCTCCCATGTACAGCCATAGCGCACGACCACGCCGGTGCGGCGGGCGAACTCGGCGATGCCGGCCTCCATCTCGGGCCGCGACGGGAACTCGGAGGTGCCGTCCATCAGGTCGACCATGACCGCCTGGTCGTCCGTGATCGGCGTGTCGTCGCCCCCACGGGCCAGGAGGCTGTTCCAGTCGTACCGCTCGAAGGCGCGCTCGCCGCGCCTGGCCGGCGCGTACGGCTTGGTCCACGACAGCAGCCGCTGGAAGAACGGGAAGCGGCGGAACATGCCGCCCGGCGCCGGGTCGCGCGAGAGGACGGCGTGATCCACGCCAAGGCGCTTCAGGCAGTAGCTGACCTGGATCGCCCCGGGGCCGCTGCCCACCACGACCAGCGGGTAGTCGCCCGGTGGGAAGGGCCGCTCGACGGGGCCCCCTACCTCCGCCACTGGTTCGCGTTCCGCAGTCGCCGCGTCTGGTCCACCAGCACGCGATAGGTGACCCGCGGGTACGCCAGCAGGAAGCTGCGCAGGTCCTGACCGGCCAGGTGGAGGACGCGCAGCGGCCCGTCCGCGACGATGTCGGCGATGGGCGACTCGCCAAGCAGGATGGCCGCCTCGCCGAAGAAGTCGCCGCGCACCAGGCGCGCGCGGGGCTGGCCATCGACCACGACGTTGACTTCGCCGTCCAGGATCACGTAGAAGCCGCTCCCGGCGAACCCCTGGCGGACGACACGCGTCCCGGCGGGATACCAGGCCTCCTCGAAGATGTGGGCGACGGCCTCGAGCTGCGCCCCCTCCAGGTCCGCGAAGAGGGCCAGCCGTGCCAGCTCGTCGCGCAGCTCACCGCCCTGGGCGCCCGATCCCCGCTCTTGCATGGCCCGACGATAGCATCCGCGCCGCTGCCCGCGCCGGGCTCAGTCGCCCCGGTGCTCCGAACCGCGGATGATGAAGCCGGCCTCGACTGCCGACCCGTCCGACCGCATGGCCTGGACCGACCCGACGGTCGCCCCGGGCGGGCCCAGGCGCAGGGCCGCTTCGAACGCCTCGAGCGCCTCCGCCGGTCCCTCCGCCAGGACCTCCAGCGACCCATCGGCGCGATTGCGCACCCAGCCGCTCAGGCCGAGCGCCATGGCCCGGTCACGGGCGAACCAGCGGAACCCGACGCCCTGCACGCGACCCGTGACCGTCGCCTCCAGCCGCATGGCGGTTCAGCGCTCCGCCGTCGCCCGCGGCCAGGACAGGAGCAGGGCGTCGATCGCCAGCTCCGGATTGGCATACGCCTCGACGGCCACGGCCAGCCGGTCGAGGCGGCCCATGAACGCCACGAGGCCGGGCCCAGGGATGCGGGCGGCGGCGGTTCGCAGCTCGTCGGCCAGGTCCAGGCGGCGCGCTGCGTCCGGCAGCCCGAGGGCCGTGACCGCCACGTCGCGGGTCAGGGCACGCCACGTCTCGATGAGCCGCAGGGCCGCCAGGCGTCGTTCGGCGGGACTGGCGCTGCGCGTCGTCGGCGCCTCGCCGTCCGGTTCCTCGCCGCGACCAGGCACGAGACGGCGGGCATCGGCCAGGAGCTCGGTCGCGGCGGCCAGGCGCGTACGCCGGTCCGCGCCGGCCAGGTCAAGGAGCGTGCGGGCCATGCGCCCCTCTGCGAGGACCGCGTCGGGATCACCGGCCAGGGCCAGCGCCATGCCTGGGCGACCGCCCGCCGCACGGGCCAGGGCGGCGGCCTGCGGCGCATCGGCGACGCCCCGTTCCACGAGCAGGTCGGCTACGTCACGTACCGGCACGGGGCCCAGGCGGATGCGCTGGCAGCGGCTCACGACCGTCTCCAGCAGGAGCGACTCGGCCGTGGCCGTGAGGACGATCACGACGCCCGGGGGAGCCTCCTCCAGCAGCTTCAGCAGCGCGTTCTGCGCATCCGGGTTCAGGCGGTGGGCCTGCTCGATGATGGCCGTGCGCACGCGTGCCTCGGCGGGCAGCAGCGCCAGCTCGGCCAGCAGGTTTCGGACGTCGCCGATCTTGATCTGGCCGCCGGCCCCGCCGGGCACCAGGCGGTGGACGTCGGGGTGGTTGCCGTGCTCGAGCTTGCGGCACGCCGCGCAGGCGCGACACGGCCGCGACCTCGGGTCCTCGGCGAGGCAGCAGAGCCCGGCCACCAGGTCGAGCGCGAGGGTGGTCTTGCCGCAGCCCTCCGGCCCCACGACGAGCAGCGCGTGGGGCGCCTCGCCGGCCGTGACCCAGCGGCGGACGGCGGCCACGGCGGCCGCCTGTCCACGCGTCCGGAACTCACCCATGGCGACCGTCGCGACGGCCCGGCTCAGGCCTCCGGGGCGGCCTTGCGCGGAGCGCGGGTGCGCTTGGGCTTGGCCGGCGCCTCCGGCTCGACCGACACCGCGGCGGTGTCGTCGGCCTTCTTGGCCGCCGTTCGCGTGCGCCGGGGCTTGGCCTCGACCTCCGGCGCGGCAGCGGATGCCGTGGTCGCCGCAGCCTCGTCGTTCGTCTTGCGCGGGGCGCGCGGACGTCGAGGCGCCGGAGTCGCCGCCTTGGCGACCGGCTCGGGTGCCGGCGCCGCCTCGGAGCGCACCACGGCCGGGGCCGTGTCGCGTGCGGGGCGCCGGGCAAGCTCGGCCCTCAACTGGGCCTCCAGCTCGGGCGGCACCTCGCTCCAGGGCGATCCGTCGCTCTCGCGCCGGGGCGCCTCCGTGTACTGGCGCGGGGGCCGATCCTGGCGCACGGGCCGATCCTGGCGCGGCCCGCGAGGCGCGGGCGCCCGGCTGGGCCGGGGACCACTGTTGAAGTTGCCGGTGCCCCCGCCACTCGGGGCGCCGCTCCGGCCGAAGCGTTCGCGGTCGAGGGCCACCTGATAGGCGCCGCCCCGGCCCCGGCCGCCACGGCCGCCGGCACGCGGCGGTGCACCGCGCTGCTGCCGTCGCTCGGCGAGCAGGTATTCGGGGATCTCCGGCTCGTCGTCGGGCACGTCGTCGAGCTGCTCGCCGGCGAGGATCGGCGTGCTCGGCACCCCGAGCTGGCTGTCCCAGATGGAGCCGAAGGCCGACGGCTGCGGCGCCCGCGGGGCGCTGTACTCGACGACCTCCTCCTCCACCACCTCACCCGTGTCGGTCAGGGGCTGGTCACCCGTCACCGGGCGCTCGCCCCGTCCGCGGCCACGGCCACGGCCGCCACGGCGGCGGCGGCGGCGCGGCGCACCTTCGGCGTCGACCTCCCCGACCCGGCCGCCGGCCGCGATCGGCTCGTCGTCCGACTCGATGTCCGGCTCGCGCCCTTCGACCTCGGGCTCAGGCGCGGGCGCGGGTCGGGAGGCGGCGCGGGACAGGCGTTCGCCCGGCAGCGCCACCACGGCCCCGGCCGAAGCCGCCACGATGGGGGCCGCCTCGGCGACCGGCGCGCGGCGTCCGCCGCGACGGGGCTCGGCCGCCACGGCCGGCTCCTCGCGCTCGGGGCGGGCACGAGTCGTGCGGCGCCGGCGCGGGGCGCCTTCGCTCTCCTTGTCGGGCACCGCGGTCATGGACAGGTCGTCCTCCGCCGCGACGCGCCGGCCGCTGCGTGACGATTCCTTCTCCACGCGCGCGATCTGGGTGATGTCGGTGAAGACATCGGCCACGTCCATCAGGTCGGAGCTGGTGTTGCCCCGGAAGCTGATGACCTCGACGCGGACGCCCATCTCCTGGACGGCGCGGATGGCCGGAGCGAAGTCACCGTCGCCCGAGACGACGACCGCGATGTCAAGATTCCGGGCCGTTTTCATGAGGTCGACCACGAGCTCGATGTCCAGGTTGGCCTTGACCTTCCCGTCACCGTACTTGCGGATGTCCTTGCTCACGACCTTGTAGTCGTGCCGGGCCAGGAACTGATGGAACTGGCGCTGGTTGTCGTTGTCCGGGTCCAACCCGGTGTAGGCGTAGGCGCGCACGAAATCGCGCCCCGCCGTGGCGCTCTTCAGCAGCGTGACGTAGTCGATATCCACGCCGGCCGCCTTGGCCGCGTAGAAGATGTTGGCCACGTCTACGAAGACCGCGACATTCTTGCTCACGCAAGTCTCCTGTACGCCCGGGCCACCCTGCGGTGGGCCGGGAAGATGGCGCTCAATGCGCCGGACGACCGCCACCCGGAACGGGGGCGGCTGATGGATCACGCGCCGCGCCCGCAGGCGTCAGGTCGCGTTTGATGCGGGGACCGTCCGCGGCGAAGCCGAGGTCGGACCAGCGTCGTTGGGCGGCTGGATCGTCGGGAGGCACGGCCTCCACGGCGACGCAGCCCTTGTTACGGGCCGAACGCAGCGCCTCGCCAAGCAGCGAGTCGGCCACGCCCGCACCCTCATAGGCAGGATCCACGACGAGGAGATCGACCGTTCCTACCATGCCCCCGCCGGAGACCGACGGGCGCAGGGCCAGGACGGTCGCGCCCACGATGACCCGCCGGGCGTCGGCCACCAGGACCGCCGCATTGGGCAGGTAGATGAGCTGGCGCAGCAGGTCCGTCCCGTTCGCGGTCGCGGCCGGCCGGCCCGCCGATGCCGCGAGCAGCGCGGCGATGCGGCCGACATCCGTGATACGGGCGTCCCTCACCTGGTATTCCACGGCCGATCGGCACCTCGTGGATACGCTCCAGGCCGCGACCTGCGGTCGCAGCGGACGGATGCAGTGCGCTGGCGAGCCAGCGCCGGTCGAGCGCGCCGCACCGGGTCCGTCCGTTCCCCCATCGGGGACGGTCCGCACACGCCCGGGGCGCTCGGAACCGACGAGCATTCGAAGCGTCGCCCCCCATGATACGCCATCGGCCCGGTGGCTGGCCGCCGGGGGCCGCCGCGCTAGAAGCTGCCGCGTTCCCGCAGCACCTCAGCTGTGCCCCAGACCACGATGATGATGCCCACCGCGGAGATCCACAGGCCCGGCGCCCGGAGGGGCCACAACGGCCCCAGGTCAGACAGTTGGAGCAGGAGCTGCGCCAGCCGCGCCAGCAGGCCGATCAGGCCGACCGCCGTGACGACCACGTATGTGGCGGCGCGATCGATGGTCAGCGGCTGATCGCCGGCGGCATACGGCAGGGCGATGAGGGCCAGCAAGGCCACGGCGGCGACGAAGACGACGACCCCCGCCCCATCGAAGCCGTTGGCGCTGGTGGCCGGCAGCTGGCCGGTGCCCCCGCCGACGGTGAACCAGGGCAGGAAGCAGCCGACCACGGCGAGCATCGCCCCGATGCCCACCGTGAGGCGCCCGCGGCCCAGGGTGCGGCGGTTCATGACGCCGTGTAGACCTCGGGCTTGAGGACGCCGATGTAGGGCAGGTTGCGGTAGAACTCGCCGTAGTCGAGGCCGTAGCCGACCACGAAGCGGTCGGGGATGGTGAAGCCCCGGTAGTCGATCTCGATGGACGCCAGGCGGCGCGCCGGCTTGTCCAGCAGGGTGCAGATGCGCAGGGAGGCGGGGTTCTTGCCGCGCAGGTACCGCTGCAGGTAGTTGAGCGTCAGACCCGTGTCGATGATGTCCTCGACGATGAGCACGTCGCGCCCCTCGACGGACGAGCTGAGGTCCTTCAGGATGCGCACCAGGCCGGAGGTCTCGGTGCTCGTGCCGCCGTACGAGCTGACCTCCATGAGGTCGATCTGGACGGGGATGGTGATGGCCCGCATGAGGTCGGCCATGAAGGGCAGCGACCCCTTCAGGACGCTCACCAGGGTGAGGTCCCGCCCGGCGTAGTCACGCGACAGCTCGGCCGCCATCTCGGCCACCTTGGCCCGCACCTGGGCCTCCGTGATGAGCACCTCGGCGACGTCGTTGACCAGGTCCGGCAGGCGCCGCCGGGTAGCAGGCTGCTCAGCCATCGACGGCTACCGCGGCGGCGGCCTCGTGGCGCGTCGACGGCGGCTGGCCCTCCGGCCCCGTCAGCGCGGCCTCCATGTCCAGCCGGCCGTACTTCAGCAGGAGCGCCTTGAAGTCGCGCGCGTAGAAGAGCTTGATACGCACGTCGGGGTACAGCTCGCGGAGCCGCCGCAGCTTGCGGTTCTTGCGCCGCACCAGGCTCTGCTTCAGCGTCGTGAGCTCGACGTACAGGTCCAGCTCCGGCAGGTAGAAGTCGGGGGCGAAGCTCTCCACGACCGCCCCTTCCAGGCTGAACAGGATGGGGAATGTGCGCGGCTCGTACTCCCAGGCCACCTGGTAGTAGTCCAGGATGCGGGCCAGCTCCTCTTCGCTGGCGTGGGCGAAGGTCGTCACGCGCCCGTCGTACCAGGCCGCTCGCGCGACGCCCCGAAGAGGCCGCGGAAGTCGCCGTCGAAGCCGCGCAGGAACTCGTGCATGGCCAGGACGTCGGACGCCAGCACGTCCGGATCAGCTCCGGGCGCGCCAGGTGGGGCATCGCCAAGGTCGCCCACGTGGAGGTCCGTGGCCACCCCATCGGCCCCGTTCTCGAGCGACACGATGGCCACCGATTCAGCGGCGCAGGCGCGGCAGTCCAGGGCCACGAAGAAGAGGGCCTCGCGCTGCGCCAGCACCCGGATGTGGTCGCGGCGGTAGTGGCGCCCGCAGGCGGCGCAGGTGAAGCCCGAGAGCCGGCTTCGGATCCACGCGGCGGCGTCCATCGGCCCGCAGTCTAACGGTCTCCGGCGGCAGCCGCTGCCCCGCCGACGTGTATACTCCCTCCCAGTATGAGCGAGACGACCTTCCGCCACAGCTACAGCAAGGATCGGGCGCAGCTGGTCCGGCGCCTGTCGCGCATCGAGGGGCAGGTGCGGGGCATCGGCCGCATGATCGAACGCGACGAGTACTGCATCGACATCCTGCAGCAGACGGCCGCCCTGCGCGCCGCCGTGGACGCCGTGGCGCTCCTGGTCCTGGAGGATCACGTCGCGGGCTGCCTGCGCACGGCGGTCGAGACGGGGGATGCGCAGGCCTACACGGACGAGGTGCTCGACGTGGTGCGCCGCTCGCTCGGCCGCCCCGTACGGACGCCGCGGCCCACCGGGGACTGAGCGTCTTTCCACAGCGGCGGCACCCCGCTGGCCAGTTATCCACCACCCCCACGAATGGTCCGTGGCTGGTGGATAAGTCCGTTGACGCGGCTGGTGCCGGAGACCACACTGCGACCCCTGCACCACCGCCCCCGGTCGACCGGCGGCGGCACGGACCAAGTACGGTAACGCCGCCCGCGAGGCGATCCGCGAGATCGGATCGACGTCCCGGACGGACGGCGGAAGACTGAACGGTCCATGGTGCGACGAACGTCCCGCGCTCGGGAGCGGCCCGGGCCAGACGTGCTGGAACGGATGCATGAGGAGCGCCGCTCTGGCCGGGCCCAGCCGCTCCCGACGCGTTCGCCCGCGCCGGAGCGCGACCCCCTTCCTGACGACGCAGCGACGCTGCCGCCCTTGCCCGTCGCGGTCCGCGAACTGATCGAGGCCGGCTGCGCGGCCTGGGGCCTCACCCTGGACGGACCGATGCTCGCGGCGCTGGACGCCCACGCGCGCCTCCTGCTGGCATGGACCGGCTCCATCAACCTCACCTCCGTCCGCGACCCGGAACGCCTGGCCGTGGCCCACATCCTCGACAGCCTCTCCGCCGTGCCTCTGGTGCGCCGCTGGGTCGGCTCCGCGCCGCGGCTGGCCGATATCGGCAGCGGCGGCGGGTACCCCGGTCTGCCCCTGGCGGTCGTGCTGCCCGCCTCCCGCGCGGTCCTCATCGAATCGGTGGGCAAGAAGGCGCGCTTCCTGGACGTGGCCGCAGCGGCTGTGACCCGGGCCCTGGGCGGGGACGGCGCGACGCCGGCGCTGGAAGTCGAGCGGCGCCGGGCGGAGGCGCTGGCTGGTCCGGGCGGCCGGCGGGCCAGCTTCGACCTGGTCACGGTGCGGGCCGTGGGGTCGCTGGCGCGCATCGCCGAGCTCGGCCTGCCCCTGCTGCGCGCCGGAGGCCTGCTGGTCGCCTGGAAGCGCGAGGGCGGCGACGGCGCGCTCCACGCGGAGGTGGATGCGGCACGGGCCACCATCGCCCGCCTGGGGGGCGCCCCTCCGCGGGTCGAGCGCATCCGCCTACCACGGGGGATCGCCGGGCTGGAGGGGCACCGTCTCGTGCTGGTGCAGGCGGGTCCCGCGGGTACCGCCGCGAGCCGAGGGAGTCGCCTGCTAGGCTGACCCGGTGCGTGTCGCGGTGCTCTCGGACATCCACGCCAACCTGCCTGCGCTCGAGGCGGTCCTGGCCGCCGTCGCACCGTTCGATGCCGTCTGGCACCTCGGCGACACGGTCGGCTACGGGCCCCAGCCCAACGAGGTCGTGGAACGCCTGACCCGCGAAGGCGCCATCGGGGTGCGCGGCAACCATGACTCGGCGGCGACGGGGCTCATCGACGCCGACTGGTTCAACGAGGACGCCCGGGTGGCCATCGAGTGGACCGCGCGCGTCCTCACGCCGGCGTCGAAAGCGGCCCTGCTGGCCCTCCCGGAGCGGCGCACCGAAGGCGCCTTCACCCTGGTCCACGGCAGCCCGCGGGACCCCATCTGGGAGTACATCGCCTCGACCGCCGTCGCCCGGGCCGGGCTCGACGACCTGACCACGCCCTACGGCCTCTTCGGGCACACGCACGATCCCCGTGTCTTCCGCGCCCAGGGCGGCACCGTCGAGACATCGGGCCCCTCGGACCGGGCCGAGCTGCAGCTCGATGAGCGGCCCGTCCTGCTCAACCCCGGCAGCGTCGGCCAGCCCCGTGACGGCGACCCGCGTGCATCGGTCCTCGTCCTGGACGTGGAGGCCCGCCGCGCGACCTGGCATCGCGTGGCGTACGACATCCCCGAAGTGCAGGCCCGCATGCGCGAGGTCGGCCTCCCGAAACGCCTGATCGATCGCCTCGACCGCGGCCTATGAGCGGTCCGCCCGGCCCGCCAGGTCCGCCCGGTCCGCCCGGCCCGCCCGGCCCGGAGGACCCCGCCAGAAGACCGGCGGGTCTGGTCGGCCTCAAGCCAGGCGATCGCCGGGTGCGGGTGGAACGACCCCGGGCGGCCTACTTCCGCTACGAGGGCCCGGGCGTCCTCGTGGCGCGCGCCAAGGCCAGCGAGCCGACGACGCCGCTGGGCAAGGCGCTGGCGCGCATCAGGCGATCACTCCTGGGCCGCCCGCTGGCCACGGAGGAGGAGATCGGGGAGCGCCTCTCCAAGCGCAAGGCGCTGGCCATCTTCAGCTCAGACGCCATCTCGTCGAGCGCCTACGCGACCGAGGAGATCCTGCGCGTCCTGGTCCTGGCCGGCGCGGCCGCCCTGACCTTCAGCCTGGGCATCGCCATCGCCATCGCCATCATGCTGGCCGTCGTCTCCACCAGCTACCGCCAGATCGGCTACGCCTATCCGAACGGCGGCGGGGCGTACGCCGTCGGCAAGGCCAACCTGGGGCGCTACGCCGCCCTGATCGCGGCGGCCGCCCTGCTCGTCGACTACATCATGACCGTCGCCGTGAGCACCTCGTCCGGCGTCGAGCAGATGACCTCGGCCCTGCCGGCACTCGCCCCCTTGAACGTGGAGATCGGCGTCCTCGCCGTGGGTCTCATCACCCTGGGCAACCTCCGGGGCATCCGTGAGTCGGGCAACATCTTCGCCATCCCGACCTACCTGTTCGTGGGCAGCGCCCTCTTGATGGTCGGTATCGGGGTGGCCCGCATCGTCTTCCAGGGCGCCGGCGGGGCGCCGCCGGACCCGCTGCCGGCCGCGCCCATCCACGACACCGTGAGCACGGTGGGCCTGCTGCTGCTGCTGCGCGCCTTCGCCGCCGGCTCGGTGGCCCTGACCGGGACCGAGGCCATCGCCAACGGCGTGACGGCGTTCAAACCCAAGCCGTCCGAGGCCCACAACGCGGCCCAGACGCTGACCGCGATGGCCATCCTCCTGGCCGTCCTCTTCGTGGGCATCACGTTCGTGGCGCAGCACTTCGGCGTGGTCGCGGTGGACGACCCCACGACGGGCAAGGTCCAGTTGACGGTGGTCGCGCAGGTGGCCAGCCTGGTCTACGGCGCCGACTCGCCCGGCTTCTACCTCTTCCAGATCTTCACCGCGCTGATCCTGTTCCTGGCCGCCAACACGAGCTTCAACGCCTTCCCCCGGCTGGCGGCGATCCTGGCCCAGGACGGCTACATGCCGCGCCACTTCGCCTTCCGCGGCGACCGCCTGGCGTTCACCCTGGGCATCCTGCTGCTGGGGGCGATCAGCGCCGGCGTCCTGCTGTTCTTCCGCGGCGAGACGACGGCCCTCATCCCGCTCTATTCGGTGGGTGTCTTCGTGAGCTTCACCATCAGCCAGGGCGGCATGGTCCGCCACTGGCGGCAGACGCGCGAACCCGGTTGGCGCCGGCGGATGGCCATCAACGCCTTCGGCTGTGCCCTGACCGGCGTCGTGTCGGTCGTGGTGCTGGTGGCCAAGGCGCCCGAGTCGCTCCTCGTGGCGGTCATCATCCCCACGCTCGTCGGCCTGATGCTGTTCATCCACCACGAGTACCGCAGCCAGGCCCAGGAACTTGAGGTGCGGCCGGATGTCGTGATCGGCCCGCCGCACCGCAAGCAGCGCGTGGTCATCCCCGTGCCGGGCCTGACGCGGGCGGTGGTGACCGCGGTGAACTTCGGCCGCTCCATCTCCGACAACGTGGTGTGCGTCCACATCACGGACGACCTGGAGGCGGCGGAACGCGTCCGGGCGCGCTTCGAGCGCCAGTTGCCGGGCGTGCCGGTGGTCATCGTCGAGTCGCCGTTCCGGTCCCTGGTGAACCCGTTCGTGGCCTACCTGGACGTCACCTACAACGACCCGTCGATCATCACCATCGTCGTGCTGCCCGAATACGTCGGCCGTCACTGGTGGGATCGCGTGCTGTACAACCAGGTCACCAACCGCCTGCGCCAGGCGCTGGTGGGCCGGCCCCACACGGTCATCGCCACCATCCCCTACCGCCGCGACACTTGACCGTGGGTGCGACCGCGCGGTGCTACCCTTCGCGCCGATGCCCGAGTCCATCACGGCCGTGCCCCTTAAGCGTGTCGTGCTGGGCCTCAGCGGCGGCACGGCGGATCCCTTCGTCGTGCGCCTGGGTTGTCAGCTCGTCCGCGGCCAGCGCGCCGAGCTGATCGGCGTCCACGTCGTCGAAGTCGACTGGAGTCACGACCTGTCCGAGGACATCTCGAGCGGCAATGAGCAGGCGGCGGCCGTCCTGGACCACGCCGAGGCAGCGGCGGAGGACCTCGGGGCGCGCCTCCTGACGAGCCTCCTCCAGGCGCGCCATCCCGGTGCCGCCCTGGTCGACGAGGCCGTCTCCCTGGGCGCCGACATCATGGTCCTGGGTCTCCCCTATCGCACCCGCTTCGGGGGCGATTTCGCCATCGGGCGGACCGTACCGTACGTCTTCCAGAACGCCCCCTGCCGCGTCCTCGTGGCGCGCGAGCAGATGCCCGTGGAGAACCGGGCGCTGCCACCCCTGCCCACCGGCGTGGGCGCGCGGGCCTGAACGATGGCCCCCATGCGCTCCATCGTCGTCGGCTGCGGACGGGTCGGCGCGGGCATCGCCGAGCACCTCGCTCGGGCCGGTCACGAGGTGGTCGTGATCGACATCTCGACCGACGCGTTCTCCCGGCTCGAGCCCGACTTCCCGGGCACCGCCGTACGCGGCGACGGGACCGATGAAGCCGTCCTCCGCCGGGCCGGGACGGAGGGCGCCGACTACTTCTTCGCCCTCACCGAGGGCGACAACCGCAACATCCTGTCAGCCCAGCTGGCCGAAGAGATCTTCGCCGTGCCCCATGTCGTGGCCAAGGTCAACGACCCGGTACGCGCCGAGGCCTACACCACCCTTGGCCTGTCCACCCTGTGCCGGACCACGACCCTGGTCGACGACCTGGGCCGCTTCGCGGGGCTGCCGGCGATGCCCGGCGCCGAGGGGGTGCGCACCGCGTCCGGTCATCACGCCCACGGCCCGGCCGATATCGGCGGCGCCGCGACGAACCTGCCCGGCAGCGTCGGCGCACCTGCCTCCTCCGCCAGGGAGCGCTGAGCGTGTACGTCATCGTCGTCGGCGGCGGCAAGGTCGGCTACTTCCTGACCAAGGAGCTGCTGGCTGCCGGCCACGAGCTCGTCCTGCTGGAGAAGGACCCTCGCCGCGCCCATCAGATCGCCGATGAGTTCGGCAGCATCGTGATGGCCAAGGACGGCTGTGAGGGCAAGCACCTCGCCGAGGCCGGGGCGAGCCGGGCCTCCATCGTGGCCGCCGTGACCGGCGACGATGAGGACAACCTCGTCGTGTGCCAGATGGCCAAACACCACTTCGCCGTGCCGCGGACCATCGCTCGCGTCAACAACCCGCGCAACGAGCCGCTCTTCCGCCACCTGGGGGTAGACGAGATCATCAGCCCCACGCGGATGGTCCTGGGCGCGATCGAGCAGGACATCCCCGTCCATGAGCTGCTCCACCTGGCCCAGCTGGAAGGCGGCGAGCTGGAGGTCCTGGAGGCGCAGATCGGCCCCGGCTCGCCGGCCGTCGGCAGGCATCCCGGCGACATCCACCTGCCCGACGGCTGCACCCTCTTCATCCTCATCCGCGACGAGATCGCCCAGGCGATCCGCCCTGACAGCGTCTTCGAGGTCGGCGACAAGGTCATCGCCATCACCCGCACGGACTGCAGCGCCGAGCTGCACGAGCAGCTGATCGGCGACGAGCCGACCCCCGAACTGGTGGGCCAGCCCTAGTTTCCTTACGCTCCCGTGCCCTGACCTGGGAGGTCGGATCCGTCGATCCTTGACCTGCCAGGACCGGAAATGGCGGCATCAGCCGCTGTCCGCGCCCTACGGCCATGTCCCCGCCTGTTACTGACCCCCCACGTCA
>CAZFGT010000044.1:0-19861 GCA_964518505.1 uncultured Anaerolineaceae bacterium | reverse complement strand
AGCGGCGTCCAGCTGGCGGGCTTGAGGATGCAGGTGTTGCCGGCGGCCAGGGCCGGGCCGAGCTTCCAGCTGGCCATGTTCATGGGGAAGTTCCACGGCACGATCAGGCCCACCACGCCGATCGGCTCACGGAGCGTGAAGTCCAGGCCCGGCTTGCTGACCGGGATCGTCTCGCCGAAGAGCTTGTTGGCCGCTCCGGCGTAGTACTCGAAGACAAGGCTCGTGGCCAGCGCCTCGCCGCGGGCGCCGGTGATGGGCTTGCCCACGTTCTGGCTCTCCAGCTGGGCCAGCTCCTCCAGGTGCGCCTTGACCGCGTGGCTGAACTTCTGGAGGGTGCGGCCGCGCTTGGCCGCCGACCAGGACGACCAGCCCTTGGGGTCGTCGAACGCGTCGCGGGCCGCCTTGACCGCCCGGTCCACGTCCTCCTTGCCACCCAGCGGCGCGCGGGCCATGACCTGCCCGGTCGCCGGGTTCATGACCTCGAACGTCTGCCCATCTGCCGCCGGCACGCTCTGGCCGCCGATGACCATCTGCACGTCTCGGATCGTGGTGGTCGTCTGGGGGGCCTGTTCGGTGGTCATGGGTGCTCCTGGGCGTGGTCGAGGGGAGGGTCTCCGATTCTACGCCGGGCGCTGCGGTGCCCTTACGAGGCGAGCACCGGCCAGCGGCCGTCGGCCCAGGCCGTGAGGCGGCCGACGGGGTCACCCGGCCAGGCGATGCGGCCTTCGGCTGAGCCGACCCATTCGTCCAGGTTCCAGCAGACGATGGGGGCGATGCTGGCGAGGTAGGCGAAGGTGGACCAGAAGCCGGTATAGAGGGTCACGAGGTAGATGAGCAGGCCGGCCACGACCACCCCGCGGCCGCTGCGAACGAAGGGCAGCGTCGCCACCGCGGTCGCCGCTCCGAAGACGTACCGGAGCCGATCCAGCAGGGTCTCGGACACGCCGCCCGTGACCGATGAGAGCCACGCGCCGAGGGAGTAGTACGGCCCGGCGTGGATCGACTGCGACCGTCCCAGGCTGTCGAGGAACGCGGGCACGCCCCACACGAGGTAGACCGGCGCCCAGACGACCAGGCTCACGGCGACGAAGCCGATGGTCCCGGCCACCGGCGCCCACCAGATGAGGGGGATGAGCCAGGCGGCGGCATAGGGCTTGAAGGCGGTGGCGAGGGCCAGCAACGCGGCACCGCCGAGCGGGTTCCGCGGCAGCACGACGAGCGCGGCCAGCAGGAGGAGTCCGCCGCTCGTGTCGTTGGAGCCGTCGCTGGCGGTCAGGATCAGCGGCAGCGCCAGGGCATAGACGGCCAGGCCGAGCGGCCGTCCACGGACCGCCAGCAGCAGCAGGATCAGGCACGAGACGGCGGTCTCGACGATCCGCGGGTCGCCCTGGAACGGCACGTACCACGCCAGCGCGAGCGGGCCGTAGGGGAACGGGGCGCCGGGTGGCGATGAGGTGGCGTAGCCGATGCCGTAGGGGTTGCCACCCGCCAGGACCGTCTCGATGGCCGAGCGCGTGACCGTCAGGACGTCGGACGTGCCGGCGTGCAACAGGTCCAGGCGCATCGCCACCCCGGCGACGGCGACGGCGGCGATGACCACGAGGCCCAGGTCCCACTGCAACGACAGCCCAAGGAGCACCGCGAACGCGAGCAGGATGACGACGCCGAGCGGCCGATTCGTGTTGTCTTGGGCGGCCAGCACGATGCCGATGAGGAGGGCCAGGCGGGTCGGCCCGACGGTCGCCTCCGACGGCTTCGGCGGCGGACCCCCGGTCACGGCCGCCATGGCCGGCTCAGAAGTAGTTGACGGAGATGCCGCCATCCACGACCAGCGAGGCGCCATTGGTCCAGCGTGACTCGTCCGACGCGAGGTACACGGCGAGGTACACGATCTCCTCGGGCTTGCCGAAGCGGCCGGTGGGGTTGCGGGCGAGGCGGATGCGCTTGGCGGCCTCGTCCTTGACCAGCCAGTCCATGAGCAGCGGCGTCTCGACCGGTCCCGGGCAGATGGCGTTGGTGCGGATGCCCTGGGGCCCGAACTGCACGGCCAGGCTGCGCGTCATGGCCAGCAGCGCGCCCTTGGAGGCGGTGTACGCGTCCTGCGGCACGGAGCAGCCCAGGATGGCCACGAAGCTGGCGATGTTGATGATCGAGCCGCCGCCTGCGGTGATCATGGCCGGGATGGCGTACTTGCAGCCCAGGAAGACGCCCCGCACGTTGATGGCCATGACCTTGTCCCAGGTGGCGACGTCGGTGTCCACGACCGAGTGGTCCGCCTCGGGCATCACGCCGGCGTTGTTGTAGAGGCAGTCGAGCCGGCCGTAGGTGGCCACGGCGTGGTCCACCATGGCCTTCGCGTCGGCCTCCGACGAGACGTCCGTCTTGATGAAGGTGGCCTCGCCGCCGGCCTCACGCACGAGCCGGACGGTCTCCTCGCCCGCGCCGCGGTCGAACTCGGCCACCACCACCCGCGCGCCCTCGGCCGCGAAGAGCCCAGCCGCGACGCGACCCATCCCGCCGCCCGCGCCGGTGATGAGCGTGACCTTGTCCTGCAGCCGCACGTGGGTGCCTCCTCGTGGTCCGTTGGATCAGTGGGCGGGGGTCGCCGCTTCTTCACGGATTCCGACCACATTGTGGACGGGCACGGGCCGGCTGAAACCCTTGAGCGACACCTCGCCGATCGATTCGCCGACCACCAGGTCCTCCACGGCGGCGAAGGCGCGCTGACTGAGCAGGATCTGCCCGGCGGCCGCCTCGGAGCTGAGCCGCGAGGCCATGATGACGACCATCCCGATCGCGCCGTAGTCGTAGCGCCCCTCGAAGCCGATCCGCCCCAGCGTGGCGTGGCCCACGGCGATGCCGACGCCGAAGCCAAGGTCATAGCCGCGCTTGTGCCAGCGCTGCTGGAGCGTCTCGAAGCGGGCCCGCATCGCCACCGCCATGCGCACCGCCTGCTGCTCGTGGTCGGCCACCGGCTGTGGATCGTTGAAGAAGACGAGCAGCCCGTCGCCGGCGAAGTGCTCGAGCGTCCCGCCGTACTCGACGACGAGCTCACCCATGGCCGCCTGGTACTCGCGCAGGACCCCGAAGAGCTCCTCCGGCTCGGCCGTTTCGGAGAAGGCGGTGAAGCCCCGCAGGTCACAGAAGACGGCCGTGATCAGGCGCCGGTGCCCCTCCAGCAGGGCGTGCCCCTCGGGACTCGACACGAGGGCCGCCACCTGCGGAGACAGGAAATGGGCCAGCTCCGCGCGTTGCCGCTCGATGGTCTCCAGCAGCTCGGCCTGGCGCGCCGTGTACTGGCGCTCCAGGTCGTGGAGGTGCTTGGTGGCCAGCGAGGCGGAGAGGCGGGCCCGCAGGATGGCCGCCTCGAAGGGCCGCGGCAGGTAGTCCGTGGCGCCCATCTCGATGCAGCGGACGACGCTGGTGAGGTCGTCGACGGCCGAGATGATGATGACTGGCACGTGCCGCAGCCGCGGATCGGCCTTCATGCGGCGCAGGGTCTCGTAGCCGTCCAGCTCCGGCATCTCCAGGTCGAGCAACACGGCATCGATCTCGCGGCCCGCATCGCCCGCCAGCAGCGTCAGCGCTGCCTGCCCGTTCTCCGCCTCAGCGACCTCGTAGCCCTGCTCCTGGACGGCCCGCACCACGAGGCTGCGGTTGACCCGCGAGTCGTCAACGACCAGGACGCGTCCGGAGGATCCGTCGCTCATGCGGTCGCGCCTCCCAGGCGGTCGCGGAGCGCGGTCGCGACCGGCTCATAGGCCGTGGCGACGGCCGTGATGCGCTCCTCCAGCCAGGCCCGATCGCCTTCGAGGGCGTTCGTCTCGACCTCCCGGCACTGCGCCGCGAAGGCCGTCGCGCCCAGGCTCGCGCTGGTCGATTTCAGGGTGTGGGCGGCGCGGCGCAGCGCGGTCCGGTCGTCCGCACGCGACCCGGCCCGCATCTCCTCGAGAAGGCCAGGGCTGTCACCGAGGTAGGCCTCCACCAGCTCGGCCAGGAACGTCCGGTCCCCGCCCACGGTTTCCAGCAGGTTGCCCAGGATCCCCTCGTCGAGCACGTCGTCAGGCATCCACGTGGCCCCCCGGTGAGGTGGCCGCGAGGGCCGCCGCCAGCTCCGCCGGCCGGATGGGTTTGGAGACGTAGTCGTCCATGCCGGCTGCCAGGCACAGCTCGCGATCGCCGGCCAGGGCGTTGGCCGTCATGGCCACGATGCGCACCCCTCGTGAGGCTTCGCCGGCCTTGCCGGCGCGGACCTGCCGCGTCGCCTCCAGGCCGTCCAGCTCGGGCATCTGCACGTCCATGAGGACGACGTCGTACGGCTGCTTCGCCAGCGCCTGGACCGCCTCCAGGCCGTTCGTCGCCACGTCCGCGTCATACCCGATCTGGGATAGCAGGCGAAGGGCCAGTTTGCGGTTCACCGCGTTATCTTCGGCGAGGAGGATGCGCAGCGGATGGCGCTCGCCAAGGCGCGGACCCGCCTCGGCGCGTGCGTCGGTGCCGCCCTCCCCGACCGGCTCGCGGCCCAGAAGCACCGTCACCAGCGCGTCGTGCAGGGCGGACGGCTTGACCGGCTTCAACAGGAACGAGGCGACAGCTGTCGAAGCCCGGCCGTGCTCGCGGTGGCCGATCGAGGAGAGGATGATGACCGGCAGGCCATGGCCGTGGGCCGACTTGCGCAGCCCCTCGGCGAGCGCGTAGCCGTCCACGTCGGGCATGGCCAGGTCGACCAGGGCGACGTCGAAGTGCTCGCTCGACTCGACCAGCCGCAGGGCCGCCACGGCCCCGTCGGTGTCGCGTGTGCTCATACCCCAGCGCGTCAACTGGGCGACGAGGATGCGCCGGTTGGTGGCGTTGTCGTCCACGATCAGGACGCGGCGGCCGGTGAGGGCCGGCAGGGGGCCGCTCGGGGCGGCGACGACGTCGGCATCGGCCGCCACAGGGGCCCGGAACACGAGCCGGAAGAGGCTGCCGGCGCCGTCCCCCTCGCTCTCCGCGGTGAGTGAGCCGTCCATCAGCTCCGCGAGGCGCCGGCTGATGGCCAGGCCCAGGCCGGTACCACCGTAGCGGCGACTGGTCGAGATGTCAGCCTGACTGAAGGACTGGAAGAGCCGCCCCATGCGGTCGGCGGGGATGCCGATGCCGGTATCCTGCACCTCGACCGCCAGCTCCCACCGCTCGCCGCGACGGCCTCGCTCGGCCATCCGGTGGCCGGCGACGCGCAGCACGATCTCCCCGTGCTCGGTGAACTTGACGGCGTTGGACAGGAGGTTCAGCACCACCTGGCGCACCCGGCCGGCGTCCCCCACGAGGGCGCGCGGCAGGCCGTCCTCCGGGGCATAGACCAGCTCGAGCCCCTTCTTCGCCGCGAGCGGGGCGATCGTGTCGAGCGCGCCCTCGATGCACGGTCCGAGGGCGAACGGGAGGGCCTCCAGATCGATCTTGCCGGCCTCGATCTTGGAGAAGTCCAGGATGTCGTTGATGATCGTCAGGAGCGCCTCGCCGGAGGTGGCGATCGTGTCGGCGTAGTCCCGCTGCTCGGCGTTCAGGTGCGTGTCCAGCAGCAGGCCGCTCATGCCGATGATGGCGTTCATCGGCGTCCGGATCTCGTGGCTCATGGCGGCCAGGAAGGTGCTCTTGGCGCGATTGGCCTCTTCCGCCGACTCCTGGGCCGCCCGCCCGTCGGCGAAGAGGCGGGCGTTCTCGATGGCGATGGCCGCCTGCTGGGACAGGCTGACCAGGAAGGCCAGGTCGGCGTCGGTGAACGTCGGAGCCGTCTGCGAGCGCCAGACCGCCATCATGCCCGCCACCGCGCCGCGGGCCAGGAGGGGCGCAGCCATGAGCCGATCATGCTCGTCGGGCGACGTGCCCTCGATGATGAGCGTCCGTGGGTCGATCGTCGTGTCGTTGACCGCTTCGGCCGCCCCGCGGCGCACCAGGTCGCCCAGGATGCCCTGCCCGGGCTCGATGGCGAGGGCCATGACGGCGTCGGCGAGCGAGCCAAGGGCGACCAGGGCGGGATAGTTGCGGCCCTCTGCGTCGGCCAGGAAGACCGCGCTCGTCTCGCCGCCAAGGAGCGTCTGGGCGCGTTCCGCGATCCGCTCGATGACCGGCCGCAGCTCGAGCATGGCCGAGATCTCCGACGCGACGTCGACGAGGGCCGCCATCTCCCCCGCCCGCCGCTGCGAATCGCGATAGAGCCGGGCGTTCTGGATGGCCACCCCGACGTTGGCGGCGAGGGTGGAGAGGAGCCGCTTCTCGTCGTCGCCGAACCGTCCGGCCTCGTCGATGCTCTGGACACTGATGACCCCGATGGCCCGGTCGCCGACGAGGATGGGCACCCCGAGGTAGCTGCTCGACGGCGTGCCGACCCGGTCCACGTCGGCGTAGTCACTGGCCCGGTTGAGCAGGAGTGGCTCGCCCGAGGCCAGGATGCGCGACGTCAGGCCACTCCCCCGGGCCATCGGCTCGATGCGGAGGCGCTCGCCCCGTTCACTGTAGTAGGGGAACTCGATCCGCTCGTCTTGCTCGTCGAGCATGGCCACGTAGACCATGTCGGCGTCGAAGGTGCGGCCGAGCTGATCGCCCAGCCGATCGACCAGGCGATCCAGGTCCAGCTGGGCGGCCAGGGCCTGGCTGACCTCGTTGATGGTGGCCAGCTCCGAGGCCCGATGGCGCGTCTGCTGGACCAGGCGGGCATTCTCGAGCGACGCGCTGAGGCTGCCCGCGATGGTCGTGATGACCCGCACGTCGGAGTCGCTGAAGGCGTGCTCGTGGTCCAGGTTCTGCAGGGAGATGACGCCGCCGGTGGCGCCATCGACGACGAGCGGGACCGTGAGGATGGACTTGGCCGGCGCACCGGTGGCCAGGCGGTTGCCGCGCGCCTCTCGTGCCTTGGCCACGCCCTCGTTGAGGAGGACCAGCCGGCCGGTCTCCAGGACCCGCTTGCTGAACCCAGCGGGCGGTCCCGGCTCGTCGGGGAACCGTTCGCCCCGCTCCACCATGTAGGGGTAGTGGACCAGCCCCGAAGGTCGGTCCAGGATGCCCAGGTAGAAGGTCTCGGCATCGAAGATCTGGCGCAGCTTCTCGCCCACCAGGTCGAACATGCCCTGCGGCTCCACCAGGCTGGCCAGGCCTTGTTGGACGTCGTTGATGATGGCCAGCTCGGCCGCCCGCTGACGGGTCTGCTCGACGAGCCGCACGTTCTCCAGGGCGACGCTGAGGCTGGCGGCGAGCGTGGTCAGGAGCTCGAGGTCAGAGTCGCTGAAGGCGTCCTCGTGATCCAGGTTCTGGAGCGAGATGAAGCCACTGGTCTGGACGCCCATCGTCAGGGGCACGAAGAGGGCCGCCCTGGACTCCTCGCCGGCAAGGGTCTCCGAGCCCATCTCCCGGCTCACCCGCACCATGTCGCGGTTGATCAGGATGGGCTGGCCCGTCTCGAGGATCCGCTTGCTGAAACCGGCCGGCGGCCCCGGGTCGGCAGCGAGGCGGACACCCCGCTCGTTGACGTACGGGAAGGCCACGGTGTCGGCGGCGCGATCGAACACGCCGATGACGACGACCTGGGCGTCGAAGATCTCGCGCACCTTGTCGCCCACGAGGTCGTACATGGCCTGCATGTCGAGCTGAGCGGCCAGGCCCTGCTGGACGCCGTTGATGATGGCCAGCTCGGCTGCTCGCTGGTCCGTCTCGCGCAGCAGGCGCTTCGTCTCGTCGAAGAGGCGGGCGTTCTCCAGGGAGGCACTGAGGCTCGCGGCGATCGTGGTCAGCAGCCGGACGTCGCCCTCGTCGAAGGCGTACTCGCGGTCCAGGTTCTGCAGCGATACCACGCCGGCGACCTTGTCCTCCACCCGCAGGGGCACGAAGACCAGTGAACGTGAGGGCTCGCCGCTGATCACCACCGGGTTGCCATACAGCTCGTCGCTGGCCCGGGCATCGTGGTCGATGAGCAGGGGTTGGCCGGTCTCGAAGACGTGGCGCCGATAGCCGATCAGCGAGATCGGCTCGTCCGGGAAGCGGACCCCCCGCTCGATGGTGTAGAGGAAATGGAGCCGCTCGTCGGCCGGGTCGTAGAGGCCGACGTCGACGACCTGGGCATCGAACAGCTCGCGGATCTTCTCCCCCACCAGCTCGACCATGGCCTGCATCTCGAGCTGCTCGGCAAGGCCCTGCTGGACGCTGTTGATGATGGCCAGCTCGGACGCCCGCTGGCGCGTCTCGTCGACCAGCCGGACGTTCTCCAGGGCGACGCTGAAGCTGGCGGCGATCGTGGACAGGAGCTGCACGTCCGATTCGGTGAAGGCCTCCTCGTGGTCCAGGTTCTGGAGCGAGATGACGCCGCCCGGGCGCCCGTCGACGGGCAGGGGCACGAAGAGGGCCGCCTTGGCCGGTTCGCCGCTCAGCGCGCCCGGCTGGCCGAGCGCCTGCACGGTCGCCGTCGCGTCCCGGTTGATGAGCAGCGGCTGGCCGGTCTCCAGGACGTGACGCCGCGCCCCGATCACCGGGATCGTTTCGTTGGGGAAACGCACGCCGCGCTCGATGGTGTACTCGAACCGGATGAGCCCGGCCTCGCGGTCGAGCATGGCGATGTCCACGACCTGGGCGTCGAAGATGGCCTGGATCTTGTCGCCGACCAGCTCGTACATGGCGCCCATCTCGAGCTTGCTGGCGAGGCCCTGCTGGACGCCGTTGATGATCGCCAGCTCGGCCGCCCGCTGGTCCGTCTCCGCCAGCAGGCGCTTGGTCTCGTCGAACAGGCGGGCGTTCTCGAGGGCCACGCCCATGCTGGAGACGATCGTGGTGAGGATGCGCTCGTCGCGCTCGTCGAAGGCTTCCGGCCGCATCGACTCGAGCGAGACGACGCCGATGACGTCGTCTCCGGCGATGATCGGGACGCCCAGCCATGACTCGGTGGCCGACCCCGTGATGATCGCCCCGGCGGCATCGGACTCGTCGCCATGGCGGAAGAGGAGGGGCCGCCTGGTCTGGATGATCCGCGAGTTCAGGCCCTCCCCGAGCGGCCGAGCCCGACGGTTGATCATCCGGACGCCTTCGTCGATGGTGTACGGGAAGCTGATCGTCTGGGTCGCCTTGTCGTAGGTCGCCAGGGCGATCGTCGTGGCCTCGAACAGACCGCGGATGCGCTCCCCGACGAGCTCCACGATGGCGTCGAAGTCCAACTGCTTGGCCAGGGCCTGGCCGATCTCGTTGACGAGCGCCAGCTCGGCGGCACGCTGGTCCGTCTCCGCCAGCAGGCGCTTCGTCTCGCCGAAGAGCCGCGCGTTCTGGAGGGCCACGCCCATGCTCGCCGCGACGGTCGAGACGAGCCGCTCGTCGGACTCGCTGAAGGCGTTCTTCCTGGGGTGCCCCATGATGATCGCACCGATCACCTCCGACCCCGAGGGGATGGGCACGCCGAGCCACGACTCGGTCTGCGTCACACCCGGCGCGAGCGACAGCGTCGTGGCCGCCGCCTGTTCTGCGGTCGTCCCCAGGCGGAGCGGTCGCCCGCGCTGGATGACGATGGACGTCAGGCCGGTGCCCAGCGGCAGGGGCTCCATCCGTACCCGTCGGCCGCTGTCGATGAAGTAGGGGAAGGCGATCGTGCTGGCGACCGGGTCGTAGATGCAGACGCCAAGGTCCCGCGCCTGCGAGCGGAAGATCGCCCGCAGGCGCTTGCCGACGAGGTCCACGATGGCATCGAAGTCGAGTTGCCGGGCCAGGGCCTGGCCGATCTCGTTGATGAGGGCGAGCTCGGCGGCCCGGTGCTCCGTCTCAGCCAGGAGGCGCTTGGTCTCGGCGAAGAGCCGGGCGTTCTCGAGGGCCACGCCCATGCTCGCGGCGAGGGTCGCCAGGAGCCGCTCGTCCGCTTCGGTGAAGGCGTCCTGTTGGGTGCTCTCCAGGACGATCACGGCGATGACGCGGTCGGCGGCGATGACCGGGACGCCAAGCCAGGACTCGGTCACGGCCCCACCCAGGTTGATCGCCCCCAGCTGGGCCAGCGTTGCTTGCGACCCGGCGCGGATCGCCCGGCGCTCCTGGATGACCTTCGAGGTCAAGCCCATGCCGAGCGCGAACGGCGGGTTGTGGAGGCGCTGGCCTTCCTCCATCTCGTACGGCCAGGAGACCATCCCGGTCGGCTCGTCGTACATGGCGATGGAGATCGACCGGGCGTGGAACAGTTCCCGCACCCGCTCGCCGACCAGCTCCGTGATGGCCTCGAACTCGAGCTGACGGGCGAGCGCCGTGCCGATCTCGTTGATCAGGCCCAGTTCGGCTGCTCGCGCCTGAGTCTCGCCGAGGAGCCGCTTCGTCTCGTCGACGAGCCGGGCGTTCTCGATGGCCACGCCGACGCCCGCCGCCAGGGTCGAGAGCAGCTTCAGGTCCGACTCGTCAAAGGCATTGCGGCGGACGCTCTCCAGGATGATGGCCCCCCGCACCCGCTCGCCGGCCACCATGGGCACGCCCAGCCACGATTCGGTCTCCACCTCGCCGACCGTGATCGCGCCGTGGGCGGTGCTCTCCCCCAGGTCGTGGAGGAGCATCGGGCGACCGCTGCGGATGACCTCGGAGGTCAGGCCGGGCCCGATGACGAACGGTTCGGTGAGCGCGCCGGGTCGGCCCTCCACCATCTCGAAGGGCCAGGAGATCAGGCCGCTCGTCTCGTCGTAGAGCGCGATGGCGACCGATCGCACGTGGAACAGGGCGCCGACCCGCTCGCCCACGAGCCGGATGATCGACTCGAGGTCTCGGCCGGTGGCGACCGCCGTGCCGATCTCCTCGACCAGATCCAGCTGGGCGCGCAACCCGACGCGCCGACGGGCACCTGCGGAGGCGTCGGCCGACCTGGCAGGGCCGTGCGGTCGGACGGGTGCAACCATCGGCGCGAAGACTAGGCGACGGCGCTCAGGCGCGTTCGAGATAGCGCTGGCGTTCCCAGGCGCCCACGACCGCGTCATAGGCGGCCTGCTCCACGCGCGCGGCGTTGAGGTAGTGATCCACGACGTCCTGGCCGAAGATCTCGACGGCCGCCGTGGACCGCTCGAGGGCCTCGATGGCCTGGTACAGGGCATGCGGCATGCGGTCGCAGCCGGTGGCCAGGTAGCCGTTGCCCTTGTACTCGGGCGGGACCTCGATGCGGTGGTCGATGCCGTACAGGCCGGCGCCTACGAACGCGGCGTAGGTCAGGTAGGCGTTCATGTCGCCACCGGGGAAACGACACTCGACGTGGAGCGCCGGACCGTGGCCCACGACACGGAAGCCGGTCGTGCGGTTGTCGCGGCCCCACACGACATTGACCGGCGCCCATGAGGCGACGGCGAAGCGCTTGTACGAGTTGATGTTGGGGGCGAAGAAGGGCGCCAGCTCGCGCGCCAGCTGCATCATGCCGCCCATGAACCAGCGCATCGTCTGCGACATGCCATACGGCTCGCCCTTGGCGTCGAACATCAGCGAGTGCTCGCCCGTGGGATCCCAGACGCTCATGTGCAGGTGTCCCGAGGAGCCGGTCCATGACGCGTCCGGCTTGGCCATGAAGGTCAGGCCCAGGCCGTTGAGGTAGGCGATCTCCTTGGCGCCGTGTTTGAAGATGACACTGCGGTCGGCCGACTCCAGGACGTCGTCGTAGCGGATGTTGACCTCGTGCTGGCCCGGGGCGGCCTCGCCCTTGCTGAACTCGATGGGGATGCGGGCCTCGGTCATCTGGTTGCGCAGCAGGCGGTGGATGGGCTCGCCCTTGGTGGCCTGCAGCAACGCGTAGTCCTCGTTGTAGTAGCCGAAGCGTTCGGGCAGGCCGCCTCCCCTGGCATTGACCTGGTCGTAGGTGTCGCGCAGGAGGTAGTACTCGAATTCCGAGCCCGCCTTGATCGCGAAACCGTGCTCCGCCGCGCGCGCCACCTGGCGCTTCAGGATGGTGCGTGGCGAAACGGGGATCTCCTCCTGCGTCTCGTCGTCGATGGTGTCGCTGAGCACGAGCGCGGTCTTCTCCAGCCAGGGCAGGACGCGCAGGGTATCCCACACCGGCCGGGCGACCCAGTCGCCGTAGCCGGTCTCCCAGTTCATGAGGGCGAAGCCCTCCGGGGTGTTCATCTCCATGTCGGTGCCCAGGAGGTAGGTGCAGAAGTGGGCGCCGTGATCGATCACGCCCTCGAGGAAGGCCTGCGCCTGGACCCGCTTGCCCATCAGGCGCCCCTGCATGTCGGTCAGGGCGACGATCAGCGTGTCGATCCGGCCGTCGCGGATCAGGGTCTGGAGCTCGGCCAGCCGGGGGTGGTGCGGCGCGTGGTGCTCGCTCATCACGATCCTCTCGCTCTTCGGTCGTCAACACGCGGCAGGGACCGGCGCCTGCCGGTCCCTGCTGAGATCAACCGCACTCGGCCGATCCGGGCTCGACCTATGCGGCGGCAGGCCCGAGGTCCTCGGCAGCGTGCTCGAACTCGCGTTCGAGGTCGGTCAGCTGCGCCTCTTCACCCATGATCTGCGGTCCCTTGAAGCGGGACCGAGCGTAGCCGAAGTAGTAGAGCAGCAACAGGACCACCGTCCCCAGCATGAACGGCCACGAGATGTTGCCCGACGTGGGGAAGGAGAACAGGACCATCAGCACGACCACCCAGATCAGGGCGATCCAGGCGACCGGCCGGGAGTAGCGGCCCAGGCTCCAGACGCGCTCCTTGAGCCAGTCGCTCGTGGTGGCGCCCAGGTAGACGCAGATGCCGTATGCCGCGTACAGGAAGATCGTCGAGATCGCGGTCACGATGACGATCGCGGTGCCGCCGCCGGCGATGCCGGCCGCCACCGTGAACAACCAGGAAACGACCGCGATCGCGATCAGCGCGTTGACCGGCGTCCGGTAGCGGTGCGAGACGACCTTCAGCCAGCGGGAGCCGGGGATCCCGTCGTCGCGGCTGAAGGCATAGAGCATGCGCCCGGCCGCGGCCACTGACGCGAGGCCGCACCAGAACATGGCCATCGCGATGCCCGCCGCGAGCCAGTCGCCGAGGCCCACGTTGAGCAGCACGACGCTGTTGAGGTTGTACTCCAGGATCGACAGCACCGCGATGCCGCCCCCGAAGTAGTACTGGCTGGCCTGCGAGAGGTCGGTCGGCAGCGTCGCCGGGAAGAGCTGGCTGAGGTCGGGCAGATGGGTCGTCAGGGCGACCAGGAAGAGGTAGCCCACCACGGCCGACACGGCGACCGACAGGAACACGCCCCAGGCGCTCGACTTGCGGGCGCCCACGGTCTCCTCCGCCACGTGGGCCGAGGCGTCATAACCAGTGTAGGTCCAGTTGGCCTGCAGCAGTGAGAAGAAGAAGGCCAGGATGAGCGGGTACGAGACGGCCGGCCCGTACTGCAGGTTCACGAAGCCCAGGTTGTTGTTCCAGCTGCCGCCCTGGTCCAGGGGCTGGATGGCAAAGAGCGTCAGGCCCGACTTGTCCGGTTGGCCGATCAGGAAGACGAGGACCACCACCGCGACCACGATCACGATGTGCCACCAGACGCTGACCTGGTTGAGCAACGACACGAGGCGGATGCCGGCGATGTTCATGGCCAGCTGGATGAGCAGGATGAGGCCCATCGTCACGAGCTGGCCGTTCAGGATGCCGCCCAGGAAGACGCTGGTGTTGCCGTAGTCGATGCCGGCCGCCGCCAGGATCGGCGTGAAGATGGTGGCGTTCAAGAAGGCGGCCGCGGCGAAGTCGATGCCGGCCACGATGGCGAACTGGCCGATCAGGTTGAACCACGCGGTCCACCAGCCCCAGGCCTTGTTCTTCATCTTGCTGGCCCAGTAGTAGAGGCCGCCGGCGGTGGGGTAGGCCGAGGCGATCTCGGCCATCGACGCGGCGATCAGCAGCACGAAGACCGTGACGAGCGGCCAGCCGATCATCACCGCGGCCGTGCCCGCCCAGGCCAGGCCGTAGTCGTACAGGATCACCGCGCCGGTGAGGATGGAGATGATGCTGAAGCTGATGGCGAAGTTACTGAAGCCGCCCATCGAGCGGAACAGCTCCTGCGCGTAGCCCAGTCGATGCAGGTCCTGGACGTCCTGCTGGATCGTGTCCTCGCGCGATCGCGCCTGGGTCATCGGGGTAACCCTCCTCGTCCGCCTCGCCCCCACGGTGCCCGGCTGCAACGGGCACCGTGGGCGGATGATAGTGGCGGGCTGGGGCGCCGGGAAGGCCCTATCGCGCCGCCGAGCGGGCGCCGCGGAGCTAGTAGATCGAGCGCACGTCCGATGAGACGTGGAGCACGAACACGTCGTCGCTGATGGGCCCATCCAGTTCCAGGCTGGTCACCTCGGCATGGCGCGTCAGCTGGTCGCCAACGTGCTCGGCCAGGAGCAACACCAGGCCGCTCAGGCGGTCGACCGCCAGCTCCAGCCAGCGGTCGGGCCGGTCGGTCAGGACCTCCGTGGAACGCGGGTGGTCGGCGCGCAGCACGTAGACCTCGCGATCGGCCAGGCGGGCCGTGCCGCGCAGCGTCAGGTCGGCCGTGGCCAGGACGTTGCGGCACAGCCCATGGGGATGCACGAACGTGTCCACCATGCCGTCCGCGGGCAGCTGGGTCAGCGGCCGGTAGGCCCGCCCGAAGGCCGGCAGACGCCGATCCTCGATGCCCGCGGCACGTGGCCGGGCGGGCCGCGCGGTCGCCGTGTGGCTGCGGCCGTCGTAGGTCCGCACGGTCGCGCCATCGCTGATCCACACCACGCCGCTCCCGGCCGGCGCGTCCGGGTCGGTGTAGGTGACCACCCGGGCGCGGCCCGGATGATGCAGCCACACGTCGCTCGTCGTGACCGTCTCGCCGGCGGCGGATCCCACGCGCTCGACCAGCCGCATGCGCAGCGTCTCGAAGCGCCGTTCGGCGTCGCGCATGAAGGTGAACAACTCGCCCAGCGAGGGGGCGTCGGGGGCCGGCGGCAGGACCAGGGCCGGGGCCACGGATGCCGGCACGGCGCGGACGGTCAGGGCGCTCGCGGGAGCGCCATCGGCGGGATGGGCCATCGGCGCGATTGTAGGGGAAAGGAAGAGGCCCCCGGCGCTGCCGGGGGCCTCTCGCTGTGGCTCTACGGAGTGGCTAGGGCTCCGGGACGTCCGGGGCGATGAAGGGGCTGATGGCGTTGACGACGGTGTCCGAGATGACACTGACGCCGCCGAGCACGAACAGGTCATCCGGCGCCAGGGCGGCCAGCTCGGTGCTGGTGGCGGCCGGGACGGAGTCGGTCTGGACGAGCAGGATCGGGCCGCCGGTGAAGCCGGCCGCGGCGCTGCCGGCCATCGCATCGGGGAAGTTCGAGCCGAGGGCCACGTAGGCCGTCGGCGTCCCTGACCCGAAGCTGGCCGCCAGGGCCGCCGCGGTAGCGTACCGGTCACTCCCGGCCACGCGGCTCACCTTGTTGGAGGTGAGACCCGCCGCGGTCTGGATCTGCGACGCCATCGCAGCCGAGATGCTCGAGGTGCCACCGACGATCACGATCGTCGCCGGGGCAAGGGTGGTGAGGGCGTTCTTGACAGAGGTGGGCAGCGCCCCGGTCGCGGGGGCCAGGAGCAGCGCGCCATGGAAGTGGCTGGCCGCCGGCCCGGCGGCGAGGGCATCCGGGAAGTTGGCCCCGGAGGCGATGTAGACGACAGGCAACGGCGTGTCGTCGAGGACGGTGTCGAAGATGGTGGTGGCCACCTTGGCCGCCGTCTCATAGCGGTCGGCGCCGGCCAGCCGCTGCACCGGAGCGATCGCCCCGAGCGTGGTGGCCGTCGCCGCGGAGACGGAGCTGGTCCCACCGACCACGTAGATCTTGCCGGGATCGAGCCGCGTCAGCTCAGCGGTGACCGAGGCCGGGATCGGCCCGGACGGAGGCACGAGCAGGACGGGCCCGCCCATGGCCGCCGCGGCAGGACCCGCGCCCAGGCCGTCGGGGAAGTCGAGGCCGGACACGACGAAGGCCGCGTCCACGCCGGGCCGGAAGGTGGCGGCACTGATGGCGGCCGCCGTGTCGTAACGGGTGGCTCCGGAAAGTCGCGTGGCGACCTTGCCGATGGGCACGACGTCGGCCTGGGACGCCCCGTTGGCGTCATCCATGGTCACGACCATCCAACCCATCGCGGGGGTCTGCTTGATGAGGTTGTTGTCGACCGACAGCGGCAGGTTGCCGCTGGTGCCGGGATCCAGCGGGATGAAGTCACCCGTGGACACGGCCGGCGCGTACGCGTCGAACCAGGCCGTGCCGTTGGCGATGTCGGTCCCACCGGTGTTGAGGTTCTCGGCCAGGGCCTGGTAGCTGAACTTGCCATGCCCGATCGAAAGGCCGAGCGAGCTGGCCAGCACCGGCAACTCCACGGTGGAGCCGTTGGATGGCGCATCGGCGAAGAAGATCGGCCCAACCTGGTTGCCGTCGCTGTCGAACAGCACGGCGGCCAGGGTGCCGTTGTAGAGGCCCGTGGTCAGGAGGCCGAGGTCGGCCGCCTGGAGGTCGAAGTCGGCGGTGCCATCGCCGTTCGTATCGATGGCGACGTCATAGAAGTTCGTCGCTTCCGTCGACGCCTGACCCCAGGTGTTGATGGCGAAGACGAGGCCGCGATCGCTCGTGTCGGACCCGAGCGCTGCGCCCGGGAGGACCTGGACGCCCACGTCACGGATGTCGACCGTGTCGCCGGGCAGGTCCTGCGGATCGGTGAGGCCCCACGCATACACATCGCCGTTGCCCTGGTGGATACCGCCGTTGGTGAGCAGGGTGGACGCGGTCGACGTGGTGCCGGCGGCCGCATAGGCCGAGCGGGCGGACGCCGTCACGTCGGAGATACCGCGGGGCACCAGGTTGAACGGCACGTGGATCGTGCCGACCCCGGCCCCGGCGTCTTCGGGTGTCAGGACGATGTTGCCGGCCGTGCTGACCACGGCGCCCAGCGTCCCCTCCTCCGCGGCGGGCAGGGCCGCGACGGCAGCAGGATCGAGGGTCAGGGTCACGTCGACCTGGGCCGTGCCATGGGCCGGCACGTCGACCGTCTCGGCCCCGTCGTTGATGTCGATCGTCGTCCCAAGGGCGGGCTCGGCGAAGGCGCTCGAGAGGTCGAACGTCTGGGTCGAGGCGGTCTCGTTGGTGACGGTGAAGGACTTGGTGGCGGACCAGCCGTCAGCAAGCGGCTGATAGCCATACGACAGCGCGTCCGTATGGTCGGCCGTGGTGGCCATGACCTGGGTGATGCCGGCCGCGTCGGCGTTGGCCACGCCGGCCCCCGCGAGGCGCGGGTCGTACGGCGTGACGCCGTGCGCGTCGTTGCTGTCGTCGGCGTTGTTCATGATGGCGGCCTTGGCGAAGTCGGCCCGGGTGGCGACGTTCGTCCACTCCGGGTGCGCCTGCAGGACAAGGGCCGCGATGCCAGCCACGTTGGGCGTGGCCATCGAGGTGCCGGACAGCGTCTCACCCTGGGTGCCTGTCCCGACGCCGGTCGAGACGACGCTCACGCCAGGTGCGGAGACGTCAGGCTTGAAGCCGCTGTCGCCGTTACGCCAGCCGGCCGACGAGAAACTCGCCACCTGCTGGTAGGTGGGGTTGTCGATGGAGGTCGTGCTGAGAGTCGCCGTCTGGCCGTTGTCGGCCAGCAAGGTGGCGCCGTCGTCGGGCGTCACGCCGATGAACGGGATCGTGACCGGCACGTTGCCGGGAGGCGGCCCGACGATGTTGCCCTCGAACGGGGGCAGGCCGGGGCCGTTGTTGACCAGGATGACGGCGGCCGCACCGGCCGCCTGGCCGAGTTCGGCACGGGTGACACGGTCACACGTGTTGCGCATGGTGACGACGATGTCGCCGGGGCTGACGCCGGCGTAGTCACTGGCGTTGCAGCCCAGGCCGATGCCGCCCGCGCCGTCGCTCAGGACATCGAGCGTGCCGACGATGCCGGCCGCGCTCTGATTGTTGTTGAGCGCACCATCGACGGAGTCGCTGGTGAGCGCGATGTGGACGCCGGGGATGGTCGCGGTGGTGCCGTCGATGGCAGCCACCGAGATGACGCGATTGGAGGCTCCGGGCACGCCGGTGATGTAGGCGCCGGGGCCGGCGTTGCCGGAGGCCGCGACGACGACGATGCCAGCGCCCGAGGCGTTGTCGGAGGCGATGACGTCCGGATCGTCGGCCAGGGGCGTGGCCGCGAAGTCGGAGCCAAGGGACATGCTGATGACCGTCGCGCCGTCCGCCACGGCCTGGTTGATGGCCAGGGTGATCAGGTTGGACGAGCCGACGCAGCCGAAGACGCGGTAGGACAGGATCTGCGCCAGCGGGGCCACGCCTGGTCCGATGAGGAACGTGTTATCGGCGTATGTGGAGCTGTTCCAGGGGCCTTCGAAGGTCGTGCCATTGGACAGCACACCGAGGCCGGCGGCCGTGCCGGCCGTGTGCGAGCCGTGGCCGTCGCCGCCGCTGGCGATGCCGCAGTCGAGCGGGTTCGGGTCGGGCGCGGGGATGTCGTTGAGGGGGTCGTCCGCGTTGTAGGCATCGCCCGAGAAGTCGAAGCCACCGATGACCTTCGTGTTGGGGAAGGCCACCGTCGTGCCATCCGCGTCGTGGGCCGGCACGGTGGTGTCGTGGGCCTCGCCGTAGACGAAGTCGGCCGGGTCGCCCGACCCGCCGAAGTTGGCGTGGTAGTAGTCGATGCCGGTGTCGATCACGGCGATCGTCTGATTGCCGCCATGGATGCCCGTGTCGTCCCACGCCGCCGGGACCTGGGTGTAGGGGATGGCGTTGACGTTGTCACGGGTGTAGGTCGTGACCGCGTGGACCTTGACCACGCCGGGCAGCGCGGCGAGCTTGCTCACCTGGCTGGCCTTGATGGACAGCTGGATGCCGTTGTAGGCGTCCTGCATGGTGCCGACGATGCGGCCACCGAGGCTCTTGATGCGGCTCGCGAGGGCCGCCTGCGGCGCCTTGAGGGCGTTGCGGACGGAGGTCTTCTCGGCGGTGGAGAACGTCCGGCCGGCCGAGGCTTCGCGCACCGCGACCGGATCGCCCTTCAGCTGCACGATGACCATGACCTGCTTGTTCGGGTCCCGCATCGCGGTCAGCACCTTGGTGTCGATCTTCTGGCCGTCCTGCAGCGTCGCCCGCTGGAAGGCGGGGCGCGCGGACGAGGTGCTGGACGATGCCGGGGTGGTGCTGCTCTTGGCGAACACGCCTACCGGTAACAGGGCGGTGAGCATGAAGAAGGTGACGGCCACGACGGCCAGCGCACGTCGACGCATGGGTGCGGATTCCCTCTCTCAGGCGATGCCTGGACTCCCACAACTCGACCGGACGACACGCCTGGCGGTGTCCTCTGGGGACCAGGCGGGGCGATAGGTGGGTCGGCGGCTCCCTCCGTCGCCGGCAGATACCAAAGGCTATCGAGGTCGGGCCCGCGGGTCAATCCGAATCTGGGGTCTGGTGCCTCGCGTCACCGGGGCCGCGTCATGGCGGCGGGGTCGACCAGCTGGTCGTATTCGGCGGCGGTGACGGCGCCGCTGGCGAGGGCCGCCTCGCGCAAGGTGAGGCCGTCATGGTGGGCCTGTTTGGCGATCGCAGCCGCCCGGTCATAGCCGATGCGCGGGGTCAGCGCGGTGACCAGCATCAGCGAGCGATCGACCAGTTCGGCGATGCGCACCACGTCCGCTTCCAGGCCTTCGACACAGTACTCGCGGAACGTGCCGCAGGCGTCGGCCAGGATGGTGGTCGAGTGCAGGAAGTCGTGGATGATGACCGGCTTGTAGACGTTGAGTTCGAAGTTGCCCTGCGAGCCGGCGAACCCGATCGTCACGTCGTGGCCCAACACCTCGGCGCACACCATCGTGAGGGCCTCGCACTGCGTCGGGTTGACCTTGCCGGGCATGATCGACGAGCCGGGCTCGT
>CAZFGT010000043.1:0-20173 GCA_964518505.1 uncultured Anaerolineaceae bacterium | reverse complement strand
TTCTGGCCGCGCAGCGGGTTGATGCCGCTGCCGTACTTGCCGACGTGGCCGGTCAGCAGGGCCAGCGAGATGAGGGCCAGGACGTTGTCGACCGCGTTGTGGTGCTCGGTGATGCCGAGCGTCCAGCAGATCATGGCCCGGTCGGCGCGGGCGTAGGCCAGCGCCGCCTCGCGGATGGCCTCGGCCGGGACGCCCGTCTCGCGCTCGGCGTAATCGAGGGTGTAGGGCTCCACCCTTGCCCGGTAGGCGTCGAAGCCGGTCGTGGCCCGCTCGATGAACTCGCGGGCGTGCAGCCCGGCGGCGATGATCTCGCGCGCCATGGCGTTGGCCAGGGCGATGTCCGACCCCACGTCCAGGCCCAGCCACAGGTCCGCCCACTGGGCGGAGCTCGTGCGGCGCGGGTCGACCGCGATCAGTCGCGCGCCGCGATTGACCCCCTTGAGCAGGTGGTGGAAGAAGATCGGATGCGTCTCCCGGGCGTTGCTGCCCCACAGGAGCACGAGATCCGTCTCCTCGGCCTCACGGTATGAGCTTGTGCCGCCCCCGGCACCGAAGACGGTCGCCAGACCGGCGACGCTCGGAGCGTGTCAGGTACGGTTGCAGCTGTCGATGTTGTTGCTGCCCAGGATGGCCCGCGAGAACTTCTGAGCCGCGAAGTTCACCTCGTTGGTCGCCTTGGAGCAGCTGAATGTCCCGAACGTGGTCGGCCCGTGGCGTTCGCCGGCGGCCTTGAAGCCGGCAGCGACCCGCTGGAGCGCCTCGTCCCAGGTCGCCGGCCGCAGGGTGCCCGCGTCGCCGCGGCCTCCCTCACGAACGAGCGGCTGGGTCAGGCGGACATACTGGCGGGGCATAGGTGCCCTCCGTGCGTGGATCGAACACTCGCCCGAGTGTACGACGCGAGCCGGGACCCTGACCGACATCGCAGGGTCGTTCCCATACCGGCGGGCGGGACACCATGGACATGAAAGGTTGCTAACGACGGCGGAAGGCGCCATGAGGGCCCTGATCGACCCGTTTCAGCCGTCGAGCCGTGCGCATGAGGTTCAAACTGCGGCGGAACCACACTTCGGCGGTCCTTAGCAACCTTTTGTGTTCATCCGCGGCACGGCCGGGTCCGCGGGAGGCGACGCTACTCGAGGGCGACTGACCCCCGGCCGCTCGGGTCTGCCTCGACGTGGCCGATCCGCCAATGGGGCACGCCGGCTGTGTCGAGCGTGCCCTCCAGGGCCTTGACGTCGCCAGGCGGCACGGCCGCGAGCAGGCCGCCGTTGGTCTGCGGGTCGTGGGCCAGCGTCACGAACTCGGCCGCCACGGCCGGCCCCACCTCCAGGGCGGGCGCGACGAAGCGTCGATTGTGGGCGGCCCCGTCGGTCTCGACGCCGGCGCGGACGAGATCGAGCGCTCCGGGCAGGGCCGGCAGGGCAGCAGCGTCCAGGACGAAGCGCGTGCCCGAGCCACGGGCCATCTCGAGGCCGTGGCCCAGGATGCCGAAGCCCGTCACGTCGGTCGCGCCGCGGATGCCGGCCGCGACGAGCGCCTCGCCCGCGGCGCGGTTCAACGTCCGCATCTGGTCCATGGCCGCGGCGAGGTCGACGGCTGCCGTCCGCCCCTGGCGCTGGCCGCTGACCACGATCCCGGTGCCCAGCCGCTTCGTCAGCAGCAGCACGTCGCCGGGACGGGCGCCGCCCTTGCGGAGCAGATGGTCGGGGTGGGCGGCACCAACGACGGCCAGCCCGAACTTGGGCTCGGGATCCCGGATCGTGTGACCGCCCGCCAGCGTCCCGCCAGCCTCCCGCACCTTCGCCGCCGCACCCTCCAGGATCGCGACCAAACTGTCGCGCGGGAGATCCTCCGGGAAGGCCGCCACGGACAACGCGAACAGCACGCGGCCGCCCATGGCGAAGACGTCCGAGAGGGCGTTCGCGGCGGCGATCTCGCCGTAGGCTCGCGGATCGTCGACCAGCGGCGGGAAGAAGTCGACCGTCCCCAGGATGGCCAGCTCCGGCGCGACCAGGAATGCAGCGGCGTCGTCCGGCATATCGAGCCCGACGATCAGCTCGGGCGGTCCAGCGTTGGCCTGGAGCCCGGCCAACGCTTCCGCCAGGACGTCGGCTCCCAGTTTGGCGGCGCACCCGCCGCACGAGGTCAGTTCGGTCAGGCGAAGCGGCGGAGGCTCAAGCGTGGTCATGCGCCCGATGATAGGTGAGCGCTCCGCGAGGTCGGGTCCGAAGCTACGGGCTACGCGGGCAGACGGGTCCGGGGAACACCGCTGGCCTATTGTGTCCGAACGGGAGCGGAGCTTGGCCGGTGCTGGGCCCGGTCTTCAAAACCGGTGAGGCGGCGCGTGCGTCGCCTGGTGGGTTCGACTCCCATGCGCTCCCGCCATACTTCCCGCCGTGGCGACGTCAGAACGGGCCGGCGGGACGCGGGCGAGGCCGCCGAGCGTCGAGCGGCTTATCGCTGCAGCCGCCGCGGATCTCACGCCCGAGCTGGACCATGCGGCCGTGGTCGCCGCGGCCCGCGAGGTGACCGCCGCTGAGCGGGGCCGCCTCGCGGCCGGCGAGCCGGCACGCCCAATGGCCACCTTGGCCGCCGAGCTGGTCGCCGATCTGGGCGCGTACGTGGACGCCGGCACGACCGCCGTCATCAATGCCACCGGCGTGATCATCCACACCAACCTGGGCCGGGCGCCGTGGCCGGCTGCCGCGATCGAGGCCGCCCGAGCGGCGGCCGCGGAACCGCTCCTCCTGGAGTTGGACCGAACCTCCGGCCGGCGCGGCGCACGCTTCCGCCTCGCGGAGGAGCACCTCATCGCCCTGACCGGCGCGGAGGACGCGCTGGTCACGAACAACAACGCCGCAGCGGTGGCGCTGGCCGTGGGCCTGGCAGGGCGGCGGGGCGGGGTGGCGGTCTCCCGCGGCGAGCTGGTAGAGATCGGCGGCGGGGTGCGCATCCCGGAGATCGTGCGGCGCGCGGGCGCGCGCCTGATCGAGGTCGGCACCACCAACCGCACCCGCGTCGCCGACTTCGAGGCGGCGCTGGCGGACGGATCGGCGCGCCTGGTCCTGCGGGTCCATCCCTCCAACTTCGTGCAGGAAGGCTTCGTCGAAGTGCCCGACCCGGTCGCCCTTGCGGAGCTGGCTCATCGCCACGGCGCCCTCGTCATCGACGACCTGGGCAGCGGGGCGCTCCTGCCGACCGAGCGGTTCGGCCTGGCCCATGAGCCCACGCCGGCCCAACGTCTGGCGGCCGGCTCGGACATCGTCACCTTCAGCGGGGACAAGCTGGTCGGTGGTCCGCAGGCCGGCCTGCTGGTGGGTCGGGCGGACCTCGTCGCCCGCATCCGGCGGGACCCGTTCGCCCGCGCGATGCGGCCCGACAAGACGACCCTGGCCGCCCTCGCCGCGACCCTTGGGCTCTATCGCGGGGGGCGAGCCGAAACGGAGGTCCCGGTGTGGCGGATGATCGCCCAGCATCCCGATGACCTGCGCGCAAGGGCCGACGCGATCGCCCGCAAGCTCAGCGGAACGGGCACCGGGGTCATGGCCACGCTGGCGACGGTCGGCGGCGGGTCACTGCCCGGCGAGACGCTCCCGTCCTGGGGCCTCACGCTTGGTGACGGCAAGGGCCTGCAGGGTCTGCTCGCCCGCCTGCGGCGCGGGCACCCCGCGGTGATCGGACGGATCGCCGATGGCCGGGTCGTGCTTGACCTTCGGACCGTCCCGCCCCAGCGCGACGACGACCTCGCGGCGGCGATCACGGGCGCGCTTCGCCGCGTGTGACCGGTGCGACGGAAGGGTCAGATGTGGCGGTGCAGGTCGGGGTCGGCTCCGCCTTCCGGCACGTCGGGCTCCCGGGGCGGCTGCTCCCAGCCCATCTGTTCGGCCTCGTTCTTGGCGAGGTTGAGGTGGACCACCTCGTGTTCCACGTTGGCGATGTGCGACGCGGGCACGTACAGCACGCCGGACAGCAGGCCACGAGACGCGACGACGTAGTTCTGGCCCACCCCGTGCACGGTACCCAGGCGCTGCCCATCGTTCCCGACGATGGCCCAGCCCGTATGCAGGTCCGTCATCCGCATGTGCTCGTCCTCCGACCGACTCGCTTGAGCCTACCTTAGCGCTGGGGTTGCCGGTATCGTCGCCGCGATGGAAGTGAAGCGATGACGGTCGTCGTCGGCACGGCGGGGCACATCGACCACGGTAAGACGTCCCTCCTCCGCGCCCTGACGGGCATCGACGCCGACCGCCTGCCGGAGGAGCGTCGGCGAGGCATGACGATCGACGTCGGGTATGCCCACCTGCGCCTGCCCGATGACACCGAACTGGACTTCGTGGACGTGCCGGGCCACGACCGCCTGGTCGGCAACATGCTGGTCGGCGCCGGCGAGATCGACGCGGCGCTGCTGGTCGTGGCCGCCGACGACGGCGTGCGCGCCCAGACGCTCGAGCACCTCGAACTGCTGGACGGCCTGGGGATCAGCCACGGCCTGGCCGTCGTGACCAAGACCGACCTCGTCGACACCGACCGCCTGACGTGGGTCACCCTTGAGGTGGCCGACCTGCTCGCCCGGTCCACCCTGGCCGGCTCCCCGGTGCTGGCGGTCTCGTCGGTCAGCGGTGCGGGCCTGGACGAGCTGAGGACGGCAATCTCGGGGCTGCGGGAACGGGCGCGGAAAGATCGGCGGACCCCGGCCCGCGTCGCGATCGATCGCGTCTTCACCGTCAAGGGGCGCGGCCTCGTCGTGACCGGATCCCTGCGCGGCGGACCGTTGGCGACCGGCGCCACCCTGCGTGTCGAACCGGGCAGCGGGTCGGTCCGCGTGCGAGAACTGCAGGTCCACAGCGCCACCGTCGAGTCCGTGGCGGACGGCGGGCGGGTCGCCCTGAACCTGGCCGGCGCGTCCCAGGGCTCGCTCGTCCGCGGGATGACCCTGACCAGCGACCCGGCTGTCCGGTCGACCGACCGGCTGCTGGTGCTGCTCCGCCCGCCGGCCCGGCTGGATCTGCGGGCATCGAAGGCGCGCTGGTCGCTCGGGGCCGGCTCTACCTACCGCCTCCACCTCGCGACCGAGAGCGTGGACGCTCGTGCGCAGCGCGGCCGAGGCCTCGGCGCGGCCCTACCCGACGGCCGGCAGATCGCGACCCTGCGGCTCGCGGCACCGATCGCCGCGGCTCCGGGCGATCACTTCGTCCTGCGCGTCCCCTCCCCCGGACGAACGGCGGCCGGCGGCGTCGTCCTGGACACCGCGCCACCGATCGGGACGTCACGCCGACGTGCCTCGGCGGGCCGGCTGGTGGCGCTGGCTATAGCGATGGACGACGGGGCGGACGCGACGGCGGCCCGGCTGGACCTGCACGGCGTGATCGTGGTCGCCACGGGCCCACCGGAGGTAGCGCCCGACCTTCACGCTGCGTTGCGCGAGCAGGCCGTGACCCTGCCCGGCGCGGACGGGACGCCACTCGCGGAGGCGCGGCGGGCGCTGGTTCGCTGGCTCCGTCGTCAGGCGACGATGGACGACGCGACCGCGGTGGCGATCGTGGGCGGCCTGCTGGACGAGCTCATCAACGGCAGGGCGCTGGTTCGCGGTGGCGACTCGATCTACCTGCCAGGCCACCTGCCGGCCGGTCCCGCGCCGGAACTCCTCGCCGCGATGGCTCGCCTGGAGCAGGCGCTGTCGGTGGCCGCCCCACCGCCGCTGGCGGACGCGGCGCGGGCCGCGCGCTGCTCACCCGAGGGCATCCGGGCCCTTGAAGCGGCCGGCCGCATCGTCCGCGTCGACCACGACCTGGCCTGGGCGGCCGGCATGTACCGCGACCTGGAGGCGACCGCCCTGCGGCTCGCCGCGACGGCGCCACTCAGCCCCGCCGCGTTGCGCGACGCGACCGGCACGAGCCGCAAATACGTCATGGGCCTGCTGGAGGACCTGGATCGTCGGGGCATCCTGCGCCGCACGCCGACCGGCCACGTGCCCGGCCCGCGCGCCCCGGGGGCTTGAGCGCAGCCCCGAACGCCCGGGTGTGAACCTGGACGTTTCGCAGCAGCGAACATACCCGTGAGGATGAGCCCGGCAGGTTCGACCGCGCCGCGTTTGGGGGCTCCTCACGGCCGCCGTGAACCTCGCAGGTTCAAATCGACCCCCGGACGGGCGCCGCTTCGCCGCTACGAAACCAGCAGGTTCATCCGTGGGCCAAAGAGGCCAGCGCAACGCCGGCGCGCCGACCGAATGCACACAAAGGGTGCGCATCGACGACGCAATGGGCCGGCTGACCCGAAATCAGGCGTTTCCGTCGCCGAATCTCACCTCAAGAGTTCGGAGCGGCGACGGAACTGGATGAAGTTCGTCGTTAGCAACCCTTAGTGCACATCGGCAGCGCAAGAGTGGCTCCGACAGCCATCGTGCCGCCGTCCAGCCCGCTAGAAGAGGCCCAGGACCTCGCCGGCCTCGTCAAGGTCGATGCGCTCGCCGCCGGGTGAGGACGGCAGGCCGGGCATGGTCCGCATCTCGCCCACGAGGGCGGTGACGAACCCCGCGCCGGCGGCCAGGCGGACGTCGCGGACGGGCACGCGGAAGCCCGTCGGGCGGCCCTTGAGGTTCGCGTCGTGGCTCAGCGAGTACTGGGTCTTGGCGACGCAGATCGGGAGGTGTCCGAAACCGGCCTCTTCGTAGCGCTTGAGCGCCTTGACCGCGGCGGGTGCCAGGTCCACGCCATCGGCGCCGTAGACGCGCGTGGCGATCGTCTCGATCTTTTCCGCCAGCAGCATCTCATCGGGATAGAGCAGGCGGAAGTCGGGCGCGCCGGCAGCCGCTGCGTCCCATACGGCCCGGGCGAGGTCCTCTGCCCCGGCCCCACCCTCGGCGAAGTTGCGGGTCACGACCGCGTCGCGAGCGCCGGCGGCCAGGGCCACCTCCTGGATGGCCGCCACCTCGGCCGGCGTGTCGGTCGGGAAGGCGTTGATGGCAACGACGACGGGCACGTTGTAGAGGCCTACCACCTCGATCTGCTTGGCCAGGTTAGCCGCGCCGGCCCTGACGGCCGCCACGTTCTCGCTGGTCAGCGCGGGGTCCAGGGGCTTGCCGGCCACGATACGGCCGACCCCGCCGTGCATCTTGAGCGCCCGGATCGTGGCGACCATGACGGCAGCATCGGGGCGCAGGCCGGACGCGCGGCACTTGATGTCGAAGAACTTCTCCGCCCCCATGTCCGCCCCGAAGCCGGCCTCCGTGCAGACGATCTCGTTGGAGGCGAGCGCGAGGCGGTCGGCCAGGACGGAGTTGTTGCCGTGCGCGATGTTGGCGAACGGGCCGCAGTGGACGAAGGCCGGGCCGCCCTCCAGCGTCTGCAGCAGGTTGGGCTTGATGGCATCGCGCAGCAGGACGGCCATCGACCCCGCGACCTTGAGGTCCTCGGCGGTGACGAAGCGGCCGCCCTTGGTCGTGGCCAGGACGATCCGGCCAAGGCGCGCTCGCAGGTCGTCCAGGTCCGACGCGAGCGCCAGCACGGCCATCACCTCGGAGGCCACGGTGATGACGAACTCGCTCTCGCGCGGGACGCCGTCCTCACGGCCGCCCAGGCCGATCACGACGTGGCGCAGCGCGCGATCGCTGATGTCGAGCACGCGGGGCCAGAGGATGCCCAGCTGGTCGATCTCCAGGACGTTGCCGTGGTGGAGGTGGTTGTCGATGAAGGCCGCCGCCAGGTTGTGGGCGGCGCCGATAGCGTGCACGTCGCCGGTGAGGTGGAGGTTGAAGTCCTCCATCGGGATGACCTGGCTGTAGCCGCCGCCGGCCGCCCCGCCCTTGATGCCGAAGACCGGGCCCAGCGACGGCTGGCGGATGGCCACCGCTGCGCGCCGGCCGATGCGGTTCAGGCCCTGGGCCAACCCGACCGTCGTGGTCGACTTGCCCTCCCCCAGCGGGGTCGGCGTGATGGCCGTGACCAGGACGTACTTGCCACGCGGGTTCTCGCGTTCGAGACGGCGGATGGCCGCGAGGGCCACCTTGGCCTTGGTCGAGCCGTAAAGCTCGATCTCGTCGTCGTGAAGCCCGAGCGCCCGCGCCACCTCCACGATGGGCTTGGGCTTGACGGAACGGGCGATCTCCAGGTCGGAGGGGAAACTCACGAGCCACCTCGGGTGAGTGAAGGGATGGTCGGCGCCATGGCGCCGATGTCGGCAAGGGGGGCCGCCCCGGCCTCGCGGGCGGCGGCCTGGCGGCGGGCCGCGCGCATCAGGTGGGCCAGGAGCAGCGCGTTGGTCAGCGGCCCGACGCCGCCGGGCACAGGCGTGATGGCGGAGGCGACGTGTTCGGCCGAGGCGAAATCCACGTCGCCCACCAGCCGCCCGTCGACGGCGTTGATGCCCACGTCGACGACGACCACGCCGCGCCGCAGCATGTCGCCGGTGACCAGGCCCGGGTGGCCGGCCGCGACCACCACGATCTCGGCGTTCCGCAGGTGGCGGCGCAGGTCCCTGGTCTTGCTGTGGCACACCGTGACGGTGGCGTTCTCACGCACCAGCAGGAACGCCACCGGCATGCCCACCACGGTCGAGCGCCCGACGACGACCGCCTCGCGACCGGCGATCTCGATGCCGTGGCCCTTGAGGATCTCCAGCGTCGCGTGCGCCGTGGCGGGCACGAACCCGTCGTAGCCCAGGCGCACGAGGCCCGCGTTGAGCGGGTGGATGCCGTCGATGTCCTTGGCGGGGTCGATGGCCTCCACCACGGGGCGCAGCCGGACGGTGTCCGGCAGGGGCATCTGGACGATGATGCCGGCCACCTCAGGGTCCTCGCCCAGCCCGCGGAGCGCGTTGATCAGACCGCCTTCGGGATCGTCGCCCTCGATCTCCACGAGGCGACCCTCCAGGCCGACCTTCTCGCAGCCGCGCAGGATCTGGCGGAGGTAGACCATGGACGGTGCCTCGTGGCCGCACACCACGACGGCCAGCGCGGGGGCATGGCCGTAGGCCTCGCGGTACTCGGCCGCTTCCACGGTCACCGTGGCCAGGACCGCCTGGGCCAGGGGGCCGCCGAGCAGGAGACGGGCGGTCGCCTGGGCCACGGTCAGTGCGGCAGCAGCGCGGTGGGCAGGAGCGCAGCCGCCATCGCCGCCAGGTGCGCCGGCGTGCTGCCGCAACAGCCGCCGATGAGGCGCGCCCCGGCCTCGTGCATGGCACAAGCCTGCTGGGCCATGGCGGCGGGCTCGGTGCGATACACCGCCCGCATGTCGACCAGCTCGGGCATGCCCGCGTTGGACTTGGCGACCAGCAGCGCTTCCGGCGCGGCGGCCCGCATGCGCGTCATGACCGGCACCATCTCCTCCGGTCCGTTGCCGCAGTTACCGCCGATGGCGTCGACGCCGAGGGCCATCAGGGCGGTCACGGCCTGCTCGGGCGACACGCCCATCATCGTGTGGCCGCGCGTGTCGAAGGTCATGGTGGCGATGATGGGCACGTCCGACGCGGCGCGGCGGGCACCCTGGATGGCGGCCGTGATCTCGGCCAGGTCGGACATCGTCTCGATCCACAGGACGTCGGCCCCGCCGGCCACGAGGGCTGCCGCCTGCTCGGCGAAGAGGTCGGCCGCCTCACCGGGATCGAGCGTGCCGAGGGGCGCCATGATCTCGCCGGACGGCCCCATGTCACCGGCCACGAGCGCTCGTCCGCCGGCCGCCGTGACCTCCGACTTGACCAGCACCGCGGCCGTGCGGTTGATCTCCGCTACCCGCCCCTGCAGGTTGTGCATGCCAAGGCGCGCCCGGTTGGCCCCGAACGTGTTGGTCATCACGACCCGCGAGCCGGCGTCCAGGTAGCCGCGGTGGATGCGGCGTACGACATCCGGTCGGTCGAAGTTCCAGACCTCCGGCGGGTCGCCGAACTGGAGGCCGGCGGCGAAGAGCATGGTGCCCATCGCGCCGTCCGCAAGGATCGGGCCGCCCTCATCCAGGAGCGCCTGCCAACGGTCACGCACGCCCGCCATCATACGGTCGCGACGCGGCGAGCCGTGGCGCCCGGCGGGCTGGTGCGGCGCCCTCCGGCCGGGTGAGGGCGCCGCCGCACCATGGGCCGGCTAGGGGTCGCCCGGGTCCGGGACGATCGAGGCGTCGATCGTCTTCCAGGCCTCCCACACGGCCGGCAGGTACGCGAACGGCATCGTGAAGTCGCCGCCGTGACCCCACCGTCGACCCCACGAGTTGCGGATCAGGAAGCCCGTGGCCTCGTCCCACCCGTGCAGCAGTACGGCGTGCCCCCCGACCGGTTCGCCCGACGGAGGCGGCAAGGTCCCATCACGGGCAGGGCTGAACCACGGCTCGTACCACGCCATGGCCAGCACGAGCGGTCCGAACTGCATGAGGGCCGCCTGGAGCGCTGCGATCTCCACCGGGCAGCGGTAATAGGTCTTGATCTCGTAGCGCCTGGGGTCGGGACCGCCGCCCGCCAGCGCGTTGATGCCTTCCCGGCGCAGCACCCGCAGGGCGACCCGCGGCTGGGTGCCCTCCTCGTTGGGAAACCCATCCACCTCCTTGCAGCGTTTGTACAGCCCGTCCGCGTCGAACGTGATCCAGCCCGGCGGTTCGGTCGGGTCGTGCGCTTCCTCGTAGCTCTTCATCGCCGCGCAGGCGTAGGCGACGCATTCGGGGGTCGCGCCCTGGTCCATGACCGGCGGGAGTGGCTGGCAGTCGAACCGCGACGGCGGCGGAGCGGCCGACGGCCGCAGCAATCGATCCAGGCGGAGATCGCGTTCATCCGGCCCGGAGGGGATGGCCCCCAGGCCATAGGTCGTGCCCATCGTGCAGTGCCCTCCCTGTGGATGTCCCCGCCACCATCCCGGGGCGGTCCTGCCGCTGAGTATAGTAGGATTTGACTCATCGTCAACTGGCAACGGGTGGTTGGTTGCGGGAGAACACGGGTGGTCTGGCAGTGATTGACCACGGGCTGGTACCATCGCCTGGTCGAGACGGGTCACGCCCTTGCCGCCTCGAGCCCGAGCCACCGTCGCTGGTGGCTTCGCTCCAGCCCGTCGACGTCTCCACGACCCTGCCGGGAGGTTCGAATGGCTCACCCTTTTGACGGCGACCTGCTCGCTCTGGACGATGACGCGCTGGTCGGTCAGCTTGCCCTGGCCCTGGCGGCCCAGGCGCGCGCAGCGGGGACGAGCATCCCCGACCCGGGCAGGCTGCTCGACGACGCCCGTCGGTTGCTGGCCCGGTGGGATGCCGAGCTGTACGGCGCGTGCTGTACGGACGACCCGACCTACGACGACCTACGTGGCGAGATCGGCGACATCGCCAGGATCGCCGATGCACTCCTCGTGGATGCCCTGACGGGCGCCCTGGCGACCGCGTCGAACCTGCCGCGCTCGGTCACGCGGCTCATCGCCGCGTTCGCCGTGAAGCACGGCTTCGAGGCCGGCCGCGGCCTCGCCTGCGCCGCCTGGGCGCGCGTGGTCGCGCCCGTCAGCCCTTGACGGCGCCGCCGGTCAGGCCGCGGACGAAGTACCGCTGCAGCAGGGCGAACACCACCAGCGGCAGGGCCATCGAGATGAAGGCGGCCGCCGCCAGATAATTGGCCCCGTTGCCGAACGAGCTGACCAGTCCGGCCGTGACCTGGGTCAGCGGCTGGTTGGTGACGTTCGAGCCGATGTAGATCAGCGCGACGAGGAGGTCGTTCCAGACGAAGAGGAACTGGAAGATGGCCAGCGCCGCCACCGCCGGGATGCTCATCGGCAGCGCCAACCTGAAGAACCGGGTCGCGTGCCCGGCCCCGTCGATCGAGGCCGACTCGAAGACCTCCTTGGGCAGCTCGCCCATGAAGTTGCGCAGGACGAAGACAGCGAACGGCAGCCCGTAGCCCGTGTGGGCCAACCACACGGCCAGGAACTGGCCGTTCAGGCCGAAGTTCTTGTACAGGCCCAGGATGGGGATGAACGTCGACTGCAGCGGCACGACCAGCAGGCCGACCACGACCACGAACAGGATGTCGCGGCCGGGGAAGCTCATCCACGAGAAGGCGTAGGCCGCGAAGGCGGCCACGAAGATCGGGATGATCGTGGCCGGGATGGTGATGAAGAGGCTGTTGACGAAGGCCGCCCCCAGGCCGTTCTGGGCCAGGACGTAGGCGTAGTTGTCGGTGGAGAGGTTGCTCGGCGGGAAGAGCGCCGTCCACCAGCCGCTGCTCACCGCGTCCTGCTGGGAACGGAACGAGTTCACCAGCAGGCCGATGGTCGGGATCAGCCAGATGACCATCAAGGCCACGATGACGATGTGGGTGGGCAGGCTGCCCAGGTTGAAGCGACGACCCCGCCGGGGGCGAGAGGTGACCTCGACCGGCGGCGCGACGACGGGGACTGCGGTCATCGGGCCACCTCCTGGGCGCGGAAGCGGCGCACGTTGAGGGCCATCACCGGCACGATCGCCAGGAGCAGGATGACCGCCACGGCGCTGGCCCGTCCGAAGTTGTTGTCGGTGAACATCTCGCGGTACATCGTGTAGGCGATGACCCCGGTGTCGTACTGCCCTCCCGTCATCACGTAGACGATGTCGAAGGCCTTCAGGGCGGTGATGATCATCGTCGTCGAGATCACTGCCAGGGTGGGCACGAGGAGCGGCAGGATGATGCGCCGGAAGACGTTCCACTCGGTCGCGCCGTCGACCCGGGCGGCCTCGAGCAGCTCCCGGCTGATGCCCTTGTAGGCGGCCGAGATGATGACCATGGCGAAGCCGGTCCACGCCCACGCGAACACGATGATGAGGAGGATCGTGTTGAAGGCCGCCGTGGAGATCGTGAGCCAGGCCAGCGGGCCAGCTCCCACCGTGCCGATGACCGCGTTGAGCGTGCCTGTCTGCGGTTGGCCCGGGGGCTGGTAGGCGAACATGAATTTCCAGATGGCGCCCGACGCGGTGGCGCTGATGGCCAGCGGCACGAAGATCACGGCCTTGGCCAGCGCCTCGTAGCGGACGCGGTCGACGAGCACCGCCACGACCAGCCCCAGGCCGACCGTGATGCCCGTCAGCACGACGATCCAGATGACGTTGTTGCGCAGCGAGGTCAGGGCGTCAGGGCTGCCGAAGAACCACTGGTAGTTGGCCAGGCCGATGAAGTCCGAGCCGGCCTTGTTGTAGAAGCTGCGGATGATCGTGATGAGCGTCGGCCAGACGAGGAAGACGCCCAGGAACAGGAGGGCCGGCAGGAGCCAGACCCACGGTCGCACCCGTGGCTGGATCCGGTCGGGCACCGCCCGCAGGACCACCTCCGCGACGAGGATGTACCCGACGAGCACGGCGGGCACGCCGACCACGACGATGATCGCGGTGAGCAGACGCGGGTCCATCGAGGTCTCCCTGCAGTCGATGGGCTGGGGGGCGCGCCCGAGGGCGCGCCCCCCGATGGAGGAGGAGCGGGGTCAGGCCTACTGGCTGTAGGCGTCCGCTTGGGTCTTGTTCAGGTCGGACAGGATGGATGCCAGCTGGTCGGGATGCTGCACGTACTTCACGATCGCATCCTCGAACGCCTGGTTCATCGCGGCCGGCATCAGGTCAGAGGCGTCGAAGACGAAGATCTTGGCGTTCGCCAGGAGCTCCGCGGAGCGCTTGCTGATGTCGTCCGGATAGTCGGTCGCGTTCTTGTTGGCGGAGATCGCCCCACCGATCTTGACCCAGATGTCCTGGGCCGGAGCGGTGACCAGGTACTTCATCAGGGATGCGGCGGCCGGCGTGTTATGGAACATGCCGAACAGGTCGCCGGCGCCCTCGACGGCCCCGGTGTACTGGGTGTTGACGTCAGGGAAGGGGAAGAAGTTGTAGTCGGTGCCCGACTTGGCCGTCTTGAAGGCGCCGAGGCCGGTGATGAAGCTGGCCTGATGCAGGAAGAGGCAGCCTGGCGGGGACTTGAAGAGCGGGTCGCCGGCGTTGGCGAAGTTGGTGGTGGCGATGGTGTTGGCGCCGCCGTAGCTGTTCGCGACGACCTGGCCGAAGTCCGTCCAGGCCTTCATGATCGCGGGGTCGTCCCACTTGGTCTTGCCCTGGTACCAGCTGTTGTAGACGTCCGGACCGGCCTCGCGCAGGACGAGGTCCTCGATCCAGTCGGTGCCGGGCCAACCGGACGCGGCGCCGGACTCGATGCCCAGGCACCATGGCTTGGCCGCCTTGGAGGCGTTGGCCGTGATGGCCGCCTGCAGCGCGTCCCACGTGGTCGGCGGGCTGGCCGAGAAGTCATTGACCTTGGGGTCGTACCAGATCAGGCCCTTGATGGAGGTCTTGATGAAGACGCCCACCAACGTGCCGTTGACCGTGCCCAGCTTGACGAGCGGGGCGGATGTCTCGGAGGTGTAGGTGGGGACGTCGAGGACCTTGCTCAGGTCCTGCAGTGCACCAGCCGCGGCGTACTCGGCCATCTGGCCCGGGCCGGGCAGGCCGGCGAGATCGGGCAGCGTGCCGGCGGCGACGCCGGTGGTCAGGACGGCGTCGATGTCACGGGTGCCGGTGTAGTCGACCTTGGCGCCGGTCTGGTCCTCCCACGGCTGGACCATCTTCAGGAAGGCCGTCTGCTCATCGCCACTCCAGGTGCCGATGACCGAGACGTGCTGGCCGGTCAGCGAGCCACCGCTACCGGTCGAGCCGGCCGGGGTCGCCGTGGCGCCACCGCCGGGGGTCGCGGTCGGGGCACCCGCGGTCGGGGTCGCCGTGCCGCTGGATGTACATGCGGCGGCCAGCAGCACGATGGACCCGCTCAGGGCCCACCACGCGCGGTGGCCGCCTCGTTTCCGTGTCGTTGCCATGGATCGCGTGACCTCCTCTATCGGCCGGCCGTCTTTCACGGTCGTCCGACTCTCCTGCTGCGCGCATCGCCGTGCGCGGTCGGTGACGCGGCCGGGACCTCCGGCGCGCCCTGCGGGGTGGGGATAGGCCGGCGAGTGCCGGCACGGTACGGGGAGGTGGAGGCGCGCACGACCAGCGTCGTGGCGAGGGTGGTCTGGAAGGCGACGGCGCCACCGCGGACGCTGTCGACGAGCACCTGGCCGGCCGTCGCGCCCAGTTCGAAGGCGGGCAGGTGGATGGTCGTGAGCGGCGGGTCGAAGTAGGCCGCCAGCGGCACGTCGTCGAAGCCCACGACGGAGACGTCGCCCGGCACGTCGAGGCCCGCCTGCCGCAGGGCGGCGATGGCACCCACGGCGACCGTATCGCTGGCCACGAAGACCGCGCTGAAGGGCCGCCCGCGACTCAGCAGGTCGGCCATCGCCCGGTGGCCGCTGGCGGCATCGAAGTCACCCTCGGCCAGCAGCGTCGGATCGGCCGTCAGGCCGGCCTCGCGGAGCGCGGCCCGGTAGCCCGCGACGCGATCGGCGGCGGCCGTGTACGCCAACGGCGCGTTGGTGATGCAGGCCACCTGGCGGTGGCCCAGGCTGATGAGGTGCTCCACGGCGTCCTGGGCGCCGACGTGGTTGTCCACGTCGACGCTCGGCACGACGGCTTCGGAGAGCGTGCCCTGCAGGACGATCGGCAGGGCCGCGCTGGCCGGGTCGCGCAGCACGATGTCATCGGCGCGCGGGCCGGAGATGACCAGGCCGTCCACCTGGCGCGACTGGAGCAGCTCGGTGTAGCCATCCGGACCGGGCGCCATGGTCTCCACCAGCACCCGGAAGCCCGAGCCGCGGGCCACGGTCGCCAGGCCCCGCAGGGTCTCCGCCAGCAGGGCGTCCACGGCCACCTGCTCCGGCGCCTGGTGCATGACCAGGCCCAGCGTCCGGCTGGCCCCGCCGGCCAGCTGCCGCGCCGGCTCATGAGGGTGGTAGCCGAGCTCGATGGCGGCCGCCCGGACGCGCCGTCGCGTGGCCTCGCTGATGAGCACGTCCTGCCGTTCGTTGAGCACGAACGAGACGGTCGTGCGCGACACGCCCGCCAGGCGCGCCACATCCTTGCTCGTCGCGCGATCCTGCCTCACGTCGCCTCGCCGCCCTCCTCGCCGCGGGGTTGACCCCTTGACCAGCGGCCTGTGGGGTCCGAAACTAACGCGCGTTAGTAACGCGGGTTAGCGAACCATACGGCGGCCCCCGTGTCAAGATGCCAGCCCAGGGAGGTCAGTCGATGCTCCAGGCCGTCGCGGTCCCGCCGCTTTCCGTGGACGCGTACGCGCCCTTCATCGGCGAGGCCGCCGTGGCCGAGTTGCGCCGCTTCGCCGCCCCGCTCGCGGGCGCCCGGGTCCTCCACCTCAACGCCACCAGCTTCGGCGGCGGGGTGGCCGAGCTGCTGCCCACCATGACCGCCCTGATGCGCGACCTGGGGCTCGACGCGGAGTGGCGCGTCATCCCCGGCGACGACGCCTTCTTCGACGTCACCAAGGCCCTCCACAACGGCCTCCAGGGGATGAGCGTGGGGCTCGATGCCTCGCGGCGCGCAACCTACGCCGCGGCGCAGGAGCGCTTCGCCAAGGCCTTCGAGGGGACCTACGACTTCGTCCTCGTCCACGACCCCCAGCCGGCCGGCCTGCGTCGCTTGCTGCCGGCCGCTCCCGGCCGCTGGATCTGGCGCTGCCACATCGACCTGACGGCCGCCGACCCCGAGACGTGGGCCTTCCTGCGACCGGAGGTGGAGGCCTACGACGCGGCCATCTTCACCCTGCCCGAGTACGTCCAGCCCGACCTGGATCTCAAGCAGCTGGCCTACATCCCGCCCTCCATCGATCCCCTCTCGCCCAAGAACCTCATCGGCGAACCGTCCGCCGCGGGGCCCGTCGTGGCCCGCTTCGGGGTGGACCCTGACCGGCCCCTGCTCCTCCAGGTGTCGCGCTTCGACCCGTGGAAGGACCCCCTCGGCGTGATCGACGTGTACCGCCGCGTCAAGGTCAGCGTGCCGGGCCTGCAGCTGTCCCTCGTCGGCTCCATGGCCACCGACGATCCCGAGGGTTGGCGCATCTACCAGCAGGTGCTGCGGTACGCCGGGGTGGATCCCGACCTGACCATCCTCAGCAACCTCGACGGGGTGGGGGCAGTGGAAGTCAACGCCTTCCAGCAGGCCAGCACCGTGGTGCTCCAGAAGTCGCTTCGCGAGGGCTTCGGCCTGACCGTCAGCGAGGCCCTCTGGAAGGGCCGCCCGGTGGTCGCCGGTCGAGTCGGCGGCATCCCCATGCAGCTCGGCGACACGGGCGGACGCCTGGTGGACACCATCGATGGCGCGGTGGACGCCTGCCGTGAACTCCTGGGCGATGCCGGCCTGCGGCAGCGCCTGGGCGAAGGCGGCCGCGAGCGGGTCCGGCACCACTTCCTCTCGACCCGCGAAGTGCACGATCACCTGGGGCTGCTCCGCTCGCTGCAGGAAGGCGATCCGAGCCTGATGCCCACGGGCATCCAGGGCTAAGGGGCGCCAGGGGGCCGGACCCCGTACGATCGCATCACGTGACCGCCCGCATCTCCCTTGCCCTCATCCTCCACAACCATCAGCCCGTCGGGAATTTCGGCTGGGTCATCGCGCGCAACCATGAGCTGGCCTACGAACCCCTGATCGCCGCCCTGGAGCGCCATCCACGGGTCCGCCTCGCGCTGCACTACAGCGGTCCGTTGCTGGAGTGGTTCGCCGCGGAGCAGCCGGACTTCCTGGCCCGCCTTGGCCGGCTCGTGGCGCGTGACCAGGTGGAGCTGCTCGGCGGCGGCTACTTCGAGCCGGTCCTGGCGGCCCTCCCGGTGGCCGATCGAGTGGCCCAGCTGCGGCGGCTGAGCGACGCCCTCCTGGAGCGATTCGGGCGACGGCCGAGCGGGGCGTGGCTGGCCGAACGGGTCTGGGAGCCGGACGTACCGTCGGCCCTCGCTGACGCCGGCTACCGCTGGACGGTCCTTGACGACACCCACCTGCGCGAGGCGACCGTCCCCGAGGAACGCCTGTGGGGTGTCTACAGCACGGACGACCAGGCCCGGCGCATCGACCTGTTCGCGACCGGCAAGGGCCTCCGCTACCGCATCCCCTTCGGCGAGGTGGACGAGGTGCTGGGTTACCTGCGCGAGCACGCCACCGACGATGGCTCGCGGCTGGGCACGATGGGCGACGACGGCGAGAAGTTCGGCGCCTGGCCCACGACGTGGGCCCACTGCTGGGGTGAGGGCCGCTGGATGGAGCGGTTCTTCGAGGCCCTGGAGGCCGAGACGGACTGGCTGCACACCACGACCCCGTCGAGCTGGCTGGCCGAGCACGCCCCGCTGGCCCGCGTCTACCTGCCCGGCGGCTCGTACGCCGAGATGGGCGAATGGGCCCTCGAGCCGGACGAGGCCGAGGCGTACCGCGACACGCTGCGCGCCGACCTGGCCGAACGACGCCCGGAGCCGCGCTGGATGCACGGGGCCTCGTGGCGCAACTTCCAGCACCGCTACCGCGAGGTCAACGACCTCCACAAGCAGATGCTGCGGACGTCGGCCAAGGTGGGGACGCTCGCGCCCGGGCCCGTCCGCGACCGCGCGGTGGACCAGCTGCAGCGCGGCCAGGGCAACGATCCGTACTGGCACGGGCTGTTCGGCGGCCTGTACCTGAGCCACTTGCGGACGGCGGCCGCAGGCCACCTCATCGCCGCCGAGGACCTGGCCGATGGCGAGGCCCGCCGGCTGGGCCGGTCCCCGGACGGCGCCTTCATCCGCGATCTGGACCTCGACGGCCGGCCGGAGATCCTGCTCTCCGCCCCGGGCCAGGTCGTGACCGTCAAGCCGGATGAAGGGGCGGGCATCGGTGCGTGGGACGTGCGAGCGGTCCACCATCCGCTCACCGCGGTGCTCCGCCGGCGCCCCGAGGCGTATCACCGCCACCTGGCGGACGTGGAGGCGCTGCCCCCGGGCGAGGAACCGAGCGGCGTCATCTCGCCCCACGAGCGGATCGTGTCGCGCCAGGCCGGGCTGGGCCGGGCCCTGACCTATGACGCCTACGAGCGCCGCTCCGCCCTGGTCCGCCTGGTCCAGCCTGCGATCGCGGCCCACCTCGTGGCGAGCGGCCTGTACGACGGGCCGGACGACTTCGTGGCCGGTCCGTTCGACCTCACGCGCCTGGTGCGCGGCGGAGCCGAGTTCGTCCGCCGCGGCGTATTCGTGGGCCGCCGCGGGGCGCAGACCGTGGAGGTCACCAAGGTCGTGACGGTCGATCGTCGGCGCCGCCGCCCCGGCCTCACCGTGTCCGTCACGGTCCGGCCGCTCCAGCGTCGCCTCGACGCGACCCTGTGCCTGGAGTGGGCCCTCAACCTGTCCGGCGGCGGGGCCAACCCGGCCGCCTTCTACGAACCCGCGCCGGGCACGCAGGTGCGGTTCGACGGCGTTGGCGGCGTGCCGGCAGCGACGCGCCTGCGTTTCGGCAACCGCGATGTCGGCCTCGTCGTGACGGCACGGGCCGAACCGGCCGCCAGGATCGCCTGGGCCTCCATCGATACGGTCTCCTTGTCCGAGGCAGGGGCGGAGCGGATGCACCAGGGCAGCTGCCTGGTATTCGCCTGGCCCCTGCGCCTCGCGGCGGGCACCTCCCGCACCGTGCGCCTGACCATGGAGGCGGTCACCGATCGCGACACGGCCGCCGTGTGACGCTCCAGACGGGGTGTACGATGCGGTGAGCCGAGACCGGCCGCGTACGGGGCTCGTCCAGGCGCCGCTTGCGGCGACCAGATGCAAGAGCCCGCGCCGACAGGCTTGGCGAAGTGTGAGGCTGCGCCATGGCGCCCGTGACCTTCGATCACGTCACCAAGAAGTTCGGCGGCGTGACCGCTGTCGACGACGTGAACCTGGCGATCCTCGACGGCGAGTTCATGGTCCTGGTGGGTCCGTCCGGCTGCGGCAAGACGACCTGCCTGCGCATGATCGCCGGGCTCGAGGAGATCAGCTCGGGGACGCTGAAGATCGCTGACCGGGTGGTCAACGATGTCGCGCCAAAGGACCGTGACATCGCCATGGTCTTCCAGAGCTACGCCCTCTACCCGCACATGACGGTCCATGACAACCTGGCCTTCGGCCTGAAGCTGCGCCATGTCCCCAAGGCGGACATCGACCGGCGCGTGAAGGAGGCGGCCGACATCCTGGAGCTGGGGCCGCTCCTGGCGCGCAAGCCACGCGAACTGTCCGGCGGCCAGCGCCAGCGCGTCGCCCTTGGCCGCGCCATCGTGCGTGAGCCGGCCGTCTTCCTGATGGACGAGCCGCTCTCCAACCTCGACGCCAAGCTGC
>CAZFGT010000042.1:0-20653 GCA_964518505.1 uncultured Anaerolineaceae bacterium | reverse complement strand
CGAGCAGTTGGCCTATGACGGTGGGGGTCACCTGATCAGCGAGGACACGCAGGTATTCCAGGGGAGCTGGCTGACGACTTCGTACGTCTACAACGGCGACCAGCTCGTCCAAACGCTGTTCCAAGGCAACCTGCAATCCACGTTCGTCCACGACGACGGTGGCAAGGTTGTCAAGTACTGCCTCCCGGACTGCTCGACCAGCACATATCTCGTCACGTGGAACAGTCATGGAGACGCGCTGGCTCTCTGGCATGAGAACGCCGACGGGTCGGTGGCACTCGCTAACAGCTACACCTACGACTCTTGGGGAACTCCGACGACCACCATCGCCAACGGCTACGGCGACCTCGGCTTCCCGTTCCTCTATGTGGGCGCCGAAGGCGTGATGTGGGACGCAAATACCAACCTCTTCTACATGCAGGCGCGCCATTACAGTCCAGCTCTTGCCCGGTTCATTCAACCCGATCCGAGCGGAGCTGATGCGAACGCATACGCGTACGCGGGGAATAGTCCGTTGTCCCGCGCGGACCCCCAAGGCACGTGTTGGTGGTTGCTCGCGGGAGACGCCACCGGTGTTGGAGTCCCGTTGTTCTCCGGAGCATTCTTGGCCTGCTCGGGCCTGGTCATCGTCGGATCGTATGTCTATGGCCAGCTGGTGTACCACGCCTATCTACAGTGGCGAACGATTCCCGCCGGATCATACCGACCGCAGGACTACTACCTGAACTCAAAGAAGGGCGGACAGAGGACCTCGGACCGAATCGATGCTCTGGAGCGAGCCCGCAATGAGTTGCTCCGCAAGCTTGACGACTTTGGAAATCAAGATGCTAGAAATCATTGGGAGCGTCAGCTACGGGGCATAGAGGCGCAGCTGGAGAACCTACGACAGCGTCGCGGTGGCCGATAACTTGAGGAGCGTGCAAGGATGAGGAAACCCCGGTCGAAGGTGCCAATGACTTGGGCAGCAATCGATCGAGATGTCGAATTCCTTATCGGTGAGATACGCCAGACGCTTGATCGGATCTCGGACGACTGGCAGTCAATAGCCGCGACGGGTGCGCCATCGGACGGTCTTGTTGCCAGAGCCCACCTGAATGACATGCTCGTCGCCGCCCAATTTCCGCTGCTTTACAGCGTGCAAGACCTGAGCGAGGACCTGAAGATGGCGATTCGCCTCGCCGAGCGGACATAGGTCGTACAGCCCGAGCTTCCACCGCGGTGCGCGGCGGGAGGTGGACGCGTGGGCGACTCGTCATCAGATCGCGGTCAATGCCGTGACTCTTGGGCGGTGGTGCGCCTCGTGCCCGACATGACATCCCCGGCCGCCCACAGGTGTCACGTCGACGAGGGGTGGAAGCGTGTCGCCGCGGCCCTCACCTTGGGGCTCGTCAATGCCTACCTTCACGTGCGTCAACCCAGCGACGACCTGTGCCTCGCCGGCTCGGGCGCGATCGCCCCGACGCTCACGCTCGCCCCGACGCTCACGCTCGCCCCGTGAGCCCGTGCCCGCTGGCGCAACGCGGGCGCCCTTCGCTAGACTAGGCGTGCCTATTGTGCACCCAGGATCGACATAGACCTGACGCCCGTCCAAAACCTGCGGACCCATGCAGAACCAATACTGCCGGTTCTCTGGCGGGGCCTCGTACGAATCCTCCCAGGAAGGTCCGCTTCGCAAAGAAGCCGCGGGTGGAGCATCAGCCCTGCTGCTGCGGCGAGTACGCTTCTGTGCCGAATCGAACGTCTGCCACGAACGCAGTCTAGCCCGCGTGCGTGAGCCCTCCGGGTGAGTCATTGAGCCGACCAACCCGGTGCGATCACAGGGTTGACAATGGGGGACGCTTGGACTAGACCATGCGGCGCGGCAGCCTCTACCAACGCAAGCCAGCTTTCTCTGGCTTCCGCGCAAGCCTCATCGACTTAACTGGCGAGGATCCAGGGGCAGCGGCCCAAGCGCATCACATCTTCCCCGTCAAGTATGGCCCGCAGTTCGCCGGCAGTGGGGTCGACATTAACCTGCCCCAATATGGCGCTTGGTGGCCAACAGCCTCGCACCAAGCGAACGCGGCTGCTTACAACCAGATGTGGGGCCAGTTCCTAGCGACCAACCCCGGCCGCGACGAGATCCTTGACTTCGGGCGCGGCCTCGCTGATAGATACGGACTGAAGGTGGGATTTTGAACTCGGTGGCTCCAGCTCTACGGTGGCAACTCCGTGATGCCGGCGACTCGCAGGTCGCGACGTGGTCAATTAACTTGACCGCGGAGCAGGCTAACGAGCTTCGGAGAGGTCTGGTCGAGACCAGCACTCTTCACGCATGGACCAATCAATCCGGGCGGCTCACAGACCTTATGTCGCTAGGATTCGCCGGACTCTTTGCCATGTCTGAGCGGCTCGCTGGTGTCTTCCGCAATCTGACGGGTCAACATCTCTACCCGATTCGCTTGGGCGCCGAAGGCTCAACTTACTATGTCTTGGGTGTCACAGGCCGTTGTGGCAGCGTGGACTTTGGCCAATCCGAAATAGTCGACAGGATGGGCGGGTTCGCGTTTCTTCGCGGGTTGGCGCTCACACAGGCAACCGACAACGACGCAGATGTCACGATGCCAGACAATCTCGACGTGGTCCTCGTCTCGAACCGCGCCGCTGACGCAATCGTGGCACTGGCCCCCAACAACGTGCTTCTCGAGCCGATAGCCGAGGTGGTCATTCCGCTGGCCGCGTCGCGAATTCGGGACACAAACTCGCGGCAGGGGGATTAGTCCGACCACAGCTTCGGCTACTCCGCCACGGGCGACCTGACGTCGGAGTCGGTCAGTAAACTCTGCGAGAAGCTCAGGGTCGCACAGGCCATTCAGTTCGTGCTCTTGTTGGGAACATGGCGATGGGGGCCGAAGAAGCCCACACGTCGGCACGGCGACGCGATCTCCGAGGTTGTCGTGCTCGTTGGGTGAAGTTCCGGCCGGGTCGTCCGGGACCTCAACCTCACCTCACGTGCGCTCTCAGGGAGAGGCCGACATGTCTTCGGACCTGGGTGTTCCAACGCCGGCTGCAAGGTCGGCGCTAGTCCACGTGGAGACGCCTCAACAAGCGACGCCACCGGGAGGGCGCCGAGGTCTCGCGCGTCCCAACGGGCGCCCCATCTTGCGCAAACTGCGCTGCCGCAAGGTCTCGTCGCGCAGCCGCGGCCGCTTGTCGGCTGTTCAGCGGCCGGACCCAGATGACTTCGCCGCGGCGTACGAAATAGTGCGAGTTGCAGGCCCCCCCAGCGATGGAGGGCGAGAGAGAGACTGACGTACCGTCGAACGTGACCGCCCACGCTGCCGGGCTGAGTGGCGTTACGACCTTCTCGCCACAGCCGCTGCAGCACCGGTGTACGGCGACCTTGTACTCGACAGAGACATACAGGACTCCGTCATCCAGCTCATGAGGGATGAACCGGACGAACTCGTGCCTGAGGTGCGCTATCTCGCCGGCCATTCGACCTCGTTCAGAATGTGATTCGTCTCCACGTGATAGGCCGTGAAGTGCTCGCGACGGAGGTCGCGATAGAACCCGTACAGCTTCTTCCACTTGATGACGGCCAGGACGGCGTTCAGCGCGTTGAGGTCCACGATCTGGATGTTGTCCTCGTAGACGTCATCCGGGCCGGGCTCGCTCAAGTCGACACGATTGTTCTCGTGGACGTGCTCCCGATGGTCCCGCGTGCTCGTCGTCACCGTGAGCATGCCTCCGATGGCGCCTCCGTTCGTGTCAAGCGCGAGTCCGACGTCGATGAACGGGACGGCGTAGTCCTCGAGCCTGGCGACGAGCATCCGCTTGAGTCCGCCGCCCTCGGCGCAGACGAAGACGAAATCCATCGCCGCAAGTTCTGGGACCGTTCCTTCGTCAATCGCGTATGCATGCGGGATGATCTTCCGTTTCATGGCGGAGTAGCGCGCTGCGAAGTATTCGACCTTCAACGGGCGCTGCTGGAGCTCCTCGAAGGTCGCCGCGCCAGGCGCCCTGAAGGCGTTGTGGACTCGGAAGTCATCTTCGTCGAAGAGATGGATCTCGGCGACCGGCGTCTTGGCGACGAACTCGAGGACGTAGCCGCCAGTCCCGCCGACCCCGACGATGGCAACCTTCATAGCCTTGAGTCGATCTGTCATCACCGAGATGCCCGCCCGCGTCGACGCTGTCTCTCGATAGACGAAGGGATAGTCGGGGTCGTCATCCTCGAGGACGACCCTGCCGGGCGTGGCCGTCACCGAAGGATCGACGGCCAAGGCGTGGCCCATCAGGGCCTTCACGTACGCGGTCATCTTCGCGAAGTAGTCGGGGAACTTCCCTGCGTCGAGCTTGGAAGAGAACCGGTGGTGGGCAACGAGACCGGGCTCCAAAGGAAACTGTCCGGTCTCGTTGATGAGGGCGGCGAGCGGCCGGCCTTGCACGTCGCACGGGCTCTCACCCGCGAAGTACAGGACATGGTCGTCGACCGGATTGACTGTGACGCCGTCCGCCGTCAGCTCGACCTTCGAGATCAAGCGACCGTAGGCGACAACTCCCTGCGGGTTGACGTAGGGGACGTGTCCGACGACCAGGTGGTTGTGCCTGGTCAGAGATACCTCGTAGTCCTCCTCCCATAGCCGACGGAGGTCGGGACTACGAACGACGATGCTTCGCGACATAGAAGACCGTGCCTTCCTTCTTGGCAGTCACGCTGCCGCCCACGGCGAGGGTCCCGTCGTGTTTGGACTGCTCGGTCTGCTCGTAGGTCACGATGAAGGTCAGGTCGGGGTTGCTGCGCTCGCCCGGAAAGGCCAGGCCCACGACCGTCTCCCAGGAGACGACGCGGGACGGGACGTTCTTCTGCTCGCCGTTCACGACGATCACGCCGGGCTGATCGGTGACTGCCATGTTGGTTTCCTCACTACGGGTCCGCCGCCTCGCCTCTCGACGAACTGAGCGGTGCTCAGTCAGACTAGCAAGGCGCGGTGACGGATGTCAAGTCGACGGTGCGGTGCTTGCTCGGCTGAGCGCTCCGGGCGTAGGATCGGGTGATCACCACACTCATCGAAGGAGAACCCGGTATGACCGAGGCTCGATCGGCGCCAGCGTCGGCGTCGGATGACCTCAACCTGGGGCAGTACCTGCGCGATCGGCGGGAGGCCCTCGGCCTCACGCTCAGGCAGGTGGAAGACCGTACGAAAGGTCGCGTGAAGAACGGCTACCTCTCTCAGGTCGAAGGCGGCCACATCATCAAGCCGTCGCCGGAGATTCTCTGGCAGCTCTCCGGGGTGTACGGGGACTCATATGCCAACCTGCTCACTCGAGCGGGCCATCGAGTCCCTGTCGAGTCGGCTCCCGACCTACGTCGATCCATCAACGGCGTTCCGCTGAGTGCCATTGCGAGCCTGACTCCCGACGAGCGCGATGAGCTCGTCCGATACATTGGCTTCCTCCGGCACCGACGGAGGTCGGCTCCAGATGGAGCTTGAGCCCGCCAACGTCGCAAGCATTCGTAGATACGCTCGCGGCGCGCTCGTACGCGCTGACGCTCTCCACGCGGTTCCCGTCCCGATCGATGACGTGGCCGCCGCGATGCGGTTCGCCACGCCGACGGATCTCTACCGTCTTGGGGGCGTTGCACCCGGGCTTCTCGAGCGTTTCGCCCAGCTCCGCTCGAAGGTGCTCGGTGCACTCGACTTGCGCGAGCACGTGATCTACCTAGATCGCAACCTCGCTGTCGAACGTCAGCGACTCCACCACGGTCATGAGCTTGGGCACTCCGTGCTTCCGTGGCATGAGGCTGCCTACTTCGGAGATGACCGCTACACCCTGGATCCAGAGACGGCCGAGCAGCTTGAGGCTGAGGCCACAAGGTTCAGCGTGGAGTTGCTCACGGGCATCGACGGCTTCCGTGATCAGGCGGCCGAGTACCGAATGGGTCTCGGCGCCCCGCTCGACCTCGCCGAGCGTTGGAAACTCTCAAGGACGGTCGTCATCCGGCGTTACGTCCAGAGCCACGGCACTGCGTGCGGCCTGATCGTGATCGGACGATACCCCGGGCCTGGCGGCGTCAAGATACTTCAGGCCACCGAGTCGGCGGCGTTTCGATCCAAGTACGGGCGGCTGGGGGATCTTGTGGGTGGCTGGCTGGAGGTCAGTCAGCACGAGCTCGCGAGCGCTGCGCTCGAGATCCTCCAGAATGGCTCGCCCGAGCCGGTCGTGTCCGGCACCTTCAGACCCAGGAGTGGTGATCCCCTCACGTTCGAGATGACCTCAAACGGGTACCGCCTCTTCGCGCTCGTTTACGCGCCATCAAGGTTGATACTGGGGCGGCGTGTTCGACCTGTATGGTCGTCGGCGCCCGCGTTGCCGAGATGACCTGATTCGGCGGAGTCCCTCGAGTCAGAGCGAGCCTTGCAGCGAGGCGTCGACGGAAGGCCAACGGGGATTGCGGACGATGATGTCGGTTTGGTCGGGGCGAGAGGTGTTGGGCCGTGACTATGCGGTTGAGAGTCATGGGCGTAGCGCAGGCGTCCAACGGACGCGAACACTTGACGGGCGGCGGCACCGAGCACGATTGGTGCGGTCGGCTGTCACGAGTCCACCTCGTGGCTCGCATGCTGTGCGGTGGCGCTGGCGAGCGTATCAACGCCGGCCGGAGATGAGGACCCTGCTCCGCGACACGCTGTCCCCGACCGCGTGTCGGACCCACGTTGGTCGACCCGCAGCGCCTACCAACCCCTCGCAATGGGTGGCTCGCATCGGTTGGTAGGTCGGGACCAGGACGACCGCGGGCCGACCCGGCTGCCGACCGCTGCTGGACCGGCTTGGGTCAGTCCCTGTCCGATAGAATGACGACCTCCCGAGCGGGAGTAACTCAGCTGGCAGAGTGTCTGCTTCCCAAGCAGAATGTCGCGGGTTCGAATCCCGTCTCCCGCTCCACTCCCTCGGTTCCTGAGCACGGATCCCAGCCCCGGCGCGAGCCGTCGCCGATCGACGCTGACAGGGACATTTCGGCGTCCTCGACAGAATGCCGATGCCTCGTTGCCAGCGGGATCCCGCTGCCAGTGCTCTCAGCTTCGGCGTGAGGGTATTCGGAGCCCTGCGTGGTTGCGCTTGACTGGCATGCGTGGCCGTGCTACATGTTCTCACGCATGAAGGTCGCGGGAACCAGGAGGCGATGATGACCAGGACACACACGACCCTCGATCTCGACCGCGACCTCCTGCGCGATGCCGCGGAGGCTCTCGGGACGACCAGGACGACCGACACGGTCCACGCCGCTCTGCGCGACGTGGTAGCCCGGCGCCGACGTGCCTGGCTCGCCCGCCGCAACTTCTCGGAGCTCGAGCCCGCCCTGTCCGACCTGCGAACCTCTCGCGTCGCGGAGCGCCCGGGCGAGCTCGGCGTGTCGTAGATGGAGCCGGCGCCCGACAAGCCGGATCTCGCCGACACGTCGGTCTGGGCGCGCAGCCGTAAGCCCGAGCTCGAGTGGTTTGCAGCGGCGCTCGAGGACGGCCGGATCGCCGTCTGCGACCAGGTCGTGATGGAATTGCTGTGGAGTGCTCGGGACCTCGCCGACTTCCGGGCGACGGAGGCGGCCCTGCTCGCCTGCCCCTGGTTCCCAGTCGAGCCGGCTGACTGGGACGAGGCGCGACGGGTGTTCCGCGAGCTCGCCGCCCGGGGCGCCTTGCACCATCGGCAGGTCAAGATCCCCGACCTGCTCATCGCTGCCGTGGCCGCCCGCAACGGCCTCACGGTGGTCCACTACGACAGCGACTACGAGGTCATCGCCAGCGTCACCGGCCAGGCCACCCGCTGGGCCGCACCTCGCGGAACCATCTGAGGGTCCCGTTCCCAAGCAGGATGTCGCGGGTTCGAATCCCGTCTCCCGCTCCAACCCCCATTTCGTGCTCAGCGCGACAGCGCGAAATGATGACCATGCTCGACTGGCATGATACGGCGCTTCGCGAGGTGTTCACGGCCCACGGAGGCGAGGAGATCTCGACCACCGGCGACGGCTTCTTCGTCAGCTTCGGGCTTGTCCGGGCCGATCGACCTCGTGAACGTGGACTGGCGCTGACCGCTACAACGCTCACGAGGTCAGGACTTCCCAAGCATGATGACGCGGGCTCAGTCGGCACCTGTGCGTCGGGAACGCTGCGGTCGCTTACCCGGCGATGGCCTCCCGGATGGTGTCGACCTCGACGGCTCCCAGGTTGCCGGCCCTCGCCAAGCCCTCCCAGGTCCCGAGGACTTCGCGCATCTCATCGACGATCTGCGCGGCGTCGGTCGCCGCCAGCCTGTAGTACTCGGCCGATTCGATGAGGAGTCCGATGTCCCCGGCGTGGTTGGCCGCGTCGATGGCCAGCTCATGCTCGGGTTTGTCGGGCATGGGGTTGAGGTCGAATGCAGGGGCCAACTGCCACCCTTCCTTCGCCCGAAGGAACCCGTGATTGCGCAGGTGGTCGTCGCGATGCGCCGTGAGGATGTTGAACGCGACTCGACGAAAGAGCTTGGCGAGTAGGGCGTCGATGGAGCCCGCCGCCCCGTAGTCGGCGACCGCTAAGGCGATGTCGAGGTAGCTCGCGGGCTCGCGATCCCTTCGCGACAGCATGGTCATCGCCGACGCATACATCCGCCGGCTTTCTCCGATCCGGTCGAAGCGTTTCGCGGCAAAGGTCCGGTGGCCGCGTCCGAGCGTGAGAAGGCGATGCTCAGGAACGTCGATGCCGGCGGCGGCGGCCAGTTCGTTCAGAACCCATTCGCAGGCGGCCATGTCCCGAGAATCGGTCCGCGACGGGAACTTGGCCATCCAGAGTGCGCCGTGCTCATCCAGGAAGCTCGCTTTTGGCCTGGCGCCACCGAGCGAGCTGCCTGGCGCGACGAGGATCGCCAGGTCGAGGGCCTCCTTGGTCGGGTTTCCACTCGGTCGCTCGACGGACCTCGCGGCCGCCACAAGCTCGGGCAAGCGGGTCATCGGCGGCACCCCGGATGAACCGTCCAGGTACTCGCCGTCTTCAGTCCTGAAGCGCAGCGCCCCCATGCGCGCGATATCGGCGACGCCGAGCAGGTAGTCCCACTCGTCGAGCCGGTGCCGAGGGCGGCTCTCCTGCCGGGCTCGCACGGCTTCCTGGCGGTCCATCAGCGTGCGTCCCCAGCGATCGGGCGCGGCGTCCGTGAAGATCGTGTCGACCTGTCCGTTGCGAGGCCACTGGTCGCCTGGGTAGAGACCGTGCAGCGGATCGAGGGTGAACCGGTCGGGGCGATCCAGCCACTCCGCCGCGTAGGAGAATCCGATCATCGATCCGCCTGAGCCCTGATTTCGCCGGAGCGTGCCAACGACGAGCCGCCCGCCGAGTTCCTCTGCCTCGATCTCGACGGCAACGGTCTCGGGAAGCGTGCTGCTCACGCCGGCGAGGCTCGCCGCCGCTTCGTCGTCGTCGACGCGTCGGCGAGACGGCGCCCAAGTTCGTCATCTGCGGCGAGCTTGGCGAGATCCTCGTCGAGGCCGAGGATACCCAGCGCCCGGACCAGGACCCCGAGGCCGACCGATAAGTCGCCCCTCTCCAGGCGGTTGAGGGTCGGCCGAGTGACGCCCATTCGCTCCGACATCTCGGTCACCGTGAGCCTGCGTCGCAGGCGGGCCATGCGGATCCGCTCGCCGAGACCTTGAGCAAGGCGTGTGTACCGCGGATAGGTCGGAACCGAGCGGTTACTCATGGCATATAGACTATGCAGTTATGGCGTATCTGGCAAGTCTATGATGTCGTGCGCCTTCACTGACGACGATCCGGCCAGCCCAGAGAAGGTAGATGTTCGGCGGTGTCGGGGCTCCCGACCTGTCATTCGGGAAACCCGGGTCGACCCTCGGCATGGTCTCCTTGGCTTCCGTGTCCTCGGGCCGCCGAGGTCAGTGTCGATGCACAGCCGGCCCCACTCCTTGGATCAGGAGCCGGACCGTGGATGCGAGGCGGTCTTGGTCAAGGCCGGCACCCCAGATCGACGGATCGGCCGCCAGGCCGAAGAGCGCCGCGAGGATTGAGCGTCGCCGCTGAGGTCAAGGACGCGCATGCGGGCGGCCCGCGGCGCTGAGGACCGACCCCCGCACGTCGGCTGCGATCCGCGTCGCCCTGACCCGACGAGGGCCATACTCGTCGTCGTGACGATCCCTCTTCCGCCTCCGATCCCGGGCGTTCCGCTCGATGTCGAGACCGCCTCCGGCCGGGTCGCGGCATACCAGCTGGGCAAGGGGCGGACGGTCCTTCTCCTGCACAGCTTCAATGCGGCAGGCGCGGGCATCGAGCTCGCGCCCCTGGCGGTACGGCTGGCCGAGCAACGCCGGGTGGTGCTGGTCGACTGGCTTGGCTTCGGTACGTCGGATCGGCCGGAGGCGCCCTACGGCTGGGCGCTCTACGGGGAGCAGCTTGAACGCATCCGGGCGGCCGTCCTTCAGCCAGGCGAGACCGCTGTCGACATCGTCGCGCTCTCCCTCCCAGGCCAGTACGTCGTCGTCGCGGCCGCCGACCACCCCGAGCGCTTCGGCCGTCTCGTCCTCATCAGTGCCACAGGCTTCGGCCGCTTCAAGGGCAGCGCCGGGCGGACGTCCCGGATCCTCTACCGGTCCCTGCGCCTGACGGGGATCGGCCGGCTGTTGTTCGCGGTCCTCGCCCGGCGCCAGGTGATCCGCTGGTTCTTGCGCCAGATCTTCGCGGATCCGGAGGGGATCTCGCGAGAGTACGAGCAGTACACATGGCAGACCTGCCAGCAGCCGGGCGCCTTCCGAGCACCGCTGGCGTTCGTCTCCGGGCTGCTCAACGATCCCCGGGCGGAGGGTGCCTACGGTCGGCTCGTGAACCCGACGCTCCTCGTCTTTGGTGATCATCCGCGCTTCACCGATCCGGCCGCTGCCGAGGCGCTTGTCGCGGCGAACGGTCAACTTGAGCGCGTCACGATCGAGGGGGCGGGCGACCTTCCGCAACTGGAGCGGCCCGATGAGACAGCGGCCGTCGTCGAGGGGTTCCTGCGCACGTGACGTGACGACCGCCGTGTCCACGAGCGGTTATACTCAAGGTATGAAGACGGCTGTGTCCGTACCTGATGACCTGTTCGCGCAGGTGGACCGTCTTGCCAAACGCGCGCGGAGGTCGCGCAGCGAGGTCTACAGCGCTGCTCTGCGGGAATACATCGCGCGGCACGCGCCCGACGAGGTCACGACGGGGCTCGACGGCGTCCTCGCGGAGGTCGGCCAACCGGACGGTCGCCAGTTCGCCAACGCGGCCGCCCGCGCCACGCTCGGCTCGGCGGAGTGGTGATCGCCCAGGGCGAGGTCTGGTGGGCTGATCTCGGAGCGCCGACGGGATCGGAGCCCGGCGTCCGACGACCGGTCGTGATCGTCCAGGGTGACGCCTTCAACCGCAGCTCGCTTCGCACGGTCGTCTGCGTCAGCCTGACGAGCAACCTCCGCTGGGCGGAAGCCCCCGGCAACGTGCTCCTGCTCGCCAAGGCGACAGGGCTGCCGCGGGACTCGGTGGCCAACGTGTCGCAGCTCGTGACGGTCGATCGAGATGCCCTCACCGACCGCACGGGCGTGCTATCGGCATCGAGCATGGAGCTGGTGCTGGCCGGCATCGATGTCGTGCTCGGGCGCACCTGACCGACCGCCGGCGGCCCCGGCGGCCGCTCAGGTGAGGGAATCCTCGTAGTCGAGGGGCGCACCAGCGACGAGGTCCCGCAGCCACCAGCCGCTGTCCTTGACCAGCCGCCGCAGGCCGGCCTCGAAGTCCACCCAGACCAGGCCGAACCGCTGTGTGTAGCCGGCGGCCCACTCGAAGTTGTCGAGCAGGGACCAGGCGAAGTAGCCGCGGACGTCGCAGCCGTCGTCGATCGCCCTGGCGACCTGGCCGATGTGCCCGGCCAGGTAGTCCACGCGGCTGGCGTCGTGCACCAGGCCGTCGGAACCCGGACCGGTCCCATCGGCGCAGCCGTTCTCCGTGACGTACAGCACCGGATGGCCGTAGTCGCGGTCGACGCGGCGAATGAGGCGATGGATGGCCGCCGGCCAGATCTCCCAGCCGAACGAGTTCTTGCGCCCGGGCCCGTCCAGCCGGCGCATCCCGTACCGCGTGTCGGCGGGGTCGTGGGCGACGATCGCGCGCGAGTACATGTTCAGAGCGATGAAGTCGAGGTCGGTCGCCAGGGCCGCCATGTCGCCCGGCCGGATGTCCATCCGGGCGAGAGCCGCGTCCTGGTCCAGGAAGGCCACCGGGTAGCGCCCGTGCACGAGCGGCTCCAGGTACCACGCGTTGACCTTGGCGTGGAAGCGCTCCGCGGCGGCCACGTCGCGGGGGTCGTCAGATGCCGGGTAGGTCACGTCCATGTTGAAGGCCGACCCGATCGAGGCCTTGGGGGCCACGGCGCGCACGGCGCGCACCGCCTCGGCATGGGCGAGGTTCGCCACATGGCTGGCCCGCAGGGCGCGATCGTGGTCGCGGATCCCGGGCGCATGGTCGCCGATGTCGTGGCCCTGGTTGACGTACACCTCCGGCTCGTTGACCACCGTCCACGTCCCGATCCGATCGCCAAGCGCGCGGACCACGACGTCGGCGTAGTCGGCGAACGATCCGATGACGGCGCGGTCGGCCCAGCCGCCGCCGTCCTGGACCCACTGCGGGAGGTCCCAGTGGAACAGGGTCGGGAAGGGCTCGATGCCGTTGGTCAGTAGCTCGTCCACCAGGCGGTCGTAGTAGTCCAGCCCGGCCCGATTGACCGTCCCACTCGCATCCGGGACGACCCGCGACCAGGCGACGCTGAAGCGATACGCGCCAAGGCCCAGCTGCCGCAGGAGCGCCACGTCCTCCGGGTAGCGGTGGTATTGGTCACAGGCGACGTCCCCGGTCGAGCCGTCGAGCACGTTGCCCGGGGTGTGGGTGAAGCGGTCCCAGATCGACTCGCCCTTGCCGTCCTCCCGCCAGGCGCCCTCGACCTGGTACGCGGAGGTCGCCGCGCCCCACGCGAAGCCGGGCGGGAACGTCGCGTGCTTCAGCACAGGGTGGTCGCCACCTGGCCGGTCGGTCGTGCCAGCTCGTCCCGCATCTGCCGCGCCTCACCGTCCACGACGCCCCGGACCTCCCAATGTTCGAGCAAGGTGGTGGAGGTACCGGATCGCAGCACCCGCAGCGGCCCCAGGATCTCCAGCTCGACGTACCGCGGACCGCAGTACGTTTCGACGTTACAGCCAAGGTCCGGGTACGTCAGGCCCGGTGCGGGTTCGAACCGGCGCACGAGGGCGGTGCCGCCCCGCACGTAGGCGACCCATCCCAGGTCGTCCAGGAAGCCCACCTTGAGTTCGGCGCCCGGGATGGCATCGACCGCCACCAGGCCGTCGCTGACCTGAAGCCGGGCGTCTTCCCACGAGGTGTAGGGCCACAGCACGAGGTTGCGGTTCGGCCGTGTGCGGTGTCCGGCGACGGCCGGCCGCTGCGGCAGGAGCGCCAGCCCGCCGAGCGGCAGCTGCGTGATCGACCACGGCGCCAGCTCGCGTGCGTCGGGCCCGCAGTTGTCCACCTGGTGGAGCACGGTCAGCGCCGCCAGGCGGGGGTCAAGGCGGATCTCCATGGAGCGGACGCAGCCGGTCGTGAGCTCGATCGCCCCGGTCAGCCGCAGGCCGTCGACGAGGGGCTCGATGGTGAGGCCCGTGGAGTCAGGCACCGCCACCATCGCGGGGTCCTCGGGGGCGATCCACAGCCGGTGGCCCCCGAGCAGCTCGTACCGCCCGAGCGAGGTCTCCCAGCCCAGGTCCGGCGTCTCGGCCAGCAGGTTGGCCGGGGAGCCCTCGCAACGCAGGCCGACGATGCGCGGCCCGCCGGCCACGACCACCTCCACCTGGATCACGCCGTTGGTGATACGAGTCGTGGGACGCCCGTGGAAGTCCCCCGGCGTGGTCCCGACGACGACGTCGCCGGGCGGCATCACGAGAGCCTGACGACGACCCGCACGCGCGCCGTGCCCGGGGCGGGCAGCGGGATGCGCGTGCCCGCGATGGGCCGGCCGTCGACGATGACCTCGACCGCATCGCGGTGACCGGGCGCGGGCACCCCCGAGCGCTGCACGTCGATGTCGTAGGTCGTGCCCCGGAAGCGCCGGTTCGCCTGGTAGCCGTTCCACGAGGCGGGGATCAGGGGTTCCACCCGCAGGCCATCGAGCTCGGGGCGGATGCCCAGGATCCACTGGCTGATGGCCACCATGTTCCACGCCGCCGTCCCGGTCAGCCACGAGTTCTTGGCCTCGCCGTGCGTCGGCGCGTCACGGCCGGCGATCATCTGGGCGTAGACGTACGGCTCGCAGCGATGGACTTCCGAGATCGCCTCGCGGGCGGACGGGTTGATGCGCAGGTAGTAGTCCAGGGCGCCCTCGGCGTTGCCGGCCCGGGCCTCGGCGATCATCAGCCACGGGTTGGTCTGGCAGAAGACGCCGCCGTTCTCCTTGTAGCCGGGCGGGTAGGACGAGATCTCGCCAAGGCGCGGCTCGTAGCGGGTGAACGGCGGCTGCTGGAGGACGATCCCGTGGGGCGTCGCCAGCCGCTCACGGACGGCGGCCAGGGCCGTGGCGGCGCGGCCGTCCTGCAGGCCGATGCCGGCCATGATGCAGATGCCCTGCGGCTCGATGAAGATCTGGCCCTCGGTGTTGGTCGCCGACCCGATGGGCTCGCCGAAGAAGTCGTAGGCGCGGCGGAACCACGCGCCGTCCCAGCCGTGGGCATCGACCGCGCGGCCCATCCGCTCGGCGGCAGCCTGGAGTCGCGTGCACTCGGCGGCATCGCCCTGGTGGTCGGCCACCGCGGCCAGTTCGTTCGCGGCGAGGACGAAGAGGCCGGCGATGAAGACCGACTCGGCCACGCCGCCCTCGCGGTTCTGCGTCGTCTGGAATGACTCGCCGGGCGTGTCGGAGAAGCAGTTCAGGTTGAGGCAGTCGTTCCAGTCGGCGCGGCCGATGAGCGGGAGGCCGTGCGGGCCAAGGCGTTCGAGCGTGTAGTCGATGGCGCGCCGCAGGTGATCGGAGAGGGGCCGCTCGGTGCCTGCCTCGTTGTCGTAGGCGACGGGCTCATCCAGGATGGCCAGGTCGCCCGTCTCCCTGAGGTAGGCGCAGACCGCCAGCACGAGCCAGGCCGGGTCGTCGTTGAAGCCGGACCCGATGGCGTCGTTGCCGCGCTTCGTCAGCGGCTGGTACTGGTGCCAGGCGCCGCCGTTGGGCAGCTGCGTGGCGGCGATGTCGAGGATCCGCTGGCGGGCCCGTTGGGGCACCAGGTGGACGAAGCCCAGGAGATCCTGGTTCGAGTCCCGGAAGCCCATCCCGCGTCCGATGCCCGACTCGAAGAGGGAGGCCGACCGGGACAGGTTGAACGTGACCATGCACTGGTAGGGGTTCCAGATGTCGACCATCCGGTCGACGTGCTCGTGGCCGGTCCGGACCTGCAGCGACCCCAGGGTCTCGTCCCAGGATCGGCGCAGCGCGCCCAGCGCCTCGCTGACGACCGCCGGATCCAGGAAGCGCTCGATGGTCGGGCGGACGCGACGCTTGTCGAGCGTCCCGGAACCCGGCGGGTCGAACTTCGCGCCGGCCGGGTTCTCCGCATACCCCAGCACGAAGTCGATCTCCCGCGTCTCACCGGGCGCCAGCTCCAGCCGTGCCTGGTGGGCGCCGATGGGCTGCCAGCCGTGGGCGATCGAGCCGGTCGCGGCCCCACGCTCGACGGCGAGTGGCCGGTCCCAGCCGCGGTACGGCCCCAGGAACGCGTCACGCGACGTGTCGAAGCCGGCGGCGCGATCGGAGCAGGCGAAGAAGGCGAAATGGTCGCGCCGCTCCCGGTACTCGGTCGTGTGGTAGATGACGCCGTCCTCGACTTCCACCTCGCCGATGGAGTAGTCGCGCTGGAAGTTGGTGGCGTCCTCCTGCGCGTCCCACAGGCAGAACTCGACCGTGCCGAAGAGGGCCAGGCGAGCCGGCGTGGGCCGTTCGTTGGTGACCTTCACGCGCCACACCTCCAGCGTTTCGCCGAGCGGCACGAAATAGGTGATCTGGGTCCGGATCCCCGCCCGCCGCGAGCCGATCATGGTGTAGCCCAGCCCATGGCGGCACTCGTAGGCCTCGAGCTCGCTCTGCGTGGGCTGCCAGGTCGGGCTCCAGTACTGGCCGTCCGCCTCGTCGCGCACGTACACGTACCGCCCGCCCAGGTCGAGCGGGGCGTTGTTGTAGCGGTAGCGCGTCAGCCGCCGCAGGCGCGCGTCGCGAAAGAACGAGTAGCCGCCGGCGGTGTTGGAGATGAGGCCGAAGTAGTCCTCGCTGCCCAGGTAGTTGATCCACGGCAGCGGGGTGTCCGGCTGGCTGATGACGTATTCCCGCCGCTCGTCATCGAAGCGCCCGAACCGCACTGCGGCGCTACTTCTCGACGCCGGTGACGACGACGCCTCGCATGAACGCGCGCTGGGCCAGGAAGAACACCACGACCGGGACCGCCATCGTCATCAGCGCGGCGGCCTGGATGAGCGTCGGTTGCGACACGTACAGGGCGTTGTACTGCTGGATGGCGATGGGCAGCGTCTGCAGGTCCGGCTTGCTCGACAGGTAGAGGAGGGGCACGAAGAAGTCGTTCCAGGAGAAGAAGAAGTGGAACAGCGAGACGGCCGTCAGGGCCGGGATCGAGAGGGGCAGGATGATCGAGCGGAGCACGCGGAACGGCCCCGCGCCGTCCATCATGGCCGCCTCGTCGAGGTCGCGCGGGATCGACAGGAAGTACTGGCGCAGCAGGAACACGTTGAACGCGTTGGCGAACAGGTGGGGCACGATCAAGGGCAGCCACGTCCCGTTCCAGCCGAGCTGGGTGAAGACGATGTAGGTCGGGATGAGGGTCACCTGGAAGGGCAGGATGATGGTGGCCAGGAGGACCACGAACATCATGTTCTTGCCCGGGAACCGGAAGCGCGCGAACCCGTAGGCGACCAGCGCAGACGAGATGACCGCGGCGAGCGTGCTGAGGATGGCGATCGTCGCGGTGTTGAAGAGGAGCCGCGGGAAGTTCAGCTGGTTCCACACGGTCGTGAAGTTGTCGATCTGGGGCGCGAACGTCCACGACTGCGACAGCGTGCGCCAGCGGCCCTCCCAGTCGATCAGCGTCGCAGACGGGTCGGCCGGATCCACGAACGTGCTGGACTCGCGGCCTGGGTCCACCAGCATGAGCGACCGGGTGGTGCCGTTGAGGGGCACCTCGTAGATGGGATACGTCTGGCCTTGGTACGTCCCGGTCGCCGGGATGGCCGGGTAGACCGGGGCGCCGGCCGTCACGCGCTGGTCGGGCTGTTGCAGCGACGTGTTGACCATGTACAGCATGGGCAGCAGGTAACCGCCCAGCAGGACCGCGGCGACCAGTGTGAGGGACGCACGGGCGAGGTAGTGGCGGTAGCTCCGGGCGATCGCGCCGCGTTCGCCGAACGAGCGCAGCCGGGAGTCGGCGATCGCGGTCACCGCTCACTCCCGGCGTAGTAGACGCGCGTCCGGGCGAACCGGAAGACGACCAGCGTCAGGAGCAGCACGATGACGAAGAGCATCCAGCCGATGGCCGCCCCGTAGCCCATCTTGCTGTACTGGAACGCTTCGCGGTACAGGTCCAGGTTGATGAACAGCGTGGCGTTGTTGGGGTCGCCGCGACCGTTCGTCAGGGTGTAGGCCACGACGAAGTACTGGAACGTCGTGATCATGCAGATGACCAGGTTGTAGAGCAGGATCGGCGACATCAGCGGGATCGTGATCCGCCGGAACATCGTCCACGGCCCCGCGCCATCGATCCGCGAGGCTTCGTACAGCTCGGTCGGCACCGACTGGAGCCCGGCGAGATTGATGAGCATGAAGTTGCCGATGCCCCACAGGCCGATGAGCGCCAGGGCCGGATAGATCCAGGTCTCGCTGGTCAGCCAGTCGGGGCCGGTCAGGCCCACCAGGCCCAGGATGCCGTTCAGCCAGCCCGTGACGGGGTTGAGGAAGCCGATCCACACCAGCGTGCTGGCCACCAGGGGGATCTGGATGGGCATGTAGAACAGCGTCCGGAAGATGTTCCGCCCGAACAGCTTGGTGCTGTTCACCAGCACGGCCACGCCGAGGCTGGCGCCCATCGTCAGGGGGATCGAGATGACGGCGAACTTGAAGGTCGCGATGAGACCCTGCCGGACGTTGGGATCAGCCGCCATCGTCGAATAGTTGTCAAGGCCCACGAAGCGGACGGCGGCCGGATCGACCAGGTTGAAGTCGGTCAGGGAGAGGACGAGAGAGGCGATGAGCGGGCCGGCGGTGAACACCAGCAGGCCGAAGATCCAGGGCCCGACGAAGACGAGACCCCAGAACGCCTCGCGGCGATGCTCCGTGGCGAGCCAGCGGCCCGGACCGAACCGCGGTCCGTGGGCCTGAGCGACGGTCGCCTGGGTGGCCATCTCGGGGAACCGCTCCAGATGACGGTGGAGGCCAGGTCCCCTCGAGCCGGCGAGCCCGAGGGGACCTGGATGGAGGAGGAGCTCAGGACTACGGCGCCTGCGGCTCGTCGAAGATGGACTGGAGGGTCGCCTGTAGGGCGGTCAGCCCCGCGGTGATGTCAACCCCGGAGGTCGTCCGGTACTTGTTCTGGAAGGCCTGCAGGGCGGTCTTGGCCTTCGCGTAGTTGGGCATCCACGACTGATGGTTGGGCACGTCCGGATAGGCGAGCATCGCCTGCGGGACGGACCAGTCGAGCTTGACGCCGGGGAAGAGCGCGTCGATGGACTTGAACCAGGCGGCCTGCTTGGTCGTGTCCGCCGGCATGGCGCCGTAGGTCGTGAGGAGGGCCTGCGAGGCCACCATGGCGGTCACGGCCTTGAAGGCCGCGGCCTGGACCTTCGACGTCTTGAGGATGCTGAAGGTGTCCGCATGGAGCGGTGAGGTGATGGTGCCGTTGACGAGCGGGTTCACGGCGAACCCGAAGTCGAACTGCTTGGCCGGCGCCGGGGGCGCGACGCAGCAGGTGAACCAGGTGTGGCCCTCGTCCATCGCCAGGTTGCCCGAGCCGAACTCGCCGCCCGCGCCAAGGAGGGCGCTGGCGATCTGGTTCTGGTTGGGGATGAAGTGGTCGGTCCACACGCCGGCGTTGAACCACGTCTCACCGGCCTTGACATAGTCCGGGATCTGGGCGGTCTTGCCGTCGGCGGCCAGGAATGAGCCGGCGCCGAAGAACGCGTCCTCAGCCCGGGCGCTGTTGTCCTGGTACTGCGAGTCGAAGCCCCACTGCACGACGTTGGCGGGGTCGAAGCTCGAGCTGGTGGCGTCATTGCCGTTCTTGTCGACGGTCAGCTTCATGGCCACCTGGCGGAGCGCATCGAGGTCCCACGGCTTGCCCATGTACAGGTCGCCGACCTTGGCCGGCGGATAGGGCAGCTTGGCCTCGTCAAAGAGCTTCTTGTTGTAGTAGATGAACGAAGGGTAGACGGCGAACGGGACGCCGACCATGGCGCCGTTGTCGCCCAACTTGAAGAAGTCGACCAGCTTGGGATCCACCCCAGAGAACGTGTAGCCGGTGGAGGCGATGAGCGGGGTAAGGTCCAGGAGCTGGTCGCGGAAGATGTTCAGACCTTCCACGCCGACCGGGCCGATGATGTCCGGCGTCGTGCCGGCCGCGACCTCGGTCTTGAGGATGTTGGCGGCCTGCGTGTTGTCAACGATCTCCAGGGACAGGTAGACGTCCTTCTGGGATGCGTTGTAGGCAGTCGCAAAGGCCTGCTCGGGGCCGATCTGGGCGGGCTGGGTGCCTGCGCCGAGGCCGATGAACCAGCGGACGACGGTGCCGCCGTTGGGTCCGGGGCCGGCCGCGACCGGGGCGGGCGTGATGTGGACCAACGACGGCGACGGCGCGATGGCGGTCGCGGTGGCGGGCACGGTCCCGGTCGGTGTAGACGACGGGCTGGTCGCGCTGCCGCAGGCTGCCGCCAGGAGGGCGACGACCACGGCTGCGACCACGAGGCCGCGCGGCCTGGAACGAGAACGGTTCATCCTGGCTTCTCCTTCTCTACGAGCCTGGTGAGTTCGTCTGCTTGGCCCCGGATGCGGGCTGGTCGTCGAGCCAGTGGCTGCGGCGTCCGCCGGTTGCCGACCGGCTTTCAGGGCGACACCCTCCCGGCGCTCGACGCGCGCTGGATGAGGTCGGTGGCGAGGATCACGCGCTTGTGCACGGGATCCGGTGCATCGATCGCGTCGACGAGGAGGCGGGCCATCTCGCGGCCCATCTCCTCGATCGGTTGATGGACGCTGGTGAGTTGCGGATTGGTCGACAGGGCGATGGCGAGGTCGTCGAAGCCGACGACCGCGACGTCGGCAGGCACCCGCCGTCCCGTCGCCACGAGGAAGGACAGGGCGGTGGCGGCCATCTGGTCGGAGGCCGCGAAGATGGCGTCGATATCGGGGTGGACCGCGAGGAGCTGCGTGATGGCGGCGGTGGCGCCTTCGACCGTGAAGTCACCGCTGGCTTCGAGCGTGCGGTCGGGCTCCATGCCCGCTTCCCCCATGGCGTCTCGATACCCCTGCCGCCGGTCGATGCCGGGGGCGGTGTCGAGCGGCCCGGTGATGGTGGCGATGACCCGCCGGCCGGAGGCGA
>CAZFGT010000041.1:7550-21786 GCA_964518505.1 uncultured Anaerolineaceae bacterium | reverse complement strand
TTGGCTGGCGAGGAAGGATTCGAACCTTCGATCTCCTGATCCAGAGTCAGGCGCCTTACCGCTTGGCCACTCGCCAATGACCGGCCGCGAGGATACCCCACGGGCACCTCAGGGCCGGGACGAGCTCGCCTCGTGGGTGGCGGGGTCGACCGTGCCGTCGGGCCGATGAGCGGGGCGCGGCGGCTGCCCTCCGAACCGCTCCGCCTGCCGCTTCAGCATCGCGTCCAGCCGAGCGAGCAGGGGCGGCGAGCCGAGGCGTTCCATGATCGCCCGCGCCTCGCCGGCGGCCGCTGCGACCGCCGGGATGGAGGGGTCGAGGAGCGTGCCGATCTCCATCAGCCCGATGGAGAGCAGGAGGGGCATGTCCACTGCGCGATAGAAGCGTTCGGACTCGCGGTGCGCAGCGAGCGCACCTTCGGCGTCACCGTCCATGGCCATCGCGGCGGACTGGATGGCGTGGTGGGTGGCCTCGACGAACCTGCCCTGTATGGGTAGAGCAAGGTTGATCTCCAGCGGCACGCGTACCCGCTCGCGGTCGCCGAGCCAGACGGCGACGCGGGCTGCCCACAGGCTGTTCGGGAACACCGCCGGATCGCTGCGTCTGGCCCCCTGCATGGCCGCGTCGTACGCCTGGGCGAGTCGACCTTCGAGGGCCAGCACCTGGGTCTCGATCAGCAAACGCGCGCCGTCGGCACGTGCGTCCTCCAGCAAGGCACGGACCGGTCGGAGGGCGGCGAGTCGCGACCGAGCCCCCTCCAGGTCGCCGCGCATGGCTTCCAGTAAGGCCAGATTCTCGCCGATCGAGACGGCCGGCCCCGGGGGCAGGTCCAGGCCCTCGAGCTCCGCCTCGAGCCGAATCGCCTCATCCCAGTCGCCGATGACCGCGAGCTCGCCGGCTCGGCCGTCGGTGAACGCCAGCAGCCAGCCTCGGTCGCCCAATCGGCGGGCCAGCTCAGCGCCCTGACGCGCCAGTTCAGCCGCCTCGCGGGGATCGTCAAGGAACGTGCTGCTGGCCAGGTTGTTGAGGGCCCGCATGGTCGACCTCGACAGGCCGTGGCGGTCCGCGTAATGGATCACGCCTCGCAGCAGGGCCTCCGGCTCGGCGGTGCGGTGCGCCATGCTGAGGGCCAGGGCCCGGTTGACGAGGGCCTCGGCGACGGCCGCCGGGATCTCGCGTGCCTCCGCCAACGCCAGCGCCCGGTCGGCGGTCTCGAGCGCGCGCGGATCGTCGGTGAAGGAGTAGGCCCGAGAGAGCTCGGCGAGCAGGGCGGGATAGGCCGCCGCGGATGAGGCCACCGGGCCCTCGACATCCGTGACCTCCATGGCCCGGATGGCGCTGGCGGGCTGCCCCTGGTCGATGAGCAGGCGCCCCTGCGCGAGCGCCACGCGCACCACGCCCTCCCGATCGCCCTGCGCCTCGAACCACGTGCGCGCGTGTTCGAGATGGTTCGCCGCGACCTCCATCCGGGCGGCCTGGTGGGCCGCCGCCGCCGCGCGTTCGTCCAGCGCCGCGCGGTCCGCCGGGTCGACCGCCAGCTGGAGCGCCTGCTCCAGGAACCCCAGCTCCTGGGCGTGCGACCCGAGCGAGCCAGCCCGGTCGGCCGCACCGCGCAGGGTCAAGCGTGCCTGGGTGGCCAGGGCATCAGCTTCGGGCCCATCCGGGCTGTTGCGGTGCGCCGCGACATAGTGGCCGGCGAGGGCCCCCGCCAGCTCATCGTCGCCAAGGGCCTCGAACCAGCGGGCGGCCGCCAGGTGGCGGGCCTTGCGTTCCGGCCGTGCCAGGGTCCCGTAGGCGACCTCGCGGATGAGCGCCTGGACGAAGGTGTAGTTGCCGTGCTCCGGTGAGCGGGGATTCGCTTCCACCCGCAGCAGCTCGCGCCGGACGAGGACGCGCAACCGCGACTCAAGGGCGCCAGCGGAGGTGCCGGCCACGGCGGCCAGGCCTGCCGCGGTGAAGCTCTGGCCAAGGACCGAGGCATCCGCGATCAAGGCCCGCTCCTCGGGCGGCAGCGCGTCGAGCCGGCTGGCGATGAGCGCGACCAGGGTCTCGGGCACGTCCAGCTGCGTCAGGTCGCCGGTGGGCCGGTAGGTGCCGTCCACCACCGTGAGCAGGCCGCGGGCCAGGAGCATGCGGACCGTCTCGACGGCGTAGAGGGGGATGCCGTCGGCGCGCGCGACGATCGATTCGGCGGCGGCCTCCGGCAACCCGGGAACCAGGCCCGCCAGCAGCTCGCGCATCGCCTGCGGCTCCAGCGGATCCAGTGAGAGCGCCACGAAGTTGCGCTTGCCGGCGCCCCAGTCGGGCCGCTTGTCGAGGAGATCCGGCCGCGCCAGCGTGAGGACGTAGATGGGGGCGTTGCGGCCCCACTCCAGGAGGTGGTCCACGAAGTCCAGCAGACCCGGGTCGGCGAAGTGGAAGTCCTCGAAGACCAGGATCACGGGCGCGGTCGCCGCCAGGCGCTCGAAGAACGTGCGCCAGGCCGCGAACAGTTCGTCCGACGGGGCGCCGGCGTCCACGCCGAGGAGCGTCAGCAGGGCCGCCTCCACCCAGCGCCGCTCGTCCTCGTCGGGGATGTGCTGGGCCACGATGGCGGCGATCTTCGTGCGGGTGGTCGCCTCGTCGTCGCCCTCGGCCAGCTGGGCCCGCCCGCGCACCATCTCGCCAAGCGCCCAGAAGCTGATGCCATCGCCGTATGCCGGCGACCGCCCGTCGTGCCACCACGCCGGCTCCACCAGACCGTCGACATACTTGAGGAACTCCCAGGCCAGGCGGGTCTTGCCGATGCCCGCCGGGCCGATGACGCTGACCAGGCGTGCCCGGCCCTCCCGCGTGGTGGCGTGGAAGAGGTCCTTGAGCAGGCGCAACTCATCGTCGCGGCCCACGAACGGCGCCTCGAGCGTCTCGGTGCGGTTGCGGCCGCCGCGTTCGGCGACGACGCGAAGCGCCTGCCACGCCGCGACCGGCGCCTCCTTGCCCTTGAGCGCCTGCTCGCCCGCCGCCTCGAACGCCACCGCCTTGCTCGCCGCACGCTGGGTGGCTTCGCCGACCAGCACGGTGCCCGGTCGGGCAGCTCCCTGGAGGCGACTGGCGGTGTTCACGATGTCCCCGGCGACCAGGCCCTGGTTGGTGGCCCCGACCGTCACGGCTGCCTCGCCCGTGATCACCGCGGCGCGTGCCTGGATGCCCGGCCCCAGCTGGCGGACCGCATCGATCAGCTCCAGGGCGGCCCGGACGGCTCGTTCGGCGTCGTCCTCGTGGGCGGTCGGCGCGCCCCACACGGCCATCACGGCGTCGCCGATGAACTTCTCCACCGTGCCCCCGTACCGCCCGATGACCTCCGATGCCCGAGCGAAGTAGCGATCGAGCGTGTCGCGGACATCCTCAGCGTCCCGTTTCTCGGCGTAGGGTGTGAAGCCGACCAGGTCGGCGAAAAGGACCGAGACGACGCGCCGCTCGGCGACGGCCGTGACCACGGCAGCGGGCGGCTCTGGCCCGGGCGCTCCGAGTGGGCTGGCACATGACCCGCAGAACTTGGCCGCGGGCTCGTTGGCCGCCCCACACGAGGGGCAGACGACCTCCAGGGGCGCAGCACACTCCAGGCAGAACCGTCTGCCCGGCTTGTTCTCCGCGCCGCAGATGGAACAGATCAAGACGAGGGTGAGCCTAGCGGAACCCGCTGGAGCGGGGAAGTGCGCTGCCGGTCACCGTGGCTCGACCTGCTAGGCTGCCGCCGTGCTGCCGACCGCCGGAACGCCCGCGCCCGAGACACCTCCGGCGCCCGCCTCCACTCCCGCAGGCCCCGCCTGGCGCACCCGCTACGTGCCCGCGCTGCTGAGCGCGCTCATCCCCGGTGTCGGCCAGCTTGTCGTGCGCCGCTACCGCCGAGCCGCGATCTTTGGCCTGCCCGTGGTGTTGGTCGCGCTCTTCGCCGGGTATGTGGCCGTCACGACCACGCCTGCCGAGTTGGCCGCCGAACTGCTCGATCCCACGGTCATCTGGGTCCTCCTGGGCCTCCAGGCGGCGTTGCTGATCTGGCGCATCCTGGCCACGATCGACCTGCTGTTCCGGGGCCGCCCGCGCCGCCTCCAGCGCTGGGAAGCGCTGCCCGTCGTGGCGCTGGCCCTGCTCCTGATCGTGCCGCAGGCGTACGCCGGCTACGTCACCGAGGTGGCGCGCGAGACGGCCGACTCGATCTTCGTGACCGACCCGGGTACGGCCGGCGCCTGGCAGCCCAGCTACGCACCCGCGTCACCCGACCCCAGCGACTTCACCACCGCCCCCCCGTCCATCACGCCGTCACCCGAACCGTCGCCGAGCGGTCCGCCGCGCCTCAACGTGCTCCTCATCGGCGTGGACAGCGGTGTCGGCCGCAACACGTACCTGACCGACACCTTGATCGTGGCCTCGCTGGACCCCGTGACCAAGACCGTCTCCATGGTCTCCATCGCCCGTGACACGGTCAACGTGCCGCTCCCCGACGGGCGCGTCTTCAAGCCCAAGATCAACGGGCTGCTCGCCTTCGCCCGCAACGACAAGGCCCAGTTCCCCGGCTCGAACGGCGACGGCCACGACGTGCTGATGGGCGCGCTGGGGACGCTGCTGAACCTGAAGATCGACTACTACGCCCAGGTCAACCTGCAGGGCTTCGTCAATGTCGTCAACAGGCTCGGCGGGGTGGACGTGAACGTGGCGCACGCCTTCTGCGATCCCACCTACAAGCAGTACGGCTTCACCAACGGCTTCTCCATCACGGCCGGGCACCATCACCTCAACGGCGACCAGGCGCTGGCCTACGCCCGCGTCCGCAAGGCCTCCGGGGAGTCGGACTTCACGCGTGCGGCGCGCCAACAGGAGGTCCTGTCGGGCATCCGCGACGCGCTCGTGCACGGCCGGTTCCTGAACGACCCGGTCGGGCTCCTCCAGGCGCTCCCCGGCACCATCACCACCAACGTCCCGCGCACCCTGCTGCCGGGCCTGGCCGACACGATGGTGGCGGTCGGCCGAGGCCAGACGTACCGGACGGTCATCGGCCACCCGTACGTGGAGCCCGGCTTCGACGCCCGCGGCTCGATCCAGATCCCCGACCTGGCCAAGATCCGGACCCTGGCGGCGAGCATCTTCCCGCCGCCCGGGACGCTGCCGTCCAAGACGTACCTGGTGCCCCCGCCGTCCTCCGGCGGTGGCGGGTCCGGCGTCGGGAGCTGTGCTCCGGCGCCGACCCCGACCCCCAAGGCGACCCCGAAGTCGACGGCCAAGCCAACGGCCTCGCCGACCCTCAGCGCGTCGCCGACGGGCCCCTAGCGCGGGACTGCGTCAGGAGCGGTGGTAGCGCTCGCGCAGATCGGCCACGGCGGCGCGCGCGGCCTGCCAGTCGGGCTGATCGCCCATGATCACGGCATCGGCGCCCCAGCGTGACAGCTGGGTCATGGCCGTGGCGATCGCGTCGTGCGCCAGCTGGCGGCCGCGACCGGCCTCGACGGCGCCCGTGACGAGGTAGCGCCGGACCTGGTCGAACGAGGCCCACCAGCGGCCCACGCGGATGCGGTCGCCCTCCCGCTGCGCCTCCAGCCAGTCGTCATCGCCGACCGGGAAGCGCTCGTGTTCGCGCTGGTGGTCGGGCAGGCCGAGCCGGCGCCCGGGCATGGCGAGCGAGGCGAAACGACCGTCGGGGTCGGCCTCCGTGTAGCAGATCGGACAGGTGGGCAGGTCGGCGAAGGCGGCTGGCGGGGCGCCGTAGGGCAGCCCGCAGCGACGGCAGAAGGTGGTCTCCCGGCGGTTGGATTCGAGGCCGCATTGGAGGCATACGGGTAGCCGATCCAGGGCAGGCGGGACCTCGGTGGTGGCGCCATCGCGCCGTTTCAGGAGCACCTCCGGAGGATGGCTCATCGACCGGCCCTCCGACCATGGGCCGGTCGTCGCCTGCACCCCGCCGAGGGTCCCGATTCGGGCCCCGGAGCGCAGTTCCGGGGCCCCGGCGCAACGCCTGTGGGTCAGAGCTGCGGCAGCACCTGGTCGTACGTCAAGGCCCCCTCGAACAGGTCGCCCACCTCCTTGACGCGGGCCGGCATGGTGGCGATGGTCCACCGGTCGGGACGCAGACCGGGCTCGTCGAGCTCGGCCCAGGTGATGGGAGCCGAGACCGGTGCGTTGTCCAGCGGGCGCACCGCGTAGGGGGCCACGAGCGTCTTGTTGGACGCGTTCTGCGTGTAGTCCAGGCGGGCCAGGCCGCCACGCCCCTTGACCGACCAGTGCCAGCTGACCAGCTCCGGCACGATGGCCCCGATCGCGCGCGAGAGGCCTTCCACCCAGGCCGCCGTCTCGCGGAACTCGTAGCGCGGTTCCACCGGCACCCAGATCTGCAGGCCGCGCTTGCCCGTGACCTTGGGGTAGGCGCGGACGCCGAGGTGCTCGAGCGCGGTGCGGTACAGGCGGGCGATGACGAGCACCTCGTCGAACGACGTGCGCGGGCCGGGGTCGATGTCGATCAAGGCATAGGTGGGCCGGTGGGGGGCCCCGGTCCGTGACGTCCAGGGGTGCAGGTCGATGGCCGCCTGGTTGGCCAGGAAGGCCAGGGTGGCCACCTCGTCGGCCACGATGTAGGTGTGCGACTGGTCGGGCTCGCTGGACTCGTAGTGCCAGCGGCCCACCCAGTCGGGCGCGTAGGTCGGGATCTCCTTGTGCCAGAAGTGCGGTCCGGCGGGCCCGTCGGGCCAGCGGTCGAGCGTCAGCCCGCGATCACGCAGGTGGGGCAGCAGCACCGGCGCGACCGTCACGTAGTAGCGCACCAGGTCCCGCTTGGTCAGGCCGACCTCGGGGAACAGCGGCTTGTCCAGGTTGGTCAGGCTGACGGTGCGGCCCCCGATCGACCACGTCCCGCCCTTGCCCAGCTCCTCCAGGGCGGCCAGCTCGGCCGGGGTCGCGGCCAGTGGCTTCGCATCGGTGGCGGACGCCGTCGCGTGTGGCGGCTGTGGGCCCTCGCCGGGCAAGGGCTCGCGCACCACGTCGCGCGGCTCCTTGGTGGGATCCAGGCCCTTGAAGGTCGACTGGCGCACGAGTTGGTCGCTGGTCCAGTCGGTGAATTCCGCCCGGATCACGATGCGTGGCTCAGTCCAATGGACGTTCCGCAGGCGCGGCGGGTTGGCGAACGGCGGCTCCGGCAGCTCGGCGGCGCGCATCCGTTTCAGGAGGCTCGCGCGCGTCGTGGTGTCCATGCCGCTGCCGACCTCGCCCGCGTAGCGCAGCTCGCCGCCCTGGTACACCCCGACGAGCACCGCCCCCAGCTCCGCGTGTGATCCCAGGCCGGGCTCCCAGCCGCCGATCACCAGCTCCTGCTCCTTGCGCGCCTTGAGCTTGAGCCACTCCCGACTCCGCCGGCCGGGTTCGTACCGGCTGTCGCGGCGCTTGGCCATGAGGCCCTCCAGGCCCTGCTCCTTGATCGCCGTGAAGAACGCCTCGCCGTCGGTCTCGACGTGGGCGGCGTAGCGCACCATGGGGTCCTCACGCAGGAGTTCCTTCAGGCGCGCCTTGCGCTCGACCAGGGGCGTGTCAAGCAGCGAGCGGCCGTCAAGCCAGAGCAGGTCAAAGACCTGGTACGCCAGCGGGATCGCGGCTCGGGCGTCGGCGGTGGGGCGAGGGCCCTCGGGGTCGCGTGCCGCTCCCGGGCCGCGTACGCCGGTGCGGTCCTGGAGCAGGCTGAAGTCGGGCCGGCCCTGGTCGTCCAGCGCCACCACTTCGCCGTCCACGATCGCCTCGTGCGCGCCGATCCACGGCGCCGCCCCGGCGAGATCCGGGAAGTACCGCGCCGCATCGAGCCGATTGCGCGTCCAGATGCGGGCCCGGCCATCGCGCACGACCGCCTCGACGCGATAGCCGTCCCACTTCAGCTCGAAGAGCCACCCCGGATCGGAGAACGGCCGACTCCCGCCGGTGGCCAGCATCGGCGGCACGAAGTCGGGCATGGGTGCGGCGGGTGTGGTGCTGTGGGTGGTGCTCCGACTCGGCATGCGGCGCAGCCTACCCGCCGCGCGCGCGGCGGCCAACCCCGGGAGCTCTCCGCGGCACGGGTCGCGGTCCGGGGTGCCCTCGCTGGCCCCTTGGACGACCCGGTAGCACCCCCGGTGCTACTGCACGCACAAGGAGGTTCGCTAAGCCCTGACCGAGGCTCGGGACGGCGCAAAGGTGCCCTGCTTAAGCGCCACTTCGGCGCGCTCTATGAATGGGGGCGCTAGCCCGAGCCCTTAGCGCGTTCTGACCGGGAGTCGGCGGACTTCAGCGATCTGCCTTGTGCTCAGAGCAACACTGGAGGTAGTGACCGAGCAGCTAAGGCCCGCGGCGGGGCCCGCACCTATCCTGTCGGGGATGGCTCCTGACGCGACCTCCTCCCGGGCCACGGCGCGCCCGTTCGACCGCCTCACCGGGCGGCGCGGGCGAGCCATCCAGCGCCGAGTCCTGGCCTGGTATGACGCCCAGCGCCGGACCTTCGCCTTCCGTGGGCCGCGGGAGCCGTATCCCGTGCTCGTGGCCGAGGTGATCCTGCAGCAGACGCAGGCCGCCCGCGGCGAGGGCGCGTGGCGCGACTTCATGGCCCGTTTCCCGACGGTGGTGGACCTGGCGGCCGCGACCCCGGCCGATGTCCTGCGCGCGTGGGCTGGCCTTGGCTACAACCGGCGTGCGCTGAACCTGCGCCGCGCGGCGATCGCCATCGGCGAGCAGCACGGCGGCGCGTTCCCCACCTCGGTCGCGGAGCTGGAGGCACTCCCGGGGATCGGCCCGTACACGGCCCGGGCCGTGGCGGCGATCGCGTTCGGTCAACCGGTGGGGGCGGTCGACACCAACGTGCGGCGCGTCCTCGGCCGCGTGGCGGCGGGCCACGGCAGCCGGCGCGACCCTGGCGAGCCCGTGCCCCCGCGCGACGTGCAGGCGCTGGCCGACGCCCTGGTGGCCACGGACCGCCCCGCCGACTGGACGGCAGCCCTCATGGACGTCGGCGCGACCCTCTGCCTGCCACGTGCACCTCGTTGCGACCGCTGCCCGCTGGCGCGGGACTGCGCCTACGCGGCCGCGGGCCCGGGCATTCGGCCAGTCGCCCCCGCTCCCCAGCGTCGCGTTGCCGAGCCGCGCGCCGCCTACGAGGCCACACCCCGCTGGCTGCGGGGCCGCCTCGTGGCGCATCTCCGCGACCAACCCGACGGCTCCTGGACGAAGATCGACGGCGCGATGGGCCTTCATGACGGCGCGGCCGTCACCGCGGCGTTGCAGGCCCTCGCCCGCGACGGGCTGGTGGAGCTGGACGAGCGCGGGCGCGCACGCCTGCCGTTAGGATGAGCCGGCGATGACCATCCGCCTGCCCAGTCCATCCCAGGGCGCGGAGACACCCCTGCCGCTGGACGATGCCTTCCTGGACCAGGACATCGACCTCGCCGCGCTCGCCGAGCACTGGGCCGCGACCGCGGCGCGCACGCCCATCTCCGCCGAGGCGATGCGGGGCGCGGATGCGCGGGCGCAGCGCCAGGGCGTCCCCGGCACCCGCCTCATGGAGCAGGCCGGCGCCGCGGTCGCTGCCGCGGCACGGGCGCTCCTGGTCACCACCGAGCGACGGCACCACGGCCGTGTGCTGATCCTGGCCGGCCCCGGCAACAACGGCGGCGACGGGTTCGTGGCGGCGCGCTACCTCGCCCAGGCCGGCATCGGCAGCGTGGTCGTGCTCCTCGCCGCAGAGGCGCGCCCCGACACGCCAGACGCGCGCCTCAACTGGCAGCGCCTGGGCGACGAGCCGCTCGTGCAGCGGCAGCACGCGCCGGGACCGCGAGAGGTCGCCGTCCTCCACCAGGGTCTCGAGCGGGCGGCCCTGGTCATCGACGCCCTCCTCGGGACCGGGGTGCAGGGCGCCCTCCGGGAGCCGATCCGCAGCGCCGTCGAGCTGGTGGGCCTGGCCCGCGCCGCCGCCGTGCCCGTGCTGGCGGTCGATACACCGACCGCGGTCGACCTCACGACCGGGCGGCCCTCCGACCCTGTCGTGCGGGCGGATGCGACGATCACCTTCCACCGCCCCAAGGCCGGCCTCCAGACGCGCATCGGGCGTGCTCTCGCCGGTCGCGTCCTCGTCGCGCCCATCGGCATCCCGCCCACCGCGGATCCGGCGTGACCGTCCCCGAGCCCGGGCCCCAGCTGCAGGCCGACGCACGCCCCGCGCGGCGCGTGCGCGACCGGGACGTGGTCATCGCCGCGGCCATCGCCGTCGTCATCGTGCTCGGTGCCCAGGCCGTCGGCCTGTTCGTGCCGGGCTTCGATGACCTGCTGGTCCTCCAGCCGGTGATGATCCTGGTGCTGGTGCTGGTGACGGTCGTGATCCTCGTGCAGGCCGTCCGGGCCGGCCTGGACCGGCGGTAGGTCCGGTTGCGACCCCCGGGCGCCCGCCGTACCATCGGCCGGTGAACCCCCCCCTCCGGCGAGGCCGCTGACCCGTGGCCGTCGGTTCCTCGAATGCGTTCGACCTCGTCGTCCTGGGGGCCGGCACCGGGGGCTACGCCGCGGCGTTCCGCGCGGCCCAGCTGGGCATGCGCGTCGCCCTCATCGACCGGTACAAGATCGGCGGCACGTGCCTCCACGTCGGTTGCATCCCCACCAAGTGCATGCTCGAGTCGGCGGACCTGTACGACCGCACGAAGCGAGCCCAGGACTTCGGCATCACGACCGGCCCCCTGAGCGTCGACGCGGCGGTCATCGCCAAACGCCGCCAGGCCGTCGTGGACCGCCTGCACAAGGGCCTCCAGGCGCTGGTCAAGAAGCACAAGGTGGAGTACATCCACGGTCAGGCGCGCCTCAAGGGCCACAAGGTCGTGGAGATCGAACTGCTCGACGACGACGGCAAGCCGGCCGGCTCGCGCTCGCTCGACGCGACCGACGTGATCCTGGCCAGCGGCAGCCGCGTCAAGAGCCTGCCCGGCCTCGTCCCCGACGGCACGGCCATCGTCACCAGCGACGACATCCTCAAGAGCGACCGTCTGCCGGCCAGCCTGATCGTCGTGGGCGGCGGGGCCGTCGGCGTCGAATTCGCCAGCTACTACGCGGACATGGGCACCAACGTGACGGTCCTGGAGTACCTGCCCAGCCTGGTGCCCCTGGAGGACCGCGAGATCGGCAAGGAGCTGGAGCGCAGCTTCAAGCGGCGCGGCATCGACGTCATGACCAGCGCCCGCTTCGACACGGCCAAGGTGGAGGTCACCAAGGAGGGTGTCTGCCTGATGGTCGGCCCGGAGGGCCAGCCGCAGGCGGAGCTGCGCGCCGAGCAGATGCTCGTGGCGACCGGTCGCGCGGCCAACGTGGAGGACGTGGGCCTGGAGACGACACGCGCCAAGGTTGAGAAGGGCGTCGTGCAGGTCGACCCGCGCACGATGCGCACGGCCGAACCGCACCTCTACGCCATCGGCGACATCATCGGCGGCCTGTGGCTGGCGCATGTCGCCGCCCATGAGGGCCTGGCCGCGGTGGGCGCCATCAGCAACACGGAGGCCGAGCCGGTCGACTACCTCAAGATGCCGCGCGCCACCTACTCACGGCCGCAGATCGCCTCGATCGGCCGCAGCGAGCAGGAGTGCGAGCGCGACGGGATCGCCTTCAAGACCGGCAAGTTCCCCTGGCTGGCGAACGGCAAGGCGCTCATCGGTGGCGACTACGAAGGCTTCGTCAAGGTCATCGCCGACCGCGACACGGACGTCGTGCTTGGGGTGCACATGATCGGCCCGCACGTGACCGACCTGATCGCGGAGGCCAGCGCGGCGATGCTCCTGGAGGCCACCGCCTGGGAGATCGGCGCCGCCGTCCATCCGCACCCGACGCTCTCGGAGGCGCTGGGCGAGGCCGCGACGCTGGTCGACGGCTGGGCCATCAACTTCTGAACGGGAGGGCGGCGGCCGCATGACGACCAGGACGCGCGGGGCGGCCGGTTCGGCGGCCCTGGATCTGGCGGCGGACGTGGGCCTGCAGCCCGAGCAGCTGCGTGATATGTACCGCCTGGTCGCCCTGGCGCGTGCCACGGACGAGCGGATGTGGGTCCTCAACCGGGCGGGGATGGTGCCGTTCGTGATCAGCGGCCAGGGTCACGAGGGCGCCCAGGTCGGCCTCTGCTACGACCTGCGCAAGGGCCATGACTGGCTCGTGCCGTTCTACCGCTCCGTGGCTGCTTGCATCACCTTCGGCATGAGCCCGCGAGACATCATGACGGCCCAGTTCGCCCGCGCCAACGACGTCAGCTCCGGCGGGCGCCAGATGCCCGGCCACTACGGGGCGGCCATCCACAACGTCCTGTCCACAAGTTCGCCGGTTGCGACACAACTTCTGCACGCCGTGGGCATCGCCCTCGCGGCGCAGATCCGGGGCACCGACCAGGTGGCGCTGACGTCGCTGGGGGAGGGGTCAAGCAATCAGGGCGACTTCCACGAAGGCCTCAACTTCGCCGGCATCCACCACCTGCCGGTCGTCTTCGTGGTGGAGAACAACGGCTACGCCATCAGCGTACCCATGGCCCTCGAGTCGGCCGTGCCGGACATCGCCATGCGAGCCCCGGGTTACGCCATGCCCGGGGTGGTGGTGGACGGCGGGGACGTGCTGGCCTGCTACCGCGCGGGCCACGAGGCCATCGACCGGGCCCGTCGCGGCGAGGGCCCGACGCTGATCGAGGCCAAGGTCATGCGCCTGACAGCCCATTCGTCGGACGACCAGCAGACCAAGTACCGCAGCGCCCAGGAGCTGGAGCAGGAACGCGCCCGCGACCCGCTGCCACGCTTCCGGGCGCAACTGCTCGCGGCGGGCGTGCTGGACGACGAGCAGCTGGCGGCCATCGAGGCCGAGATCAAGGTCACGGTGGAGGACGCCACCGACTGGGCCCAGGCACAGCCAGAACCCGACCCCGCCACCGCCGAGCGCTACGTCTACGCCGACGAACCGGCTCCCAAGGCGGGCGCCTGATGCCCGTCCGGACGCTTCTGGATGCGATCCGCGAGACGCTCGCCGATGAGATGCGGCGGGACGAGACGATGATCGTGCTCGGAGAGGACGTGGGCGTGAAAGGCGGCGTCTTCCTGGCCACGGACGGGCTGTTCGCCGAGTTCGGCGGCGCGCGGGTCATCGACACGCCGCTGACCGAATCGCTCATCGTGGGGGCTTCGATCGGCGCGGCCGTCAACGGCCTGCGGCCGGTGCCGGAGATCCAGTTCGCCGACTTCATCTTCCCCGCCTTCAATCAGATCGTCAGCGAGGCAGCGCGCCTGCGCTACCGCTCCAACGGCACGTTCGAATGCCCCATCACGATCCGTGCCCCCTTCGGGGGTGGGGTCCACGGGGCCCTGTATCACAGCCAGTCCGTGGAGGCCTTCTTCGCCCACGTGCCGGGCCTCAAGGTGGTCGTCCCGTCCACGCCCTACGACGCGCGCGGCCTCTTGCGCAGCAGCATCCGCGACCCGGACCCGGTCCTCTTCTTCGAGCACAAGAAGCTGTACCGATCGGTACGTGGGGAGGTGCCCGACACCGATTACGTCGTGCCCCTCGGTCAGGCCCAGGTGACCCGGCCCGGCGACCACGTCACGGTCATCGCCTACGGCCTCATGGCCCATTACAGCCTGGAGGCGGCCGAGCTGGTGGAGGCCGACGGCATCAGCGTCGAGGTCATCGACCTGCGGACGCTCCGCCCGCTCGATAAGGAGACGGTCCTGGGTTCAGTCCGCAAGACCGGCAAGTGCGTGATCGTCTACGAGGACAACCGTTTTGGCGGCTACGGCGCCGAGGTGGCCGCCATGATCGCCGAGGAGGCCTTCGAGTACCTGGACGGACCGGTGGTCCGCGTTGGCGGCCCCGACGTCCCGGGCGTCCCGTACAACCACAAGCTGGAGGACTGGTTCATGATCAGTCCCGACCAGATCGCCGACGCCATCCGCACGCTGGCGGCCTTCTGAGGGGTCGCGGCGAAGCCTTTTCCTCGCCTACCAACCTGGTTGGTACTACGTGGGTCGCGGTGGGGCGTAGAGGTCCGATCGACGTCCCTGCCAGCGTCGCCACGCTCAGCGTCGGTCCGCCGGCTGCGAGGCGGGCCCCGCGGGTCTCTCGGACGCGCATAGCACCAAACGGGCTGGTGAGCCGTGGGTATCGGGCATGAGGCGGACCTGCGCTCAGCCCGCGTCGGACGCTGAGGGGTCAGCCGGCGGGCGCGGCCCCACGCGAGCGGCGCGGCGCGCGGCGCGG
>CAZFGT010000041.1:0-7450 GCA_964518505.1 uncultured Anaerolineaceae bacterium | reverse complement strand
TTGGGGGCCGGTTTCGAAGCCGGTTGGGGCACCAGGTTGACGGCCGCCGCCCGGAGGATCGCCTGGTCGAGCAGGCCGGATCCGTCCATCTCATCGTCGTCCGTGGTGCTCGTCGTGACGCTTGCGGGTGCCGGGGCGCCGATCGCCGCCAGGGTCGTCTTGTGGACCCACCCGACGGTGCCGACCGGCGTGCGGACGCGCATCCACCGGCCTTCGCTGCTGAGCAGCTCGACCTCATCGCCCTCCTGGAGCTGGCCGATCTCCGTGCTGCGGATCTCGTCCGGAGCGTCGACCAGCGGCACGACGGCATAGCGGACGCGCCGGCGCTCCGTCGTCGCGGCCGTGGCCGCCGCGGCGAAGGCCAACGGCACGGTCTCGACGGGCTTGCGGTCACTGGCCAGGCGCGCCGCCTTCAGCGACGGGCGACGCCATCGCGGCAGGGTCGTCTCATCCGGCGTGACCGCCTCCAGGCCGAGGGCCGCGGCGGGGGCAAGCGCCAGCTCGGGCACCAGGTCGTCGACCCCCGTCTTGCCGGGCCGCCTGAGCCGGGGGGTGCGAGGCGCCTTGGAAGTCGGCGGAGGTGGCGTCACGATGGCAGCGACAGCCGGGGCAGGAGGCGGCACCGGATCGACCGGCAGCGGCGCATCTGGTTCGTCGCCGGGCTTGCGGCGGCGACGCCAGGCGCCGAAGAGCAGGAACCCACCGGCTGCGGCGAGGGCGACCGCCAGCAAGGGCGCGAACTGGCCGCCACCGCCGTTCTGATCACCGGAGCCGCCGCCGACCGGGCCGGCACCGAGGCCGCCCGGAGTGGAGCTGCTCGTCGCCGCGGTCGGCGTCGGGGACGGCGTGGCGGTGGGTGACGGCGATGGCGATGCGGTCACCTCGACCACCACGGTGGTCGGTGTAGGAGTGGGCGTCGGCTTCGGGGTCGGCTTGGGCGTGGGCTTGGGGGTGGGCTTGGGGGTCGGACGCGGGGTGGGCTTCTTCGTCGGGGTCGGCTTCGGCGTCGGCGTCGGAGCCGTGACGACGATGGGGGACGGCGTGGGGTTCTTGTAGTCAGCGGCGTGCCTCACGGCGCCGTTCTGCCCGGCTTCGAAGGTGTAGGTGTACTTGCCCGCCGCCGGCTTGACCAAGTTGAATGACATCACGATCCCGGCGTTCAGATCGGCAGGGGTCACGCCGCTCGGGGGAGTCATGGCGTGCGAGACCGGGGTAGCCCCATTCAGGCTGATCAGGACATTGGCAAAGTAACCGGATCGGGCCGGGACTTGGTTGTCCTTGTAGGTGACCGTGAAGTGAAATGTCGCGGAGGTCGTGCCACCGCCTGGGGTCACGGTGCCGTCGCACAGCTGCGTCCCAGCCGGGTTCCCAAGGCACGTCGCGGCCGCCACGGGCGTCCCGCCCACCACGATGAGCGAGACGGCGAGCAGCGTCGAAACAAGCGTGCCAACGGCAAGCCGGTGCATGGTCGAAGGCTAGGCCGGCGGTACCCGAGCGTCCGTGAGCCGTCAGTCCTAGCGTGGTGACCCGTTCGGGATGGGCGTCGACGCACCACCCTGCTGCGCCGGTGGTCCTGATGCGCGACACTAGGACGGCCGTGCCGCACCCCGGCAGGGCCCGCAGCGAGCGTCGCGAGGAGAACGAACCGTGCCCAAGGTGACGATGCCCCAGCTCGGCGAGAGCGTGGCGGAGGGGACCATCGGCAAGTGGCTCAAGCAGGTCGGCGAGCACGTCGACAAGTACGAGCCGATCGTCGAGGTCATCACCGACAAGGTCAACGCGGAGGTGCCGTCGCCCTTCGCCGGGACGCTCACGGCCATCCTCGTCCGGGAAGGCGAGACGGTCCCCAACAACGCCGAGATCGCCGAGATCGATGGTGAGGGTACGGCCTCCTCGAACGGCTCTGCCCCATCCGGCGCGGTCACGACCTCCACCCGCGCCGCCGAGGCGGCTCCCGCCACGGCCGAGACGCATGGCCCCGCGGGTTCCGACGAACGACCCGCCCCGGCGATCGCCGCCCCGGCGCCGGCTGCCCAGGCGCCGGCCGCCGCCCCGTCCGAGTACGAGGGCCGCCTGACGCCGGCCGTCCGGCGCCTCGCCCGCGAGCACGACATCGACCTCGCGCTGGTCGCGGGCACCGGCCACGCGGGCCGCATCACGCGGGAGGACATCCTGGCCTTCGTCGAGGCGCAGCGGACCGGACGGGCACCTGCGTCCGCCCCCGCCGCCGCGGCTCCCGCTCCCGCCCCGTCGGCACGACCGGCCGCGCCGGCGCCGGTGTCGCTGGCCGCCGATTCACTCAAGCCCCAGACGCCGATGCGCAAGGCGATCGCCGCGCAGATGACGCGCGCCCTGGCCGTACCGGTGGCCTACACCCTCGTCGAGGTCGACATGTCGGCCGTCATCGCCCGCCGCGAGGCGGCCAAGGCCGAGTACCAGGCCCGGGAGGGCATGAACCTCTCGTTCGTGGCCTTCATCACCAAGGCGGCGGTCGAGGCCCTGCGGGCCCACCCTGACCTGAACGGCCACTACACGGAGGAAGGCCACTGGCGGCGCAAGGCCGTCAACGTGGGAGTCGCCGTGGCCGTCGACGACGGGCTCGTCGTGCCGGTCATCCGCGACGCCGACTCGCTCAGCATCCACGGCCTCAACAAGGCCATCAACGAGTCCGCCGGTCGGGCCCGGTCGGGCAAGCTGCGCCTCGAGGACATCTCCGGCGGCACCTTCACCGTCGACAACACCGGCTGGACCGGCTCGGTCATCACCCAGCCCATCATCAACGTGCCCGAGATCGCCATCCTGACCATGGAAGCGATCGTGCGCCGGCCGGTCGTCGTCGACGCGGGCTCGGGCGAGGCCATCGCCATCCGCCCGATGATGAACATGGTGCTGGGCTTCGACCACCGGGCGACCGATGGGGCCCAGGCGGGCCGTTTCATCGCCGACGTCAAGCGGTGGCTGGAGTCGGTCGGTCTGGAGACGCCGATCTGGTGACTCGTCGCGAGCTTCCGATGTTCCAGCCGCCCGGCGCGGCCGGCCACAGTCACGAGCCGGCGGTGCCCATCACCATCGCCATGGGCGGTGGGTCGTTGACCGCGCCCGCGGCGGATGGGTCGCGGCCGCTCCGCCGTCACCCCGAATGGATCCGCTCGCGCCTGCCGGCCGGCGACAACTACCACCAGCTCAAGGAGCTGCTCCGGGGGCTCAGCCTCAACACCGTCTGCGAGGAGGCCCACTGCCCCAACATCGGCGAGTGCTGGGAGCAGCGCACGGCCACCATCATGATCATGGGCGACACGTGCACCCGCGCGTGCGGCTTCTGCGCCGTCAAGACGGGGCGCCCGACGTGGAACGACGAGGATGAGCCGCGGCGCGTGGCCGAGGCGCTCTCCGGCCTGGGCCTGGAGCACGTCGTCGTGACGAGTGTCGCGCGCGACGATCTGCCCGATGGCGGCGCGCACATCTTCGCCAACACGATCACCGCGCTGCGCGAGGCCTGTCCGGGCATGGGCGTGGAGGTCCTGATCCCCGACTTCAACGGCACCGACGAACCACTCCGGGCGGTCATGGCGGCCGGTCCTGACATCCTCAACCACAACCTCGAGACGGTCGAGCGGCTGCAGAAGCCGGTCCGCAAGCGGGCCCGGTACGGACGATCGCTCGACGTCCTGGCGCGGGCCAAGACGTTCAGCCGGGAGTTCACCGGGAAGGACGACGCCGTCCACACCAAGTCGAGCCTGATGGTCGGGCTGGGGGAGGAGCGGGGCGAGCTCTCGCAGGCCTTCCGCGACCTGCGGTCGGTCGACTGCGACATCCTGACCATCGGCCAGTACCTCCAGCCCACGCAGGCGCACCTGCCGGTCATCCGTTACGTGCATCCCGACGAGTTCGCCGAGATGCGGCAGGAGGCCCTGGGGATGGGCTTCAAGCACGTCGAGTCGGGGCCCCTCGTCCGCTCCAGCTACCACGCCCGCGACCAGGTGCCGGAAGCGGCCCGCCGGGCCCGTGGGGCTCGCGCCGCGGCTCTCGCCGCCAACGGCCTGGCCTGATCGCCGGAGCATGCCCGCCGCCCTGCCCCGCCGGACCCCGCTGACCGAGCTGCACTGCCACCTTGGCAGCGCCGTGGCCCCGGCCATCATGTGGGGCATCGCCCACTCCCAGGGCATCCGCCTGCCGACCAAGGACTACTGGGAGTTCCGCGACATGATCACCGTGTCCGCGCGGCACGGCCACTCGTTCGACGGCTACCTGCAGCTGTTCCACTGGACCGAGCTGATCCAGTCGTCGCCGCTGGCCGTCGAGCGGTCGGTGTACGAGGTGGTGGGCGGCGCATACCGCAAGAACAACGTGACCACGGTCGAGCTGCGTTTCAATCCCATGAAGCGGAACCGCGGCGGCGAGCAGGACCTGGACCACATCATCAGCGCCGCGATCCGGGGCATGGACCGGGCCAAGCTGGAGTATCCGGTGACCCCGGGGCTCATCTTCTGCCTCGATCGGGCCTTCCCGTTCCAGCTCAACGAGATCATCGCGGAGAAGGCCATCGCCTACCTGGGGCGGGGTGTCGTGGGCATCGACATCGCCGGGCCCGAGTCGCACGAATTCCGCCCGCGTGCCTATCGGCGCCTCTTCGATCGCTGCCGACGGGCGGGTCTGGGCATCACCGTCCACGCCGGCGAGGCCGGGCCGGTGGAGGAGATCGCTGACGTCATCGAGAACCTGGAGCCCAGCCGCATCGGCCACGGGGTCAAGGCGGCCTACGACCCGCGGACGCTCGACATGATCCGCGAGCGCGGCGTGGTCCTGGAGGTCTGCCCCACCTCCAACCTCAACACGCGCGTGGTCGCCAGCTGGGACGAGTTCCGCTGGATCTTCGACACCTTCCGCCGCCACGGCGTCCGCTACACCATCAACACCGACGGTCCCGAGATGCTCCGCACCTACATCCGCGACGAGCTGGCCACGCTCGGGCGGCTCGGCATCCTCTCGCTGGAGGAGCAGGAGCAGTCGGCCGAATGGGCGCGGCAGGCCTCCTTCGTGCAGGGCGTCAGCGATGTGCCTCCGCCGCGCCACCGCCCGGCTCCGCGGCGACAGGTCGAGCGCGAAGAGGCCTGAGCGCGGCGCTACGCCGCGTGGGTCACTGTCAGTGAACGTTTCTGGCCCCAAACGGCCTGAGAGGAGATCGGGGAGCGACCTCGGCGGCTGCTGGTCACTCATGGTGAACATCCGGGGCAGTTAGCGGCCCGCGGCAACGGTCTGGGTCGTGTTCGACCGTGATTCGTTCACTGTCCGCGACCAAGACCGGCCGAGGGCCGCTCCGCCGGCGCCACGGGGCCGCCTGGGCGTCGATCCGTTCACCCACAGCTACGCGACCGGTCGGGCAGGCGCTGTTCGGCCGCCGCGGCCCGGCTGACCATGACCTTTACGTCAACGTCAAGGTGTGAGACGATCTCCGGGATGACGATCCACGCCGCGGTCCAAGCCGAGCCCGGCCTGCGCCGCATCCACGAGGTCGCGGCGGAACTCCGCCTGACGCCCCGCGCCATCCGCTACTACGAGCAGTTCGGCCTGCTCAGCCCCGTCCGGTCGGACGGTTCGTATCGCCTGTACGACGCTGCCGACGTGGAGCGGCTGCGGGCCATCGTCGCGCTGCGCGATGACGCCGGCTTTTCGCTGGCCGACATCCGCGAGCTGCTCAGCGACGAAGACGCGGCGTCACAGGATCGGGCCGCCTTCCTGGCCACGGCCGACGTTGACGCGCGACGGCGCCTCGTCCGTGATGCCATCGGCCGAGAGGAGCGCCACCTCGTGCTGCTGCGCGGCAAGGTCGAACGGCTGGCGGTGATGATCGAGGCGGCGGAGCAGCGGCGGGCCCGTCTCGGGGCCAAGCTGGCCGAGCTGGCCGACCGATGACGGCCCTCCCCACGCCCCGGCGCGGCATCGTGGACCCGGCCACGCCGTCCTACCGCTGGTGGCTCCTGTTCGTGACCAGCATCGGCGCATTGCTGGCCTCGCTCAACTCCGGCACGCTCGTCATCGCCCTGCCGGAGATCCTGCGCGATCTCCACACCGACCTCTTCTCCCTGCTCTGGATCGTCGTCGGCTACACCCTCGTGGTGACCGTGCTCGTCCTGAACGCCGGGCGCCTGGCCGACCGCTACGGGCGGGCGCGGACGTACACCCTGGGCATCGTCGTCTTCACGCTCGCCTCGGTGTGGTGCGCGGTCGCCCCGACGGCGCTGCTGCTGATCCTGGGGCGCATCGCCCAGGGCGTCGGCGGGGCCTTCGTCTTCGCCAATTCAGCGGCCCTGGTGACCGACGCCTTCCCCCGCCGGGAGCTGGGTCGGGCCCTCGGCATCAACGCCATGGTGGTCGGGGCGGGCCTGATCCTGGGGCCCGTCCTGGGCGGCTTCCTGACCAGCTTCGGCTGGACGTTCGTCTTCTGGTTCAACGTGCCGATCGGCATCATCGGGGCCGGGGCGGCCTTCCTGATCCTGGTCGAACAGGCCCAGCCACAGCGCAACGTGTCCCTGGACCTGGCCGGGTCCACGCTCTACCTCGTCGCGCTGCTGGCGCTGATGACGTCCCTGGCCTTTGGCGGCATCTACGGCTGGGGCACCTGGTGGGTCATCGGCGGGTTCGTGCTGTTCCTCGTCGTGATGCCGTTCTTCGTGTGGGTGGAGTCGCGGGTCCGCACCCCGATCCTGGACCTGACGCTCTTCCGCGACCGCCTCTTCACGATGGGCAACCTCACCGGCCTCCTCAACGGCGTGGCCCGCAACGGCGTCCTCTTCCTGCTGGTCTTCTACCTGCAGGGCGTCCGTGGGGACGACCCCGTGACGGCCGGCATCGAGCTGGCGCCACTCGCCGTGGGCCTGCTGGTCCTCTCGCCGATCAGCGGCATCCTCGCCGACCGCTACGGGTCCCGCGTCCTGGCCACGGCCGGGATGCTGGTCACGGCCGTCGGGCTGGCCGGCCTCCTGACCATCAGCGTGGACACGCCCCTCTGGCAGCTCGTCGTGTGGCAGCTCGTGATCGGCGCCGGGTCCGGGCTCTTCAACTCGCCCAACACGAGCGCGGTCATGGGCGTCGTGCCACCGGCCAAGCGCGGTATCGGCGCGGGCATGCGGGCCATGCTCACCAACACGGGCTTCGTCATCAGCATCGCCCTGGCCATCGGCCTCATCACGACCGCCATGAGCCCCCAGGTCATGGTCGCCGTCTTCTCCGGCACGCAATCCGGCGGGGCCGGCATCGACATGGGCCCGTTCATCAACGCGCTCCACCTCGCCTTTGGGGCCGGCGTCATCGCCAGCCTGCTGGGGGCCGCCATCTCCGCCATGCGCGGTGAGCACCGCTCCTGGGAGCCGGACTCGGAAGCTCGCCCCGAGCCGGCCTGACGCTGCGGGGCGCCGATCGACAGGCCTCCCGAAACGCGGACCAGCGTCCG
>CAZFGT010000040.1:0-21980 GCA_964518505.1 uncultured Anaerolineaceae bacterium | reverse complement strand
AAGGAGGTCTAGCCGCCTCGGGCGGACCTCCCGTCGCCGGGCCGGCCGCGCGGCGCCTGACCCCGCCGCCAGGCGAGAGCGACAGCGAGCCGCCGAGGCCCGCCTTCGGCGGTCGGCTAGCCCCGCCGCCAGGATCCATCGCCGGCGGGTTCAGGCGGCGGGCAAGGGCGGCCAACTCCGGCCGCTTGAGGCGAGGCATACGAGCCCCATTGTTGCTGTGCGCACATGCCCGGGCCTTATCGGCTCCCGGGCCTCCGTGGTGGCCGAGACGGGAGCCGCTTAGGCCTCGATCGACCGCCTCCTACGAATGGGGTTCGTGGGGCGGTCGACAAGGGCGATCCGGGTCCGCTCCTCCGCGCCCAGGGGTCGCTTGTGCCCCGGGCTTGTGCTCAGACCACGAATGGGGCTCGTAGGCGAGGGCGGAAGGCGTGCTCGGTCGCCCGAGCCCCCTGGTCGGGTCAGGTGGCCCCGGATGCCCGCGCTCGGCGCGCGGCAGCCACGGTTCGGCGGGGCGGGGCGAGGAGGCGGCCCCAGCGGGACGTCTCGTCGCTCCACGCCAGCGTGCCTGCCTTGGCGAAGGACAGGTAGGCGGTGAGGGCGGCCCGCATGGCGGGGACGAACCCATCCTCCCGGCGCGGCTCGAAGCCCGCTTCCCACCACAGACGCAGGATCGTCACCGTCCCCGTCTGCCGGTCGATCCGTGGCTCGATGCGGCCCACGATCGCGTCGCCGAAGAGCAATGGCAGGACGTAGTAGCCCCACCGGCGGCGCGCCTCGGGCACGTAGACCTCCCACACGTAGTCGAAGCCGTAGAGCTGCCGCAGCAGGTCGCGGTCCCAGCACAGGGGATCGAGCGGAGCGAGGAAGGTGACGCCCGGATCGGCGCCTCCCGGTGGCGCGCCGGCCGCGACCTCATCCCGCGCCCGCTCCAGCTCGGCCAGCGCCCCGGCCGGCACGTAGCGGGTCCCCCGCACGCCCTCCACGGCCACCGGCAGCAGCGCGCCCGCCTCGACCAGCTCGCGGCGGAGCCGGCCCCGCAACGGGGCACCGGCTCGCCCGCCGTTGGCGGTGGGCTCCCAGATCCCGATCCAGATCTCGGCCTGCCCGCCGTCCCCCAGGAGGCCGTGCGCCCGGTAGCGCGAGAGCAGCTTGTGGCGCATCTGCTCGTCCTCGGTCGGCCGGGCCGCGTCCAGCAGGGCGGGCGGGAAGAGCCGCTCGGGGAGGTCGTAGTAGCGTCGGTTGCCGACCCGGCGCGAGAGCGCCAGCAGGCCCGACTCCCACAGGGCCTCCAGGATGGCCCGCACGCGGTTCGTCGGCCCCCAGTACCAGTCCACCATCGGCTCACGCTCGAAGTCGAGCGAGCTGAGCGGTCCTTCCGTCCGGATGCGCTCGAGGATGTGACGCGCAAGCTCGGCATGGGCCACGAACGCGTCGCCTTCGTGCCGCGCCAGGGCGCGGTCCCAGCTGATGCGGTACCACGGCAACTCCCCGATGGGCAGGATGGACAGCGACTTGTTGTAGGCCTCGAAGAGGACCCGCCGCTCGTAGAGCAGCTCGTCGGTCCAGGCGGGCCGGTAGCCCGTCACGCGAGCCTGGAGGACGAGGTCGTGATTGCGGCCGGCCACCCCGAGCGGGTCGAACTGGACCGATCCCAGGCGCCCGATGACGGCCATCACCCCATCCGGGCCGCCCGGCACGGCGCGCGGCGGGGCCAGGAGGTGGTGCAGGGCCAGGTAGCGGCGCGCGACGGCACCGCTGAGGACGGGGGTGTCGGGCACCACGGGATGGTACCCAAGCCCCCCTCGCCCGGCCGCACGCGATGGTTCCCTATACTCGGCTCCCCATGGCCACCACCCAGCGTGACTACTACGAGATCCTCGGCGTGGCGCGCAGCGCGACCGACGAGGAGCTGAAGAAGGCGTTCCGCCGCCTCGCCCAGCAATGGCACCCTGACGTCAACGCGACCCCCGAGGCGGCCGAGCAGTTCAAGGAGATCAACGAGGCCTACCAGGTCCTCTCCGATCCCCAGCGACGCCAGGCCTACGACCTGTTCGGCCGGGCCGGTCTGGGCAACGGTGCCGAGGGCTTCGGCGGTTTCAGCGGCTTCCAGGGCTTCGGTGACCTGTTCGATGCCTTCTTCGGCGGGACGGCACCCGGGGCGACCCGGCGTGGGCGGGCCCTGGTCGGCGCCGACCTGCGCTACGACCTGCGCCTGACCTTCGCCGAGGCCGTCCACGGCACCGACAAGGAGATCGAGTACCGCGCCCCGCTGCGCTGCGAGACCTGTCACGGGAGCGGTGCCGAGGCCGGCACGAGCCCGATCACCTGCCCCCAGTGCGGCGGCAGTGGCGAGGTCCGCAGCGTGCGCCAGACGATGCTGGGCCAGATGGTGACCGCGGGACCATGCCCCCGCTGCGGCGGACGCGGCAGCTTGGTCGAGAAGCCGTGCCCGACGTGCCGCGGCGAGGGACGGGTGGAGGGCAAGCGCACGCTCCGCGTGACGGTCCCGGCGGGCATCGACGACGGCCACCAGATCCGCCTGTCCGGCGAGGGCGAGGCCGGCCCACGCGGCGGCCCGGCCGGCAACCTGTACGTGGTCGTCCACGTGGCTGCGCATCCGCGCCTGCGGCGGGAAGGCACCGAGCTCTTCGTGCCGCTCGAAGTCTCCATCACCCAGGCGGCCCTGGGGGCCAGCCTGGTCGTGCCGACGGCCGATGGCGACGAGACCGTCGAGGTCAAGCCCGGGACCCAGTCCGGGACGGAGATCCGGCTTCGCGGCCGGGGCGTGCCCCACCTTCGTCGCGCGGGGGCCCGCGGTGACCTGCACGTCCTGGTCGACGTTCGTGTACCGACCCGCCTGACCCGGCGGCAGCGGGAGCTCTTGGCCGAGTTCGCCACGGAAGCCGGCGAGGTCGTCGACCTCAAGGCGGACGGCCTGCTGGGCAAGGTCAAAGGCCGCCTGGGCTGATGGACCGGCCGGGCTGATGGACCGGCCGGCCGGCGCCTGGCTGGAGCTCTCCGTGAGCGCCGGCGGCGAGGCGGTCGAGGCGGTCAGCGAGATCTTCGCGCGGGTCGCCACGGGCATCACCGTTGAGCCCGCCTTCCTGCCGACCGACGAGGGCCTGGGGGCCCGCCTTGACCCGACCCGGCCGGCCATGGTGCGCGCCTATCTGGAGGCCGGCGACGTCGCGGTCGAGGCAGCCGTCGCGCGGACGGAGACCGCCCTTGGCCACCTGCAGGCCTTTGGTCTCGGGCCCATCGGTGACCTGCAGCGACGGGTCGTGGCGCCGACCGAGTGGGCCGAGACGTGGAAGCAGCACTTCCCGCTCCTGCGCATCGGCCGCCGCATCGTCATCCGCCCCGCCTGGCGGCGTCACCGTCGCCGGCCCGGGGACATCGTGCTGGCGCTCGACCCGGGCATGGCCTTCGGGACGGGCCTCCATCCCACGACGCGTCTGTCCCTGGAGGGCGTGGAACGCCTGGCCGACGCCGGGCTGCTCGAGGGGGCACGGGTCCTCGACGTGGGCTGCGGGTCAGGCATCCTGGCTCTCGCCGCGGCCGGCTTCGGCGCCCGCCACGCGCTGGGGCTCGACACGGACCCGTTGGCCGTCGAGGCGACCCGTCGCAACGCCCGCCGCAACGGGTGCGCCCGCCGCGTCAAGTCGCGTCAGGGGTCGTTGCCCGCTCCGGACGGGCCGTATGACGTCGTCCTGGCCAACCTCATCGCCTCGCTGCTGGTCAGGCTCGCAGGCCTGCTCCACGAGGCGACACGACCGGGCGGGCGGCTCGTCGCGGGCGGCATCTTCGCCGATCGCGAAAGCGACGTGCGCCGGGCGCTGCGGGCCGCCGGCTTCCGCCTGACCGGCCGCCTGGCCGAGGGGGAGTGGGTGACGCTGGAGGCCGAGCGGCCGGCCTGAACCGCCGCCTCTGGTAGCCTGCCCGCGTGGCTGCCACGCATCCCGATCCGGCCGATCAGACCGACCCGACCTGCCTGTTCTGCCGCATCGTGGCGGGCGAGATCCCCTCGCGGCGCGTCCACGACGACGACCTCGTCATCGCCTTCCATGACGTCGCTCCGCGGGCCCCGACCCACCTGCTGCTCCTGCCCCGTCGCCACATCCCCTCCGCGGCGGCCCTCACCGAGGCCGATGCCCCGCTCGTCGGCCGCCTCATGGCGGTCGCGGCGGAGCTGGCCCGCACCGCCGGGCTGGTCACGACCGGCTATCGGCTGGTCACCAACGTCGGCCCGTGGGGCGGCCAGACCGTGGACCACCTGCACTGGCACCTGATGGGCGGGCGGCCCTTCGAGTGGCCGCCCGGGTGAGACAGCACGGCCCTGCGTCCGCCCGGTGGACCACGGCGATCCGGGCCGTCATCCTGGCGGCCGTCTGCGCCGGCTGCGGCGTCGCGCCCGCGACATCGGTGCCCCCGCCGGGCGGCAGCGTGGCCATCGTGCCCGCCGAGCCCGGGCTGTCGGCGTCCGAGGCGACGACCGTGACGCTGCTGCGCCGCAGCCTCGCGACCGGCGGCTTCCAGCTGAGTCCGGTGAGCCAGCCGGTGCAGCCGGCGGTGCCGACCCTCTTCACCACGACGCCCATGGTCGTGTACCGCATCGAGCTGGCCGACCCGGATCAGGGCTTCGTCCTGATCTACGACTTCGCCGCCCCCTCGGCCGCTGCGGCGGGCGCCACCGCCCTGGCCCGGTTCGTGGGCAGCGGCTTCGGCCAGACGACCTATCCCCTGGACGCGCAGTTCTCCGTGGCGTCGCTCGGCGCCGACGTGATCTTCACCTGGTGGTCGCCCGGGCGGTCGAGCGACCCGGCCGCGACCCAGGCGGCGATCGGCCTGGTGGCGGCGGTGGGCACGGCGGTGCCGGTCACGAAGTAGCCGGCACGGGATGCGGGTCCGTCTGGACCCAGGCGCGCACGGTGTCGCGCCGTACCTTGAGGGTGTGGGTGCGAGGGAAGTCGGGCTCGGGCCAGAAGCGCCACGCAACGACCCGCTGGTGCATCCCGAGCGCGGCATTGGCCGCCTTCACCGCCTGGTCCACCGTCGCCCGCAGGGCGGCGACCTCCGCGGCCGACCTGGGCCTGGCCGGCGGCGTCGGCGCCCCCGGGGCGATGGCCAGGGCGGCCCCAGGGGGCAGCACGACCGCCTCGATCCGTCCGGGCGCGGTCTCGAGCACGACGGTGTCGCCAAGGCCGGCCACGCGCAGGGCGTTCTCGATGTCCTCGGGGTAGACCTTCATGCCGTTGGGCAGGGCGATCATGTCCTTGAGGCGGCCCGACAGGACCAGGCTGCCCCGGTCGTCCCAGCGGCCCACGTCACCGGTGCGATACCAGCCGTCATCCGTGAAAGCCGCGGCCGTCGCCGCCGGGTCGCGCCAGTAGCCCTGGAAGACGGTCGGGCCGGCCACCTGGACCTCACCGTCAGAAGGGTCGATACGCACCCGTGCGGGCGGCATGGGCCGGCCGACGGTGCCGGGATCGTGGTCGCCGGGATGGTTGGCCGTGGCAAAGCCGCACTCCGTGGACCCGAAGCCCTGGACGACCACCACGCCGATCTCCTCCCAGGCCTCCTGGAGGGCCGGGGGCAGGAACGCCGCGGCGCAGATGAAGAGGGTCAAGCCGCCGCCCAGCTGCGCATGGATGGAGCGGAAGAGCCAGCGCCGGACGGCGTAGGGCAGGTGGCGGCCGATCCGCCGGGCTCGCTCGAAGGTGGCCGTGCGGCCGAGTCGGGCGACCTCGCGCGTCAGGGCGGCCCAGAACAGGTCGAGCAGCTGGGGCACCACGACCATCGTCGTGACCTGGTGGGCGCGGATGGCCTCGAAGATGACGCGCGGATTGCGCGAGCGCACGTACAGGATCGGGGCGCTGCCGTGCAGCCCGTAGTAGAGCTCCAGGACGCCGAAGAGGTGCGACAGCGGCAGGAGCGAGACGATGCGGTGCTGGCGGTGGGGGATGACCGCGTCGGTCGCCTCGACCGTGGCCAGGAGGTTGCCGTGGGTCAGCACGGCGCCCTTGGGGTTGCCCGTGGTGCCCGAGGTGAAGACGATCAGGAACGGCGTCTCGCGGCCAGGGGAGGGCCAGGCGGCCATGCGGGTCTCCCAGTCGGGCGGGAAGGGCACGTCGGTCGGGCCCGTGGCCGGCGTCGCGGCGCCCGGCAGGGGGGCCGCGGCCGTCAGCCAGTCGACCGGCCGGATCTGGACGTGCCCCAGGGCCACGTCGCGCGGGTCGGGCGCGTCGCGGCCGGTGCCCAACGCCAGCCAGCCTGTGTCGGCGAGGCGGACGATCCGCTCGATCGTCTGGGGCGCCATGCGCAGGTCAAGCGGCACGACCAGGACCCCGGCCCGGAGCGCGCCGAGGTAGAGGATGGGCACCTCGGGGCCGGGCGGGCTCCACACGAGCAGCCGGTCGCCGGCGACGAGACCCAGGGCCCGGAGCCGCCACGCTGCCGCCAGGGAACGCCGACGCACCTCGTCGCCTGACCACGCCGCGAGCGCGCCGTCGTCACCGACGAAGGCGAAGACCTCGTCGGGTCCCGCGCGATCCAGGGACCGGTCGGCCAGGTCGACCAGCGACCGGTAGCCGGTCGGATCGGGAAAGGCCTCGGCCATGGGAGGCCAGCATCGGGCCGGCCATGCCCAGCGTCAAGGGTCCTGCTGTGACGCCTCTAGGGTGCGCTCGCCGCCGGCAGGGCGATGAGGACGGCGTCGGACAGCGCGCCGCTGCCGCCCATGACGACGACGGCATGTGGCTTCATCGCCGCCATCCCGGCGGCCGTCGCGGCTGGCAGGGGCGTGGTCGTCGAGGCCAGCAGGACCGGGTCGCCCAACGATGCGGCCAGGGCGGCGCCGGTGAGGGCATCGGGGAAGGCCAGGCCGCTGGCCACGTAGACGGCTGCGGGGCTGGAACCGCCGGCGACCTGCAGGGCCACCTGTTCGGCCGTGGCGTAGCGGTCGACGCCGCCGAAGCGCGCGGGTGTCGACCCGGCGATCTTGCCAAGGTCCGCGGACACGGCCGCGGACACGGCGCCGACCCCGCCCACGATCACGATGTGGGTCGGCGTCAGCATGTTGACCAGCGCGTCACGGACCGAGGCCGGGATGGCCGACGGTTGCACGTACAGCACCGGGGCATGGTCGAGGGCGGCCAGCGGCGCCGCCGATACCGCGTCGGCGAAGTCGAGGCCACTGGCCACGACGACGGTGTCCACATGGCCCCCGAACGCGGCCTCCGCCAGGCCCACGGCGGTGGCGTAGCGGTCCGCCCCGGCGGCCCTGCTGACCTGGCCCGTGGTCGGTGCGGTGAATGCCTTGAGCTGGTCGAAGACCCCCGTCGAGACGGCTCCCTCGCTGCCCAGGACGATGATCCGGGCAGGGGCGAGGCGGGTCAGCTGGGTGCTGATGGAGGCGGGGATGCCGGTCGGCTGGACCAGGAGGAGCGGCGCATGCTGCTGGCCGGCGATGGCGGCGGCCGCCGCGGCGTCGGCGAATTCGGCCCCTGAGGCGACGTAGACCACGGCCTGGTGGGTCGGGTACTGGGCGGCGGCCGCGGCCGAGGTGCCGTAGCGGTCAGAACCTGCCAGCCGCGAGTCGGGGATGTAACGCAGCGAATAGGTGGGGTTGGAGGCCGGGGCCGTCACCCCATGGGTCGCCGGGAGCCCGTCAGACCACGACACGAATCCGTACTGGGTGCCGCCCACCATCGGCAGCACGGGGGCGGACAGGCCCACCGCCCCGCCCTGGAAGAAGGTGTCCGTGAACGGCGTGGTGCCGGTGAAGGTGCCGGCCGTGACGGTGATGCCCGACGGCGAGCTGGTGATGGTGAAGGTCGACGTCTTGGGGTAGAGGTAGACCGAGGCCGAGTCGTTCAGGCCGAACGAGTCGGTGGCCGTGAGCTGGATCCACAACAGCGACGGATACGAATGGTCGGGCGCGCCGAAGCTGCCGCTCGACGTGCCGCTCAGGGTCTCGATGTCGTGCGTGTGGCAGTTGGACGGACAGTGGTAGATGCGCACGTCCCACGTCAGGTCACTCACCGGCAGGTTGCCCCCGCCCGCGGCGGTGCCGTGCCCGGTGAAGGAGATGGTGTCGCCCACGGCGAAGAAGGCCGGCACGCCGCTCGGTCGCACGGCGGGCGGGTTGCCCTGGCCGTCCAGCGTCGGTTGGGCCGGGGGGGCCGCGCCGTCGATCGTGTCGATGACCGCGGTGGGCGGACTGTCGCCGGCGGTGATGGTGATCGGCGCGCTCGTGTTGGAGACGCTGTTGGCGTCGGTCACCTTGAGCGTCACGTGCGACGTCCCCACCGAGCTGAAGGTGCACGTGGGGGTGGCGCTGGTCAGGCTGTTGCACGAGCCGTTGGGGATCGTCCAGGCGTAGGCGAGGGGCGGCGCGGAGGTCGTCGAAGCGGTGCCGTCGAAATGGACGGTCAGGGGCACGTCCCCGCTGGTGACGTCGGCGTGGGCGATGGCCTGCGGCACGCCGTACGAGATGCGGTGGATCTGCCCGGCGTCGAAGTTCGCGTAGAAGATGTCGCCGCTGACCGGGTCGGTCTCCAGGTCCACCGCGCAGGTCAGGCATGACGGCGGCGCGACGCTGCCTACGTCGAAGGGCACGATCTTGGTCGGGTCGGGCTGCCCGCCGGCGCCGGGCAACATGGCCCAGATGCAGTCGCGTGAGTGGTCCGTGAAGAACAGCGCGCCCTTGTACTTGCTGGGGTAGCTGGTGGCGCTGTAGAAGGTCATGCCGCTGATCGACGAGCTGCCGGTGAGGCACCCGTCCCCGCTGGCCACCGAGTCTTCGTGGTTGTACGTGAAGTACGGGTTGACCGCGTTGGTCAGCGACGTGCACAGGTTGAGGCCAGCGGGCCAGCCGGGGTGCGATCCGGCCCCTTCGTCACACGGCCAGCCGAAGTCGTCAGTGCCGGTCGTGGCGGGCAGCGCGAGGCGGTCGATCTCCTCCCACGTCACGTCCCCGACATCGCCGATCCACACCGTGCCGGTCCCCGGCTGGAAGGTGAAGCGGAAGGGATTGCGCAGGCCGAAGGCCAGGATGCGACTCTGGTTGTTCTGGCCGTTGCCGGTGTAGTAGGGGTTGCCGACCACGCCAGCGCCGGTCGAGGGGTCGATGCGCAGCAGCGCGCCGTTCAGGACGGCCGCCCCCGGGCCCTCCGCACGGCGGACGCTCTGCGCGCGAAGCGAGCCACCTTCCGCGGTGGGGATGCTGTCGGCCGTGCCAGCGGCGTGGGGCGGATCGCCACACGGGTTGACCGGTGTCGGCGAGCCGCTGCTGCCGCCGAGCTGGCCGTAGTCGAAGTCGGAGAAGCTGGCCCCGTCGCCGGCCGTCGAGTAGATGTCGCCGTCCGGCCCGATCCACAGGTCGTCGTTGGAGTGGCTGGGGTACTGCTGGCACCAGCCCTGGACCAGGACGGTCTCGTTCGCCGTGCCAAGCGGTGTCCCCGACGGCACGCCGCTGACGCGCGAGATGCGGCCCAGGATGGTGCAGCCGTCGGTGGTCGGGTTGGGCGGACTGGGGCAGGCGTCATGCCATGACGAAGGCGCCCCGTACGGGTTGCCGGGCAGGTCCGCCACGGGATTGTGGTCATAGCCGTACTGCACGTAGAACGTGTGGTCGTTGACGAAGTTGGGCGAGAGGGCGAAGCCCAGCAGGCCACGGTCCCAGTAGTTGTCGACCTCACTGCTCAGGTCGGCCCAGACCGTCGGCGGGTTGGGATCGCTGACGCTCTGGAACTCCAGGATCAGGCCGCTCTTCTCGGCCACGAAGACACGCCCGTCGGCGGCGAAGCGGACCTTGGTCGGGTTGGTCAGGCCGGTGAAGACGGTCGAGTCGACGAAGCCGCTGGCGAGGGTCGGGGCGCTGGCGGGTTTGACCGACCGCGGCTGCGGAGGTGTGGCGGACGTGGAGAGCAGCTCAGGCGAGGTGGCGGCGGGCGGCGTGGCGGCGGCCACGGGGGCGACCGCCGGACCGACCACGGTCCCGGCGAGCGCGGCCAGGATGGCCACGGCGGAGGCGGCCGCGCCGAGGCGCTGGCGGAACGGCGAGCGGCGCGCGGACATGCCCGGACTCCCCGACGTGATGAGGCCGGAGCGTGCCCGGCGGGTGATGATGACCGGGGCACCCTACCACCGCCGGAAGGGATGCGGTACTTAAGGGTTCTCAACCTGTTGCCGCTCCGCACCGAGGGTCCCGCGGGCCGCGGGGACCATCTTCGGGGCCGCGGGGTCGCCGCACGTGGTACGGTCCGCCGCGACCCCGGGCGGGTGCCCGGGCGCTTCCGGGGAGATGGCATGTCGCACCTCGCCGCCACCATCGTCCTGCGCCGCGCCCTCGCCTCCGGCGCTGCCGCGGCCCTCGTGCTGTCTGCCCTTGGCGCCTCAGCGATGGGCCGCCCCGCGGCCGTGGAGGCCGTCGTGGCGCCGCCCGGCAAACCCGTCCTGTCGCTGGTCCAGGTGCCCGGATCGGGCTCCTACGACGAACCGCTCCTCACCACCAACGACGGGACGAGCAGCCGCCTGTTCGTCGTGGAGCGAACGGGCGCCATCCGGGTCATCGATGGCGGCGTGAAGCAAAGCACGCCGTTCCTTTCCATGGGATCGGTGAGCGGCGCCGGCTTCAACGATTCGGGCGACGAGGAAGGCCTGCTCGGCCTGGTGTTCGACCCGGCCTTCGCCACCAACCACACGTTCTACGTGTCGTACACGCGGACTGACGGCAGCCTGCAGGTCTCGTCGTTCACGACGGCTACCGCGACGGCAGATACGGCCGGCACGACGGCCACGCCGATCATCGACATCCCCCACCCGGTCAACCAGAACCACAACGGCGGGATGCTCAACTTCGGGCCCGACGGCGACCTGTACATCGGCACCGGTGACGGCGGCGGCGGAGACGATCCGGGCGCCGGCTGCGGCAACGCCCAGAACACGAACGTGCTGCTCGGCAAGCTCCTGCGCCTCGACGTCCACAGCTCGTCGCCGCTGCCCGGCAAGGCCTATGGGATCCCTGCCGACAACCCGTTCGCCAGCGGCTCGGGCGGGGCCAAGGAAGTGTGGGCCTGGGGCCTGCGCAACCCGTGGCGCTGGAGCTTCGATACGGCGACCGGCGACATGTGGATCGCCGACGTCGGCCAGGACACCTACGAGGAGGTCGACCATGTCGGCGGGGCCAGTCCGGGCAAGGGCCTGGACTTCGGCTGGCCGTACTACGAAGGCTTCCACGCCCAGAACTTCCACGGCTGCGCCGCCCCGGTGCCGTCCCAGGGGCCCCTGCTCACCTATGACCACAGCAAGGGCTGCGCCATCATCGGCGGCTACGTCTACCGCGGCAGCGAGTTCCCCGATCTCGTGGGGCGTTATCTGTTCGGCGACCTGTGCTCGGGCACGATCTGGGACGTGCCGGTGACCGCCACCAGCCCGGCCACGCCTGAGGTCCTCCTCCAGACCGGCCTCACCTTGACCGGCTTCGGCGAGGACGCGGCCGGCGAGCTCTATCTGGAGGAGATCAACGGCGGGGTCTACCACATCGTGTCCAACACGACCCGCGTGTCCGGCGCCGACCGTTACGCGACGTCGGCGGCGGTGGCCGGCCTGGGCGGCTACGCGACCCACGGCACGGTCTACCTCGCCGCCGGGACCGGCTTCGCCGATGCGCTCTCGGCCGCCCCACTCGCCGCGCGCGACCATGCGCCGCTCCTCCTGGTGGCCCCGGCCTGGCCCCTGCCCGCCCCGATCAGCGCCCGCCTGAGCGCGCTCGCGCCCAGTCACATCACCCTCGTCGGCGGCGTGGGGGCCATCCCCACGACGGTCGCCGACCACCTGGTGACGACCTACCTCGGCGGGGACGCGAGCAAGTTGACCCGCCTTGGTGGCGTGGACCGTTACGACACGTCAGCCGCCATCGCCGATCCGAGCCGGAGCGGCAAGTACGCCCCGGGAGTGGGTGGCGTGATCATCGCCAGCGGCCTGACCTTCCCCGACGGGATGTCCGGGGCGCCGATCGCTGGCCGCCTGGGCTGGCCGCTGCTGCTGGTCCAGACCGACTCGATCCCTGGGCCCGTGGCCGTCGCGCTCGCGCATCTGAACCCGGGTGCCATCTGGATCGTCGGGGGACCGGGCGCGGTGAGTGAGGGGGTCGAGACGACGCTGATCAACGAGGGCTATTCGGTGACGCGCATCTCGGGCGCCGACCGGTACGAGACCTCGGCCAACGCGGCCGCGGACCTCGGGCCCGATACCGTCCCGCCGGCGGTCGTCTACGTGGCCTCCGGCACGGGCTTCGCCGACGGCCTGTCGGGGACGCCGGTCGTGGCCGGGGCCGGGACGGTCCTGCTGCTCCTGCCGGCTACCGGGCCGGTGCCGGCCAGCATCCGCACGGTGATCTGCGAGCTCACGCCCGCCTCGTTCGTGGTCCTTGGTGGACCCAGCGTGGTGTCCGACGCGACGGCCGCGGGGCTCGGCCAGCCCTGCCCCTGAGTCCCGTGGTGCCCGCCGTGGTACCATCGTGGCTCGCCTTGGACCGTCAACCGGTGGTGCGGCCGACCCTTCGGCAGCCGCAGGCGAGTCCGCGGCCAGGCCACAGGAGTTCATCGTTGAATCCCGCCCGCCTCACCAAGCCCGCCCTCGAGCCGCCCAAGCACGTCATCGCCGAGTACCGCCACCGCGAGCTCCACGTCACCTGCATCTGCGGCTGGGAAGGCAGCGTGGGTACCGATCCGCGCCAGCCCGACGAGTGGAAGGCCCACCTGGCCGCGAACCGCGACGGCAAGCGCTAGGACCGCGCCCGGCCGCGCCACGCGAGCCGGTCTGCCGCGTCACCGATTGACCGTCCCCCCACCCGCGGCTACACTCCGCAGGCCCTGACGCCGGGTCCCCCGCTGGGACGGCCCGCGCGTCGTCACGAGCCCGAATCCCGGCAGCGGGCCGTCAGGTGACTGGGCCAACCCAGCCGGCGGGAGGTGAACCGTCATTGGCCGAAGTCCGAGTCGGCGAGAACGAAACCTTCGAGAGCGCCCTGCGTCGCTTCAACAAGAAGATCCAGCAGAGCGGCATCCTCGCTGAGGCACGCCGCCGCGAGCACTACGAGAAGCCGAGCGTGAAGCGCAAGCGCAAGGAAGCCAAGCGCAAGAAGGCCGCTCGCCAGGGCTAGAGGCCACGCCGCCCCGCCGGGCGAGCGCGGCTCCCCTCAGGAGCCCCCACGGTGACCCTTCACGACCAGATCCAGGCCTCGATCACCGACGCCATGCGTCAGCGTGACGCAACGCGTCGCGACGCGTTGCGTCTGGTCGCGGCCGCCCTGTACAACGCCGAGAAGGCGGCCCTGCGGCCGCTCACCGACGATGAGCAGCTGGCCGTCCTGACCCGCGAGGTCAAGCAACGCCGCGAGTCGGTCGAGGCTTACACCAAGGCCGGCCGCCGCGACCTGGCCGAGCGCGAGCAGGCGGAGGCGGACCTCATCCGCACCTTCATGCCCCAGCCCCTCGACGAGGGGCAGCTGGCCGCGCTCGTCCAGGCGGCCATCAGCGAGACCGGCGCCTCGTCCGCGCGTGACCTGGGCCGCGTCATGGCGCTCCTGGCGCCGCGCACGCGCGGGCGGGCCGACGGCCGTGTGGTCAGCGGGCTCGTGGCCCAGGCTCTCGCGCGTCGTGACCTGGCCGATCACGCCCACGGAAAGGACGAGACATGATCGCCCGCCGGGTCAGCCGGGCGGCGGCCTTCACCCGCCGCGATGCGGTCCGCCTCGTCGTCAGCGGGGCGATCCTGGCAGCGATGGTGACGGCCGTCCTGTCCATCGACCTGCTGCCCACGACCACGTTCCAGGCGACCGTCGACCAGCCCTCACCGGTCGACGTCTACGCCCCTCGCGCCATCGAGTACACCAGCCAGATCCAGACGGCGGCCCAGCAGCAGGCGGCCCGGGACGCCGTCGCGCCGCAGTACGACTACACCGCGGCCCGCGGCCAGGCGTTCGCCGCGCAGCAGGTGGCGGCCCTGCAGCGCGAGGTCGCGCCCATCGACGCCGCGTTCGGCGCCGACCTCTCGGCGGACGCCCGTCAGGCGGCCCTGGCGGCCGCCCTGCCCGACCTGAGCAGCGCCAGCCGCGCCACGCTCCTCGGCCTCGACCCCAGCAGCTGGACGGCGCTCCGCGGCCAGATGATCACGACCCTGGAAGAGGCCCAGTCGGTCGAGGTCCGCGACACGCTCCTGCCGACCGCTCGCGCGGCCCTTGGCCAGCGCCTCCCGACGAGCCTGCCGGCCGATCAGCGAGCCCTCGCCACAGAGATCCTGACGCCCCTCCTGGTGGCCGATTCGAGCTACGACCAGGCCGCCACCACGGCCGCCCAGGACGCTGCCGCGGCGGCCGTGCCGCCGGTCGTCGTGCACGTCGCCAAGGGCGAGCTCATCGCCCTCAAGGGGGCGCCCCTCACCCCGGCCGACATCGAGGAGATCAACGCCCTCGGCTTCAACGGTCAGCCAGCGGACACGTACCGGATCGCCGGCTGGTTCGTCCTGGCCGTGCTCGTGATCGGCACGCTGCTCGCCTGGCTCTGGCGGTTCCGGCCGGAGCTGTGGCATCGCACCAACACCCTGGTCCTGCTGGGGCTGCTGCTCATCGCCGCCACGGCCGGCCTGGAGCTGACCGCGACCCGCTCGATCCTGCCCTTCTTCCTGCCGCTCGCCGCGATCGGCATCCTCACCGCCATCCTGCTGGACGCGGGCACGGCCACCATCCTGACCGCGCTCGTGGCGGCCATGGCCGCGGTGGTCGTCTTCTCGGTCGAGCTGGGGGTCTTCACCCTCCTCGGCGGCCTGGCCGGCATCATCGCCGTCCGCCGCGGGGAGCGGGTCCAGCACTTCATCCAGGCGGCCATCGTCATGGCGGTCGTCAATGTGCTGGCCGTGGCCATCTTCGGGCTGCTCGGCCAGCACGACCTGACCGGTACGCTCCAGTTGTGGGGCGCGGCCCTCGCCGGGGCCGCCGGGTCGGCCGTGGCCGCGGCGGGGACGTTCGCCGCCCTGGGCAACGTCTTCGGCATCACCACGGCCTTCCAGCTGCTGGAGCTGGGCAATCCGTCCCAGCCACTCCTGCGCCGCCTGCTGCTGGACGCCCCGGGGACCTACCACCACTCGCTGATGGTGGGCAACCTCGCCGAGCGGGCGGCCGAGGCCATCGACGCCGACCCCCTCGTCGTGCGCGTGGCCGCCCTGTACCACGATATCGGCAAGCTCGGGGACCCCAACGCGTTCATCGAGAACCAGGGCGGCCGCGAGAACATCCACGACGAGCTCCAGCCCGCCGACTCGGCCGCGCTCATCAAGAGCCACGTCGCCAACGGCATCGACCTGGCCTACCAGTACCACCTCCCCAAGGCGCTCATCGCCTTCATCCCGCAGCACCACGGGACCGCCCTCATGAGCTACTTCCTGGACAAGGCGCGCCAGCAGGCGGTGGAGGAGGCGGGCGCGCGGCCGGGCACGGCCGACGCCGCGACGGCCGCCGCCGGTATCGACGAGCTGCGTTTCCGCCATTCGGGCCCGCGACCCCAGACCCGCGAAGCGGCCATCCTCATGCTGGCCGACTCCGTCGAGGCGTCGGTACGATCGCTCGACAGCCAGGACGAGCCGGCGGTGCGGGCGATGGTCGACCGCATCATCCTGGAGCGTCTCCAGGACGGCCAGTTCGACGAGTGCGACCTGACCCTGCGGGACCTGGAACGCGTCCGCGAGGCCTTCGTGCAGCAGCTCCTTGGCATGTACCACCGGCGCATCGCCTACCCGCAGAACAAGATCGTCGAGCTCGAGTCCCGTCGCGCCGCCGGTGGTGGCCGCGGCGCCTGACCGGCCTGCACGATGAGCGGCGCCCAGCCACGCCGCCTCTACCGACCGCCCTGGCGGATCGACCTCACGGTGCGGCCCACGGTGACGTCACCCCTGTCGGCCGCCCGCATGGCCCAGGCCGTCGCGGCCGCGGCCTCGGCTGCGGGAGCGCCGGCCCCCGCCGTCATCGGCCTGATCCTGGCCGACGACCGTGAAGTGGCGCGCCTGAACCGGACGGCGATGGGCCACCACGGCCCGACCGACGTGCTCTCGTTCCCGCTGCTGACGGCCGACGCCTACCCGCCCCACCCCGGCGCCGCCCGACCGGCGAAAGCGGCGGACACGGCCGCGTTCGTCCTGCCGCCTGGGTCACGGCGGTGGCTTGGCGAGATCGTCGTCTCGGTGCCGCGCGCCGCGGCCCAGGCGGCCCAGGGTCGCGGCGGCCAGGACGGCCGCCAGCGGTGGACGACGGCGGACGAGCTGCGCCTCCTCGTGACCCACGGGACCCTGCACCTGTGCGGCTGGGACCACGCCGACGCCGTGGAGGGGGCGGCCATGCGCGCCCTGGAGCGCCGCCTGCTGGGCCTGCCGGAGCCGTCCGGCACGAGGGAGCGATCGTGAGCGGCGAACCGGCCGGGCCGCTGCCGCTGCCGACGCTGCCCACCGGCGGGCGCGCGGCGCGGCTCGCTCGACTGGCCCGTGATGTGCTCCGCCTGGAGGACGTCCTGCTGATCGTGTGGGTCGCGGTGCAGCCCCTGGTGCTGCGCGCCGGTGGTCAGGTGACCGGCGCGGCTTCGGGCGGCCTGGACCTGCTCGACGGGCACGATCCGCTGCTGGGGCTCGGCGCGCTCGCGGCGGTGGCGGGTGCCGTGGTGTGTCTTGCCACCCGTCCCCTCGATCCCTCCACGGGCCAGCCGGCGGCGGCGGCCGAGCGCGGCACGATCGGCCCCCTGACGGGCGGCCTGCTGCTGGCCACGGCCATCGGCTGCCAGAACCTCTTCGGTACCGCCGAGGCCGGCTTCGGCGTCGCCCTCGTGGCGATCGTCGTGGCCAGCCTGCTGCCAGGTGCCCTGCCCGGCATCCGGGTGCCGTATCGGCGTGCTCTGGTGACGCCGTACGTCCTGCTCTCGGCCAGCCTGTTCAACGGCCTGATGGGCCAGATCGGCGGCCTGTTCGACCTCCACCAGCTCGTCGGCCAGGGTCTGGCGGCGACGGTCGCGACGCTGCCACCCGTCCTTGGTGTGCTGCTGGCCTTCTGCGGCGTGTACTACCTGATGCTGGTCTACGCCCCGCGCCAGCTGGCCGTGGCGGACGGCGGCTTCGTCGCCTGGGTCGTGCGCTTTGCGGTCTTCGTGGCGGCCGAGGTCATCACGGTGAGCTGGCTGGCGGCGACCGCCTGAGGGCCTATGGGCCGTTGACCAGGCCGGAGGTGTCCACGACCTCGAAGTCACTGCCGTGGAGCGTCTGGAGCTGGTGCAGGTCGTCGTCGTCCCAACGGCTGTCCGGCGCCCCACTGACGTACCACGGCGAGCCGTTGTCGGCCAGGATCATGCCGTAGGTCTTGAGAGCGGTCAGCACGACCTGCGCCTGGGGCCCGAAGCCGGAGATGTCGACCGAGGCCTTGAGGCGCACCCGCAGGCCCATGGGCGGTTCGCTCGTGGCGCTGCAGGTGCCGCTGCCGGCCTGGTGTTCGGCGGGGTAGATGTAGCCGTCACAGGTCGACGAGGCGGTGAAGCGGAGGGCGTGCAGGATGGCGCCCGAGGCGAGCTCGTCGTAGCGCACGAGGCCGGCGAAGATGGGCAGGCCTGCGGCGTCGGCGCTGGTCCAGCCGGCCGGCCGCAGCGCGTTGGAGGTCAGGTCCCACGTCGCCCCCGAGCCGGCGTGCCAGGTCGAGCCCGACTTGGAGGCGGCGAAGAGCTCCCACAGGCGGCAGGCCGCCGGATCGACCATCAGCAGGTGCCGGTCGCTGCCGCCCTCGATGACCGGGGAGGGCGGGATGGGGTAGGCCACGTGGTCCGACTCGCTGCTGTAGGTGAAGCTGACCGTGCTGGTCGGGGTGCTCGGCGAGACGATGTTGTAGGGGATGCCGTCACCGACCGCGTCGAAGTCCGGGTGGAGGTGGCTGGTGAGGCCGATCTGGGCGATCATGTTGGCCGAGTCGGCGGCGACCGGCAGGCCGTCGACCGGGACGTTCCACACGTTGTCCGACGGGTAGACCGAACAGGCGCCGGGCAGCGGCGCGTTGGGATCCAGGTCGTCGCTCATGGCCAGGAGGACGCGGCCCCCGACCGAGGCGTCGCCACCCAGGACGACCATCGAGCGCGCGTCCAGGCGGGTCAGTTCCGTGCCGATGGCGGGCGGCAAGGCGGTCGGCTGGACGAGCAGCAACGGCACCCCGTCCTTGGCCGCCAGCGGCGCGCCGGAGAGCGCGTCGGCGAAGCCGGTGCCTGCGGCGACGTACACGACCGACGCGGGCGGGAGGCCGGGGTACCCGGCCTGCGAGATCAACGCGGAGGTCTTGTAGCGGTCCGCGCCGGCGATGCGCCTGGCGCCCCCGGCAGGCGTCGTGAGGCCGTCCAGCTGCGCCAGGACGGCGTCCGATACGACGGAGGAGCCCCCCAGGACGACGACGCTGACCGGCTTGAGCCGCTGCAGCTCGGTCAGCACGAGGGGCGGGATGGCGCCCTGCTGCACGAGCGCGAGCGGGGCGCCCTGGTGGCCGGCGAGGGCCGCCGCGGAGAGCCCGTCGGGGTAATCGGTGCCGGCCACCACGTAGATCCGCGGCGTCGTCGTCGACGGCGTGGGGTAGGTGTGGAGCACCTTGGCGGACGTCGCGTAGCGGTCGCTGCCGTAGACGCGCGCGGCGCCTCCGGCGGGGGTCGTCAGGGCCTGCAGCTGGGTGAGGACGGCGTCGGAGACGACGCTGGGGCCGCCCAGGACCACGATGTTCGTCGGCTGGAGGCGGACCAGCTGGGCGTGGATCGCCGCCGGGATGGACGTTGGCGCGACCAGCAGGAGCGGGGCGCCGTGGGCACCGGCCAGGGGCGCCGCCGACAGGGCGTCCGCGTAGCCACCGCCGCTGGCCACGTAGACCGTCGTCTGGGGCGCGCCGTACGTCGCGGCCACGGCGGCGGAGGTGGCGTAGCGGTCGGCACCAGCAAGGCGCGTGATGGGTGGGGCGTAGCCGGTGGCCCAGGCGCCGGCCGCCGCGATCATGGCCACCACGGTCGCGGCCAGGGCGGACGCCGCGAGCGGACGCCAGCGGCGCAGGGGCAACCGGTCGACGAAGGTGGCGGCCGCGGACATGACCGCCATGGTCGTGCCGCCGAGGCCGTGTCGCCACCCCGACGATGGTCCCGCCCGGCGCGTTTCCGTCTACCATCGGCACCACGAGCCGCGCGCCGGGAGATGGCGATCGTGGCCGTTCGGCGTGCCCGTCGGGAGGGAGCTGCGTGAAGATCGTCGTCGGCCTGGGCAATCCGGGCCGCCAGTATGCCGCCACCCGCCACAACGTCGGCTGGATGGTCGTGGAGTGTCTGGCGGATCGGGCCGGGTGGGGCGCCGGTCGCGAGCGGGACGCGGCGCGGGTCGTGTGGGGCCGCTATCGCGACCTGGACCTGGCGCTGGTCAAGCCCCTCACCTTCATGAATGAGTCGGGCCTCGCCGTGCGCAAGGTCCTGGCCCGGGAGCATGCACCGCTGGACGAGCTCCTGGTGGTCTGCGACGACTTCGCCCTGCCCTTCGGCCGGCTTCGCCTGCGGGCGGCCGGCAGCGCCGGTGGCCACAACGGCCTGCGGTCGATCATCGGTGAGCTGGGCAGCCAGGCCTTCGCCCGCCTCCGGGTGGGCATCGGTGAGCCGGGGGCCGGCGCGATCGACCATGTCCTGAGCCGCTTCGACGCGGCCGAGCGGGCGGTCCTGCCGGCCGTCATCGAGGCCGCGGCGGACGCGGTCGAGGCGTGGGCCCGCGACGGCGCCGCGCAGGCCGCCAGTGATTGGAACGCCTGGCACCTGCCCGAGCCGCCGGCGGACGAGGACCGCGCGCCCGCAGCGCCGTCGCCCGAGGAGCCCGGACCCGACGGCGTCCGCCGTTCCACGACCGGCTGGCGCCGCCTCCTGCCGCGCGATCGCGGGACCACGCCGCGCGAGCCCGGCGCGTGACCGACGGGTCGACGCGCCTGCGCGGTCGCAGCGGCCGCGACCGGCGCCTCGCTGAAGCCTTCGAATCGGCCGCCCGCCATCCGGCGCGGCCCAGCGACCGGCTGCGCCCGCCGCGCCGCTCGGCAGACCTGGCCGTCCTGACCGACCTCCTCGCCGGCAGCGGCACGCTCCAGGCGCTGGCCGCCCGTTTCGGACGACGCGACGGACCAGGGGCCCAGGTCGGGACCGCCCTCCGTCACGTCACGTACGCCGGGATGCCGCACGGCGCCAAGAGCTACGTCGCGGCAGCCGTGGCGCGGGCCACCGGCGAACGGCTGCTGTGGATCGCCCGTGACGCGGAGATCGCCGACCGCGTGGTGGAGGAGTTGGAGGCCTGGTTCGGCGAACCGGCGGCCGTCGTCACGCTGGAGCCGCGCTCGGCCCTGGCCTACGAGCGCTCGGGCCTCATCGGCGACGAGTCCGCCGCGCGGGTGGCGGCCCTGGCGGCCTGGGCCGGCGGCACGCCACGGGTCCTCGTGGCGAGCGTCCAGGCGCTCTTCCAGCGGACCCTCTCGCCGGACGACCTGCCGAACGAGCCGCTGCGCCTGGCCGTGGGTCGACGCGTCTCCCAGGACCGCCTCCTGGCCGAGCTCGTGCGGCTGGGCTACGAGCCGGTCGTGGAGGTCGGCGGCCGTGGCGAGTTCGTGCGGCGTGGTGGCCTGGTCGACTTCTACCCGCCCGGCGCGCCGCTGCCGGTGCGTGCGGAATGGTTCGGCGACGAGGTGGAGTCGCTGCGGGCCTTCGATCCGGCCGACCAGCGCGGGGTGGCGGCCGTCGCGGACGTCACGATCCTGCCGGCCAGCGAGTTCCTCATGCCGTTCCAGGACCGTGACACGTGGCTCCGCACGCGGCTTGGCCGGGTTGCGCGGGCCCTCCCCGACCGGCTTGCGGCTGACCTGGCGCGCCTCGTGGACAGTGGCGACCCCGGCGACGCGGCCGAGGTGTGGAGCGGCGTCCTGGCGCCGGCCACGGCGCTGGACCACGTCGGGGACGCGATCTGGGTCCTTGACGAGCCGGCGGACGTGGACCATGCCACCGAGACGCTGTGGGGCCAGGCCAGCGAGCGCGCCGCCGACCTGGTGGCCGCGGGCGAGCTCAGCCGCGCCTGGCCCAGCGTGTACGTGGAGCCGCGGGTCTGGCGGGCGGCGCTCCACGAAGCCCGGACGCTGGAGCTGCACTGGGAGACGGACGTCGAGGGCGCACCGCCCGGCGGCAACCCCTTCGGGTGGCGGGAGCCGTCGCTGCCGCCGGCGCCCCTGGGGCGGCTGGGCGAGGCGGTCGAACGCTGGCGGAAGGACGGCCAGCGGGTGGTCATCACCTCCGACCAGTCGGCCCGCCTGGCCGAGCTGCTGGAGGACGCGGGAGTCACCGCCGCGCCGGTGGCCGGGCTGGCCACGGCCCCGCCGCCCGGCGGCGTAGCCCTCGTCGAGCGCAGCCTGAACGGCGGCTTCGAGGGCGGCCCCGAGGGGCTCGTGGTCCTGACCGACCGCGAACTCTTCGGCACGGTGCGCGTCCGCCGCCCGCGCGCCCTCCGCCGCGTCGTGCCACGCGACCTCCTGGAGCGCCTCCAGCCGGGGGACGCGGTCGTTCACATCGACCATGGCGTGGCGCGCTATGCCGGCCTGGTGCGGCGGTCGGCCGGTGGCGCCGGCGACGAGGAGCGCGACTTCCTGGAGCTGCACTTCGTGGGCACCGACCGCATGTGGGTGCCGGTCGAGCAGATCGATCGCCTCAGCCGCTACGCCGGCGATGACCAACCGGTCCTGAGCCGGCTGGGTGGCGGGGAGTGGCTGCGGACGAAGGCGCGCGTCAAGCGGGCGGTGACGGACCTGGCGCGCGAGCTGCTGGAGCTGTACGGCGCCCGCGCCAATGCGCGCGGTCATCCGTTCGGGCCCGACACGCCCTGGCAGCAGGAGCTGGAGGCCGCGTTTCCGTACGAGGAGACGC
>CAZFGT010000039.1:0-23567 GCA_964518505.1 uncultured Anaerolineaceae bacterium | reverse complement strand
AGCCGGCCGGTGGCCGTGGCCTCGGTCGCCGTGGCGGCAGGCTCGGGCGGCCGCGGCACGCGGACGGGATGGCCCTCGCGCGCGGCGAGGGTGCGGGCCGCGCGGGATGTGACGTCCCGCGAGCCGCTGGCCAGGTGGTTGAGGTAGTAGAAGAAGATGCTGGAGATGACGGCCGCCACCGGGACGCTGAAGATGGCGCCGGCCACCCCGGCGATCTTCGCACCCACGATGACCGACCCCAGCACCACGGCGGGGTGGATGCCGACGGCCTCGCCCATGACTCGCGGCTGGATGATGTTCATGACCACGAACCAGCCGGCGATCATGAGGGCCAGGGTCGGCAGGACGGCATCAGGCTTGGTGAGGAGCGCCACGGCCACCGGTGGGGCCCATGAGATGAACGGGCCAAAGAACGGGATGGCCTGCAGGATGCCCGAGCTGACCGCCGTCAGCGGCGCGAAGTCGAGGCCCAGCAGCAGGCTCGTGACCGCCGCGACCAGGCCGTACACGAAACCGATGAGGGCCTGGCCGCGCAGGAAGCCGCCGAACGAGCGCGACACGCTGAGCTCGAGCAGGGCGAAGTCTTCGGCGTAGCGCGGCGGCACGAGGCGGTTGATGAAGGCCATCGTCTGCTCCCCGTCGATGGCCAGGTAGAGCGACAGGAAGATGATGATGATGAGGTTGCCGAAGAGGCCCAGGCTGGCCACGGCCAGGTTGGTCAGCGGCCCCACCAGCGACGTGCCGACCGATCCCACACTCGTGAGGACCTGCTGAGCGGCTGCCGCCAGGTCGACCTGCAGGCCGATCGAGGCCAACGAGTCCTGCCACGGCTTGACGATGGACGGCAGGTTCTGCTGCAGCTGCGGCACGCTCGCCAGGAACGCCTGCGTGGAGGTCGCCAGGCTGCCCGCCACGAACAGGGCCACGCCGGTGAGCACCACGAGGAGCAGCGCGTAGGTCAGCACCACGGCGCCGGCCCGCGGCAGGCCCGGGATGGTATGGACCATGAACGAGGCCAGGGGGTTGATGACGAAGGCGAGCAGCCAGGCCAGGAAGAAGATCAGCAGGATGTCGCTGAAGTAGAAGAGCCAGTTGCTCACCTGGCCGATGAGCAGGATCGCGGCCAGCAGCGTGCCGATGATCAGCAGCGCATCCAGCCACCGCCGCTCGCGGTCGGTCAGCTCCGTCATGGCCGCAGTCTACGACGCGCCATCGCCCCACCGACGATCGTCGCCGCCCGGGCGGCACGTGCCCACCGCCCGGTCCCGTCACTCACCGTGAACACGTTGCCCTCGAAGCACCGCCGGAGGTCGATAGCACCGGTCCAGCGCAACCAAGGGTCACCAGGAGTGAACGAATCTGCCTCGAAACGGCCTGTCCGACGGCCAGGACCCTCCTTCGACCCGGTTTCGTTCACTCACCGTGACCGATGCCTCCCGAGGCGGCCTGGCCGGTGGTCCCGGCCCATCTTCGGCCCCGATTCGTTCACTGGCTGTGACCACGCGCACCGCGGAACCACCCGGACCAAGTCCCGGATAAGCCGCGGCTGCTTGACTCATCCCTGTGCCGCTCCAGCGAGACCGTCGTTCCCCGATCGCGGCGGCCGGGCGACGCCGTCTGCAGCACGACATGCGGAACGTGGCCGAAGCGCTGATCGGCCTCCGGCTGGACGCCGGCATCAGTCAAGGTGCCGTGGCCCGCGCGGCCGGTATCAGCCGCGCCTACCTCAGTGCGATTGAGGCAGGGCTGCGGACGCCGAGCGTCGAGGTCCTCGCCAGGCTCGCGTCGGCGCTCGGTGCCGACCTCTCGGTGCGCATCTATCCCGGCACGGGACCGACGCTGCGCGACCACCTCCAGGTGGCGATGGCCGAGGCGCTCCTCGTCTGGCCGACCGGTCGTGGCGCCCGCAGTTGGAGGTTCGGATCCCTCCGCCGGCGCGCGGCTACGCCGACCTCGTGCTGCACGATCCCGTGCGTCACCAGGCCGTGGTCGCGGAGGTGCATTCCCAGCTCCGCCGGCTGGAGCAGCAGCTCCGCTGGGGCCAGGCGACGGCGGAAGCCATCGCGGCGACCCTGCCGCCGGAAACGCAGATGTGCCGACTGCTCGTCCTGCGCTCGACCGAGACCAACCGCCGGGTCGTCGCGCTCGACCCGCACGTCTTCTCTGCCGCCTTCCCGGCCAGGGCGGCCGACTCGTACGACGCGCTCGCTCAGCCGACCGCGCCGTGGCCGGGCGATGTGCTGCTCTGGTCGACGGTCGACCGGGGCAAAGCCACGATCCTGCGGACGCCGCCGCGGGGCATCCGCACAGGCCGTTAGCGGACGGGGCCCAGACCCATCCGCTCGTGGCACTCGCGCAGCGTCTCGCGGGCGAGCGGCGCGAGGCGGTCGGCGCCGGCGCGCAGGACCTCTTCCACGTAGCCCGGTCGAGCAGCCAACTCGGCACGCCGCTCGCGGGCCTCGGCAAAGGCGTCGATGATCCGGTCGGCGAGCAGCCGCTTGGTGTCGACGCAGCCGGTCCGGGCCGTGCGCTCGCCCTCCCAGATGGTCTCGTAGTCGTCCCCGAAGAGACGGTGCAGCTGGCACACGTTGCAGACCTCGGGCCGGCCTGGATCGGTCCGCTTGATGCGCTGCGTGTCGGTGACCATCGACATGACCTGCCGCCGGATCTCCTCGGGCGAGGCGAAGATCTCCACCGTGTTGCCCAGTGACTTGGACATCTTGAGCTGGCCGTCGGTGCCCTTCACCACCGGTGAGTCGGTGAAGACGGCCTGGGGCTCCACGAAGACCTCGCCGTACCGCGCGTTGAAGGCCCGCACGATCTCGCGCGCCAATTCCAGGTGGGCGGCCTGGTCCTTGCCGACCGGCACGTAGCGGGCCTGGTAGATGGCGATGTCGGCGCACTGCAGGACGGGGTAGCTGAGCAGGGCGAAGTTGACGTCCTGCGGCTGGCTGCGCTTCTTCTCCTTGAACGACGGCGTCCGCTCGACCCACGGCACGGGCACGGCCGTGGCGAGGAGCCAGGCCAGCTCGGCGTGCTCGGGTCGGTCCGACTGGCGGAACAGGACGGCCTTCTCCGGATCCAGGCCAAGGGCCAGGAGCCCCAGCGCCATCTCCTGCGTGTTCTGGCGGATGAGCGCCCCGTCGTGGGTCGACGTGAGGGCGTGGTAGTCGACGATGCAGTAGATGGCGTCGTAGCCGTCCTGCATGGCGATGTAGTTGCGGAACGCCCCAAGGTAGTTCCCGATGTGCGGCAGGCCGCTCGGCTGGACGCCGCTGAAGACGCGCTGGCGCGTCGACGCGGGCGTCAGGAACGGGGCGGGCGGGGCCTGGGGGGCGGTGGCCATGGCGGCCGAGTCTAGCAGGGGCGACCCTCAGGAAAGGGCGGCGAACTCGTCCAGGAAGCGGGCCGTGAGGCGAGCCGCCTGCGCGGCCAGGTCGAGGCGCGCGTTCTCGTCGGGGGCGTGAGCGCGGGAGTCGACGGCGGCACTGCCCAGGCTGGTCATCGGCACGTGGTCGCGTCCACACACCTGCCACATCGGGGCGACGCCCGGGGTCGCGACGTAACGGATCGCCGGTCGTCCGAACACGGCCTCCGACACGCGGACGGCGGCCTCGAGGATCGGATCGTCGGCCGGCGACCAGTAGGCGTGCTCCCCCTCCTCGGCGTCGAGCTCGATATCGTCGAAACCGGCTCGCTCGAGGTGCCGGGCGAGCGCCGTGAGGATCTTCGCCGGGTCCTGGTCGGGCACGATGCGGAGGTCCAGCCGGGCATGCGCCTCGGCGGGTGTGATCGTCTTGTCGCCGGGGCCGATGAAGCCGGACCACAGACCCTGGATGTTGAGCGTGGGCGCGAACGTCATGGCCCGCACCGCGGCGGTGCCGTCGAGGTCGCCGATGAGGTGCTCGACGTGGAACTCGCGGCGGATCTCCTCCACTGCCGCGGGCGGGGTCGCGTCCACGATGGCCAGTTGGGCCGGCGTCGGCGGCACGATCCCATCCTCGAGCCCTTCCAGAGCCGGCGTCCCGTCGGCGTGGAACAGACTGGCCAGGGCCTGCGCGAGACGAACAGGGGCGCTCGGCAGCACGGTCGCGAGGCTCGAATGGGCGTCGTACGCGAGGGTGCGGCAGATCAGCTCGACGACGACGATGCCGCGCACGCCGCCGGTGATCTCGGGCTGGCCCGCCGCGTTGACACCCCCGCCCTCGATCAGGGCGCCGTCGGTCTTGCGGATACCGGGCCGCTGGTCCAGCAGGGCATCGAGGTGGCCGCTGCCGTACTCCTCCTCGCCCTCGACCAGGAAGCGCACGCGACAGGGCAGGGGACCGATCGTGGCCAGGTAGGCCTCGATCGCCCAGATGCGCGGCAGCAGCTCGCCCTTGTTGTCGATGGCCCCTCGGGCGAACAGGCGTCCGTCACGGACCGCCGGCTCATAGGGCGGGGTGGTCCACAGGTCGAGCGGGACGGCTGGCTGGACGTCGTAGTGCTGGACCGCGTTGAGGATCCGCGGCCCGGCCCCGATCTCGCCCACCACGAGCGGCGGCACATCTGGCTGGCCGGGCAGCTCCACGATATCCACGGTCGCCCCGAGGCGCTCCAGCCGGGCGGCGATCCACGCGGCCGCCCCGTGCAGACCCGCCAGGTCGCCCTGCTCGGAACGGAAGCGGCAGAACTCGGCCAGCTCGCCGGTCCAGGCCGGCAGCTGCGCCTCGATGTACCGATCCAGCGCCTCGTATCGGGTCAAGGGACTCTCCTCATGCTGTGCTCCGCTCCACGCTAGGCGCGCGTGCGGGGCCCGTCAAACCATCGCGCGGCGCCCCTACAATCCGGAGCATGTCCAGCGCGACGGCCGGTGCCGCGACCCAGCCGTCGGCGGCCCCGCTACGTGTCGCCCTCCTTGGTCTCGGCACGGTCGGCCGTGAGGTGGCCCGGGCTCTCGCCGAGCGCGCGCCGGACCTTGCGGCCGCGTCCGGCGGACGGGGTCTGACGCTCGCCGCGGTCGGCGTCCGCGAGCCGCGCCGCGACCGGGGCCTGCCGCTGTCGCCCACGATCCCCGTCACCGACGACCTGGCCGCCGTGGCGACCGGCCGGGCCGCCCCGGTCGACGTCGTCGTGGAACTGCTGGGCGGGGTCGAGCCGGCCGGGGAGCTGGTCACGGCCGCCCTCGACGGCGGTGCCGCGGTCGTCACCGCGAATAAGGCCCTCCTGGCGCGTCGCGGCGCGGCGCTGGAGGGTCATGTGCGACGCCTGGGCGGCACGCTGCGCTTCGAGGCGGCCGTCGGCGGCGGGCTGCCCATCCTGGGGCCGCTCGGCCGCGACCTGGCCGCGGATCGCTGGCAGGCCATGACCGGCATCCTCAACGGCACGACCAACTACATCCTGTGCCACATGGACCTCCACGGCGCGTCGTATGCCGACGCCCTGGCCGGGGCCCAGGCCGCCGGGTACGCCGAGGCCGACCCGAGCGGGGACGTGGAGGGCCGCGACGCGGCCGACAAGCTGGCCATCCTCATCCGCTTCGCCTTCGGTGCGTGGCCGGACGTGGCCGCCATCCGCCGGGCCCCGCCGGCCCTGGACGGCGACGGTGACCCGGGCATCACCGGCGTCACGGCGGCGCTTCTGCAGGTCGCCAGGCGTGAGGGCCTCGTGATGCGCCTCGTGGCCCACGCGGAGCGGACCCGGGGCGGGGAGGTCAACGCGTGGGTCATGCCGGCTGCCGTGCGGGCCGACTCCGGCCTGGGCCGCACCGAGTGGGTGGACAACCGGCTCGAACTGGAGGGCGAGCCGGTCGGACGGGTCGCGATCGGCGGCCCCGGGGCAGGGGGCCCGGCGACCAGCTCGGCCGTCCTTGGCGACCTCCTCGCCATCGCCCGTGGGGAAGGCTCGAGCTGGTCGGGCCTGCCACCCGCGCCGGCGACGCCGATCCAGCCGGTCGACCATCTGGGCCCGGCGCGGCGCTGGCTCATCGCCGACCCCCCCGGCGACGGCTTCAGCAGCATCCGGACCGTCGCCCAGCTGCGCGATGAGCTGCGCGGCGATGGCTATCAGGCCACGCTCTTCCCCATCCTCGACGAGGCCCGCTGACCATGCGTATGAGCGACGTCCTGCGCCAGTTGCGGCAGCAGCACGTGGCGGCGGAGGCCCGCCCGCGCCTCCTCCACCGCTACGCCGCCTTCCTGCCCCTGACCGACGCGACGCCGCCGCTGAGCCTCGGCGAGGGCGGCACGCCGCTGCTCCATGCCCGGACGCTGGGGCGGGCCATCGGCTGCCCCGAGCTCTACCTCAAGCTGGAGGGCAGCAACCCGACCGGCTCCTTCAAGGACCGGGGCATGGTCGTGGCGGTCGCCAAGGCCCTGGAGGCAGGGGCGCGCGCCATCGTCTGCGCTTCCACCGGCAACACCGCGGCTTCGGCTGCCGCGTATGGCGCGGCGGCGGGCCTCGAGGTCGTGGTCGTCCTGCCCGCCGGCCAGATCGCGGCCGGCAAGCTCGTCCAGGCCCAGCTGGCCGGGGCAAGGGTCATCGCCGTCGACGGCAACTTCGACGCGGCCCTTCGCATCGTGCGCGAGGTGGTGGCTCAGGGCACCTCGCACGGCCATCCGCTGACGCTCGTCAACTCGGTCAACCCGCATCGCATCGCCGGCCAGAAGACGGGCGCGTTCGAGGTCTGCGACGACCTGGGTGGCGCGCCCGACTACCTCGCCATCCCGGTCGGTAACGCCGGCAACATCACGGCCTACTGGCGCGGTTTCACGGAGTACCGCGACGCCGGCCTGGTGGAGACGCGCCCGCTGATGCTGGGCTTCCAGGCGGTGGGCGCGGCGCCCCTCGTCCTGGGTCACGACGTGGCCGACCCGGCCACGGTGGCGACGGCCATCCGCATCGGCCATCCCGCCAGCGGGGAGCATGCACGTCGCGCGCGCGACGAGTCGGGCGGGCTCATCGACTCGGTCACCGACGAGGAGATCCTGGCCGCCTACCGCGACCTGGCCCGCCTCGAGGGTGTCTTCTGTGAACCGGCCAGCGCGGCGGCCGTGGCCGGCGTGCGCAAGGTGGCGGCCGACGGGCGCATCGATCCGTCGGCTACCATCGTCTGCGTGCTGACCGGTCACGGCCTGAAGGATCCCGCCACGGCCCAGGCTCAGGCGGCACCCGTCATCGACGCCGCGGCCGACCCGGCCGCCGTGATGGAGGCCCTGGGCTGGTGAGCGGCTCGACCCCCCCGGCCAAGGCCCTGCCCGACGGCATCGGCGTGCGCCGCGTCGTCGTCGAGGTGCCCGCGACCACGGCCAACATCGGCGCGGGATTCGATGCGCTCGCCCTGGCCCTCGACTTGAAGGACCGTTTCGAGGTCGACCTCCTGCCCGGCGGGGGCCTGGAGGTGGAGGTGGAGGGCGAGGGCGCCGGGCCCGGCGAGATCTCGCGGGGCCCCGATGACCGGTTCGTGCAGGCCCTGGAGACGGGCCTCCGCTGGGCCCTGGGCCAGCTGCCGGCGGGCCTGGGGTGGCGTGTCCGCATGCACAACGAGATCCCCCTGGCGCGCGGCTTGGGCTCGTCCGCGGCGGCCACCGTGGGCGGGCTCGTGGCGGCCGACGCCTTCGCCGGCGGCCGGCTCAACGAACGACGCATGCTGACCCTGGCGGTCGAGCTGGAGGGCCACCCCGACAACGTCGCGGCCGCGCTACAGGGCGGCTTCGTCGTCACGGCCATGGTGGAGGGGCGGCCGGAGACGATGCGCTTCGACGCGCCGCGGGACCTGCGGGCGGTCATCTTCGTGCCCGACCTGCGCCTCTCCACGTCTGCCATGCGGACGGTCCTGCCGGCGACCGTGCCCCATCGGGATGCCGTGTTCAACGTCGGCCGGGTCGCCCTCGGGGTGGCCGGCCTGGCCAGCGGCCGCACGGACATGCTGCGGGTCCTGACCGAGGATCGCCTCCACGAGCCCTACCGGACCGAGGTCTACCCGGCCCTGCCCGCCCTCATCGCGGCGGCTCGCAAGGCGGGGGCGCTCGGTGCCTGCCTGTCGGGGTCAGGGTCGTCGGTCATCGCCTTCGGCGACTCGGTGCACGGCCTGGCGGCGGTCGAATCGGCCCTCCTGGCGGCGGCGGCGGAGGCCGACCTGGCCGGCTCGGTGCGCATCGTCATGCCGCGCAATGCGGGCGCCGTGGCCGTCGAGGCCAAGTAGCCCGACCGCGCGGGCCCGGTCGCGGGCCGAACCGGCGCGACCGGCCTCTAGAATCCACCGATGCTCATCGTCCAGAAGTACGGCGGCTCCTCGCTCGCCACGGCCGACCGCATCCGTCACGTGGCGGGGCGGATCGCCCACGAGCGCGGCGACGGCGAGCAGCTGGTCGTGGTGGTCAGCGCCATGGGCGACACGACCGACGACCTCCTCGCCCTGGCCGCCCAGATCACGCCCGACCCGGATCCGCGCGAGCTTGACGTGCTGCTGGCGACCGGCGAGCACATGAGCGGCACGCTGGTGGCCATGGCGCTCCACGCGCTCGGTATCCCCGCCATCAGCCTGACCGGCCCGCAGGCGGGCATCCGTACCGACACGCGCCACGGGCGGGCGCGCATCGCCAACGTGGACCCGGCGCGTCTCGTCCGCGAGCTGGACGCGGGCCGCGTGGTGATCGTGGCCGGCTTCCAGGGCGCCACCGGTGAGGGCTTCCTGGAGAGCGACGTCACGACCCTCGGGCGGGGCGGCTCGGACACCACGGCCGTCGCCCTGGCGGCCCGGCTTGGCGCCGACCGCTGCGAGATCCTGACCGACGTGGAAGGCATCTTCACGGCCGACCCGCGGGTCGTGCCCGACGCCCGGCTGCTGCCCGTCATCGGCTACGAGGAGATGCTCGAGCTGGCCCAGCAGGGCGCCCAGGTCATGCAGACCCGCGCCGTCGAGCTGGGCTGGGTCAACGGCGTCGTCATCGCCGTGCGCTCGACCTTCTCCGACCATCCCGGCACGCGCATCAGGGAGGACCCGCTCGTGGAGCAGCGCAACAAGGTGCGCGGCCTGGCCACCGACCGCCATGTCGCCAAGGTCACGGTCGTCGGGGTGCCCGACCGGCCGGGCGTCGCCCGCGCCGTCTTCGCGCCGCTCGCTGAGGCCGGCATCAACGTCGACATGATCGTCCAGAACGTGGGCCACGCCGGCACGACCGACCTGTCGTTCACGATCCCGTCCGTGGATCTGGCGCGCGCCGACCGGCTGCTCGACGAGATCCGCCGCGAGCTCGGCGCGGCCGAGGTGACGACCGACCGCGCGGTCGCCAAGGTCTCCATCGTGGGGGCCGGCATCCAGAACGCCCCCGGCTACGCGGCGCGGATGTTCGGCACGCTGGCCGACGCCGGCATCAACATCGAGATGATCTCGACCAGCGAGATCCGCATCACCTGCATCATCGCCGAGGCCGACGTGGAGGCCGCCGCCCAGGCCCTCCATCGTGCCTTCGCCCTGGAGCGACCCGAGACGGTCGGCCTGGAGCCCCTGGTCGGGGGCGCCGAGGCCGCCGCCGGGTGAGCGGGACGCGCCCGTTCGTCTCGCGCCTGGAGCGCTTCGCGGAGGTCGACTCGACGCAGCGGATCGTGGCCGGCTGGCTGGCCGACGGCGTCGCGGAGGTCGCCGTCGCCACGGCCGACGTGCAGAGGGCCGGCCGCGGCCGCACCGGCCGGACGTGGCAGGCGCCGCCCGGCGCCGCGCTCCTTGTGACCTGCGGCTTCCGGCCGCGCGGCTTGCCACTGGCCCAGGCGTGGCGCATCGCCGCGGTCGCCTCCCTGGCCCTGGCGGAGGCGGCCGAGGCGCAGGGCCTCCCCGACGGCACGATCGGCCTGAAGTGGCCCAACGACCTCGTCGCCGACGGTCCCGCCGGCGACCCGCTCAAGCTGGCCGGGGTGCTGGGCGAGGTGGCCGCGGCGGCCGAAGGGACCGTGACGACCTGCCTCGTCGGGTTGGGCATCAACGTGGACTGGCCGGCCGCGACCTTCCCGCCAGAGCTGGCGCCGGCCATGACCAGTCTCCGCGAGCTGGCCCACCGGCCTGTCGATCGGGACGCCCTCCTGGAGGGCTTTCTGGACCGGCTCGAGCCGCGCTACGAGGCTCTGATGGCAGGCCGGTTCGACAGCGCCGGCTGGACCGGCCGCCAGCGCACCACCGGCCGCCGCGTCACGCTCCAGGCCGGCGACGAGGTCGTGGAAGGTCTGGGGGTCGGCGTCGACCCGTTGTCGGGCGCGCTCCTGCTGGAGCAGGACGGTGTGGTGCGCCACTTCGACAGCGCCGAGGTCCTGCGCTGCCGCATGGCGCCGGCCGGCCGGCTGTAACGGCTAGACTGCGGCGGTGTTCAGGAAAGCAGCGGAACGAGGCCGCCAGCGTCTCGTCCCGTTCGACGCCGATCGCTCGGCCGTCGAGGCGGCCAGGCGCGATCCGCGCCGTTTCGAGCCGCTCTACCGCAAATACGTGGGGCAGGTATACAGCTTTGCCGCTTATGAACTCCGTGACCACCACGCGGCGGAAGACGTGACCGAACAGGTCTTCCTGCAGGCACTCCGTGGGCTGCCCTCCTTCGAGGAGCGCGGCGACGGGTCCGTCAGCACCTTCCGCGTGTGGCTCTTCCAGATCGCCCGCCACGCGCTGGCCAACGAGCACCGTCGCCGGGCCCGTCATCCGCAGGCGTCCCTTGACGCGGCCCTCGACGTGGCCGCCCCGGGACTCGACCCGGCCGCCCAGGCGGTGGCCGGCGAGGAGGCGCGGCGCGCCTGGCGCGCCATCGGCCGGCTGCCGGCCGAGCGACGCCGCGCCCTGACGCTGCGCTTCGTGGAAGAGATGTCGACCCCCGAGATCGCCGGCGTCATGGGCCGTTCCGAGGGCGCCGTGCGCGTCCTCATCCATCGGGCCTTGCGCGCCGTGGCGACCGAGCTGGAGCGTGACTGACGAGGTGGTCCGGCTGGACGCCTACGTGGAGGGCGTGCTGGCCGGACGACCGGCCGGGCCGCGGCCGCTGATCGACCCCGCGGACATCGACCCCGCCGCGGGCCGCGCGGCCGACATCCTGGCCCGTTCGCTGGTGCGCTTCCACCCCTCGTTCCGCTTCGAGGACGCGCTCGCGGCGCGGTTGCGCGCCCTCGGCGAGGCGATGTACGAGCAACGCCCCGAACCGCTCATCGGCGGCCCCGTGCTGGCCTTCCCGGGCGTCGCGGAGGGGTCGCTGGGTTCTGTCGACGAGCCGGTGGGTCCGCTCGGCCGCCTGCTGGTGGGTGGCGCCATCGCCTCCGGCCTGTCGCTCGCCGGCGCGGCCTACCTGGCGTGGCGCCGCGGCCACCGGGTCGCGTCGTGAGGAGCGTCGTGCGATGCCGCTGAAGCTGCCCTTCCGCACCCGCGGCCAGGAGTACCCGCCCGACCTCTGGACGCGCTGCCCGAGCTGCGAGGAGATGATCTACAACAAGCAGCTCGACAAGAACCTGCGCGTGTGCCCCACCTGCGGGCACCACTTCCGCCTCAGCGCCACGGCGCGCATCGCGCTGCTGGTCGACCCCGGCTCGTTCGTCGAGCGCGACGCGGGCCTGGCCTCCCTGGATGCCCTGGGCTTCGTCGACCAGAAGCCGTATCCCGAGCGCCTGGCGGCGGCCAGCGCGGCGACCGGCCTCGGCGACGCCGCCGTGTGGGGCATGGCGACCGTGGCCCAGCATCGCATCGCCCTCGGCGTCATGGACTTCGCCTTCATGGGCGGCTCGATGGGGTCCGTGGTGGGCGAGAAGGTGACGCGGGCCGCGGAGGCGGCCCTGGCCGATCGGGTCCCGCTCGTCATCGTCTCGGCGTCCGGTGGCGCGCGCATGCAGGAGGGCACGCTGGCCCTGATGCAGCTGGCCAAGACGGTCGGTGCCATCGGCCGCCTGGATGCCGCGGGCGTGCCCTATATCAGCGTCATGACCGACCCCACGACCGGCGGCGTCTTCGCCTCGTTCGCCGCCCTCGGCGACGTCAACGTGGCCGAGCCCAACGCCCTCATCGGCTTCGCCGGCTCTCGCGTCTCGGCGGGCACCATCGCCGAGTCGCTGCCGCCGGGCTTCCAGCGCTCGGAGTTCCTCTTCGACCACGGGTTCGTGGACCTCATCGTGCCCCGCCACCAGCTCCGTGACGAGCTGGGGCGCCTCCTGCGATACCTCCGGCCGGCGCCCGTTCCCGCCGACCGGGCCGCCCCGGCGGCCACCGGCAACGGCTCGTTCCCGCGTTCGCTCCTCGAGTCCCTGGCGGGAGACCCCGGCCGTGGCTGAGCGGCTCGCCGACAGCCCCCCGGCCCTGGCCGAGCAGGAGCGTGCCGCCGTCTGGGAGCGCGTCCGCCTGGCCCGCAACATCCGTCGGCCTCATGCCCTGGAGCTGCTCCACGTCATGGCGACCGACGTCATCGAGCTGCACGGCGACCGCTACTTCGGCGATGACGGCGCGATCGTGGCCGGCTTCGCTCGCCTGGACGGCCGGCCGATCATGTTCGTCGGCCAGCAGAAGGGCAGCGACACGGAGGAGAACATCCGCCGCAACTTCGGGAGTGCCCACCCGGAGGGCTTCCGCAAGGCGATGCGCATCTTCCGCCTGGCAGAGAAGCTGCACCTGCCGGTCGTGACCCTGGTCGACACCGCGGGCGCGCATCCCGGTGCGGCGTCCGAGGAGCGCGGCATCGCCGAGGCCATCGCCCGCTCGATCATGACGATGATGGGGCTGCGCACCCCGATCGTGGTGGCCATCATCGGCGAGGGCGGCTCCGGCGGCGCCCTGGCGGTGGCCGCCGGCGACGTGGTCCTGGCCCTGGAGAACGCCGTCTACGCCGTGATCAGCCCGGAAGGCTGCGCCAGCATCCTGTGGCGCAGCAGCGAGGCCGCGCCGCAGGCCGCCGCGGCGATGCGCATGACCGCGCCGGAACAGGCGCGGCTGGGCGTCGTCGACGGGGTCGTGCCCGAGCCACAGGGCGGCGCCCAGGAGGATCCGGGCCGGACCGCGACGCAGCTGCGGTCGGCCATCATCACCGAGCTCGACCGCCTGGCGGCCTTGCCGACGCCGGCCCTGCTCGACGCGCGCTACCAGCGCTACCGGCGGATGGGTGCCTTCACCGTGCACGAGGCCTCGATCGAGGGGCGGGTGGAGCGGCCCGGCCTGACCGACCGCCTCCGCAACATCCTGGACCTGGGACGGCATACCCTTGCAGGGATCGATCCGTCCGAGGGGCCGCCGGATCCGGCCGCCGCCGACGAGCCACCGCTGCGGGAGGAGCTGTAGATGGCCGACCGACCCGCCCGCCGCGCCCCGGCACCCGCCGCTCCGGCCGCGGACGCGGCCGCCGTGGGCCGCCTCGCCGACGAGGTCCTGCCGGCGCTCATCGCGCGCCTGGAGGCGAGCACGCTGGGGGAGCTGGAGATCCGCCGCAACGGCTGGCGCGTCCGCCTGCGCCGGTCCACCGTGGACGCCGCGCAGCCCGATGGCGCAGGACGTCGCGGCACCGGCCGATCGCGCGCCGCCGCCGACCAGGCCGCCGGCACCGGCCGGGGCGCCCCCCTCGCGGCGGTCGGACCGGGCCTGCCGCCCAAGGTCGCCGACCGACGACCCGCCGCGCTGTCGCCTGCCGTCGGCTACTTCAGCCCGCTGGGCGGCCTCACCGCCGGCGTCGTGGTGCGCTCCGGTGACCTGCTCGGCCACGTCGACGTGCTGGGGGTGCGCCAGGAGGTGGTCGCCCCGGCCGACGGCGTGGTGGGGCGCTACCTGGCCGAGGCGGGGGAGGCCGTGGAGTACGGCCAGGAACTCGTCCGTCTCGAGGCCGGCCGCGACGACTCGGTGGCCACCGTGCCCGCCGAGGCCGGCTGATGTTCGAGCGCATCCTCATCGCCAACCGCGGCGAGATCGCCCTGCGCATCCTGCGCACGTGCCGTCGCCTGGGCATCGGGGCGGTCGTGGCCTACAGCGAGGCCGACCGTGACACGAGGGCCGTGCAGCTGGCGGACGAGGCCATCTGTGTCGGGCCGGCCGAGGCCAAGCGGAGCTACCTCTCGGCGCCGGCGATCCTCTCGGCCGCCATCGTCACCGGCTGCGACGCCATCCACCCGGGCTACGGCTTCCTCTCCGAGGACGACACCTTCGCCGAGATGACGCGGGCCCACGGGCTGACGTTCATCGGGCCGCCCGCCGAAGTGCTGGAGCGGTTCGCCTCCAAGGCCGGCACGCGCCACCTGTTGGCGAGCCACGGCCTGCCCACCGTGCCCGGCTCGGCCGAGATGCTGCGCGATGACGCGGACGCCCTCGTCGAGGCCGAGCGGATCGGCTACCCGGTGCTCATCAAGCCCTCCGCGGGCGGCGGCGGCCGGGGCATGCGCATGGTGCGGTCCCCGCGCGAGCTCGAGCAAGCCCTCACCGTCTGCCGCTCCGAGGCCCGGGCCGCCTTCGGCGACGACTCCCTGTACCTGGAGAAGTGGCTGGAGGAGACGCGCCACGTGGAGGTCCAGGTGATCGTGGACCGCTACGGCCATGGGGTCCACGTGGGTGAACGCGACTGCTCGGTCCAGCGCCGCCACCAGAAGCTCGTCGAGGAGAGCCCCTCGCCCGCCCTGACCCCCGAGGCCAGCGCGGACCTCTGCCGCACCGCCGTCGAGGCCGTCGTGGCGGCCGGCTACGAGAACGTGGGCACCCTCGAGTTCCTCGTCGACCAGTCGGGCCAGGCCTACTTCATCGAGATCAACTGCCGCATCCAGGTGGAGCACCCCGTCACGGAGATGCGCTCCGGCCTGGATTTCGTGGCCGAGCAGATCCGCATCGCTGCCGGCGAGCCCCTGGGCTACAGCCAGGCCGACGTGGTCCTGCGGGGCCACGCCGTGGAGTTCCGCCTCAACGCCGAGGACGTGGCCCACGACTTCCGGCCGCAGGCCGGCGAGGTGCAGCGCTACCTCGCGCCCGGCGGCCCCGGGGTGCGCATGGACAGCCACCTCTATCCGGCCTACGAGGTGCCCCCGTTCTACGACTCGCTGCTGGGCAAGCTGGTCGTGTGGGGCCCCGACCGCTCCTCCGCGCTGGCCCGCGCACGCGGCGTCCTTGATGAGGTGGTGCTGGAGGGCCTCATCACCAACCTGGACTTCCACCGTGCCCTGTTGCGCAACGAGACGTTCATCGAGGGTGCCTTCACGACCAACCTGCTGGACCGCATCGGCAGTGCGGCGTTCGTCTCCAGCGCGCCGCGCCCACAGGCGGTCGGATGAGCGAAGCGGTCCTCACCTCGGCCCAGATCCAGGCCCTCATCCCGCACCGCTGGCCCTTCCTGCTGGTCGACCGCATCATCGAGTACGACCCCGCGGCGCAGCGCATCGTGGGCCAGAAGGGCGTGACCGCCTCCGAGTGGTTCTTCCAGGGCCACTTCCCGGGGTTGCCGGTCATGCCGGGCGTGCTGCAGGTGGAGGCGCTGGCCCAGACGATGGCCGTCTACGTCGCCCAGCAGGAGGGCTTCGGCGACCGCATCGGGTTGTTCGCGGGCATCGAGGAGTGCCGCTTCAAGCGCCTCGTGCAACCCGGCGACACGCTGCGCCTGGAGGTCGTCATGGAGCGGCTCGGCCGGCGCTTCGGGCGCGGGCGCGGCGTGGCCAGCGTCGACGGCGAGGTCGCCTGCGAGGCGTTGCTGAGCTTCATCATCCCCGGCGAGGGGGTCCTGAAGTGAGCTTCCGCCTGGCCGTCTTCGGTGACATCCACGGCAACGTGGCGGCCCTCGATGCCGCCCTGGCGGCCGTGGAGCGGGCCCGCCCTGACGCGGTGGCGGTGACCGGCGACCTGGTCATGAACGGGCCGCGGCCGGCCGAGGTGCTGGCGCGCATCCGCACCCTGGAGCAGGCCGGCGCCTGTGTCGTCCAGGGCAACACCGACATCGCCGTGGCCGACCTGGACATGAGTGCCGCGTTCCCCTGGCTGGAGGAGGTGCCCGCCGCGCAGCGCGCCGCCGCCGAGTGGGCCCACGACATCCTGGCTCCGGCCGACCTGGACCTCCTCCGCCGGCTGCCGGCCGAGCGACGCCTGCGGGTCGGCGACGACCTCGTCCTCATCTGCCACGGCTCGCCCGGCAGCCAGACCGACGGCCTGGCGGCGGGCCTCGACGCGGCCGTCACCGTGCAGCGCATCACGCGCACCGACGCGCGGGTCATCGTGTGTGGCCACACCCATGTGGCCGAGACGCGCGAGTTCGGGCGGCGGCTCATCTGCAACCCGGGCTCGTGCGGCTACAGCTTCGACGGCGACGCGGATGCGGCCTGGGCCCTCCTGACGTTCGAGCCCGACGGGGCCATCACGGCCGACCTGCGACGCGCCTCCTACGACCCGCTGCCGATGGCCGAGGAGGTCGCCGCGCGCGGCCTGCCCGGCGACGTCTACCGCGCGGCCACCATCCGCACCGGGCGCTTCGTCCGATGAGCGGTCCCACGCCGCTCGGACGGCGCCGGGTGGTGGTCACCGGCATGGGCACGGTGACGCCGCTGGCCAACGACGTGGCCGGCACCTGGGCGGCCCTGGTCGCCGGGCGGTCGGGCGTGCGCCCCATCACGTCCTTCGACCCGTCCCGCCTCACCAGCCGCATCGCCGGCGAGGTGCAGGACCTGGACGCCTCCGGGGTCCTCGACCGCAAGGAGCTGCGACGGACGGACCGCTTCACCCAGTTCGCGCTGGTGGCGGCGCGCGAGGCGATGGCCCAGGCCGGCCTGCCGGCCCGGCTGGAGGGTGCCCAGGCAGAGGAGACGGGCACGCTGGTGGCGTCGGGCATGGGCGGCACGGGCACGCTGGTCGAGCAGATCGCCATCTCGGCCACGCGCGGCCCCGACCGCATCAGCCCGTTCTTCATCCCCATGGCCATCAGCAACATGGCCGCCGGCCAGGTCTCCATCGTCCTCGGGCCGCAGGGGCCCTCATTCGCGCCGGTCAGCGCCTGCGCCAGCGGCGGCCACGCCATCGGGGAGGGGGCCGAGATCATCCTCCGCGGCGACGCCGAGATGATGATCGCGGGCGGCTCGGAGGCGCCCATCTTCGAGGCCTTCGTGGGCGCCTTCGCGGCCATGCGGGCGCTCTCCACGCGCAACGACGACCCAGGCGGGGCCTCGCGTCCGTTCGACCAGGGCCGCGACGGGTTCGTGGCGGCCGAGGGGGCGGCCATGCTCGTCCTGGAGGAGGCCGGCCACGCCCAGCGGCGGGACGTGCCCATCCTGGCCGAGGTGGTCGGCTACGGCGCCACGTCCGACGCGGTCCATGTCACCCTCCCTGCGCCCGGTGGCGCGGGCGCCCTGCGGGCGGCCCGGCGGGCGCTGGTCAAGGCCGGCCTGCCACCGACCGCCATCGACACGGTCAGTGCCCACGCCACCAGCACGCCGGAAGGCGACCCGGCCGAGCTGGCGGCCTTCGCCGCGCTGTTCGGTGAGCACGGGCCACGCGTCAGCATCACCGCCACGAAGGGCGCCATCGGCCACACCCTGGGTGCGGCGGGGGCCATCGGAGCGGTCGTGACGATCATGTCGCTGCGCGACGGGTGGGTGCCCCCGACCCTCAACCTGGTGGCTCCCGACCCGGCCGTCGGCAACCTCGACTGCACGCCCCTGGTCGCCCGCGAGCGGCAGCTCGACGTGGGACTCGTCAACGCCTTCGGCTTCGGCGGCCAGAACAGCTGCCTCGTCCTCAAGCGCTGGGAGGCCTAGGGTGGCGCAGCGGGTCCGCAGCTCCTCCACCGGCGAGGCGGCCGAACTGGTGGCCCTCATCGACCGCCTTGAGGCGGTCCTGGCGGCGTCGGACCTGTCCGAGCTGGAGGTCCAGGTGGGCGAGACCGCTCTCGTCCTGCGCAAACCGGTGGCCCTGCCGGCCGAGGCGGCGGCGGCCGTCCCGGTGGCCGGCGAGAACGTGGCCCCCGAGCACGCCGCCGAGCCGGCCGTTCCGGCGTCGCCCTACCACCAGGTGCTGGCGCCGCTCACCGGCCTGCTCTACCTCGCGCCGAGCCCCGACGCCGCGCCCTACGTGCAGGTGGGACGCGAGGTCAACCAGGGCCAGGTGATCGGCCTGATCGAGGCCATGAAGCTGTTCAACGAGATCAAGTCCGACGTGCGCGGCCGGGTGGTGCGCATCCTGGCCGAGCATGGCGCGCTGATCAAGGCGCGCCAGCCCATCCTGGACGTCGATCCCTCATGACAGCCGGGAGGCTACCGCCCATGGGTCCCGCCAGCGTCCGCCTGACCGGCTGGGGCCGGTACGTCCCGGAGCGCGTCCTGACTAACCAGGACCTGGGCCGGCTGGTGGAGACGAACGACGAGTGGATCATGTCACGGACGGGCATCCGCGAACGCCGCGTGGCGGGGCCGCACGAGACGACCGCGTCGCTGGCGGCGGTGGCTGGCGCCCGAGCCCTGGCCGTGGCGGGCCTGGACCCGGCCGACCTCGACCTCATCCTGGTCGGCACCTGCACGCCCGACTACGGCATGCCGGCCACCGCGGTCTTCGTCAAGGAGGCGCTCGGGGCGACCCACGCCGCCGCCATGGACCTCTCCGCCGTATGTTCCGGCTTCGTGTACGCCTTCTCGGCCGGCCATGCCTACCTCGCCAGCGGGCTGTACCGCACGGTGCTGGTCATCGGGGCGGAGGTCCTGACGCGCATCCTGGACTACCGCGACCGCAACACCTGCGTGCTGTTCGGTGACGGTGCCGGGGCCGTCGTGCTGGCCGCCTCCGACGAGGCCGGCGGCGGCCTCCTGGGCTTCGAGCTGACGGCCGACCCGGAGGGCGCCTACAACATCTGGACACCGGCCGGTGGCACGGCCCTGCCGACCGACCCGGTGAACCTGGAGGGGCGCATGCGCTTCGTGCGCATGAAGGGCCAGGAGACGTACCGCTACGCCACGCGAACGATGGCGCGGACGGTGGAGAAGGCACTTGCCCGGGCCGGTCTCACCGCCGACGACATCGCCCTCTTCGTGCCTCACCAGGCCAACGTGCGCATCATCGAGGCCGTCGGCAAGCAGCTGGGCATCGGGCTCGAGCGGGTCTACGTCAACGTCGACCGCTACGGCAACACGAGCGCCGCGTCGGTGCCCATCGCCCTGGCCGAGGCGGTCGACGCCGGGCGCGTGCGGCCGGGCGACAAGATCGTCTTCGTGGCCTTCGGGTCCGGCTATACGAGCGGCGCCTGCGTCGTCGAGTGGACGGCCGACCCGGCGGCCGCCGTGCGCGCCGCGGCGGTGCCGCCGTTCGTGACCATCCAGCCGCCGGCCGATGTGCCGCTCGGTGATCCCACCCCGGCCGAACTGCAGCCGATCTTCGCCGAGAAGGAGGCCGCCGCGGCGCGCCAGGCAGGGGAGGGCCCGGCCGTCACCTTGGAGCGGCCGACGCCGGCGGGGGTGCGGGCGTGATCGACCTGAGCGGGCAGCACGCCCTGGTGACCGGCGGGGCTCGCGGCATCGGGCGCGCCATCGTGATGCGGCTGGCCCGACAGGGGGCCGACGTGGCGTTCAGCTACCGCGCCAACGCCGAGGCCGCGGCGGAGGCCGTGGAGCAGGTCGAGGCGCTTGGCCGGCGCGCGCTGGCCATCCAGGGCGACGCCAGTGATCCGGCCACTGCCGAGGCCCTCGTCAAGGCCACCCTGGCGGCGTTCGGGACGATCGAGATCCTGGTCAACAACGCCGGCACGACCCGCGACGACCTCATCATGCGCATGAGCCCCGAGGCGTGGCGGGTGGTGCTGGAGACCAACCTCTTCGGGGCCTTCTACGCCATCAAGGCCGTCACCCGTCCGATGCTCAAGGCGCGGCGTGGCCGGATCATCAACATCACCAGCGTCTCGGGCCAGGCCGGCCAGATCGGGCAGGCCAACTACTCCTCGGCCAAGGCTGGCCTTATCGGCCTGACCAAGGCCACGGCCCGCGAGCTGGCCAGCCGCGGCATCACGGCCAACGCCGTGGCCCCGGGCTTCGTGGACACCGACCTGACCCACGACCTGCCAGAGAACCTCAAGGAGCAGATCCGCGCCGCGACGCCTCTCGGGCGTTTCGGCACCGCCGAGGAGGTCGCCGACGCGGTGGCGTTCCTGGCGTCGGACGAGGCCGCCTTCATCACCGGCCAGGTGCTCGCCGTCGACGGTGGCCTGGTGATGATGTGACGCCCGCCGCGACCGGCTGGACCGGTGCCCCCATCGCCGACGTCCTGCGGCGGCGCGTGGTGGCCCACGCCGATGCGCGGGGTGCCTTCAGCGAACTGTGGCGGGCCTCGTGGACCGACCCCCTGGGCGGCCGGCCCTTCGTCCAGGCCAACCTTTCGCGCTCGCTGCCTCGGGTCCTGCGTGGCCTGCACGTCCACCGCCACCAGGCCGACCTGTGGAGCGTCCTGGCCGGCGTGGGGACCATCGCGCTCGTCGACCTGCGCCCGGCGCTGGCCGGCGCAGGCGGGGCGCCGCCCACGGCGGTGCTGCCGGTGGAAGCCGGCGATCAGGTCTACATCCCGGCCCTCGTGGGCCATGGCTTCTACGCCCACAGCGAGCTGCAGCTGTGCTATCTCGTGACCAACGAGTACGACGGCACTGACGAGCTGGGCTTCGCCTGGGACGACCCGACCGCCGCCGTGGCGTGGCCCGAGCGTGACCCCATCCTCTCCGACCGCGACCGGGCCAACCCGCCGCTGGCCGACCTGTTGGCGCGCCTCCGCGCTTGACCGGCGCCTCCGGCGGCCGTCGGCATGGACGCCGGCGCATCTGCAGCGGTGCCCCGTTCGCTGGTGGTGAACACAAGGGGCCCGGGCAGGAGAGCACCACGCGCGAGCGCGCACCGCTTGTTCGCGCGGCGCCGGCTTCCGCGGGCGGCGACGCGCCTAGTCCGCTCTGGGTGCCAACCGGTCTGCCAGCGCCTCAGGCCACGCGCGGAGGCGCACGCCATATCGGGCGGCTTGATCCGTGGCGAGCACGGCCCACCGGGGGGGTAGCGAGTCTCGCTTGAAGTCGTCCTGGCCGATGGGCCGCACGGGGGTCTCCCGACGGGCGCCGGCGAGGACGGCCCGGGCCCATTCGAGACGTGACGCCTGCCCGGCGTTGACGAGGTGGTACAGGCCGCCCGGCGCCCGCTCGACCAGCTCGAGCAGGGCGGCCGCGAGGTCCGGGGCGTAGGTCGGCGACCCCACCTCGTCGCCCACCACTGGCAGCGACTCGCCCGCCGGGAGCCGGTCGGCCGCGGCGAGGATCTTGGCCGGGAAGTCGGGCGCGCCCGGGCCGAACAGCCACGCCGTGCGGATGACCCACAGGTCGGTCGACCGGCCCGCGCGGCCGTAGGCCACCACGGCCGCCCGTTCACCGGCCAGCTTGCTGGCGCCGTAGGCGTTGGGCGGCTCGACCGGATCATCCTCACGGTAGCCGTGACCGTCGGTGCGGGTGCCGTCGAAGACCTCGTTGGTCGACACGACCACGAATCGGGCGCCCGATGCCGCGGTCGCCTCCGCCAGTTCGCGGACGGCACGGGCATTGCGCCGCATGGCCGTCTCCGGGTCGCGGGCGCAGCCGTCCACGTCGGTCCATGCCGCGCAGTGGATCACCAGCCCCGGCCGGTCACGGGCCAGCAGCGGTGTCGCCGCGTCGGCCGAGTCCAGATCGTAGGCGGGGCGATCCCACGCAAGCACCGGTCGGCCCGCCGCGCCGAGGCTCGCCATGAGGGCGCGTCCCAGCCGGCCCCGGGCGCCCGTCACGACGGTCGGCGCGTCGGTGGTCGCGGTCACGCCTCGACGGAATCGGCCAACCGCTGGCCGTACTGGCGCTCGTAGTAAGCGTCCCACGCCGCGTCGCGCCGTCGCCGCCACCAGGCCTCGTGTTCGAGGTACCACGCCACGGTGCGAGTCATGCCGTCCTCGAAACCGGTCGCGGCGCGCCAGCCCAGGGCCTCCGCCCGCGTCCCGGCCATGGCGTACCGGCGGTCGTGCCCTGGCCGGTCGGGCACGCGGCGCGCCAGCGACCAGGGCTTGTGCAGGCGGTCCAGGATCGCTGCCGTGACGTCGCGGTTGGTCCGCTCGCCGGCGCCGGGCAGGTTGTAGACGCCGCCGCTCGCGCCGCGTTCAAGGACGACCCCCACGCCATCGGCGTGGTCGTCGACGTAGAGCCAGTCGCGCCGCTGCAGCCCGTCGCCGTAGATCGGCAGCGGCAGGTCCTGCAGGGCGCTGGTGATGAAGAGGGGCACCAGCTTCTCGGGGTGCTGGTGGGGTCCGTACGTGTTGGCGCCGCGCGTGATGACGGTGTCCAGGCCGTGCGTCACGTGGTAGGCCTGCACGAGCAGCTCGCCGCCGGCCTTGGCCGCGGCGTACGGGCTGCGCGGCGCCAGGGGATCGCCCTCCGCGCTCTGGCCGGTCTCCACCGAGCCATAGACCTCGTCGGTCGAGACCTGCAGCAGGCGGCGGGGTCGCGAGTCGGCCGCCGCGGCGGCGCGCACCGCCTCCAGCAGCACGTGCACGCCGATGACGCCGGTGCGCAGGAAGTCGTCGGCGGCGAGGATGCTCCGATCGACGTGCGATTCGGCGGCGAAGTTGACCACCGCGTCGACCTCCGCCACGAGCGGCGCCACGACCGCCGGATCGGCGATGTCCCCGCGCACGAAACCCAGCCTGCCGGCCGTGGCCGGGTCGTCGAACGCCTCGTCCAGGTTGTCCCGGTCACCGGCGTAGGTGAGCTTGTCCAGGACCACGATCTCGTCGCTCGTGGCGGCCAGGCGGCGGCGGACGAAGGCACTGCCGATGAACCCGGCGCCGCCGGTGACGAGCAGCTTCACGCCGCGCTCGTCTCCCCGTTGGCCGGCCGCGGACCGCGCCGATCGGCCACTGGCGGCGGGGCGAGGTGCCCCTCGGCGGCGGCGTGGCTGGCGGCCATCGAGGCATGGAGGAGTGACTCGACGGTCCCCGCGTCGGACCACTCGCCCTCGTAACGGCGCCAGAAGAGGCGCCCCGACCCGACGTAGTGGTTGAGCACGTCGGTGATCTCGAACTCACCGCGTCCCGACGGCGAGAGGCCCTCGATGACCTCGAAGGCGTCGGGACGCAGGAAGTAGACGCCGATGGGGATCAGGTCGCTCTTCGGGGTGGCCGGCTTCTCCTCGAAGCCCACGACATGGCCGGCGCCGTCGAACTCGGCGACGCCGAAGCGCTCGGGGTCGGGCACCTGGTAGAGCAGGGTGCCGGCATCGTAGGGGCCCTCCTCGAAGTCGCGGGCCATGTCGCCCAGCGGTGGGCCGATGAGGATGTTGTCGCCCAGGACGACGCAGAACGCCTCGCGACCCACGAAATCGCGGGCCAGGCCGATGGCGTGGGCGATGCCAAGGGCGCCGCGCTGGTAGCGGTAGGTGAGATCCAGGCCGAAGTCCCGCCCATCCGCGAGCAGCTCCACGATGTCGCCCACGCTGCGGCCACCCAGCACGACCATCACTTCACGCACGCCCATGCCCCGCAACGTCTCGATGGGGTAGAAGAGCATGGGCCGGTCGTGGATCGGCAACAGGTGCTTGTTGGTGACCGTCGTCAGGGGATACAGCCGGGTCGCCGTGCCGCCGGCCAGGATGAGGCCCTTCAC
>CAZFGT010000038.1:0-23799 GCA_964518505.1 uncultured Anaerolineaceae bacterium | reverse complement strand
CCGCATCCGCGAGCTCGGCGGCGGACCCGGCGCGGCGGTCAACCCGGCCACCCCGTTGACGGCCCTGGAGGAGGTCCTGGACGAGCTTGACATGGCCCTGGTCATGACCGTCGAGCCGGGTTTCGGCGGCCAGGAGCTCATCCCCTACACGCTCGACAAGGTGCGTCGCCTGCGCGCGCTCCTTGATGCACGAGGCCTGGGCGACCGCGTCGCGATCGAGGTCGACGGCGGCATCCACGCGGGCACCATCGCCGAGGCCCAAGCCGCCGGCGCGACGCTCGCCGTGGCCGGCACGGCCGTCTACAACACCGAGGGCTCGATCGAGGCCAACCTGCGGCTCCTGCACGCCGCCTGCGCGGCGGGGTCGGGCTAGCTCGTCTTCTCCACGTGGCCGCCGAACTCGAAGCGCATCGCGGACAGGATGCGGTCGGCGAAGTCGCCCTCGCCACGTGACGAGAAGCGCTCGAAGAGGGCCGCGGTCAGGACATGCGCGGGTACGCTCGTGTCCACGGCCGCCTGGACCGTCCAGCGCCCCTCGCCGGAGTCCGAGACGCGCCCGCTGAAGTTCGCCAGGGCCGGATCGGCCAGCAGCGAGTGCGCGGTCAGGTCGAGCAGCCACGAGGCGATGACACTGCCCCGGCGCCACACCTCGGTCACATCGGCCAGGTCAAGGTCGAAGCGGTAGAGCTCGGGATCGCGCAGGGGGCTCGTCTCGGCGTCGACCGTCCGGCTCTCCGCGCCGGCGTTGGCATGGCGCAGCACGTTGAGGCCCTCCGCGTAGGCGGCCATGATCCCGTACTCGATGCCGTTGTGAACCATCTTCACGAAGTGGCCGGCGCCGCTGGGGCCGCAGTGGAGGTAGCCCTCCTCCGCGGTCCCGCCGTGGCCCTCACGGCCTTCCGTGCGCGGCGCGGCGGCGATGCCGGGGGCCAGTGTCTTGAAGATGGGGTCCAGTCGGGCCACAGCCTCGTCCGGCCCGCCGATCATCAGGCAGTAGCCGCGCTCCAGGCCGAAGACGCCGCCACTCGTGCCGCAGTCGACGTAGTGGAGGCCGCGCTCGACGAGGCTGTGGGCCCGCCGGATGTCGTCGCCGTAGTAGGAGTTGCCACCGTCGATGACGATGTCGCCCGTGGCCAGGAGCGGCACCAGCTGCGCGAGCGTGTCGTCAACGGCCGCCGCCGGCACCATGAGCCACACGGCCCGAGGCGCCGGCAGCTGCTTGACGAGGTCCTCCAGCGACGTCGCACCCGCCGACAGCGAGCCATCGGCCACGAGCCCGTTGACGGTCTCCTCGTGGCGCGCATACCCGACGACGTGGTGGCCGCCGCGCAGGAGGCGGCGCGACATGTTGGCGCCCATGCGCCCGAGTCCGATGAGGCCGAGTTCCATCGATCCCTCTTCTGGCGGCCTAAAGGTTTTCTTTCGCGGCCGACCCAGCGAGTCTAGCGCTCGGCTATCCTTGGCTCACTAACACCTGCATCCCGCTGCCCGTGACTGGAGTCCCGCATGAAGGTTGGTGTCGCCAAGGAGAGCGTGCCCGGCGAACGGCGCGTCGCCCTGGTGCCCGACGCGATCGGCAAGCTGACCGCGGCCGGCCTGGAGATCCTCGTCGAGAGCGGGGCCGGGGCTGGTGCCCAGATCCCCGACAGCTCGTTCACCGACGTCGGCGCCCGCGTCGTGCCGACGGCCGAGTTGTACGCCTCCGCCGAGGTCATCCTGCGGGTCCAGAAGCCCAGCGCCGACGAGGTCGCCCGGCTGCGCCAGGGCCAGACCGTCATCGGCCTCCTCCAGCCGCTCATCGACCCGGCCACCGCCAAGGCTCTCGCCGACCGCGGGGTGACCGCCATCAGCCTTGACGCCCTGCCGCGCACCCTGAGCCGCGCTCAGGGCATGGACGCGCTCTCGTCGCAGGCCAACGTGGGCGGCTACAAGGCCGTCCTCATCGCCGCCAACACCTTCGGCCGGTACTTCCCCTTGCTGACCACCGCGGCCGGCACGGCCAAGCCCGCCAACGTGCTGATCCTGGGCATCGGCGTGGCCGGCCTGCAGGCCATCGGCACGGCCCGCCGGCTGGGCGCCGTCGTCAAGGCCTACGACGTCCGCGCCGAGACCAAGGAGCAGGCGGAGTCGCTGGGGGCCCAGTTCCTGGTCCTCAAGTCGGTCGCCGACGCCTCCGGCGAGGGCGGCTACGCGCGGGCCCTGACGCCCGAGGAGCAGGCTGCGCAGCAGGCGGAGCTCAACGGCTTCATCGCCCAGATGGACGTGGTCATCACGACCGCCCAGGTACCCGGCCGGCGACCGCCGGTGCTCGTGACGGCCGAGGCCGTCAGCGGCATGCGACCGGGCTCGGTCATCGTCGACATGGCCGCCAGTGCCCTCGGCGGCAACGTCGAGCTGTCCAGGGTGGGCGAGACGGTGGTCACCGACAACGCCGTGACGATCGTGGCGCCGGACAATCTGCCGGCCACCATGCCGGCCGGCGCATCCGCCTTCTACGCCCGCAACATCTCCACGCTCCTCCTGCACCTGGTCAAGGACGGGGCGCTGGCCCTGGATCCGGCCGATGAGATCACGGCCGCGACGGTCATCACCCAGGGCGGCCGCGTCGTGCAGGCCGCCACCGCCAAGCTGCTCGAGCCGCCCGCGGCTCCCGGAGGCGCATCCGCATGAGCCCCGAAGTCCTGTCCGCGCTGACGATCTTCGTGCTGGCCATCCTGGTCGGCTTCGAGGTCATCAGCAAGGTCCCGGCGACCCTCCACACCCCGCTGATGTCGGGCGCCAACTCGATCCACGGCATCGTGCTCGTGGGGGCCATGGTCATCGCCGTGGAGGCCACCGATCCCCTGAGCCAGGTGCTCAGCTTCGTCGCTGTGGCTTTCGCTTCCATGAACGTGGTGGGCGGCTACGTCGTCACCGACCGGATGCTGCAGATGTTCCGCAAGCGTCCCACGGCCCCGCAGCCGGCCGCGCCGGCCGACGGCGACAAGGCCTAGGCGGTCACCTCGATGTCAACCCTCGACACCGTCATCCAGCTTATCTACCTCGCCGCGGCGGCCTGCTTCGTGCTCGGCCTGCACCAGATGAACTCGCCGGCCACGGCCCGCAACGGCAACCGCCTGTCGGCCGTGGGCATGGCCGCGGCCATCATCGGCACGGTCGTGCTGATCGCCACTGGCACGTACGCGGACGTCAACGCGAGCGCGTGGATCATCATCGCGGCCGGCATCGTCGTCGGCGGCGGCCTCGGGTTCTACACCGCGCGGACCGTCCAGATGACGGCCATGCCGCAGCTGGTGAGCATCTTCAACGCGGTCGGCGGCGGGGCCGCGGCCCTCATCGCCATCGACGACTACATCCGCCTCTCGGGCGTCCTGAACGCCTCGATCCCCCTCGAGGTGTCGATCCCGACCGTCCTTGACGTGATCATCGGCAGCATCACCTTCACCGGCTCGGTCATCGCGGCGGGCAAGCTGCAGGGCCTCATCGGCGGCCAGCCGATCATCCTGCCCGGCTCCCGCATCCTGACGGCCGCCCTGGCCGTGGTCGCCGTGGTCGGCGCCCTCTTCCTCCTCGCCGGCAACGTCAGCCTGCCCATCTTCGCGGTCATCCTGATCGCGGGCCTGCTCTTCGGCGTGACCATGGTGCTGCCCATCGGCGGCGCCGACATGCCGGTGGTCATCTCCCTCCTCAACTCGTTCACCGGTACGGCCGTGGCCATGGCCGGCTTCGTGCTGAGCGATCCCGTCCTGATCATCGCCGGCGCCCTGGTCGGCGCCTCGGGCGCGATCCTGACCAAGCTGATGGCCGATGCCATGAACCGGTCGGTCCTCAACATCATGATCGGCGGGTTCGGGACCGGCGACGCCGCGGCCGGCGCCTCGACGGGCGGCCCGGGCGGTGCGGTGCGCGAGATCGGCGCCGACGACGCGGCCATCCAGCTGGCCTACGCCCAGCACGTGATCATCGTGCCCGGCTATGGCCTGGCCGTGGCCCAGGCGCAATACGCCGTGCATGAACTGGCGGCGCTGCTGGAGGCGCGCGGGGTCGACGTCAAGTACGCCATCCATCCTGTGGCCGGCCGCATGCCGGGCCACATGAACGTGCTGCTGGCGGAGGCCAACGTGCCCTATCCGCAGCTCAAGGAGATGGACGAGATCAACCCCGAGTTCGAGCGCGCCGACGTGGCCCTCGTCGTGGGCGCCAACGACGTCACCAACCCGGCCGCCCGCAGCAACACGGCCTCACCCATCTACGGCATGCCGATCCTGGACGTCGACAAGGCCCACAGCATCATCGTCATCAAGCGCTCGATGCGGCCCGGCTACGCGGGCATCGACAACGAGCTCTACACCAACCCCAAGACGGGCATGCTCTTCGCCGACGCCAAGGACGGCCTGGCCCAGCTGATCGCGGCGGTCAAGGCGGTCTGACGGGGGCAGGGGCGTCCACGGGCACATAGCCGCGGAGGCTCCCGACACCAGCCACTATTCGCGTGCCGATCGACCTGGCCACCGGCGAGCGGGGCAGGCCCGCGCCAGGTGCCGGCCCATTCGCCGGGCGACTGAGTCGGCCGCCGAACCGGCCCTCCGAGGTTCAGGCCGGCCCTCCAGCGGCCCGGACAGTCGCCGCGTGCATCGAGCGGGCCGCTCGGAGCTGACCAAGGCCCCAGGCCCTTCGGGCGCTGCCCTCAGACTCTCACGCTCGAGCGATCTTGCCCTCGCGGGCCTCCTTGCCCTTGTGCGGCATCGCGATGCGTACGTGGCCGGGACTCATGGCCCGCTCCATGTTGAGCGGCGCCAGCTCGCCGAGTGACTCGGCCACCACCAGCGCGTCGTCGCCGGGCTGCACGATGTACTCGGCCGGTGGGTTGGTGATGGTCGTCCCGTCGCGACTGATCGACAGGAGCGTCGCCCGATGCTCCACCCGCAACCGGGCGCTCAGGTCGTTGGCCGAGAGGCCCACGTACGCTGCAGGAAGAGCCACTCGGTAGAGCTCCGACCCCTCACCCCCGGAGACGATGTCGGTGACGACCTCCGCCAGTCCCGGGTAGAGGGCCGAACGCGCCAGCAGATGTGAGGCCAGGGTGCTCGTGACGAGGATCTCGTCGGCGTGCGCGCGCTGGAAGTGCTCGACATGACGGGCGTTGTTGACCTCCGCCACGACCCGCACGTCGGGCGCCTCCGCCTTGAGGGCCATGACGGTCAGGATGTCGCGCATGTCGGCCTCGTTGGAATCGTCGGTCGGCACGACGACGATCACCGACGCCTCGGCGACGTTGGCCCGGCGCAGGTCGGCCACCTCGGTCGGATCGCCTTTCACGTAGTAGGTGTGTTCGCCGGCCGGGTTGCGGTCCGCGCTGTGGATGATGACGATGCGCTTGCGGTACTCGTCGCCCCGCAGTTCCAGGATCAGGTCGCGGGCGGTGGCATTCCAGCCACAGACGACGATGTGGTCTCGATAGCCTGCGGCCCCCATACCCTGGCCCTCCTTGAGCAGAAAGTCGATGACGGCAGCGACCAGGGCACCGGTGATCGTGCCCAGCATGGCCACGCCGAAGAGGATGAGCAGCCAGCTGATGAGCCAGCCAGCGGGACTCTTGACGAACGTCGAATCGCCCTGGCCGAAGATCGTGGTGACGCCCCAGTAGAACGACGAGCCGAACGACTCGAACGTCCACGACTTCTCGACCACGGTGATGAGCAGGGCGGCGATCGCCACCAGGACGAGGATCCCGCCCGCCAGGGACAGCACGAACCGGCGGTCCAGCCCGCCCCGGATCCGTTTGGCATGCCACGCCACGCGCCGCATCAGCGGCACGTCGAGCAGCGGCAACAGCGATGCGCGGAATCGGCCCAACTCGTCTCTCCCTGTCCCGGTGCAGGATACCGGGCGCTATCCTGCCGGTATGTGGGCTCCGCGCGTCGAGCAGCAGGCCGAGCTGCCGATCTCCCGCGAGCGGTTCTTCGACCTCGTGTCGACCGCCGCCGGCCTCGGGCGCTGGCTGGATGAGGCCGTGCTGGCCGGTGGCCGGGCCGAACCCGGCGCCGCCGTCCGCCTGCGCCTGCTGGACGCGGTCGTCGAGGGCAAGGTCGTGGCGGTCGACGCGCCCCAGCACCTGAGCTTCAGCTGGGACTACCCGGACGCCCCGCTCGCGGCCCCCACCGTCGTCGCCTTCGACGCCATCGACCACGGCGCGCGGAGCCACGTGACCATCCGCCACGTCGGCTTCCGCAGCCGCCGCCAGGTCGACCTCCACGACGCCCTCTGGCGCTACTGGTTCGGCCGTCTCCGCGAGGCTGCCCGGGAGGGCTGACCGGCAGCGGCCGCCGGCGCGACCCTGCCCCGACCCTGCCCGCGAGCACCGATAAGGTCCCATCCCACGGCTCACCAGCCTGGTTGGTGCTACGTGGCTCTGGCGGGCGGCGGGGAGCCTCGGGCCGGTGTCCGCACGTTCAGCGCGAGCGCTCCAGTCGCTCGCGCGGCAGCCTGACGCCACATACCACCACACCCGTTGGTGAGCGAGGGGACGCCGGCCAGGTCAGCTGTCGAGGAGCGCCTCCGCCTCGATCTCCACCTTCCAGCGCGGGTCGAGGAGGCCGGCCACCACCACCATGGTGGCGGCCGGGCGGAGATCGCCAAAGATCTCCCCGTGGACCCGGCCGACGGCGCTCCCGACCGCGGCGTCGGTGATGAACATCCGCGTCCGGATGACGTGACGCGGCTCGCCGCCAGCCTCGGCCAGGGCACTGAGGATGATCTCGAAGCAGCGCCGCGCCTGGGCGGCCACGTCCGGGTCCACTGACCCGTCGGGCCAGATGGGTGCCGTGCCCGAGATCAGGACCCGGTCCCCCGACCGCACGGCGCGGCTGAACCCGATGGTGGCCTCGAACGGCGAGCCCGAGCTGACGCGGCGACGGGCGCCAGCCGACATCAGCCCTCGCTCCGGTAGACGTCGGCGGCATGTCGCAGCGCTCCGGCGATGTCAGCGCGCAGGCTTGGCGGCCCCAGCACCTCCACATCGGGCCCCCAGCCCAGGATCCAGAGGCGGATCTCGCGCACGCCGGCCACCCGACCGCGCCACACGAGCGAGCCGTCGGGCTGCGTCTCCAGTTCCTGGGAGGGATGCCAGCGCGTCTCCGCGACCCGTTTGGCGACGGACGGCGCGAAGCGCAGGACGACCGTCTCGAGCGGTTCGTCGGCCATGATGTCCCAGGCTCGACGGAGCTCGGCGGAGGGGTCGAAGCCGGGATCTGACGCGAACGTCTCGGGCGTGAGCGAGGCGCTCAGGATGCGCTCGACCTTGAAGGTCCGGACGGCCCCCCGGTCCTCGTCGAAGCCGATCAGGTAGAGCGCGTGGGTCAGGGCCGACGGCTCCAGGGCGTACGGCCGCACGCGCGCCCGGCGCGGCCCGCGCTCCGGATCGTAGGCCCCTGCGTCGTAGTCGATGACCACCACCCGCCGACCGGCCCAGGCCTGGGTCAGGGCCCGGAAGACGCTCGTGAACCGCTCGTTGGCGGGGGTGTTGGCAAAGGCGTCGGCGGTCGCCCGGATGTGCTGGGCGAGGACGTCGGGCAGGACATGGGCCAGCTTGACGAACGCGCCGATCAGCTCGGGATCCTGCTCATCGCTGGCCTTGGCCAGCACGCGCGCAGCGAGGAAGAGCGTGGTGGCCTCGTCCAGCGTCAGGTTGAGGGGCGGCAGGAAGGCGCCGCTCTCGAGGCCCCAGCGGCCACCGTCCTGCCAGATGGGCAGGGCCCCGTCCAGGCTCATCGCCTCCAGGTCCCGGTACGCCGTGCGCTTGGAGATGCCCACCTGCTCGGCGATGTCGGCGGCGCTGATGCCGTCGGGGTGGCCGTGGAGGATCATCGCTACGCGCAGATAGCGCGCCGCGCGGTCCCACTTGCCGCCGTGGGCCTCCCAGGTCGCACCTCGTCTCGCCACCGCCACAGCCTACGGGGTGACGCCCGGGGGCGGCTGGATGGCCAGCGGCGTCGTTCGTCGGGTGGCCGTCAGCATCGCCTGCAGCACGCCCTGCACCCCACCGCCGGGCCAGCTGTCGGGCGGCAGCCCGGAGATCTGGACGGACGCCATGCCGAGTTCGCCGTCGGCGAAGACCCACCAGTCCAGCTGGCCGCGCCAGTCGTGGAGATCCGGCGCCCCGCCCGCGGCGGTCGTTTCGGCCAGCCATTCGAGCTCGGGGAAGCCACCCAGAGCCAGCGTTCCCGTCGTCAGCGTCCGGCAATGCCGGGCCGTCGCCCCACCCACCTCCTCGAACCCGACGTCCTCCGCCGCGACGCGCAGGGCGGGCGTCAGGGCCGTCTGCACCACGGCGTCGTCGAGCGTCGGGGCGGGCGCGGTCCGGCCCACCGGCAACGGGACGGCGCGCCACGTGCCCGAGCCGCTGGCCTCCTGCCAGGCCGTTCCGGCCATCTCGACGTAGCCGCGCGACGAGGTCAGCCCGTCACGGGTGCCCGTCGCCTCCCAGCGTTCATCGATACCGGCGCGCGCGCCGCTGACCGTGCTCGTCGCGCGCTCCCGGCGATCCACGGTGGCCGAGGCCGTGATGTCCACCGTGGCATAGGCACCGGCCGCGAGCGCACCTTCGCACAGGGGCGGCGTCGTGGCCGTGCCCACGGGCCCGAAGATCGACGAGGGCGGAGCGGCGGCCTCCAGGGCCAGTCCGTTGACGAGGATCGCGCCGCCGAGCAGACCCCCCGTGGCGAGCGTCAGGACCATGGCCAGCGAGGTGCCCACGATGAAGCGTCGCTGCCGGTCGGCCGCCTCGCCGACGATCCGGCGCGCGACCCCCAGGCCGGCGAACAGGCAGGTCAGGACCAGGGCGGCCGTGCCTGCGTACATGGCCTCCGGCGACGGCACGGTCAGTGACGTGTCCCCGGACGCCTGGGCCTCGAAGGCGCCGAACAGGACGGGGATGAGCACCAGGCAGGCCAGCACGCCGAGCCAGCCCATGACGACCGACGAACGGTCACCGACCGCCAGCGGCGGATAGCGGACGGCGAGTGCGGCCACGACGACGGGGCCCAGGGCGGCGATGCCCACCAGCCAGTCGACCGGCCCGCCCGGGTGGTAGAGGGCGATGATGCCTGCGACGGCGCCCGCCCACAGCAGCAGCAGGAAGGCCGCGATGAGGCGGAGCTGGAACAGTCGAACGCGCATCGGCGCCGCAGCTTACGCCGTCGCGCCGCCTACCATGCCCCCATGGTCGCCCGGCCGTTCGTCAGCCTGCTCAGCGACTTCGGTTCGCGCGACCCGTCGGCGGGCATCATGCGGGCCGTGGTCCTGGGCATCGCGCCGCAGGCGAACGTGGTCGACATCTCGCACGACGTGGCCAAGTACCGGGTCCGCGACGGCGCCCTCCTCCTGTGGTGCGCCGCCCCGTACCTCCCGGTCGGCTCGCACGTGGCGGTGGTGGACCCCGGCGTGGGCACGGAGCGGCGGCCCATCGCCGTGCGGGTGCACCGTGGCGACGTCCTGATCGGCCCCGACAACGGCCTCCTGCTGCCCGCCGCGGAGCGGCTCGGCGGGGTGGTCGACACGCGCCTGCTGACCTCCGCCGCGCATCGCCTGCCCGTCGTCTCCAGCTCGTTCCATGGGCGTGACATCTTCGCGCCGGCCGCGGCCCACCTGGCGACCGGCGTCCCCTTTGCGGCCCTGGGCCCGGAACTTGCCATCGACAGCCTGGTGCGGCTGCCGTGGCCCGGACCAGAGGTCGGCCCGGGGGCGCTGGCAGCCACGGTCCTGTACGTGGATACCTTCGGCAACCTGAAGCTGGGTGCCGAAGCCGCCCACCTGCGCGAGGCCTTCGGCGAGCTGCCGTGGGGCACGCCCCTGCGGCTGGCGTGGCGCGGCGGACCGAGCGGGGTCGTCGCGCCCTGGTGTGAGACGTTCGGACGCGTCGCGGCCGGCCGGCCGCTGCTCTACGAAGACTCGTACGGACGCCTGTGCGTAGCCGTCAACCAGGGCGACGCGGCGAGCCTGCTCGACCTGCACGAGGACGACCGGCTGACTATCCGTGTCGAGGGCGCCGGACGCTGACCGGCTCGTGTAGACTCGCGGCTCGGCCGGGGGGCACGAGGAGGAGGAGATCATGCGCGCGTCGCTGCAGCGGCTGGGGGCCCTGTCGAGCATCGGGATCTTGCTCGCGGCCTGTTCCGCCGGCGCGACCGCCACGCCCACGCCGGCCCCCACCGGGACGCCGGCGGCCACCGGTACGCCCGCCGCCTCCGCCACGGTCGCAGCGAGTCCATCGCCGACCACAAGTGCGTGCGCCGCGAGCAACCTTCAGACCCTGACCGCGGGCAAGCTGACGATCGGCACCGACAATCCGGCCTATCCGCCGTGGTTCGGTGGCACGCCGCCCGACGGCGGCCTGTGGCAGGTCAGCGACCCCACCAGCGGTGACGGTTACGAGAGCGCCGTGGCCTACGCCATCGCCAACCAGCTGGGCTTCCCGGCCACCAACGTCGTGTGGGTCGTGGCGGCCTTCAACGACGTCATCCAGCCAGGGCCCAAGAAGTTCGATTTCGACATCAACGAGGTGTCCTACAGCGCCGATCGGGCCAACGCCGTCGATCTGAGCGATGGCTACTTCGATAACAGCCAGGCCGTGGTGGCCGTCAAGGACTCGCCGATCACGACCGCCAAGTCCGTGTCCGACCTCAAGGCCTACAAGCTGGGGGCCCAGGTGGGCACGACCAGCTACTCGTACATCACCGACAACATCCAGCCGACCCAGGCGCCGTCGGTCTACAACGACAGCAACGGGCCCATCGCGGCCCTCAAGGCCAAGCAGATCCAGGGCATCGTGGTCGACCTGGGCACGGCCTTCATCATCACCAGCGACGGTGAGGTGCCCAACGGCGTGATCGTGGGCTCCCTGCCGTCCGTTGGCACGCCGGAGCACTTCTCCGTCGTCCTCAACAAGGGCAGCGCCCTGACCACCTGCGTGAACCAGGCCATCGACGCGCTGCAGGCGGACGGCACGCTGGCCAATCTGCGCGCGCAGTGGATCGCGACCGAGGGTGACGCCCCCGTCCTGACCCCGTAGCGCGGCCGGGCCGGCCGTGAGCATCGGCGGCGGGGATCCGTTCGAGGTCGGGGCGGACGTCTCGCCGTCCTTCCAGCGCGGATCGCCCCCGGCGCCGGCGGCCCGCCCGTCAGGGCGTCGCGGGGTCCTGATCGGCGTCGCCAGCGTCGTCGTCGTCTTCGGCGCGCTCGGCTGGATCGTCGTCAACTCGCCCAACTGGCCGCTGGTCCGCGACGCGTTCTTCAACTCCAAGTACTTCTGGAAGGCCCTGCCCTACGTCGCCCAGGGCTTCGTGGTCAACATCCAGCTTTGCCTGATATCCGAGGCGCTGGTGCTGATCTGCGGCCTTGGCATCGCCCTCATGCGCACCGCGCCGGGGGCGGTCTTCCTGCCGTTGCGGCTCCTGGCCGTGATCTACTCCGACTTCTTCCGAGGCGTCCCGGGCGTCCTGTTCATCTTCCTGTTCGGCTTCGGCGTCCCCGCCCTGCAGATCCCGGGCGTGCCGAACGAGCCGTTCTTCTTCGGCGTCCTGACCCTCGTGCTCCTCTACACGGCGTATGTCGGCGAGGTCTACCGGGCGGGCCTGGAGTCCGTCCACCCCAGCCAGGAGGCGGCCGCGCGGTCACTCGGCTTGAGCCGGGCCCAGGCGATGCGCTACGTGGTGGTGCCGCAGGCCGTGCGGCGCGTCATCCCGCCCCTCCTGAACGACTTCATCGGGCTCCAGAAGGACACCGCGCTGGTCTCGTTCATCGGGGTGGTGGAGGTCTTCCGCCAGTCGCAGATCCAGGAAGCCGCCACGTACAACTTCACGCCGTATCTGGCCTCCGCGGCCCTGTTCCTGCTGATCACGGTGCCCCTCACGCGGGTCGTCGACATCCTCATCGCCCGCGACCGGCGCCGCCTCCTGGCGACCGCCCGATGACTGTGGTCCCGCCGGTCCTGCGCCTGGAAGGTGTCCACAAGTCGTTCGGGCAGCTGGAGGTCCTGCGGGGCATCGACCTCACCCTCGCCGAACACGAGGTCATCTGCCTCATCGGCGCCTCGGGCTCGGGCAAGTCGACGCTGCTGCGCTGCATCAACCTGCTGGAGATCATCGACGCCGGGCGGATCGAGCTGGACGGCAAGCCGATCACGGGCGTCACCGTGGACGTGAACCGCCTCCGCCGCCGCATCGGCATCGTCTTCCAGGCCTTCAACCTCTTCCCCCACCTGCGGGTGCTGGATAACGTGACCCTGGGGCCCCGCCGGGCCCTTGGTCAGTCCCGAGCGGAGGCGGAGACGCAGGCGCTGGCGCTGCTGGAGCGGTTCGGCCTGGCGGAGAAGGCGCACGAGTACCCCGATCGCCTGTCGGGCGGCCAGCAGCAGCGCGTGGCCATCGTGCGGGCCCTGGCCATGCAACCGGACCTGATGCTGCTCGACGAGATCACGAGCGCCCTCGACCCGGAGCTCGTGGCGGAGGTCCTCAACGTCATCCGCGAGCTGGCCAAGGGGGGCATGACGATGCTCATCGCCACGCACGAGATGGGCTTCGCCCGGGATATCGCCGACCGCGTCTGCTTCCTGGATCGCGGCGCGATCCTGGAGGAGGGCACCCCGGATCAGGTCTTCCGCGCCCCCCGCGAGGAGCGGACGCGGCAGTTCCTGCAGCGCGTCATCGAGGCCGGCCGGCTCCAGGTGTGAGCGCCGCCGGCTGGCGGCAGGCGGCAACGAACGCGTCCCACAGGCGGTCGAACTCGGCGGGGGTCGACTCGGTGCGCTCGGGGTGGCATTGGACGGCCATGAAGAACGGCTCGCCCTCGGTTTCCAGGCCCTCCACCAGCAGGCCGACCGGGCTCTCCCCGAAGGCCGAGGCACGCAGCCCCGGCGCCAGGTCGGCAGGGCGCACCCCCTGGTGGTGGTACGTGTTGACGATCAGCTCGGCGTCGCCGCGCGCCGGCTGGAGGATCGCCGCCAGGCGGCTGCCGGGGACCAGCGTGATGGGATGGTGGTTGGCCGGCCCGGTCCCATAGGTCGGGCTGCCGTGGCCCTCGAGGTGCTGCACGAGGGTGCCGCCCATCAGCACGTTGAGCAGCTGCAGGCCACGGCAGACGCCCAGGATCGGCACGCCTCCGGCCCGGGCCGCAGCGAAGGCTTCGTCCTCCAGTGCGTCGCGCTGCGGCTCCAGGTCTTCTGATCCGCGCACCGGATGGCCGTAGCGCTCGGGCGCCACGTCCGCGCCACCGGTCAGCAGCAGACCGTCCATCTGCCGGAAGGCCGCCGCGCGGGTGGCTGGGTCGGCCGTCTGATCGAGGACGATGCACGCCGCCCCGCGAGCCTCAAGCGCTTCGACGTAGCGCCCGTTCTTGCGGCGGGCGGCGGGCGCGTCGCGGGCGACGCCGGGCGCCTGGACCGTGAGCACGATCCGCGGGGTGCGGACCTGGGGGGCGCCTGACATGCCGGCGATGGTACGCCGGGTCAGGGTGGCGCGGCGACCGCCGTCCTGGGTGTCCGCTCCGGGCCGCGCGTCTGCGGGGCCGACGGTTCATCGACCGGCGTGGGCGGCGTCGGCATGAAGCTGGAGGCGTGCTCCGCGCCCTGCGCCGCGGTCGATACGAGGTCGCGGCCGGTGTGCTTGGAGAGATACGCGGCCCGGTCGGCGGCAAAGAGCAGCGAGGGCGCATCGGTCGCATCCTCGGGGAAGGCGGCGACGCCGATCGAGCAGGTCAGCAGCAGGGCGTCGGGTCCGCGCCGGCGGCCGGCTCCGGTCACGGCGGCGCGGACCTTCTCGGCCACCGCGAGGGCGCCGGCCTGGTCCGCGCCTGGCAGCAGGATGGTGAACTCGTCACCGCCGTAGCGGAACACCGCGTCCGTGTCCCGGCACGCCGCCTTCAGCGCGTCGGCGATCTCGCGCAGCATCTGGTCACCGGCCTGGTGGCCGTACGAGTCGTTGTAGGTCTTGAACTCATCCAGGTCGATCATCAGGACGCTGAACCGGTCGGCGTGGTCCACCGCCACCCCCAGCTGGGCGTGGAAGGTGGCGTGGTTGCTGAGGTTGGTCAGGCCGTCCGTCTGCGCCTGGACGACTACCGCGTGGTGCGCCTGGGCGTTCTGCAGCGCGACGGAGGCCTGGGCCGCGAAGAGCTGGACCAGCTCGAACTCCTCCTGCGAGAACGAGCCCTGGCCGTTACTCCGCTCGAGCGTCACGACGCCCACGACCTGGCCGCGGCCGCGCAGGGGTGCGACGATCAGCGACCCCGGTTCAGGCTGGTCGCCCCGGTGGATGATCCGTGGGTCGGCCAGCTCATCGGGCACGAGCTGCGCCTCGCCGTGCTGGAGCACCCAGCCCGCCACTCCCAAGTGGTCGGGCAGGATGCGTTCCCGATAGATGTCGGCGTAGGCGCCGCGAGCGATGACGGCACGGAAGTCGTGCAGCACCGGGTCGTGCAGGTCCACGGTGATGGTGTCGGCCTCGACGAGGCGGCTGAGGTGGTCAGCCACGAGCTCCAGCAAGGTCGACTGATCGAGGGTCGTGATGATGGCCTCGGTCAGGCGCAGCAGCTCCTGCTGGCTGCGGACCCGCCGCTCCAGGGCGGCTGACTGCGCGTGGAGGCCCTCCGTGGCGGCCGCGGTCCGCACCGCCTGGGCCGCGAGGGAGCCGTAGATCTCCAGCAGGCGCAGGTCGTCGGACGAGAACTGGTGCAGGCCGAACTTGGAAAGGACGATCACCCCAAGCACCCGATCCTCGAACTTCATGGGCGCCACAAGGAGCGACTCGTCGAGGTGCTCCTGGGTGCCCGGGAGGGTCTGCGTGCGGGGGTCACCGTCGGCGTCGGGCAGGTACTGGGCCACGCCGTGTTCGGCCACCCAGCCGGTGATGCCCTGGCCCACGTTCAGGCGCAGCTGTTCCTCCGCCTCGTCGGCGTACTCGCCGATCTCACCGTGCCAGGCGATGGGCACCAGCTCCATGCCCTCGACGGTGTAGACGCGCACGTTGTGGTAGTCGATCAGCTGGTTCAGCTCGCTGCAGATGGCGAGGCCGATCTCGCGGACCTTGGTCAGCCGCGAGAGGCGCGCCCCCAGCTTCTGGATCGACTGGAGCTGCGCCGCCCAGGTGGCCGTCTGGGCGTAGTTACGGGCATTGGCGATGGCGATACTGGCCTGCGCCGCGAGCGCGTCCAGGACGTCAAGCTCGGCCTGGTCCCAGGCATGGCGCCGGTCGTGGTACAGGACGAGGACGCCCAGGCTCTCCCCGCCGCGCACCAGCGGCGCCGCGGCCACCGTGTCCAGCCCTTCCTGGAGGACGAGGGCCCGCCCGTCGTCGTCGAGCTGGCCGTTGGCCCAGTCGTGGCTGGCGAAGGCGCGATGGCGCTCCAGCGCTCCCGCTGGCAGGCCGAGTGCGTTCGAGCCGCGCATGGCGGCGATGAAGCGCTCAGAGAGCCCGCGCGACACCGCGGAGACCAGCGCGCCGTCGGGCTGGCGCAGGAAGACGGCCGCGCGATCGGCCGTGAAGAGCATCGCAGCGTGGTCGATGAGATCGCCCAGGATGATGTCCAGGTCCAGCTTGGAACTGAGGTCGGCGGAGACCCGGCGCAGCGCTTCGGCCTGCTCCAGCTGGCGGCGGAAGCGGCTGACCAGTTGCAGGTTCTGGGCCATCACCGTGACCTGGTCCGCCACCGCCTGGAGGAGCTCGCCGTCCTCCGCGCTCAGCGCGCCGACGCGGTCGTCGCCCACGAGCAGCACGCCCCATGGGTCGCCCTCGATGAAGATGGGCACCGCGATCTCCGCCCGGACCTCCGGCAGGTTGACCACGTACCGCGGGTCGCGATCAACCTCCGGGGCGAAGATCGGGCGCCGCTCGGTGAGGCTCGCGCCGGACAGGCCGTGCTCACGGCCGATGGGTGGGATGCGCGTCACGTCCAGCCCGTCGGCCGCCCGCAGCCAGAGCAGGTCACCGGTCAGCTCGGCGAACGAGACGACGCGGTAACCGAACGACTCGCGCAGCAGGCGGGCGATGGCCGCCAGCGTCGCGTCGAGGTCGTTCGCGGTGGCGATCGAGCGGGCGATGCCCGTCAGCACCCGCAGCTCGACGTCGCGCCGGTCGGGGTCCCGCGCCGATGAGGCCAGGATGCGCTCGGTGATGGCGCCGGGCGTCACCTGGGCCCCGGCGGCCGGCCGGGCCGGGAACGACGGGTCGGCCCACGGCCGCAGGTCGGGGATCGCCAGGCGAGCCGGTCGGGCGCGGCGCGTAGCCTGCTCCAGGAACGCCTCCAGGTCCGCGGTGCGGTAGCGGCGGTCGCCCCGGCTGTTGATGCGCAGGCAGGGCAGGCGGCCCTGTTCGGTCCACGTGCGCACGGTGTTGGCGTGAACGCCAAGGATGCTGGCCGCGCGGGTGACCGAGACGGTGCCGGGCGAGGAGGCAGGGGGCGGCGTGGTGGTGTCCTCGACGACTGCGACCTGGATGATCGCGGGTCAGCCTATGGTGACCTACCAAAAGTTGCCATGGGGCGGAAGTCCCATGTGCCGCGCGCCGCCGGTCCCGGCCCTGCGATCGCGCTCAGTCCGGACCAGCCTCGTCGGATGGCTCACGGGACGCGGCGATCCGAGCGTAGCCCGCGGCCGTGACGATGGCCAGACCCGCCACGCCCACCACCGCGAGCACCGCCAGGAACGGCTGGCCGACCAGGCCGGGCCCGGCCCCGCTGGATCGCGTGTCGGCCGGGCTGGGCACGGCTGAGGGCTGGACGGGCGAGGCCGCCAGGGCGACGCTGACGACTCCGGAACCGCCGAGCGTCCAGCTCGCCGCGGCCAGCGCCAGAGCCAGGGCCAGGCTCAGGCCGCCGATCGCCAGGCAGGCCGCTGCTAGCCGCAGGCGGCCGCCGTGCCCCGCCCCGAGGATGCGCATGGCCTCCGGCCGCTCGAGCGTGCTCAGGATGAGCGGCCGGCCCAGGCCGGCCGTCATCATCGCCGAGCCGTCCGGCCCGACCACCGGGCTGCCCGCCACGTCGGCCTGCTCGACGGCCGAGATCTGGTCGACCCGAAAGCGTGCCGCGGCGGCCGGGTCGGTCCCCGGTGGCACGTGCTCCGGCACCTCGCCCGCCCGGCCGTGCGATTCGCGCGGGATGACCACGAGGCCCTGTTCCAGCTGGGCCGCATCGACGGCGATGAACGTCGCCCGCTCCTCCACCCCGAACGGCACGGCCTCGCGCTCGTGCCACACATCCTGCCAGCGGCCGCCGGTCCGCAGCTCCAGGCGGCGACGACGGAAGACGAGCGGCCGATCGAGGTCGTCGGGGAACTCCTCGGCCGAGGTGATGCGGCCGTGCACGCGGACGTACCGCGACTCCCCGGAGCGGGCCAGCTCCACGGCCGCGGCGATGGGCATGAGCGGCGCCGCGGCGAGCAGGCGGCCCACCCGGTAGGCACGGCCGAGCCGGCTCAGCAGGACGAGCCCGCACACGATGAGGCCAAGGCCGACCGCCAGCAGGATGAGGGGGAGCACAGCGAGATGCTAGCCGAGCCTTCGGCCGCGGGCCTCCGGGCTAGGGCACGGGGCCCGCCGGACATGGAACGGCCCAGAGGAACCACACGGCTGCGTGAGTGTCGATCTTGCGATCAGCACCGCCAGCGGTCGCTTCGGCCCCTCCGGGCACGTCAGAACCATAGGTCCGAGCGGCAGGGCGGGTCAAGGCTCCCTCTCCACGAAATAGGGGCCCGTTCGGGCCCTTGTCCACCGTCCGTCCACAGCCGCGCTCAGGCGACGGTCCTCGTCATGCACCCGCCGACTGTCGTGGCCGCTGGGCGCGCCGGACAGCCCGTTCCAGGCGCCAGGCGATGCGCCGGGCGCATGAGTCAGCCGCGGAGTGGGTCCCTTGAAGCCTCTCCTGCAGGTTCGACGGTTCGGACAGTCGCGGCGTGCATGGACGAGAGCCGACGAGCGACACCCCTCCGTCGGGGCCGCGGCGCGACCCCGGCCGGCTAGGCCGCCAGCCCGGTGGCCGGGTCGAGGGCGATCGTGCGCCCCGTGTACGTGGTGAGCACGAGCCGCCCCCCCACGAGCGCCGCCTCGGCCACCACCTCGTCGTGGGCCAGGCGCCAGGCGGTCGTGCCGTCAGGGCGCACGGCGAACGTCTCGACTTCGCCCTGCAGCAGGATGTGGTCGAGACGGGACGAGCCAAGGACGGCGACCAGCGGCGTGCCCGCCGTGACATGCCAGGCCAGGTCGCCGGTTCGGACGGCGAAGCCGTAGCCGATGAAGCCGTAGCGCACCACCAGCAGGGCGGCGGTATCCAGCAGGACGGCGTCGGGCTCGTCGGAGATGGGGGACGCGAGGCGCGCCGTCCACGTCGCCGCCGGGCCCTCCACGCGCAGCTCGGCGCGACAGAGCAGGTCGGGCTCGGGACCGGCCAGCGGGCCGTGGTCGTGCAGCGGTCCGCCGGCCTCCGTCAGGGCGAAGAGCACCGCCGCCTGGCCGCTGCCGACCCAGCGATAGCGCGCCTGCAGCCCGCCCGGGTACCGGACGGCGCGGAACGACGGCTCGCCGGCCGTCACGCGCCGGAGGTGGCGCCTGCCGTCGAGGAGCCCGCGCCCGGCAGGGCGGGCCCGGCGGAACCCTGCGCGTCCGGGTCCATGACGCCGACCGAGGCCTGTTCGGCGATCGGTGCGACCGTGGCATTGGCCAGCGTCCGGAGGGTCCCTGGTGGCACGGCGAAGACGGACGTCGGGGTGCCGGCGGCGGCCCATACGACCTGGTAGCGGCCAAGGTCCGGATCCATCACCACCCGGATGGGCCGGATGTGGCCGATGGGCGGGATGCCGCCGATGGGGAAGCCGGTCAGCTCGTTGGCCTCGCGCGCGCTGGCCCGCCGCATCCCGCTCTCGCCGACGATGGCGGCGAGTCGGCCGATGTCGACACGGTTGGAGCCGCTGGCGAGCACCACGAAGGGGATCAGGTCGCCGCCCTCACCGGGCGCCACGAACACGAGGCTCTTGACGATCTGGCTCAGCTCCACGCCGAGGGCGGCGGCCGCATCCGCGGCGGTGTGGGTGCTCTCGGGGAAGGTCACGATCTCAAGCGTCACCCCCTTGCGGGCGGCGGCGTCGAGGACGCGCTGGTGCGCCGCGGGGCTGTCGGACACGAGCGCGAGTCTAGCATGGGCCCCCGGCCATCCGGCACCCTCCGACGCCGTCCCGGGCGGGCGGCTACCATCCCCGACCGTGCGCCTGTTCCGTCGCCCGCGACCACCCCGCGCCGTGGTGGCTCGGCTGCGCGAGGCGGAAGCGTGGGCCTTCGACTGGGACGGCACGCTCCTGGACTCGATGGCGCGGACGCTGGCCGTCTACCAGCAGCTCTTCGACGAGTTCGCCGTCCCCTTCGACGAGGCCACCTTCCGGGCCCACTACTCGCCCAGCTGGCAGCGCATGTACGGCAGCGTGGGGCTGCCTCGCGAGCACTGGGATGCCGCCGATCGCCGCTGGGTCGAGCTGTACGAGACGGAGGTGCCAGCGCTCGTGCACGGCGCCGGTGAGGCGCTCCGGGCGCTCAAGGCCCGCGGCGTCCGCCTCGCCCTGGTCACGTCCGGCCACCGCGCCCGGGTGGAGCTCGAGCTCCGGGCCACCGGCCTCGGCGACATCTTCGCCACCGCCGTGTACGGCGACGCCGTGCCCCACCAGAAGCCGGACCCGGCGCCCCTGCTGCTCGCCAGTCGCTACCTGCGGCTGGAGCCGAGCACGCTGGTCTCGGTCGGGGACGCCATCGACGACATGGAGATGAGCCGGCGAGCGGGGGCCTTTCCCGTCGGCGTGCTGACCGGCGCGGCGGACCGCGGCCGCCTCAGGAGCGCCGGGGCTCGCTGGGTCGCCCCGACGGCCGTGGAGGTCGTCACGGCCGCCATCCGCTGACCGGCCCCGCCCGGGTCGGGTGCTAGGATGCGCCCACAACAGCACACGGGACAGGGGAGCGCCATCCGGCGCTGAGAGTGCGGATCCGACCGCAGACCCTTGGAACCTGATCTGGTCCGTACCAGCGAAGGGAGTCCACCGGCACCACCTCCGTCCCGTACCGCGGAGGTCGCCGCCTCGAATGCCCGACCCAGCCAGTCCAGCCACCCTCGTCGTGGGTGACGGCGACGTGCCCGCGCGGACCGCGCTCGAACGCGCCTGGCCGGGCTGGGCGGCAGATGTGACGCTGGTGATCGGCGCCGACGGCGGGGCAGCGCACGCCGTCGCCCTGGGCTGGCAGCCGGACCTGGTGATCGGCGACCTTGACTCGCTGGCGCCGCGCGACGCGGACCGGCTGGCACGGGCCGGTGTGCCCATCGAGCGCTGGCCGGTGGAGAAGGACCAGTCGGACCTGGAGCTGGCCCTCCGGGCGGCCCTGCGCCGTTCGCCGAGCCCGGTGACGATCCTGGGGGCGTTGAGCGGCCCGCGCCTGGATCATGCCCTGGGGGCGATCTGGCTGCTCGCCCTGCCGGCGGCCCGCGGGCGCAGCGTGACGCTGCTGGATGCGACCAGCCGCATGCGCCTGCTGCGCGGCCCGGGGACGATCGAGCTCGTGGGACGGGCCGGCGACCTCGTCACGCTGCTGCCGTTCGGGACCGCTGCCCGTGGCGTACGGACGGAGGGCCTGGCCTACCAGCTCGATGGCGCGACGCTCGTCTTTGGGCCCAGCCGTGGCCTGTCCAACGTCCGCACCGGCGAGCGCGCCGCCATCACGCTCGACCGGGGCCGCCTGCTCATCGTGGAGAGCCACCCCATGGAGGATCCGACATGACCGCTTCAGCCGCCGCCGCCGCGGCGCTCCCATCGACCACCCGCTGGCGCACGCTCGATATCGTCATCACGGCCGTCATCGGCGTCGTCTTCGGCGTCGTGTTCTGGTTCTGGGACGTCTCCGTGTGGCCGGCCACCACGCCCATCTTCGCGGCCGCCCCGCCGCTGCAGTACGTGGTCAGCGGCGTGTGGCTGCTGCCCGCGGTGCTGGCGCCCCTCATCGTGCGCAAGCCCGGCGCGGCCATCTTCGCCGAGGTCATGGCGGCCGTCCTGTCGGCCCTCCTGGGCGGCGGCCCCTGGGGCCTCGACGTGATCCTGTCCGGCCTGGCCCAGGGGGCCGGTGCGGAGCTGATCTTCGCCTTCGGGCTGTACCGCTCGTTCGGTCTCCGGACGGCGGTCCTGGCCGGCGCCGCGGCGGCCCTCGGCGAGGCGCTGCACGACCTCGTCATCTACTACCCCTCGGACAAGTTCGGCCTGGACGTGCAGGGCACGATCGCCGTGGTGGACGTCGTCTCCGGCGTCGTGCTGGCGGGGTTCGTGGGCTGGTGGCTCCTGAACGCGCTTCGCCGCACGGGGGTCCTGGACACGTTCCCCGGGGGCGCGTGACCCCACCGCCCGTTCGCGCTGCCGGGTTCGGCTGGACCTACGCGGGGCGGTCCCGGCCGGCCCTCCACGACCTCCATTTCACGCTCGATCCCGGCCAGCTGCTGCTGGTCGTGGGCCCGTCGGGATGCGGCAAGAGCACGCTCGCCCGGGCTCTTGCGGGGATCGTGCCGCACGCCCTGCCCGGCACCTGGACCGGCGTCCTGCTGGTCGGCGACCGTGACGTGGCGGGCACCCCCCCGGGTGTCCTTGGCCAGGAGGTCGGGCTCGTCTTCCAGGACCCCGAGACCCAGCTGGTGATGCCGCACGTGGCCGATGAGGTCGCCTTCGGCCTGGAGAACCGTGGCTGGGATCGCGAGCGGATGCTGGCGGCGGTCCCCGTCGCCCTCGCGGAGGTGGGCCTGGGCGGCTTCGAGGCGCGGCCGACCGGCGCCTTGTCGGGCGGCGAGCAGCAGCGGCTGGCCCTGGCGGACATCCTGGCGCCGCTGCCCCACCTGCTCGTACTTGACGAACCGACGGCCAACCTGGACCCGCCGGGCACCGCGGCCGTGCTCCAGCGCCTGGCCGATCTGACGGCGCGCCGAGACCGGTCGATCGTGGTCATCGAGCATCGCCGCGACGCGCTCCTGCCACTCGCCGACCGGGTCCTGCTGCTGGACGGCGAGGGTGGCCAGGTGGCCTTCGGGTCGCCCGCGGAGGTGGCAACGCGTCATCCGGGCGCGCTGGCGGGCGGACGCACGTGGCCGGCCGTGGCGCCGCCCGCGCCCGGTGCCCCCGTGGCCGTCGAGGTCGACGCCGTGTCGGCGGCCTACCCGCCGGTCGCGGCCGGCCCGGCGCGAGCCGCCGTCGATGGGGTGAGCTTCGTCGTGCGGGCCGGCGAGCGGGTCGCCCTCGTGGGGCCCAACGGCTCGGGCAAGTCGACGCTCCTACAGGTCGTGGCGGGCCTGCGCCGCCCCACCGCCGGTACCGTCCGGCTGGTCGATCCGCAGGGGCACGGCGACGACCCGGCACGTCTGCCCTCGGCCGCCCTGCCCGGTCGCCTCGCCCTCGTCTTCCAGGACCCCGAAGTGGGCTTCGTGGCGCGGCGCGTCCTGGACGAGGCCGGCGGCATCCGTGCCGCGCCGATCCTCGAGCGGTTCGGGCTAGCGGCGCTGGCCCAGGAAGATCCCTTCCGCCTGAGCACGGGCGAGCAGCGCCGCCTGAGCCTGGCCTCGACCGCGCTGCAGCGGCCGAGCCTGTTGCTGCTCGATGAGCCCACGTTCGGCCTGGACGAGCGGGGCCGCGACGCCGTGGCGGCCCTCCTCGACGAGGGGCGGCATGCCGGTCAGGCACAGCTCATGGCGACGCACGATCCACGGCTGCTGCCTGGCTGCGACCGGGTGGTCGCCCTGCGCGAAGGCCGGGTCATCTTCGATGGGCCGGCCGCGCGATTCCTGGGGTCGCCCCCGTACGACCCGCCGGACCCGTGGCGGCTCGGAGGCGTGGTGCCGCGCGTCGCCGTGGGTAGCGCCGCATGAGCTTCCTGCCCGCGCCGCTGCTGGTCCGGTCGAGCGCTCCGCTGGCGCGGGTCACGGGCGTGACGCGCCTCGCTGCGGGCGTCCTGTGGCTCGTCGCGGCAGCGGCCGTCCCCGACGCTCGGGGCGAGCTCGTCCTGCTCGTCACGGCCGTCATCGTCCTCGTCGCCTGGTCGGGCATCCCGCTGCGGCCGCTGCCGCGCCGCATGTGGCCGGTCGCGCTCGGGGCGCTGGGGCTGGGCCTGACCGCCGCCCTGGGCAATGCCGCCGACCGCGATCTGGCGCTGCCCACGCTCCTCGCCCTGGGGCCCCTGCGCCTCACCCCCCCCGGCCTGGAGGCGGGCCTCGCCCTGGCCCTGCGCGTCCTGGTGATCGGGCTCACGAGCCTCCTGGTCTTCGCCCCGGCCGATCTGACCCGCCTGGCCGACGCGCTCGTGCAGCAGCTCCACCTGCCCGACCGCCTGGCCTACGGGAGCGTCGCGGCGATGGGCCTGGCGCCGCGCACGGCAGCCGACTGGCAGGCTACGGGCGCGGCCCGCCGACTGCGCGGCCTGGCCCCCCGGACGCCCGCCGGACGCCTCGCCGCGGTGCCGGGACGCCTCCTCGTCGTGCTCGTGATGGCCTTCCGTCGCGGCGAGCGGCTGGCCCTGGCCATGGATGCACGGGGCTTCGACAGCGGGCTGCCCCGTTCGCGCTACCGGCCTGTTCGCGCCGGCCCGCTCGACGCCGTCGTCCTGGCCGTCGCGGTGGCGGCCGTGGTCCTTGTCGTGGTGGTCGAGCGGACGGGCTGAGGCGCCCGACCGGTCCCGGCGGCCGCGGATGTATCGTTTCGCGCCATGGAAGAGCCCCATGTCCCCGAGGTCGGGGAGACCGCCCCCGACTTCGCCC
>CAZFGT010000037.1:0-24643 GCA_964518505.1 uncultured Anaerolineaceae bacterium | reverse complement strand
CCCAGAACCCATAGGCGGTTGCCCCGCCAGCTGAGTGCCTGGAGCCCCCGGGCGGACTCGAACCGCCGACGCGCACCTTAGGACGGTGCCGCTCTGTCCACTGAGCTACGGGGGCTCGGGGTTCATCGTACCCGTCCGCCTACAATCGGGACCGCATGTCCCCCACGCCTGAGATCCCTGTCCCGACCGTGGCGTTCTACACCCGCCCGGGCTGCCACCTGTGCCATGACGCGCGGCTGGCGCTGCAGCGGATCCTGGAGGAGCGGGCGGCGAACGGCCGCCGAGCGTGCCGTGTGGAGGAGCGCGTCATCGCCGACGATCCGGGCTGGGAACGGCGCTACCTGGACACCATCCCGGTCCTCGCCGTGGACGACCAGGAGCTGCCGCTGGCGACGAACGGCGCGGCCATGCGGGCCTTCCTGGCGCGCACGCTGGACGCACCTCTGGCGTGAGCCGGCAGACGTACCCGGCCCCATGCAACTGACACTGGCGGCGGCCTTCATCGCCGGGCTGATCAGCTTCGTCTCCCCGTGCGTCCTGCCGGTCGTGCCGGCGTACCTGGGCCAGCTCGGGATCGTCGCCGCGACCCCGGCTGCGCGGTGGCGCGCGCTGCCCCATGCGCTCGCCTTCGTGCTGGGCTTCGGGACGATCTTCATCCTGTTGGGCCTGACGGTCTACGTCGGTGGCTCGGTCCTTGGGCTGACGCTCTCGACCGACTGGCTCACCGCCCTTCGCCGCCTGGGCGGGTTCGTCCTCATCGTGCTCGGCCTGAACCTGGCGGGCATCCTGCGATTCGACTACCTGCAGCGCACCTGGCGGCCCCTGGATGCGGTCCTGTTCCGACGCGCCGCCACGGCCTCGCTGGCGATGGGTTCCGTCGGCGGCTCTGGTGGAGGCGGACCCTTGACCGCGTTGGCCGCTCCGAACAGCATCGGGCTGGGGCGATCGCCGCTCGGGGCGTTCGGGCTGGGGGCGATCTTCTCGCTCGGCTGGACCCCCTGTATCGGGCCGACCCTGGGGGCGATCCTGGGCCTCTCCTCGGCCGGGCCCAGCGTGCAGGTCGTGGCCCTGTTCGCGGCCTACTCGGTCGGTCTTGCCGTGCCGTTCCTGGCCATGGCCCTGGCCCTCGAACGGAGCCGCAGGATCACCGCTCCCCTCCTCCGCCATGGTCGGGTCGTCGACCTCGTGGGCGGGCTGCTCGTGGCCGGTATCGGCCTCGCCATCCTCTTCGATTGGCTGAGCGTGCTGGCCAGCACCTTCAGCTTCCTGACGCCCAGCATTTGACGCGTCCCAGCGGCGTGCCGTCCAAGAGCGGCCTGATCGGGCCGTTCACGGGGCGCCAGATCGCCATCACGCTGGCGGCCGTGGCCATCGTGGCGGTCGGCCTTGTGGTCGTCAGCAGCCCGGTCACGCCCGCGCCCACCCCGCTGCCCTCGGTGGGTAACGGCTTCGTGACCGTCGGCCCGGCCACGACCGACCTCCAGGTGGGCCAGCGCGCCCCCGAGCTGAGCGGGCTCGTCCCGACCGACGCACCCAGCCGGACCGTCCCCCTCGCCCTGCTGGCCGGCGGGGCCCTGACCGCGCTCCTGGGCCTTGGTCTCGTGCGGCGGACGCGGGTCGCGCTGATCGCCGTCGTGGGCGGGCTGGTGGTCGCCCTCGTCGGCGTGCCGCTGCTGCTGGCGCCGGGCCCGGCGCCACGGACGGCTGGGCTGGTCGACCTCAAGGGGAGTCCGGTCACCCTGGCCCAGTTCGCCGGCCACCCCATCTGGATCGACTTCTTCGCCACCTGGTGCCCGCCGTGCCAGCAGGAGACGCCGACGCTGGAGGCGGTCTACCGCGAGCACCAGGCGGAGGGCCTCGTCCTTCTCGCCATCAGCGTGCAGGAGACGTCCGCCGCCGACGTCCAGGCCTACGCGACCCAGTACGGCCTGACCTACCCCATCGGCTTTGACGCGACCTCCGCGGTCTTCAAGGCCTACCAGGCGTTCGGGCTGCCGACCCAGGTCTTCATCGACCGCCAGGGCCTGGTCCGCTCCGTCGTGCGCGGGCCGCTCGACCAGACGAGCGCCGAGCAGCAGCTCGCTCCGATCCTCAGCGGGAGCGGAGCGACCGCACCCTCCGCGTCATCGGGCCCCTGACAGCGGCCCTCACTTCCAGGCCGCTCGCCCGGCCGCTCGCCGGCATGAACACAAAAGGTTGCCAAGGACAACCGAAGGCCCCGATCGTGCCCCGAATCAGGCACTTCCGTGGTCGATCCGTGCGCATGACGTTCAGGACGGCTGGGCTGGGACCCCTCCGCCGTCGTTAGCAACCTTTGATGTTCACGCGGGGGGCGGCCCGTTCAGCAGGGCGGAGATGCGCCGCTCGGCCTCCCTAGACGAGCGCCTCGAAGCGGATGCGCTCGCCGTCGCGGCGGAAGCGGCCGACCGGGCGGCGCGGCTCGTGCGACAGAACGACCGTCCAGTCCTCGTCGGCCGCCTGCCGGAAGAGGGTGGCCTTGACCTCGACGCTCGTCAGCGGGAAGTCATCGAACGCGGTCACCCAGCGCGGATTCGTGCTCCACGGCCGCATGCACAGGTCGCCAAAGAACGCCACCGTGCCCGACGGGCCCCGCACGACGACCGCCTGGTGGCCGCCCGAATGGCCGCCGGTGCGGATCACCTGGACGCCGGGCAGCACCTCCGCGGTGCCGTCGGCGGCACCGGCGAGGCCGGCCGGTTCCACGAGCCGCAACTCGTCCTGCTCGTACGAGGCCTGGAGCCGCAGGTTGGAGCCCATGGCGAACTCCCACTCGAGGCGTTGCGCCACGAGCCGCGCCCGTGGGAACGCGGACGCTCCGGACGCGTCGAGGAGGCCGCCCGAGTGATCCCAATGGAGGTGGCTCAGGGCCACGACATCGACGGAACTCGCGTCGAAGCGGGCCGCGGCCAGGGCAGGCACGATCCAGGGACCGGACACGCCGCGCTGCGTCCGCGTGCGGACATCCAGGCGGTCGCCGACGCCCGTCTCCACCAGCACCCGCCCGGCCGGCGTCTCGACCAGCAGGCAGTTGAGCGCCTGGGTGAGGGTGCTGTCGGGGTTGAGCTCATCGGCCACCAGCCGCTCCCACAGCACGCGCGGCACGGGGCCCAGCAGCGTGCCGGCGTCGGAGGTGAAGGTGCCAGCCTGGATCAGGGCGACGCGCGTGCCGCCGCCCAGCTCGGCACGCCAGTCGACGTGGTCGTTGAGGGTCATCCGGATGCGTCCAAGGCCGGCCGGTCAGCCGCCGGCGGGTCGCCGCGGCCCACCCTTGACCGACCGGCGATCGCGCTCGAAGTCGCGGTAGAAGGCCGATTCGGTGGGCGACGACTGACCCTGGTACTTGGACCCCAGCTCCTTGGAACCGTAGGGCCGCTCGACCGGGCTGCTCATGCGGAAGAAGCTGATCTGGCCGATCTTCATGCCCCGATAGAGGGCGATCGGCAGGTTGGCCACGTTGGACAGCTCCAGGGTCAGGTTGCCCTTCCAGCCGGGATCGACGTAGCCGGCCGTGGAATGGATGAGGAGGCCCAGGCGGCCCAGGCTGGACTTGCCCTCCAGGCGCGCCACCAGGTCGTCCGGCAGCTCCACCCATTCGAGCGTCTGGCCCAGGACGAACTCGCCGGGATGGAGGATGAATGGCTCGTCGGCGTCGATGGTCACCAGCTCGGTCAGGTCGGGCTGCGCCTGGCGCACGTCGATGTACGGGTAGCGGTTGTTGCGGAAGACGCGGAAGGCGCCGTCGAGGTGGAGGTCCACCGACGAGGGCTGGAGGCACGTTGGATCGTACGGATCGACGCGGATGTGGCCCGCCTGGAGCGCCGCGCGGATGTCGCGATCGGAGAGGACGGACACGTCAGCCGGCCTTGCGTGGCACAGCGACCACCTCGGGGCTGCGGCCCGACGACGACCGGTCGGCCAGCAGGGCGTCCACCTCGCGCTTGAGCTGCTCGATGTCCTCGAAGCTCTGGTACACGCTGGCGAACCGGATGTAGGCGATCTGGTCCAGCTGCCGCAGGCGATCCATGGCCAGCTCGCCGATGCGCCGGGACGGGACGTCGGTCACGCCCTCCGCCCGCAGGATGGCCTCGATCGCGTCGGCCGCGTCCACCGCCGCGGTCTCCGGCACCGGTCGTCGCGTCAGGGAACGGGCCAGGCCGTCGGCCAGCTTGTCGCGGTCGAACTCCTCGCGCCGGCCGTCGCGCTTGACGACCACGAGGCGCGCGGCGGCGACTTGCTCGACGGTGGTGAAGCGGGTCCCGCAGGCCACGCATTCGCGGCGGCGGCGGATCAGCGCGCCCTCGTCCTGGTCGCGCGAATCGATCACCCGAGTGTCCTGCTCGCCGCAGGCCGGGCAGCGCACGGTCCGATGGCCCTCCACTTCACGACCACTACCCCTAGTGGTGCGCCCCCAAGGCTACCACTACATACGGGCTCGGCGGGGTGCCCGCTGGGGCGTCAGGGGCTCCAGCCGGACGGCCTCGGCGACATGGCCGGCGAGGCTCTCGCGGGCATGGAGCAGGTTCAGGTAGCCACGCTTGACGGCGGTCTGGGCCTCAAGCTCCGCGCCACGCCCGTAGCCGCTGAGCGCCTGCTGGCAGCCGTGCTGGATCATGGCCACGGCGCGGATGGCGCGGTCCACGTCTTCGCCCATCGCGTCGCGCAGGACGCGGCCGTGCTGCGGCGCCTTGATCTGGTCGGCGGTCGCCCGGGCGGCCTCGAGCGTGGTCGTACCGCTTTCCAGGTCGGGCAGGATCTCATCCGGCGGGAGCAGCTGGCGGCGGGCCGAGTCGGTCCTCGCGGCGAGGCCCTCCAGGATGGGATCGACCTGGGCCAGGAGGGCCTTGGCCTCGAACTGGAAGCGGGTCACCTCGCGGGACCGGGCCAGGGCCTGGCCGGCCGCGCGGGCGAAGTAGACCAGCACGTACAGGAGCAGGAGGGCAAGCAGCAGGGGCAGGACGATGGCGCCCATGGGCGTCGGATCAGGCCTGCCGCGCGCGCAGGGCGGCCGTCAGGCGGGGCACGATCTCGAACAGGTCGCCGATCACGACGAGGTCGGCGAACTCGACGATGGGCGCATCCGGATCGCGGTTGATGGCCACGATCGTGCCGGAGGTCTGCATGCCCACCTTGTGCTGGATGGCGCCGCTGATGCCGACCGCCATATACAGCGCAGGCTTGACGATCTTGCCGGTCTGGCCGATCTGCTGGCTGTAGGCGATCCACCCCGCATCGACCACCGCGCGGGTCGCCCCCACCGCCCCACCCAGCGCGTCGGCAAGGTCGCGGATGACGCCAAAGCCGTCGGGCCCGCCCACACCCCGGCCGCCGGCCACGATGATGCGCGCGTCATCGATCGACGCGGCAGCGGCTTCAGCCTGCACCCGCTCCACGACGCGCACGAGCGGCAGGGTGTCGGTGGCAGCGGGCATGACGGCCGTGACCGTGCCCGGCTTGGCGGCGGCTTCGGCGGTGATGCTGCCCGGGCGGACGAGGATGAGGATCTCGTCGACCGTGGGCATGCTCTGGGTCACGAGGCGGCCGCCGAAGGTGCTCATCTCCACGGACGGCGCGCCATCGGTCCAGCGCACGGCGGCGCCGTTCACGAGCACGGCCCGGTCGAGCAGCCCGGCGAGCGCCCCGGCCAGGTCCTTGCCATCGGGCGATGAACCGACCAGCACCACGGCCGGCCTGCGCTCCCGCACCAGGGCGGCGAGGGCGGGCGCAGCCGCCGCGGCGACGGCGTGTTCGGCCGCGCCCGGGATATCCACGGTGAGGACGACCGGCAGATAGGCCGCGAGGGCGGTGCCCGCCGCCTGGACCGTCGAGGCTCCGGCGCCCAGCACGACGCCGACGGCATCGGCACCGGCGTCCGCGGCCAACCCTCGGGCGAGCGTTGCCAGCTCCTGGGCGAGGCGGGTCGGCTGGCCCTCCTCATCCAGTTCGGCGATGGCCCAGATGGCGCCGGGCATCAGATCAGGCGCCGCGCGGCCAGGAAGTCCACGAGCTGGGCGACCGCCGCGTCGGGCGCCTCGCGCACGACCGTGGCGCCCGCCCGTGGCGGCGGCAGCGCCGTGGACGTGACACGGCTGCCGGCCACGCCCGCGCCGACCGTGTCGGGCGCGATCCCCAGGTCGGCCAGCGACCAGGTGGCGATCTCCTTGGTACGGGCCTGCATGATGCCGCGGAGCGAGGGATAGCGCGGCTCACCAAGGACCTGCGTGCCCATCACGAGGGCCGGCATGGGCGCTTCCAGGAGGTCGTAGCCGCGCGCCCCCAGGCGACGGACCTGGATGGTCGTGCCGTCCGGGCCGGGCTCGATGCGGCTGCCATACGAGAGGTAGGGCAGGCCGAGCAGCGCGGCGAGCCATGGCGCGACGACGCCGCCCAGCCCGTCCGAGGTGTCGGCTCCGGCGAAGACGAGGTCGTACTCCAGGCGCCGGATCGCGGCGGCCAGCACGGTCGCGGTGGTCCGCGCATCCGAGCCGGCGAGGGCTGGATCGCTGACGTGGACCGCTCGTGCGGCGCCCATGGCCAGCCCCTTGCGCAGCGCCTCCGCCGCGGGCGCGGGGCCCATCGTCACGAGGGTGACCTCGCCGCCGTGGGCTTCGGTCAGCTTGAGCGCGGCCTCCAGCGTGTACTCGTCGTTGCCGTTGGCCTCCAGGCCGTTGGCGCGGTCCACGCGGCGGTCGTCGCCCAGCCGCTCGTTGCCCACGATGGGCACGGCCTTGACGAGGACGACGATGCGCAACGAAGGCTCTCCCTGCACGTGGCCTCAGCCGCCGCGAGCGAGGACATCGCGGCCGACCACGAGGCGCTGGATCTGCTGCGTACCCTCGTAGAGCTGCGTGATCTTGGCGTCACGCATCATCCGCTCGACGGGGTAGTCGGTGACGTACCCGTAGCCCCCCAGCACCTGGACAGCATCGGTGGTGACGGCCATGGCCGTGTCACCGGCCATGAGTTTACACATGGCCGACCACCGGCTGGCCGTTGGCGAGCCGGCCGTGACCTCGTCGCAGGCGGTGTAGAGGAGCTGGCGCGCGGCCTCCGTGCGGGTCGCCATGTCGGCCAGCATGGCCGTGATCATCTGGTGATCGCCGATCGGACGGCCGAACTGGCGCCGCTCGGCGGCGTACCTGGCGGCGACCTCGGTCGCGCCCTGGGCGATGCCCACCGCTTGGGCGGCGATGCCGGGACGGCTGCGGTCCAGCGTCCGCATGGCGATGGAGAACCCCTCCCCCACCTCGCCGACCCGGTTGGCATCGGGGACCCGGGCACCGTCGAAATGCAGCTCCGCGGTGGGCGACCCGCGGATGCCCATCTTGTGCTCGACCTTGCCGGCGCTGAAGCCGGGCGTGTCCCGCTCGACGATGAAGCAGCTCAGGTGGCGCCGCGAGCGGCGGGCCTCAGGGGAATCGTCGGTGCGGACGAAGACGGCCACCAGGTTCGCCACGCTGCCCTGGGTGATGAAGCGTTTCGCGCCGTCGAGCCGCCACGCGTCGCCGTCCCGCGTCGCCTTGGTGCGGATCTCGGCCACGTCGGATCCCGCCGCGGCCTCGGTCAGGGCGAAGGCCGGCAGCGCCCGGCCGGCGGCCATGTCGGGGAACCAACGGTGGTGCTGCTCGGGCGTCCCGGCGAGCATCAGCGGCAGCGAGCCCAGCTCCTGGATGGCCACGATCAGGCCGGACGTGGCACACACCCGGCTGATCTGCTCGATGGCCAGGCAGACCGTCAGCAGGTCGCCCCCGAGCCCGCCGTCCTCCACGGGGAACGGCAGGGCCAGCACGTCGTGCTCGGCGAGCAGCTTGACGACGTCCCAGGGGAACTCGCCGCTGGCGTCGATCTCGGCCGCGCGGGGCGCGATCTTGGCGTCGGCCAGCTCGCGCACGGCATCACGGAGAGCCACCTGGTCGGGCGTCAGGCGCACGGTCACGGCCGCGATGCTACCGCACGCGAAGACCCATCCAGCGACCGGCGACCCTTCGCCGCCCGGGATGGCGCGTCCGTCGGGCGGGATGGCAGGCCCAGGTTTGCATCCGACGACGGATCCGGCGGCGGAACAGGGTCACCGGCACGGCTCCGCTGCCGCGTGTTGCGTGGCACGAACGACATGACGCCCGAGCTCGGTCCTAGCTGCCGGATCCGTCATGCCGTGCAACGACTCCCCCGCTCCCCGGGCGGGCGAACGTCCACGTGAGCATCTGCGCCGCCTCATCGGGACCTGCGCCGGCCCGCCGGTACGTTCGCAGGGCCGGCTCGTTGTCCGCCTCGGTGAGGACGAACATGCCGTAACAGCCCCGTTCGGCCGCGAGCGAGGCGAGGGCGCTGACGAGTGCCGTGCCCACCCCGTGCCGCTGGTGCGCTTCGTCCACCCCGAGTTCGTAGAGGAACATCTCCGTGCCCTTGTCAGGGTGCGTCAGTTCCACCCCGGAGATGAAGCCGATCGCCTCGCCCCCCTCGAAGGCGAAGAACAGATGGTGCCCGGGGAGGCCCAGGAACCTGACGGTGGCCTCGGGCAGCGGCGGATCATCGAAGAGATGGGCAGCCGCCAGCACGAGGGCCTGATCATCCGGTGTGAGTCGGCGGATCTCCATCGGTCGGCCGGCCCTCACAGTTCCTGGTCGCGGAACGCCAGCCAGGAGATGGCCACGAGCGCCACGATGAGTACGACAGCGGCCACCGTGGGACCAAGCGCGTCGGCACCCGGCAGGCCCAGCGCGAGGGCACGGGCCGGGGCACCCAGGCCGGTCGGCAGGTACGGTCCGACCCCCGGCACGACGCTGACGATGCCGATGACGACGAACGCTACGAGACCGATGCCCGCCGCGGCGACGGCGGAACGGGTCAGGGTGCTCCCCAAGAGGGTGATGGCGGCGAAGGCGACCAGGGCGAGCCACGTCAGCACCGTCGCCGCCGCGAACCCGGCCACATCAAGCGGCTGGAACAGGACCAGCGTGTAGAACCAGCCGCCGGCAGCGGCGATGACGGTGGCCACGCCCAGGGTCGCGGCGATGGCCGTGAGCTTGGCGACGATGAAGGCGCCGCGGCCGGCCGGCTTGGTCAGGATGAGGGCCGCCGTCCCCCGCTCCTTCTCGGTGGCCACCGAGCCCATCGCCAGCAGCACCGCGATGAGGGCCCCGAACTGGCCCACGTTCTTGGCCAGCTGGTCGTACGCGTCGGCCGCCGTGGGGGTGGGCAGCGTGAGGCTGAACTGGCTGCCCCCGACCGCCTGCAGGATCTCCGGCGTGAACCGCGCCAGGAGCGGTGACGACAGGCCGACCAGCAGGAAGACGGTCGCCACGACCGGCAGGCGGGTCGTCCGCCATTGTTCCAGCAGCTCCTTCCGCAGGAGGACCATGAAGCCGGTCATCGGTCCGTCACCTCGCGCGGGCGCACGAACCCTCGACCGTCCAACTCGTCCGGCTTGGGCAGACCCACCAGCTCCAGGAAGACGTCCTCCAGCGTCGGTCGAGCTCGCTCGAACGCATCCAGGGACACGCCGCCGGCCACGACCAGCGGCAGGATCGCGCCCGCCGCCGCCACCGGGTCGGACACTGTGATGCGGATGGCCTCCCCGGACGGCGAGACGTCGGTGCTCCACGGCGCGGCCCGCAGCGCGGCCACCAGGGCGGCCACGCGATCGTCCTGCCCGGCCGCCGGGACGAGCCGGAAGATGGGCCGGGCGTGGGCGGCGAGGAGCTCCTCCAGCGGGCCTTCGGTGACCAGGCGGCCGCGGTGCAGGATGGCGACGCGGTCGCAGATGCGCTCGACGTCGGACAGCACATGCGTCGAGATGAGCACGGTCGCGTCGCCCCGCAGGCTGCTGATGAGGCCTAGCAGGTCGCGCCGCCCTTCGGGGTCCAGCGAGCTGACCGGCTCGTCCAGGATGAGCACGCGGGGCCGGTGGAGCATGGCCTGCGCGATGCCCAGCCGCTGCCGCATGCCGCCCGAGTAGCCGCCGATGCGGCGCTCGGCCGCCGCGGTCAGGCCCGCCCGGTCGAGCATCTCGGCCACGCGAGCACGGAGGTCCGCGCCCTCGAGCCCATGGAGCCGTCCCACGAGCTCCAGCAGCTCGCGTCCCTTCATCCAGCCGTAGAAGCGCGGGTCCTGGTCCAGGTAGCCGATGCCACGGCGCAAGTCGGGGCGGTCGAGGCCGACCATGACGCCGCCGACCGACGCGCTCCCGTCGCTTGGCCGGGCGAGCCCGGTGAGGATCCGGATGGCGGTCGTCTTGCCCGCCCCGTTGGGCCCCAGCAGGCCGAAGATCGAGCCCTGCGGGACGGTGAGATCCAGGCGGTCGAGGGCCAGGATGCGGCCGAACCGCTTGGTCAGCCCGCGAGCCTGGATGGCCGCCTCGGGGGTCGTGGCGGGCACCGCCGGAGGAGCGCTCACCCCTCCTCCCGGCCGATCGTGAAGTACAGGATGGGGCCGATGATGTTGATGAAGACGATCACCAGCGCCCACACGATCTTGCTGCCGCCCCGCACGCGGCGGTCCTCCGGCTCCAGGTCCAGCAGCGCGGCGAGCATCAGGCCGAGCTGGATGACGATGATCGGCGCCAGTAGGGCGAGGATCTGGGCGGTCGTGAGGTCGGCCACGGGCTGAGCATAGCCCGGGAGTAACGTCGCGGCGCCGATCGGCGGGATCATGCACGCGGCGACTGTCCCGACGGGTGATGGCCGCGCCAGGGCCGGGGCAGACCCACTCGGCGGCCGTTTGATCCGCCGCATGCGTGGATCGGCGGCTCAGGGAGGTCGTCGGGAGCGCTCGGCGGCTACGACAGTCGCGGCACGCATGATCGGGCGCGGCCCGGGGGCCGAGGTGGGCTGAGCTGGGCCCTAGGCCTGCACCACAGGGAGCTGCCGGCCGTTGAAGCGGTCGGCCGACAGGGAGGCCGCCAGCACCTCCGAGATGTCCTGGGCCTGCACGGGCCGGGCGCCGTCACCGGTCGCCTCGGCCAGGCCGTCACGCATCATGACGAGGCAGAAGGGGCACGCCGTGGCGACGCCGTCCGCGCCGGTCTCCAGGGCCTGCCGCGTCCGCTCGGCGTTGATCCGCGTGCCGCGCGTCTCCTCCATCCACATCCGCCCGCCGCCGGCGCCGCAGCAGAAGCTCTGGCGGCCGCGCCGCTCCATCTCGCGGATCTCCATGCCCGGCACCGCGGCGAGGGCCGCGCGGGGTTGCTCGATGATGCCGTTGTAGCGGGTCAGGTAGCACGAGTCGTGGTACGTCAGCGACCCGCTCCGGCCGACCTCCGGCTTGAGCCGGCCCTCCTCCACGAGCCGCGCCAGGTAGGCGCTGTGGTGGATGACCTCGTAGTGGCCGCCGAACTGGCCGTACTCGTTGCCGATCGTGTTGAAGCAGTGCGGGCAGGCGGTGACGATCGTGCGCGGCCGGTAGCGACCCAGGGTCGCCACGTTGCCCTGGGCCAGCAGCTGGAAGACGTACTCGTTGCCCATGCGCCGGGCCGGGTCGCCGGTGCACGACTCCTCCTGGCCGAGCACCGCGAAGCGCACGCCGGCCGCGTCGAGGCAGGTCACGAAGGCGCGCGCCACCTTACGGTTGCGGTCGTCGAACGAGGCGGCGCAGCCGACCCAGTAGAGGCACTCCAGCTCGGCGACGGCATCGGGGCCGCCGTCGGCCACGACCTGCGCCGCGGTGGGCACCTCGAACGGCAGGTCGCGCGCCCAGTCCAGCCGCGTCGCCTGGGGCTGGCCCCAGATGTTGCCGTAGCGCTCCAGGTTAGTGAACGCGCCGGTCAGCTCAGCCGGGAAGCGGCTCTCCTCCAGCACGAGGTTGCGGCGCAGGCCCACGATCTTGTCGACGTGCTCGATCATCACCGGGCACGCTTCCACGCAGGCCCCGCACGTGACGCAGTCCCAAACCGCGTCGTAGGGGATGGCGTGATCCACGATGGGGGCCTCGAGCGCAGCGCGATGCAGGCCGTGCACGCCCGCCTCGGCGGTCGGCGCGGCCCCCACCGCCATGGCGGGCAGGGGCCGGATCCAGGGCACGAGCGGCACGCCCACCTCCGCCTCGACCGCCATCTCGCGCAGGCCCATGATCAGGGTCTTGGGGTTGAGCGGCTTGCCGGTGGCCCAGGCGGGGCAGGCGGCCTGGCAACGGCCGCACTCGGTGCACGTGAAGCCGTCCAGGAGGTCCTTCCACCCCAGGTCCTGGATCGTCTTGACACCGAAGCGGGCCGTCTCCGCCTCCAGGTCCATGGCCGGCAGCTCGCCGCGCGGCTTGAGTTTGCGCAGGGCCGCGTTGAAGAAGGCAGTGGCGATGTGGAGGTGCTTGCTGCGCGGCAGGTACAGCAGGAAGTAGCAGACGACCGCCAGGTTGGCCCACCAGCTGACCGCGAAGACGGCCTGCAGGATGCTCGGATCCAGGCCGGTCAGGCCACGGCTGATGACCCACGGCACGATCTCGAACTGCTGGTAGGGATCCCCGTAGCGGGCGAGCCGGAAGGCCTCGGCCACGATCTCCGTGACCACGACCGCGGCGATGAGCCCCAGGATCGTCAGGCCGTCGCGGCTCAGGGTGAGGCGCGCGGGGCGGACGATCTGGCGGCGCACCAGGGCATAGCCGATGCCGCCCAGCACCCCCAGGGCCAGCAGGCTCTGCGCCAGTACCAGCAGGCGCCACAACCAGCCATCGACCGGCCAGGCCAGGACCGCCTGCACGAGGCCGAAGGTGACGCGATTGGCCGTGCCCACGGTCAGGATGACGAAGCCCCAGAAGATGGCCGCGTGCATGAAGCCGGGGCCGGGATCCCGGAACATGCGGATCTGGACGATGGCGTACAGGATCGACGAGCCCAGGCGCCGATCGGGCTGGTCGGTCACGGCGGATGGCTGGGCGGCCGCGAAGACCCGCAGGTGGCGCGCCATCTGGAGCGTGAAGCCCAGCGCGGCGAGCACGAAGAAGACCGGCGCGAAGGGGTAGAGCGGGACCTGGTCGATCATCGGGCGGCCGCGTGGCGCGACGAATCGTCGGCCAGCGTCTCGAGGGCGTGGGGCAGCAGCTCCAGCACCGCTTCCAGCGACTCGGCCGCGCCGCCGGGGCTGCCGGGCAGGGCCAGCACCAGCGTCCGACCCGCCACCCCGGCCAGCGACCGCGAGAGCGAAGCGAATGGGGTCGCGCGGCGGCCCTCGGCCCGCATCACCTCGCCGAAGCCGGGGATCTCGTAGTCCAGCAGCGAGCGGAGCGCTTGCGGCGTGACGTCGCGCGGCGTCAGGCCCGTACCGCCAGTCAGGACGATCAGGTCGTGGGAGGCCGTCGCCTCACGCACGGCGGCCACGATCGCCGTCGCGTCATCCGGCACCACGCCCCGTGACACCGCGTGACCGGCCGCCTCCAGGCGCACCGCCAGGCGCGCACCGCTGAGGTCCTCGCGCGTGCCGGCGCTGACCCCGTCGCTCACCGTCAGCACGAGCGCCGTCGCCCGGGCCTCCCCCATCGATCAGCCCGCGCGTCGCGGACCGCGGACGCCGCGGGGAGGCCGGGGTCGGGCCACCTCCACGGATGCCGCCTCGGGGGCCGGGCGGTGCCACTCGCCGCTCCGGCCGCCGCTCTTCTCGGTCACCCGCAGGGCCCGGATCTCCGCGCCGCGGTCGACGCCCTTGATCATGTCGTAGACCGTCAGGGCCGCCACGGCCGCGCCGGTGAGGGCCTCCATCTCGACGCCCGTCTGGGCCACGGTCGCGGCGGTGGCGCGGATGGTGAGGAGGGAGCGGGCGCGGTCGGGCCGGATCTCCACCACCAGGTCGGAGAGGGGGATGGGATGGCAGAGCGGGATCAGTTCGGAGGTGCGCTTGGCGCCCATCACGCCGGCCAGCTCGGCCACGGTCAGGACGTCGCCCTTGGCGGCCCCGCCGTCGATGATCAGCGAGAGCGTCTCGTGGGCCATGGTGACCTCGGCCTCGGCCACCGCCCGGCGCGCCGTGACCGGCTTGTCGCTCACGTCGACCATGCGCGGGCGGCCCGTCCGGTCCACGTGCGTCAGCCGCCGCCGATCCACCCGCTTGCCTGGCCCGAGCGCCATCAGTCTCCTTCTCCGTGCAGGGGCCACACCTCGACGTCGGCCCCCGCGGGCATCTCCCGGACCTCCTCCGGCACGACCGCCAGCGCATCCGCGACGGCCAGTGCCGACAGCACGTGGGAGCCCTGGCCACCGGCAAGCGCCGCCAGCCAGGCCCCCGGACGGTCGGGGTCCGGGGCCAGTGTGACGCGCAGGAAGGCCCGCCGCTCGTCGTGCTTGACGATGGGCTGGGCCAGACGGGCGCGCCGCCGCTCGCGCGCTTCCGGATCGGCGTGGCCGGCCAGCCGGCGCAGGACGGGCCGGACGAAGAGCTGGAAGGTCACGAAGCTGCTCACCGGGTTGCCCGGCAGCCCGAACAGCAGCACGTCGTGCGCGCCGCGGGTGGCCCGGGCGAAGGCCAGCGGCTTGCCGGGCTGCACGGCCACGCGCCACAGCTCGAGACGGCCGACCGACTCAAGGGCCAGGCGCACGACGTCGCGCGCGCCCATGGACACGCCCCCGCTGGTCAGCACCAGGTCCGAGGTGGCGATGGCGTCGGCCAGCGTCCGCGTGATGGAGGGCAGGTCGTCGGCCACCGACGCAGCGCGAGTCGCGGCCGCCCCTTCGGCCGTGGCGAGCGCGGTCAGCATGGGCCCGTTGCTGTCGTGGATCTGGCCCGCCTGCAAAGGCACCCCCGGCGCGACCAGCTCGTCGCCCGAAGAGATCACGGTCACCCGTGGCCGGCGGTGGACGCGCACCGTGCCGTAGCCGCTCGAGGCGAGCAGCGCCAGCGTGACCGGCCGCACCACCTGGCCCGCCCGGGCGACCGGCTGGCCGGCCCGGATGTCGCTGCCGGGGGCCCGCACGTGCTCGCCGGCCGCGGCCGCCCGGCGCACGGCCACGCGCGCCGGCAGATCGGCCACGCCCCACGGCGCGTCGGTGTCCTCGACGGCCACGATCGTATCGGCCCCGTCCGGCACCATCGCGCCGGTGAAGATGCGCACGGCCGTCCCGGCCGCGACCGACCGCTGGGCCGGCTGGCCAGCTGAGACCTCGCCGATGACCGTCAACTCGACCGGCCGCTCCATCGTCGCATCGGCCACGTCGGCGCTGCGCACGGCGAAACCGTCCATCGCCGAATTGGCCCACGGCGGCATCGTCACGAGGGCGGCCAGGGGCTCCGCCAGGACGCGGCCCACGGCGGCCTCCAGGGCGATCTCCTCGGCCGGCAGCGGGGCCACGCCGGCGAGCATCCGCGCCAGGGCCACCTCCAGGCGCAGGAGCGGCGCGGTCGGGTCGGCGACCACGCTCGTCATTCGGTCGTCGCGCCCGCCGCCTGGGCCTTGCGCCGCATGCGCAGCGTGCGGAAGACACTGTCGCGGGTCACCAGGCCCACGAGGTGCCGGGGGTCGAGCGGATCCACCACCGGCAGGCCTTCCACCCGGGACGCGTCGAACCGCAGGACCGCGTCCCACAGCGGATCCAGTTCGTGGACCGTCACCAGGGCCTCGACGTGCTTCATCACATCGGACACGCGGGTGGTGCCCCGCCGGCTGCGCGGGATCCGCCGGATGCTGGCCAGGTCGACCGCACCGCTCAGGTTGCCGTCGAGGACCACCGGGTAGTACAGCGAGCCAGCCAGATCGGTCTGCTGCTCCAGGGTGTCCAGGGTCAGGTTCTGGGTCACGATCGGGTACTCGTGGAGCATCACGTCGGCCACGCGCAGGCCCTTCACGAGGCGCTCCACCGCCACGCGGCGGTAGCCGCCCTCCGCGGCCTGGCCCAGGAACCAGCCGATGAGCACGATCCACAGGCCGACGAGGACATCGAAGCCGCCGGCGACGACGATCCCGGCGCCCACGAGCGACCAGCCCATGACGCGCCCGATGACCGAGGCGACCCGGGTGGCCCGGACGAGATCGCCGGTCAGGGCCCAGGCGATGCCGCGCAGCAGGCGTCCCCCGTCGAGCGGGAAGGCCGGCAGCAGGTTCACGGCCGCCAGGAACAGGTTGGAAACGCCCACCCAGAACGCGATCGTGCCCACCGCGACGAGGAGGTCGCTGGCCCCGGCATCACCGATGGCCGAAGCCAGCAGCAGCCACGGGACAAGACAGACCGCGCCGATGATGAGGTTCACGACCGGGCCGGCCAGCCCGATGACCAGTTCGGCGCGTGGGCTGGGGGCCTCCTGCTCGAGGCGGGCCGAGCCGCCGAAGACGAACAGCAGGATCTCATCGACCGAGACGCCGAAGCGGCGCCCCACGAGCGCGTGGCCCAGTTCGTGAGCCAGGACGGAGGCGAAGAAGAGAGCGGCGACGACCGCCGCCAGGACCACGCGCACGGCCACCGGCAGCTGTGTTTCGCCGTTCGGTGCGCCGATGATCGCCAGCTGCACGGTGACCAGCAGGAAGATCACGATCCAGCTGGGGTGGAGACGGACCTCGATGCCGAAGATCCGGCCGACACGGATGGCGCCCGGCATCAGGCCGACGCGCCTGGCGGCGGGGCGGCTTCCAGGCGGGTCGCGCGCCGCCGCGCGAACCACCACACGACGACGCCGATGAGCACCGACGCCCCCACCAGCACGGCGGCGGTCAGTTCCCAGAACGGCGTCGGGTACAGCTGCACGAGGTGCTCGGTGGCCGGGTCGAACGACCAGTCGCCGCCGGGGAAGAAGATCTCGTGGAAGAGGGTGAAGGCCTGTTCGAAGGCCACCGCCGCGAACACGCCGATGACCAGCAGGAACCCGGCCATGGAGACCGCGCCGCGGGCGACCGCCCGCCAGAACCAGGCCGCCCCTCGGACGGTGGCGAGGCCCACGATCAGCAGGAGCGCGCCGATGGCGGCCAGGGCCAGGAAGCCGAAAAGCACGATGTGGACCGCCTGGAGGTGCTGGATCTCGGCCGCGTCATAGAAGGGCTGGACAGCGCCGCCCGGGGTCCACGAGAAGGCGAACGTGCCCGGGCCCGCGTACAGCTCATGGATCGTCAGGTCGGACAGCTGGCGAGCCGTCGCCGGCGCGGTGCCCAGGTAGGCCGCCGACTGGGACTGGTCCAGGGCCGGGTGCATGTAGACGGGCGTGGTGAGGACCACGAGCACGGCCGCCACGATGACGACGGCCGTGCCGATGGCCACGCCGATCGAGGCCACGCGGCGGGCAAGCGGGGGGGCCAGGACGGCGGTGGTCACGCGCCTATCCTCGCACGCCTCGCGTGCTACTCCTCCTGGAGCGTCTGCGCCTGCTCCCACCAACCCTCGAGCTGGAGGTCGGACGGGGCTTCCACCTGGAGGATGTGGGCGGCCTTGCCCACCCGCGCACGGAAGTCATCCAGGCTCAGGGCCAGCAGATCCTGCAGCCCCACGATGCCGGCCTGCAGGAGCAGGTCCTTCTGGGCCGGGCCCACGCTGGCGAGGTTGAGCAGGAGTGCCTCGTCACGCCACTCGTTCACATCGGTCGTGTCGGCCTGGATCTGGTCGGCCAGGTACTGGCGCCGTGTCGGCGTCTCCGACACCTCCAGGAGGAGTCCGGTGGTGAAGATGCCCTGGCGCAGCAGCTTGTCGATGTAGATGATCGGCGGACGCTGGAGCTGGTCGATGGGCGGCACGGGTCAATCCTAGCGAACCCGCGCAGCCGCCACCGCGCCCCGTGGACCGCTACCCTCCCCCGCATGGCCGCGACGACCCGACCGACCGTCACCCTCCAGCCCATGACCCCCGAAGCATGGGAGGCCTGGCGCGTCGGGAGCATCGCCGCCTTCGCCGCGGACATGGTTCGCCTTGGCGGGTGGCCGGCGGCCGAGGCTCAAGCCCGCGCCACCGCCCAGCTCGACCAGATCCTGCCGGCCGGCCGCGAGACCCCCGGCCACGAGTTCTGCGCCATCGTGGCCCAGGGCGGTGAGACGGTCGGCCACCTGTGGTTCGGGCCGCAGCTCGGCGGAGAACCCCGCGCTGCCTTCATCTGGGACATCGCCGTCGTCGCCGAGTCCCGCGGGCAGGGCTACGGGCGGGCCGCGCTGGAGGCGCTGGAGCCGGTCGTCCGCGGGCTGGGCTACGAGTCGATCGGCCTGCACGTCTTCGGTGACAACGAGGTCGCCCGCCACCTCTATCGGTCGGTCGGCTACCTCGAGACCGAGGTCTCGATGCAGAAGCGGTTGGCCCAGGCCCGACGGGGGACGGCGATCAGCTGATCGAGTAGGCGACCGTCACCGTCACGACCAGCTGCTCGCTGGTGGGCGTGCTCGGCGCCACACCGGCCGCCGGCGGGACGACCGTGCCACCCGACGAGGTCACCGTGTCCGAGGAACCGGACGCGCCCATGGGCACGACCCCGACGTAGTCGCCGCCGACCGACACGCTCATCGAGATCACGCTCCCCAGCGTGACCCCGGCGTCGCCGGCGGCCGCCTGAGCCTGGCTCTTGGCATCGGCCACGGCCGCCGCAAGGGCGGTTCGCTGAGCAGCCGCGCGGTCGCTGCCGTCGGCCTTCATCGTCGCCGTGCCGCTGCCATTGACGACCAGCTCGTGATCAGGCGCCAGGCCCGAGCTTCCGCCGTAGACGGGATAGGGATACGCGACGGCGGCGTTGGGGGCGCTGGCGGAGCTGGTCCCGCCGCCGGGTGCGATATCGACCTGCCCGACCGCCGGTGCGCCAGGGGCGCCAGAGGGCGCCGTCGGAGGAGCCGCCGACCCCGCCGCCGCACAGCCGACCAGCAGCAGCGCGACCATGGGGACGGCGACGATCAGGCGTCGGCTGCGGGTGCGCGCAAGGGTCGGGGTGAGGTCCATCGGGCGTCTCCTGTCATTGCGGTACGAGGGTGTGAGCCGGTAGACGCCACGGTGCGACGCGCGGTTCCCTGCACCCGTGTGGCTTGCGAGAATGGCCCCGTGCCCCTGGTCGTCTTCATCGTCGCCGCCGCCCTGTCCGCAGGCTCGAGCGTCCTCCTCGTCACGCGCCTCGAGCGGGTCGGTGAGCGCCTGGCCCTGGCGGAGGCCCTGCTGGGCCTCGTCGTCGCGCTTGCGGCGGATGGACCCGAGATCACGTCGGCCATCGCGGCGGTCACCACGGGCCAGCGCGAGATCGGGGTGGGGGTGGCCCTGGGCTCCAATGCCTTCAATATCGCCGCGATGCTCGGCCTCAGCGCCCTCGCGGCCGGAGGTCTGCGCCTGCCGCGCTTCGCCACGATGCTGGAAGGCTCGCTCGCCCTGCTGATCGGACTGATCGCGGTCGCGGTCGTGGCGGGTTGGGTCGGCCCAGCGATCGGCCTGCTGCTGGCGCTCGCCGTGTTCCTGCCCTACGTGTTCGTGTGCGCCCTGACGCCTGCGGCACGGGGACGCCTGCCGCTGCCACGTCCGTGGTTGGCATGGCTTCGAAAGGCCATCGACGAGGAGAGGGTGATCATCGAACGGGCCCCGCGCGCCACCGCGGTCGATGGGGCCGTCGCCGCGGGCGCTGCGTTGGCCGTCATCGGTGCCAGCGTCGTCATGGAGCAGGCTGCCACGACCATGGGCCAGCAGGCGGGCATCCCCGCGATCGTCGTCGGCGGTCTCGTCCTCGCTGCCGTCACGAGCCTGCCCAATGCCGTGGCGGCGGTCTACCTCACGCTTCGCGGCCGCGGCGTCGCGGCCATGAGCGAGGCCTTCCACAGCAATGCGTTCAACGTGCTCCTGGCGCTGCTCGTCCCGGCCGTCATCGTCGGGCTCGATCCGCCCACGGCTGGCGCGGCGCTGGCGGGCGGCACCTACCTGGCCCTCACGATCGCGGCCATGGTGTTCGCCCTGGCGGGCCGGGGGCTGGGCCGCCTGGCCGGGCTCGTCCTGATCGGCGGCTATCTGGGTTACGTGGCCCTGGTGGTCGTCTCCTAGACGCGCGGTCCCCCGGGCGTCGGAACGCGAGCGCGTCTATGCTGAGGCGCAAGCATTCCACGAGGCTCGACCGAGCGGCGCTGGTATGGCATCACGATTGGCCCCTCCCCTGACGCTCATGACCGTCCACGGCCATCCGGACGACGAGACGGTCAACACAGGCGGTGTGATGGCCCGCTACGCGGCCGAAGGGCTGCGCGTCGTGTGTGTCGTGGCCACCCTTGGGGAGGTTGGCCGGATCGTGGCTCCCGCGCTCGACACGCCGGCCAATCGGGCTGCCCTTGGACAGCTCCGCGAGGCCGAACTGCGGCGGGCCGTGGAGGCGCTCGAGCCCGGTGGCGGGATCCAGATCGAGCTGTTGGGCTACCGCGACTCCGGCATGGCCGGGAGCCCGGACAATGCCGATCCGAGATCGTTCTGGCAGGCCGACATGCACGCCGCCGTCAACCGACTGCTCGAGATCATCGTGCGCGAACACCCCGACGTCATCGTGAGCCCCAATCGCTTCGGCACGGACGGGCATCCCGACCACGTCAAGGCGGCCGCTGTCGCCAAGGCCGCCTTCGCCCGGACGGCCGACCCGGATTTCGCCTGGCACCCGGCCAAGCTGTACGAGTCGGTCGTCAGTGTCGGCCGGCGGCGGGAACGACTGCGCAGGCTCGTGACGAGCGGGGACCTGGGCACCGTTGCGGGCGCCATCCTGCGATACGTCCGGGCCTGGCGCCCCCGGTCGGAGCTGGACCGCAGACGGATCGCGCGGGCGCAGGGGCCGATCACGACCCGCGTCGATGTCGGAGCGCAGCTCGACAGGAAGAACGAGGCCATGCGGGCGCATCGCAGCCAGATCGACCCCCGCAGTCGACCCTTCGCCCTGCGGCCGGAAACCAGGCGGACGGTCAGCCCGACCGAGGACTTCTCGCTCTGTGAATCGCGCGTGCCGGTGTCGCTGCCGGAGACGGACCTCTTTGCCGGCCTGCGCTCCCGCGCGCAGGAGGCCCCGGTGGCAGCATGATCACAGGCGCTCTGGCCGAGGATCCGCCCGCGAGTGACGTATGCATCGTCGGCGGCGGGCCGGCCGGTATCTCGCTGGCCCTGGGCCTGGCCGGGCGCGACAACCTGCGCGTGACGCTCCTCGAGAGCGGCGGCCTGACGTTCGAGGAGCACACGCAGGAGCTGGCGCGGGCGGACGTCGTCGGCACGCCGTACTACCCCCTGCACGAGACCCGCATCCGGGCCCTCGGCGGCTCGAGCTGGTCGTGGGGCGGCATCTGCACCCCGATGGACGCCTTGGCGTTCGAGGCCCGTCCGTGGATCCCCAACGGCGGCTGGCCGTTCCCCCAGTCCACGCTGGCGCCGTACCTGGACACGGCGCTCGAGCTGTGTGGCATCACCTCAGCCACGCGGGCCGAAGTGGACCAGGCGACCATCGCCACGTTCGCCGCATCAGGCCTGGATGAGGCCCAGGTGCAACCCGTGCCCATCTACTTCGGGCGGCCGGTCCGCTTCGGTCCGGCCTACCGCGAGCGGCTCGAGGCGGCCTCGAACGTGACCGTGCAGCTCCACACCACCGCGACCGGGCTGGCGGTGGAGCGCGGCCGGGTCGTGGGCATCCCCGTCGTCTCGGACGGCCAGCGCGCCGTGCTGCGGGCACGCTCGGTCGTCCTGGCCGCGGGCGGCATCGAGAACGCGCGGCTGCTGCTCATCGCCGGCCAGGGCGGAGACGCCGCCGGGCGCTACTTCATGGAGCATCCGCGGGTCGTCGATCGGTTCCGCATCCGGGCCGGGGAGACGCCCCTCAGCCGGCTCGTCGGGGGCGGCGCGGCGGGGACGCTGCGCTTCTTCCGCCTGAGCACGTCGGACGCCCTGCAGCGGCGCGAGGGCCTGCTCAATCAGCACGTCAACCTCGAGCTGGGCTACCTCGGCCAGGCGAGCCGCCAGTGGCCGGCCGTCCGCCGCCTGGCGACACTGATGCGACGCCCCTGGAACGAGAGCCCCTACTTCCAGGACGTCGGAGGTGGGCGCCTCAAGCTGCGGTTCAGCGACCTCTCCGTGGCCCTGCGCCGGCCGGATCAGTCGGCCTTGAGCGCCCTGGCCGCCCTGGCCGGCCCGCCCGCGTTGCGGCGCTTCCTGGAGGTCTCGAGCGCCATCGAGCAGCTCCCCGAGCGCGACAACCGGGTCGAGCTGCTGCCCGAGGTGGACGCGCTGGGGATGCCGCGGGTGCGCGTCCACTGGCGGGTCGGCGAGACCGAGGAACGAACCTACCGACGATCGCTGCAGGTCGTGGTGGAGCAGCTCACGCGCCTGGAGCCGGGACTGGCCCAGGCTCGCCTTGGCGAACCCGATCCGTGGCCGTCCCAGGTCATCGGCAACTGGCACCACGAGGGCACGACGCGGATGCACGCCAACCCGGACATGGGAGTGGTCGACACCGACTGCCGGGTGCACGGCCTCGACAACCTCTATGTCGCGGGCAGCTCGGTCTTCCCGGCCAGCGGCTCGACCTCGCCCACCGTCACCATCGTGCAGCTCGCCCTGCGGCTCGCCGATCAGCTCGAGGCGCGCCTCGCCGGTCAGCCCTTGGCGTCGCCCCAGATGGTGTAGTGCCAGCCCTTTTCGGCCTCGCCGGACAGCTCGATCATGACGTGCTTGACCTGGGTGTACTCCTCGAAGGAATACCCCGAGAGGTCCTTGCCGAAGCCTGACTGCTTGAAGCCGCCGTGCGGCATCTCGCTGGCGATCGGCAAGTGGTCGTTCACCCAGACAGCCCCGAAGTTGAGTGTCTGCGCGGCCTTCATGGCCTTGTAGATGTCGCGCGTCCAGACCGAGCTGGCCAGGCCGTACTTGATGTCGTTGGCCTTCGTGAGGACCTCGTCCTCCGTGTCGAAGGGCAGCACGGTGAGGACCGGGCCGAAGATCTCCTGCTGCACGATCTCGCTGTCCTGGGCCGCATCCACGATGACGGTCGGCTCGAAGTAGGCGCCCTCGAGTCCCGGCACCTTCGCCCGGTGGCCGCCGGTCAGCACGCGCGCGCCGTCACGCTTGGCGCGCTCGACGAAACCTTCCACGCGGCGGACCTGGCCCTCGCTGATGAGCGAGCCCATGTCCGTGGTCTCGGCTGACGGATCGCCCACGCGGACGGTCTCCACGTAGCCCTTCAGGAGCTTGAGGAACTCGTCGTACACCGGCTTCTGGACGTACACGCGCGTGGCCGCGGTGCAGTCCTGGCCGGCGTTGACGAAGCCGCCGGCCACGGCGCCGCGGGCGGCCGCGTCCAGGTCGGCGTCGGCATAGACGATGAAGGGCGCCTTGCCGCCCAGCTCCAGGTGGACGCGCTTCAGGTTGCCCGTGGCGAGGCCCATGATCTTCTTGCCCGTCTCCGAGTCGCCGGTGAGGCTCACCAGGTCGATCCCCGGATGGGCCGCGATACCTGCCCCGACCACGTCCCCCGGGCCGGTGACGACGTTGAAGACGCCGTCCGGCACGCCGGCCTCATGGGCCAGCTCGGCCAGCTTGAGGGTCGTCAGCGGGGTGGCCGAGGCGGGCTTGAGGACGATCGAGTTGCCGGCGGCCAGGGCCGGGCCGATCTTCCAGATGGCCATCAGCAGCGGGTAGTTCCACGGCGTGACCTGCCCGACGACACCAAGCGGTTCGCGCCGGATCATCGAGGTGTGGCCGCCGCTGTACTCCGAGGCCGCCTTGCCTTCCAGGTGGCGGACGGCAGTCGCGAAGAAGCGGACGTTGTCGGCCGCGAACGGCATGTCGGAGTCACGGCGGAGCTTGATGGCCGTGCCGGTCTGGGCCGACTCGAGCTCGGCTAGCTCCGGGGTGTGCGCATCGATCAGGTCGGCCAGCTTGTTCAGGATGGCCACGCGCTCGGCGCCCATCTTGCCCCGCCAGCGGCCGTCGTCAAAGGCGCGCCGCCCTGCCGCGACGGCGCGGTCGACATCCTCCAGGGTGCCCGCCGGGACGCGGCCCACGAGCTCGCCGGTGGCCGGGCTGCGGACGTCGATCCAGCCGCCGCTGGAGGCGTCCACCCACTGGCCGTCGATGAACATCTTCAGTTCGGTCACGGTGCTGATGGCCATCGGTCCCTCTCCTGCGCTGATCGGCTGAGTGTATCGCGCGGATGCGTCGCCTCAGCCGACCAGTGACGCCTCAACGGAGAGGGCTACGTTGCCCTTGAGGGCCTGGGAGATGGGGCAGTTCTCCTTGGCGTCGTCGGCCAGGGCGCGGAAGTCCGTGGCCGACATGCCGGGCACGTCGCCCTGGACGCGCAGCGCGCTCGAGGCGACCTTCCAGCCGGCCTCGCCCTTGTCGAAGGTCACCGTGGCGCGGACCGACAGCCTGGCGGCCGGGTGGCCGGCCTTGGCCAGGCGGGATGCGAGGGCCATGGAGAAGCAGCTGGCGTGAGCCGCGGCCAGGAGTTCCTCCGGGCTGGTCTGGCCGTCGGACGCCTCCGTGCGGGCATGCCACGTGACGGGCATGCGCGAGAAGGCGCCGCTGCCGACGTAGTCGATGGTGCCGCTGCCCGAGACGAGGTCGCCCTGCCACGTGGCATCGGCGGTGCGGATCTGGGCCATGAGCTCCTCCTGTGTGCTGTCCCGGGCATCGTGGCACAGGCCGCCCCTGTCGTCAGCGACCAGTCCCCGCGGCCCAGCCAGGGCGTTTGCCTGAGAGGCAAGACGTCCGCAGTCACGGGGTGACCATATCGGCGCCCCCGCTGGCTCGCGACGCCCG
>CAZFGT010000036.1:0-26459 GCA_964518505.1 uncultured Anaerolineaceae bacterium | reverse complement strand
TGGGTCGCGCCCGGCGGCAAGCGGGACCGCCAGCTCGTGGAGACGGCGCGTGCGACGGCCGTCGAGTCGCCCGAGGGCTGGCGTCTGGCGGCCGAACCGCCGGTCGTCGGCGTCGTCAGCTGGGGCGCCTGGGACCGCTAGGCCGCCAGCGGCGGGACGGTGCGCAATCCGCCTATCGGCGATCTGCTGATGTGGCTGAAGCCACGCCTCTAACGAGTGGACACGGCTCGTAGAATCAAGGGAGCGCGTTCGTCAGGTCGGAGTCGCGGCCGAGGCGGAGATGCCGTACGGCCGGGTCTGGGCTTCCTACGCTGATTGGGCCGCCGGTCTCGACGGCCCGGGAGGGGGCTCCATGCGCCGCATTCGTTTGGCACTGGCTGCGGCCGTCATGGGGGTCAGCATCACCGGGGTGGCGGCTCTCCCTGTCCTGCAACTCGTGACGCCCGTTGCAGCGTGCGGCTCCTACTTCGCCAACGTCTATGACGGTGCCTCTTACGGCGGAGCGTACTACCAGATTTGCCAGGGAAGCAGTTACTCGGACCTGGGGAGCATTGGCTGGGACAATCGCATCTCAAGCATCGACCAGATCCTCCAGACTGGCCACGGGTTCATCTACTACACGGGCCCCAGCTATACCGACTCATCCTTCAAGGCTTGTGGTACTCAAAGCTACTCGTCGCTGAGTTCGACCTACAACAACGCGATCAGTTCGATCCTTGCTACCACATCCTGTCCCAACTGACCCTCTTGGAAAGGGCGGCGGCACGGCGGGGTCCTCGGGCGATCCGCTGTATTCCGCTGCCGCCGCCGCCTACCAACCAGCCGCCACGCCCATCCTTGAGACGCGAGGTGTCTGGAAGCGGTATGGCTGGCGAGGTCCATGGGCCCTCGCGGGCGTCGATCTCGCTGTGGGGTCCGGCCGCATCGTGGCGCTCGTGGGACCGAATGGGGCCGGCAAGTCGACGCTGCTCCGGACATGGCTCGGCTTTGAGCGCGCCACTCGCGGAACGGTCCTGACCGGCGGCTTCGACCCGTGGCGCAACCGCGGCCGCGCCATCCGCCAGGTGGGTTACATCCCACAGCAGCCCTCGCTATATGACGAGTTGAGCGTCGAGGAGCACGTCGACCTCGCAGCCTACCTACGCGGCAGCACATTCGACCGGGCGCGGGCGCTCGCGCGCCTCGACGACCTGGAGCTGCCGCACAGGGCGCGCGCGGGCGAGCTGTCAGGCGGCCAACGGGCCCAGCTCGCGCTGGCGCTTGTGCTCGCCGCCGGGGCCTCCATCCTCCTGCTCGACGAGCCGCTCGCGAGTCTGGATCCGCTGGCGCGCCGCCAGTTCCTGCGCGTTCTCAGCCAGTCGGCGCAGGCGTCCGGTGCGACGGTCGTGCTGAGTTCGCATATCGTGCACGACGTCGAGGGGGTCTGCCAGGACCTCATCGTCCTCGTGGCCGGCCGTGTGTGCCTTAGCGGCCAAGTGAACGAGGTTCTCGCCGAGCATGTGGTCGCGCCACCCGATGTGGCCACGCCCGCCGGCCTCGTCGCGCTCTTCCCGGGTGACGACGGAGATCTTCGTCTGCTCCGTCGGATGCCTGGCACCATCACGGACGGACGCCCGCCCACGCTGGAGCAGCTGGTCCTGGGCTATCTCGCCGCCTCGCGGCCAGGCATCGTGGAACGGCCGGACCCGATCGCCGCAGGCGTGTGATGCGCCAGGCCGTCCGCCTGTTCTGGCGTACGAGTCGCTTCGAGATCCTTGTCGGGGTCGCCCTCGCGGTCGCCTATTCGGCCGCGGCGCTTGGGGTCACGCTCCGACTGCAATCGATGCTTGCGGCCGGATGCGGCGACACGTCCTGTGTCACCGTGGACTGGGTCGATCTGAATAACAGCCTTGGGACTCCGCTGTTGTTCGGGGCATCGCTGCTCCCGCTCGCTATCGGGTTGCTCTTCGGCCCGGCGATCATCGGTCGGGAGTTGGAGAGCGGCACTGCCGTCTTCTCCTGGACTCTCACGGAAGACCGCACGCGGTGGCTTCTGTGGCGGGCGGCGCCGCCGCTCGTGCTGGTCGCGCTGCTGCTGGTCGGACCGACCATAGCGGCCGACCGCTTAGAGGGGGCCTCACAATTCCAGTTTGACCCGGCGCGAAGCTTCATGGACTTCGGGGCCCGTGGACCGCTGCTCGTCACGCGCGGCCTGCTCGTATGCGCGATCGGACTTGCCGCGGGCGCCTACCTTGGCCGGGTCCTGCCGGCGCTACTGCTGACCGCCGGCGTGGCATTCGTGTTGCTGGCGGTGGGCGCCCAGGTGCGGGCCGATTGGGTGCCCCGCACGGAAGTCCCGCGCGATCTCATCCAAGGCGGTGAGGGTGAGTCGCCGCTCGACATCGGCGAGGGGTTCCATCTGCCGGACGGGCGCCTGCTGACGTATGGCGAATCGGCGCCGCTGCGCCCTCCTCAGGCACAGCTCGTCGATAGCCCGGGCTACACCACCTGGCTCGCGACATCGGGCTGGCAGCGCGTCTTCATCGGCATCCGCGGGACCGAGCTAGCCGAGGTCGAATTGCGGGAGGGGCTCGCCACCGCAGCCCTCGCCCTAGCCGCGCTGATCGCCGCGGCGGCCATGGTGCGCCGGCGGCGGCCCCTGCCCGGGCTGGCTCTGGCCGCCGAGGTCGGGCGTGCGGTCAGTGCCCCAAGCGCCGTCAGGGCGGGGCGAAGCCCGCCGCGCTGGCGGCGTTCCGGTCCCTGGTTGACCTGGCGCATGACGATACGGGTGAGCCGTCCTGAACTCGTCGGGGCGGTGGTTGCCGCGGCGGTCGTGACGGCTGCGACCGGTGGTGTCCTGGTCCTCTTGCATGGCGACCGGGTCGCCGGCCAGTGCCTAACCTCCGACTGCAGCGGGCCGTCAGGGGCCGCCTTTGCCGCCCTCGACAATTCGCTCAGCGACTGGCTGTACCCGCTCCTCGGCGGCCTCCCGTTCGCCGTCGGCGTGCTGCTCGGGGCGCCCCTCGTCGGACGTGAGTTCGAGACCGGCACCGAGCGTCTCGCCTGGGCGTTGCGAGCGGACCGGACTAGCTGGCTGCTCTGGCGGCTGGCACCGGTCGTGCCACTCACCGCGCTGCTGCTCGTGCCGGTCGCCGTCGTAAGTTATCCGCTGCCGGAGCTCACCCTTCGGCTCGACCCGAGCGGGTTTTACCAGGACTTCGCCATCCGCGGCGCGACGCTTGTCTTTCGGGGCTGGGCGATGCTCGGCATCGGCGTCCTGGCCGGTGCGATGACGCGGCGCATCGTGCCAGCCCTCGTGGTCAGCGCCGTGGCCGGGCTGGTCCTGTACACGGCGCTCGATGTGGCCCTCAACATCCCGGTCTGGGTTGCCCCGGTGGCCGTGCCCAACGACGCGGCCGGCGTGGGTTTCCTCCAGACCGGGAACACCCTCGTGGCACCCGACGGCTCATGGCATGACCCCGCCCAACTGGCCCTCTCGATCGGCGTGCCCTTGCTCCGCCAGACGGGTCCGGAGGCGACCGACTTCGCGCCATTCCAGTCTGACCCGACATACCGAGCCTGGCTCGTGGCCCACGACTACCAGGAGGCCATCGTCGGGGTGCCGGGCGAGGACTACAACGTGGTCGTGTTGCACGAGGGAGTGGCCCTCATCACGCTCGGCCTGGGCGCGATCGCTGTGGCGGCCGTGCTCTTGCGACGCAGCCGGCTTGAGGCCTAGCGCACTTCTGCAAAGGCCCCGGCGCGGCCGGGACCGTCGGGCCAGTGACTGGACTCGTCCCCGGCCCCATCGTGCGTCCCGCGACGGTTCCGGCGTCGGAGGGGCCCGGCGAGCACGGCTCAGCGGTCGCCCGTTGCATGGCGCGATCCATGGGGCGCCGGAGCGCTCGCTCCCCGGTCGGATGCGTCATGCCGCGCAACCCCGTGGCGTGAGAGGCACCGCCCGTCGAATCGTTGCGCGCGGGGGTGGGGCAGCCTATGCTCCGCGCCAGCAGGAGACCCCGACGAGCCCGGCCCGCGGGACGAGACGTCGCCGCAGCGACGACGTGTGGCCGAACCCCCGGATCCCTTGCGGCAGTCGTGTGGTGTGGCACGCTCCGCCGCGTCGGCCGTGCCGGCACCCGTCAGCGCGATGGACGGAGGTCGGGCCGCCATGATCCCTGCTGAGTTCGAGTACGCCAGACCGAGGGACGTCGGCGAGGTGCTCCGGATCCTGAGCGAGCACGCCGGCGACGCCAAGGTCCTGTCAGGCGGCTACAGCCTGCTGCCGCTCCTCAAGCTGCGCCTCGCGTCACCCGCGCTGGTGGTCGACATCGGCCACGTGGCGGGGCTCGACGGCATCGTCGAGCAGGACGGCGAGCTGCGCATCGGCGCCCGCGTGACCCACGCCCGCCTGGCCGCGGACGCCACCATCGCCGCGCGCTACGCGGTCGTCCATGAGGCGGCCGGTGGCATCGGCGACCCGCAGGTCCGCAACTGGGGCACGATCGGCGGTTCCTGCGCCCATGCCGATCCGTCGTCCGACTGGCCGGCCGTCCTCATCGCGACGCGCGCCTCGCTCGTGTGCCGCAGCGTGAAGGGGGACCGCACGATCGCCGCGCGCGACTTCTTCGTGGACTCCTTCCAGACGGCCATCCAGCCGGACGAGCTGCTCGTGGAGATCCGCATCCCCACGCCGGCCGCCGGCACGGCCTCCGCGTACAAGAAGCTGGAGCGGCGGGCCGGCGACTTCGCCACGGTCGGGGTGGCCGTGCAGCTCCACCTGGGGGCTGACGGCCGCCTCGATCAGGCCGGCATCGGCTTGACCGCGGTGGCTGAGACCCCGTTCGCGGCGACCAGGGCAGAAAGCCAGCTGGTCGGGGCCCACCCGGGGCTGGAGATCTTCCGCCAGGCTGCCGAGGCGGCCGCGGAACAGAGCCGCCCGGCGGAGGACCGCCACGGGCCGGTCGACTACAAGAAAGCCATGGTGGCCGAGATGACGGGGCGGGCCCTGACCGCCGCCGCGGCCCGCCTGCCCAAGACGGCGTAGGAGGCCCACGTGAGCACTCGTCACGTCACCGTCACCATCAACGGCGAGACGAAGGAGGCCGACGTCGAGCCGCGCCTCCTGCTCGTCCACCTGCTGCGGGACACGTTCATGCTCACCGGCACCCATGTCGGCTGCGACACGAGCAACTGCGGCGCCTGCACCGTCATCGTCGACGGCCGAAGCGCCAAGTCGTGCACGATGCTGGCCGCCCAGGCGGACGGCGCCACGATCACCACGATCGAGGGCATGGCCGCCGGAGCGGCCCTCCATCCCCTGCAGCAGGCGTTCTGGGACGAGCACGGCCTGCAGTGCGGTTTCTGCACCCCCGGCATGATCATGGAGGCCAGCTGGCTGCTCGGCCAGAACCCCGACCCGACGGACCAGGAGGTCCGCGAAGGCATCGCCGGCAACCTCTGCCGGTGCACCGGCTACGTCAACATCGTCAAGGCCGTCCAGGCGGCCGCTGGCGAGATGCGGGCCAAGCAGGACGCGGCCGCCGAGCCGGTCGCGGCGAGGTAGGACGATGACCGAGATCGCGACCCACACGACGCCCGAAGTCGGGGGCATGGGCCACAGCGTCAAGCGCAAGGAGGACCCCCGCTTCATCCAGGGCAAGGGCGAGTACATCGAGGACGTCAACCTGCCCGGCCAGCTCTGGCTCGACATCGTCCGCTCGCCGTACGCGCACGCCAAGATCAAGTCCATCGACGCGTCCGAAGCGCTCAAGGTCCCGGGCGTGGCCGCGGTGGTCACGGGCAAGGACCTGGAAGGCTACAAGCTCGCCTGGATGCCCACCCTGGCCGGCGACGTGCAGATGGTGCTGCCCGTGGACACGGTCATGTACCAGGCGCAGGAAGTGGCCGCCGTCATCGCCACGTCGCGCTATGCGGCGGCCGATGGCGTGGCCGCGGTGCAGGTGGATTACGAGCCGCTGCCGGTCATCGTCGACCCCATGAAGTCCCTGGAGCCTGGCGCCTTCGTGCTGCGCCCGGATCGCGGGCCGGACAAGGCCAACAACCACATCTGGCACTGGGAGTCGGGCGACGCGGCCCGCACGGACGCCGCGCTGGCGGCTGCCGAGGTCCGCGTCAGCGAGGACATCTACATCCCCCGGATCCACGTCGCGTCCATCGAGACATGCGGCTGCGTCGCCGACTGGAACCCGATCCGCCAGCAGCTGACGCTGCACATGACGAGCCAGGCACCGCACGCCATCCGGACCGTGATCGCGCTTGTCGCGGCGGCCGCCGGCCTGCCGATCTACGAGCACAACATCCGGGTCAAGACCCATGACATCGGGGGCGGCTTCGGCGGCAAGGTCCCGGTCTATCCGGGCTACGTCCTGGCGGTCGCCGCCTCGTTCCTGACGGGCAAGCCGGTCAAGTGGATCGAAGACCGCTCGGAGAACCTGCAGGCCGACTCGTTCGCCCGCGATTACCACATCCACGCCGAGCTGGGCGCCACGAAGGCGGGCAAGATCACCTCGCTCAAGGTCAAGACGATCGCCGACCACGGCTACACGGACGCGGCCGCCGACCCGTCCAAGTTCCCGGCCGGCCTCTTCAACGTCATCACCGGCTCGTATGACTTCGACAACGCCTTCGTCGAAGTCGACGGTGTCTATACCAACAAGCCGCCGGGCGGCGTCGCCTACCGCTGCTCGTTCCGCGTGACCGAGGCGGTCCATGCCATCGAGCGGATGGTGGACATCATGGCCCACGAGATCGGCAAGGACCCGGCCCAGGTGCGCCTCGACAACTTCATCCAGCCGGAGCAGTTCCCCTACAGGACGCCGACCGGCTGGGAGTACGACTCGGGCAACTATCCGGCCGCCCTGAAGAAGGCCCTGGACATCATCGGCTACGACGACCTGCGCAAGGAGCAGGCGGAGAAGCGGGCCCGCGGCGAGCTCATGGGCATCGGCATCAGCTCATTCACCGAGATCGTGGGGGCCGGGCCGTCGCACGATTTCGACATCCTGGGCCTCAAGATGTTCGACAGCTGCGAGATCCGCGTCCATCCGACGGGCAAGGTCCTGGCCCGCCTCGGCGTGCAGTCGCAGGGCCAGGGCCACGAGACCACGTTCGCCCAGATCATCGCCGAAGAGCTGGGCTTCCCGGTCGCCGACATCAAGATCGAGGAAGGCGACACGGACACGGCGCCCTACGGCCTGGGGACGTACGCCTCGCGCTCGACGCCCGTGGCCGGCGCCGCCACCGCGGTCGCCGCCCGCAAGATCCGAGCCAAGGCGCGACTGCTGGCGGCCCACCTGCTGGAGGCCAACCCGGACGACCTCGAGTGGGAGAACGGCAAGTTCTTCGTCAAGGGCTCGCCTGACCGCTCCAAGACGATCCAGGAGATCGCCTTCGCCGCCTACACCAACCATCCGCAGGGCATGGAGGCCGGCCTGGAGGCGGTCGACTACTACGACCCGCCCAACCTGACCTTCCCCTTCGGCTCGTACATCTGCGTCGTCGACATCGACAAGGGCACCGGGCAGGTCACCGTGCGGCGCTTCGTGGCCGTCGACGACTGCGGCAACATCATCAATCCCATGATCGTGGACGGCCAGATCCACGGCGGCCTGACGATGGGTTTCGCCCCCGCGCTGTACGAGGAGATCACGTACGACGAGTTGGGCAACAACCTCAACGGCACGTTCATGGACTACCTCCTGCCGACGGCCGTCGAGACGCCGGCATGGGAGACCGACAAGACCGTGACGCCCTCGCCGCATCACCCCATCGGGGCCAAGGGCGTGGGTGAATCGGCCACCGTCGGCGCGCCGCCGGCCATCGCCAACGCGGTGGTGGATGCCCTGTGGCACCTCGGCGTGCGCAACGTGGACATCCCCATGACGCCGCAGAAGATCTGGCGCATCCTGCGCGACAAGGGGGTGACCGCATAGCGGCGACGGTCGTGGGCGACCTGCTGGGGCGGGCCGCCGAGCTGGAACGGGCCGGGCGGCCGTACGTCATGGCCACCGTGGTGGCCATCGAACGGCCGACCTCGGCACGGCCCGGCGCGTCCGGGCTGGTCTACCCGGACGGCACGATCGAGGGCTGGGTCGGCGGCAGCTGCGCCCAGCCCGTCGTCGTCCGCGAGGCGTTGCGCTCGCTGGTCGACGGCGAGCCGCGGCTCATCCGCCTCAGCAAGACGGGCGGCGAAGGTCGCCGCGGCGACGGCGTCGTCGAATACGTCATGACCTGCCACTCAGGAGGCACGCTGGAGATCTTCGTGCAGCCCCATCTGCCACCGGCCGAACTGTGGGTCATCGGCGCGACCCCCATCGCCCAGGCGCTCGCCCGCGCCGGCGCCGCCGCGGGCTACCACGTCAGCGTCGTGGATCCGGTCGCCGACCCAGAGGTGTTCGCCGAGGGCATCGACGTCCATGCCGACATGGACCTGGCCGGCCTCGCGCCCGTCTCGCCGCCGTACGTGCTCGTCGCCTCGCAGGGCGGCTGGGACGAGGAGGCCCTGGAGGCCGTCCTTGGCCGCGACGTGGCCTACGTGGGCCTGATCGCCAGCCCGACGCGGGCGGCGGCCGTGCGTGCCTACCTGCACGATGCCGGGGTGACGGACGAACGGCTTGGCGCGCTGCGGGCCCCGGCCGGCCTTGACCTGGGGGCGCAGACGCCGCCGGAGATCGCCATCTCCATCCTGGCCGAGCTGGTGCAGGTCCGGCGGGGCCGCGCCCCGTTCGTGGCCGCACCGGGCCCCGCCGCCGCCGCCGGCGCGACCCATGCTGCCCATGCCGACCACCACGCGGCGTCCGACGTGGCGGCGACCAGTGCGGTCGACCCGGTATGCGGCATGGACGTCGATATCGCCACCGCGCGCCACATCGCCCAGTACGAGGGCACGCTCTACTACTTCTGCAGCGTCGGGTGCCGGGCGCGCTTCATGCGCGACCCCGCCAGCTACGTGGGCGCCGGCACGCCCACCGCAACCGAGTCGGAGTGACCATGCGATTCGAGGGCACCGAGCGCGTCGCCGCCACCCAGCCCAAGGTGTGGGCTTTCCTCATGGACCCGCAGCAGGTCGGCAGCTGTGGGCCCGGCGTGGAGAGCGTCGAGCCGGTCGATGCGACGCATTTCAAGGCCCGCGCGACGGTCGGCGTGGGCTTCATCAAGGCCCATTTCGTGGTCGACATGGAGATGGCCGACCTGCACGAGCCCGATTCGGCCACCATCAAGGCCCACGGCCAGGCGCCCGGCAGTGCCGTGGACGCCACGGCCACCATGCAGCTGACCCCCGACGGCGCGGACGCCACGAACCTGGCCTGGGCCGCCGACGTGAACATCAGCGGCACGCTGGCCAGCGTCGGCGCCCGGCTCATCCAGGGCACGGCGGAGAAGATGATCCGTCAGACCTTCGACTGCATCCGCACCAAGCTGGAAGCCTGATCGGGCCACCCGCGCCGGTTTCCGGGGCGCGCCGTTGAGCGACGAGGGCCTCATCCTGGCCCTTGACCAGGGCACCACCTCCAGCCGGGCCATCCTCTTCGATCAGGCCGGCGCGATCGTCGCGCGGGCGTCGCGCGAGCTGCCCCAGCTCTACCCCGCGCCGGGCCAGGTCGAGCACGACCCGGAGGCGATCTGGGAATCGCAGCTGGCCGTGGCGCGCCAGGTCCTCGCCGAGGCTGATGTGCCCGCGTCCCGGCTGGCCGCCATCGGCGTCACCAACCAGCGCGAGACGACCATCGTGTGGGAGCGGGCCACCGGCCGCCCCGTCCACAACGCCATCGTCTGGCAGAGCCGGGTCACCGCCAGCTACTGCGACGAGCTGCGAGCGCGCGGGCTGGAGCCCCTCGTCCGGGCGCGCACCGGCCTGCCGATCGACGCCTACTTCAGCGGGCCCAAGATCCACCACATCCTGGCGTCCGAGCCCGGCCTCCAGGCACGGGCCGAGCGCGGCGAGTTGCTCTTCGGGACCGTCGACAGCTTCCTCATCTGGCGTCTGACTGGCGGCGCGCTTCACATCACGGACGTCTCCAACGCCAGCCGCACCTTGCTCTTCGACATCCACCGCCTGGCCTGGGACGAGGAGCTGCTGGCGGCTATGGACGTGCCGCTGGTGATGCTGCCGACGGTGCGGCCCAGCTCGGCGGCCTACGGCACGACGGTGGCCGGGCTACTGGGCGGTGCGGTGACCATCGGCGGCGATGCCGGCGACCAGCAGGCGGCGACGTTCGGGCAGGCCTGCTTCAGCGCCGGCATGGCCAAGCAGACGTACGGCACCGGCGCCTTCCTGCTGCTCAACACGGGCGACCGGGCCGTAGCCAGCGAGCACGGGCTCTTGACCACGGTGGGCTGGCAGCTGGACGGCGCGGTGACCTACGCCCTGGAGGGCTCGGTGTTCATCGCCGGGGCGGGCGTGCAGTGGCTGCGGGACGGCCTCGGCGTCATCAAGGACTCGGCGGACGTGGAGGCGCTGGCGACGGAGGTCGAGGACACCGACGGGGTCTACGTCGTGCCGGCGTTCGTCGGCCTCGGCGCGCCCTACTGGGACCCCTATGCCCGCGGCACGATCACGGGCCTGACCCGGGGCAGTACCGCGGCCCACATCGCGCGCGCCACGGTCGACGCCATGGCCTACCAGACCCGGGACGTGGTGGAGGCCATGACGGCCGATGCGTCCCGGCCACTGGCGGAACTGCGCGTCGACGGCGGCGCGGCCGCGAACGACCGGCTGATGCAGTTCCAGGCCGACCTGCTGGACGTGCCCGTGGTCCGGCCCCGCGTGACCGAGACGACCGCCCTGGGGGCCGCGTACCTGGCCGGACTGGCGGTCGGCTTCTGGCGGGACACCCACGAGCTGGCGCGCCTCTGGGCGATCGACCGGCGCTTCGAGCCGGGGCCCGGCGTCGCCGAGCGCGAGCGCCGGTACGCCCGCTGGCGCAAGGCCGTCGGTCGGTCGCTGGACTGGGCGGAGCACGACTAGCCCACGCCGCGCGGGACCATCGCCTACGCTGCGCTGGTGACGACCACCACGGACGTCCTGGTCATCGGCGGCGGCGCGACCGGTGCCGGCGTCCTGCGGGACCTCGCCCGACGCGGCCTGCGGGGCCTCCTCGTGGACCGTGGCGATCCCGGCAGCGGCACGAGCGGCCGGTACCACGGCCTGCTCCACTCCGGCGCCCGCTACGTCGTCAGCGACCCTCTCGCCGCCCGGGAGTGCGCCCTCGAGAATGAGGTCCTGCGCCGCATCGCGCCGCGCACCATCGAGGACACCCGGGGCTGGTACGTCCAGGCGCCCGGCGACCCGGATGCGTATGCCGCGGGTTTCGCCGCAGCCTGTGGCGCCGCCGGCGTGCCGTGCGAGGAGCGCCCGGTGGGTGAGGTGCTGGCCCGCGAGCCGGGCCTGCATCCCGACCTGCAGCGCGCCTTCAGCGTGCGTGACGCGGCGCTGGAACCGTGGGAGCTCATCGAGGCGAACCTTGCCGACGCCGTGGCGCACGGCGCGGCGGTCCGCCGCTATACCCGGGTCACGGCCATCGAACGGGCCGGGCATCGCATCCTCAGCGTGACCCTGGCCGACGAGCGCAGCGGAACGGTCGAGCGGATCGTGCCGCGCCTCGTCGTCTCGGCCGCGGGCGCGTGGGCGGGCGGCGTGGCCGCCATGGCCGGCGCGGAGCTGCGGATCCTGCCGGGCAAGGGCACGATGCTGGTCTTCGCCGAACGGCTCAGCGACGCGGTGGTCAACCGCTGCCACCGGCCCGGCGACGGCGACATCATGGTGCCCGTCCACACGGTGAGCATCCTGGGCACGACCGATGTGCAGGTGGGCGACCCCGACGACACCGCCGTCGAGCGGGCGGAGGTGGCGGCGCTGCTGGACGAGGGGGAGCGCCTCTTCCCGGGGCTTCGCGAGCGGCGTGTGCTGCGGGCGTACGCCGGCGTCCGGCCGCTCTACGAACCGCCGGCCGACGGGGCCGATGGGGCCGCGGCCGCCACGCCAGGTGGGCGGATGATCCGGCGGTCCCACGTCGCGATCGACCATGCCGCCCAGGACGGCATCGACGACTTCGTTTCGATCGTCGGCGGCAAGCTGACCACCTACCGCCTGATGGCGGAGCAGACGGTCGACCTCGTCATGCGCAAGCTGGGCACGAGCGCGCGCTGCACGACCGCCGAGGAGGTGCTGCCGGGTCAGGAGCCGCGGCGCAACCACTGGCTGGGGGCGCGGCTGGCGGCCCACGAGGCGGCCGGGGGTGGCGATGCGGACCTCATCTGCGAATGCGAGCTGGTCACCCGGCCGGAGCTGGATGACTTCCTCGAGGCGCGCTGGCCATGCTCCCTGGACGACGTCCGCCGCGGCACGCGGCTGGGCATGGGTCCCTGCCAGGGCGGCTTCTGCACGTTCCGCGCGGCCGGCGTGATCGCCGCACGCGAGGCCCGCCGCGGCACGTCCCTGGAGGCCGTGGCCGGCCTCGCCAGCACGTCCGCAACGGCGTTCCTGGAGGAGCGCTTCGACGGCCTGCGGGCCGTCGCCTGGGGCCGCCAGCTGCAGGAGGCGCTCCTCGTCGAGGGGCTCTACCGCGGGGTGCTGGGCCTCCCGCGCACTTCCGCGGCGGACACCGCGCCGGAGGTGGCCGATGCCGTCCGCTGACGTGGTCGTCGTCGGCAGCGGCCTGGCCGGGCTGAGCACCGCTGTCCGCCTCGCCGAGGACGGCGCACGCGTCGTCGTGGTCGCGGCCGGCAGCGCCACCCTCTCGTGGGCCGGGGGACCGCTGGATGTCGCCGCCGTGCCGCCCGACGGCACCCCGCGTGAGGGCGTCGCCAACCTGGCGGCATTCCCGGGTCATCCCTATGCCGTGCTGGCGGGCGACGTCGAAGCGGCCATCGCCTGGTTCGGGGCGACCATGGCGCGAAGCGGCCTGCCGTACGAGGGCGACCTTGACCGGCCCCTGCGGCCGCTGCCGACGGCCCTGGGCGCGACGCGGCCGGCCGCGATCGTCCCGGCCGGGATGGCCGCCGCGCTCCAGCCGTGGCGACCCGGTGAACGCCTGGTGGTGATGGGCGTCCAGGACGACAAGGACCTCTGGCCGGCGGCGGTCGCGGCCGGTCTGCGACGGGCATTCGCCGCCGGCCCGGGAGCCGGCCCGGCTTCCATCACGGGCGTGACCGTGGCCGTCCCTGACCTGGCGGGCCGCCGCAACCGCTCCGCTCTGGATCTGGCGCACCGCTTCGACGATCCGGCGCAGCGCGCGGCCCTCCTGGCCCGCATGAGCCGGGCCCTCGACGGCGGGCAGCGCGGCCCGTGCCGCATCGCCCTGCCCGCGGCCCTCGGCCTGGAGGATCACGCCGCGGCACTGGCGGAGGCCCGCGATGCCCTGGGTGGGCCGGTGTTCGAACTGCCGATGGTCCCGCCGAGCATCCCCGGCCTGCGCCTCCACGCCGTGCTCCGCCGCCGGCTTCTCGCGCTCGGCGGCCGCATCCTGCTGGGCGAGGCCGTGGCGCGGGTGGAGCTCGACAAGGGGCGGGTGGCGCGGGTGGTCCTGCCCGCGGCGGCGCGGGAGATGACGATCCAGGCACCGGCCCTCGTGCTGGCCACCGGGGGCCTGACCGGTGGCGGCCTGGTCGCGCCGCCGACCGGGGGGCTGCGGGAGACGGTCCTGGGCCTGCCGGTCGAGGCGCCGCCGGAAGCCGACTGGCTGGCGCGCCGAGCCGATGCACCCGGGGGCCACCCCATCGCGTTGGCCGGCATCCGCACCGACGCGCAGCTGCGACCGCTCTCGTCCGCGGGCGTTCGGATCGTGGGCGGCCTGCTGGCCGGGCAGCGCTACGTCGATGAGCGCTGCGGCGACGGCGTCGCCCTGGCGAGCGCCTGGCGGGCCGCCGCCTCGCTGCGCGAGGAAGCCGGCGCACCTGCGGGACGGGTGGCCGCATGACCCTTGCAGAGCCCGTCGCGCTCTCGGCCGAGCAGTGCCTCAAGTGCAACGTCTGCAACACGGTCTGCCCCGTCCTGCGCGTGACCGACCGCTTCCCCGGCCCCAAGTACGTGGGACCCCAGGCGCAGCGGTTCCGGCTGGCGGTCGAGGCCGCACCCCAGGAGGGGCGGCGGCTCCTGGCCTCGCCCGACCTGACGGTCGACTGGTGTTCCGGTTGTGGCTTCTGCACGTCGGCCTGCCCGGCCGACGTCAAGATCGCCGAGATCAACAGCCGCGCCCGCGCCGTCATGCGCGAGGTGGAGCGGACGAGTCCGCTGGGCTGGCGCCACCGCATCCGCGATCGGTTGCTCGGCGAGACCGACCTCGTGGGCAGTCTGGGGGTGCGCCTCGCGCCGCTGGCCAACCTGATGCTGCAGGCCCGCTTGCCGCGATGGGCGGTGCAGCTGGCGCTGGGCATCCATCGCAAGGCCGCCCTGCCCGCCTTCGCCCGTCGCACCTTCGCGGCGACCTGGCGGTCGACCCATGGGCCGCTGCCCCGCGACCCGTCGCGGCCCGGCCTGCCCGGTCCCGACCGCGCCGTCGTCTACTTCCACGGCTGCGCGGCGAACTACTACGAGCCGCACGTCGCCGCCGCCGCGGTGGCCGTCCTGGAGCGCAACGGCTTCGAGGTCATCGTGCCGCCGCAGGTGTGCTGCGGGCTGCCCCTCATCAGTAACGGCCGCTACGAGGTGGCGCGCGGGCGGGCGCACCGCAATGTGGCCAGCCTGGCCGCGTTCGCCCGGGCCGGCTACGCGATCGTGGGGACCTCGACCTCGTGCACCCACACCCTCAAGGCCGAGTACCGCGAGATGCTCGACGTGGACGACGCCGACGCGCGGGCCGTGGCCGAGGCGACCTGGGACATCAACGAGTTCCTGGTCCACCTCCACGACGAAGGGCGGCTCGACACGGGGTTCGGGGCCTGGACCGGCGCCCTGCCGTACCACGCGCCGTGCCAGCTGCGCAGCCACGGTATCGGCCTGCCCGCGCTCGACCTCTTCGCCCTCGTGCCGGGTCTGGCCGCCGAGGACATGGACCACGACTGCTGCGGCGTGGCCGGCACGTACGGCCTGAAGGAGGAGAAGTACCAGGTCGCCCTGGACGTGGGGGCGCCGCTGTTCGACCGCCTGCGCGACCGCGGGTCCGGTGACGTCGCGTGTGACTCCGAGACCTGCCGCTGGCACATCCAGGCGGCGACCGGGGCACGGCTGCGCCATCCGGTGGAGATCCTGGCCGAGGCCTACGCCGCGGCGCCCGTGACGACCGCGCCCGGCGGGTCCTGAACGTGCGCGTCGTGGTCGTCGGCGCGGGTGCCGTAGGTGGCCTGCTGGCCTGGGCCCTGGCGCAGGGCGGCGCCGACGTGACGGTCATCCGGCGCGGGACTCCCGCGACTGCCGGGACGGCCGTGGTGGTGGACCCGGCCGGTACGCGCCACAGCGCCCCCGTCGCGTCGGCGCCAAGGCTCGCCGACGTGACCGGCGGGCCACCCGACCTCGTGGTCTGTGCCGTCCGCATGATGTCGCTCGCCGACGTGCTGGCCGACCTGACGGTCTGGCCCGCGACGCCGCTGCTGACGGTGCAGAACGGGGTCGGCGCGGAGTCCGCGGCCCTGGCGGCCCGGCCGAGCGCGCCGCTCATCGCCGGCTCGCTGACCGCCTCGGTCGACCGCCAGGCGGACGGCGTCGTGCGCTGGCTGCGCCCTGGCGGGATCGGGCTGGCCGCCGCGAACGGATCGGTCGGCCCCCTCACGGCCGATCTCGCGCGGCGGTTCGACGCGGCGGGCCTCCGCGCCCGGGTGTACGCGGATGCGGGTGCCATGAAGTGGTCGAAGCTGGTGGCCAACCTGGTGGGCAACGCCTCCGGTGCGGTCCTTGGCCTCGATCCCGGCGCCATCTACCGCGACCCCCGCCTCTTCGAGCTGGAGCGCCGCCAGCTCCGCGAGGCGGTGGCGGTGATGCGGGCCCAGGGCCTGCGGCCCGTCGGCCTGCCCGGTGCTCCCGTCCGCCTGCTGGCCCTGGGGGCCCGGCTGCCCGCCCCGGTGGCGCGGCCCGTCTTCGTCCGCTCGGTCGCCGGGGCGCGGGGCGGCAAGGCGCCCTCGCTGCACCTGCACGTGGCGGGCGGCGGTGGGCCGTCAGAGGTCGAGTGGCTCAATGGCGCGGTCGTGGAGCACGGGAGGGCCCTGGGCGTCCCCACCCCGGTCAACGCCGCCCTCCTGGACGCGATGCGGCTGGTCAGCACCGATCCGGCCCGTCGCGCCTGGTTCAACGGCCGCCCGGACCGGCTGGAGGCCCTCATCGAGCGATCGTGACGAGTGGCATACTGCCGCCGATGGACGTGGCGGCGCTCCTTCTGGCGGTCGCGCTGATCGCGGTCGGCTACCTGGTCGGGGGTATCCCGTGGGGCGTCGTCATCGCCCGCGTGATCGGCGGCCCCGACCCGCGCAGTGTCGGCAGCGGCCGCACCGGCGGCGCCAACGTCGCCCGCACCCTGGGCCTGCGATGGGCCGTGCTGGCCGGGTGCCTGGACATCGCCAAGGGCCTCGTGGCGGCCGGCCTGCCGATCCTGCTCCATGCCGGCGACGCCACCGTGATCCTGGCCGCCCTGGCCGCCGTCATCGGCCACAGCCGCTCGCCGTTCATCCGCTTCGCCGGCGGCCGCGGCGTCTCGCCCGGCATCGGCGGCCTGCTGGCCATCGCCTGGCCGGCCGCGCTGGTGGGCGTGCCCGTCTTCGTGGTGGTCTTCGCCGTGACCCACATCTCCTCGATCGCCTCGCTCACCGCCTCGCTGGTGGCCGGCGTGGGCATGGTCGTCATGACGTTCGTGTGGCAGCTCTCACCGCTCTACCTGGCCTATGCGGTGGCCGGGACGGCGCTCATCTGGTACTTCCACGCCGACAACATCCGGCGGCTCCTGGCCGGCCAGGAACGACGCTTCGGGGGACGCCCTGGCGGATGAGCCAGCGGAGGGTCGCCGCGTCACGGGGACGGTGGCTGCCTTAGACTGGTCGGGCGGGCGCTCGAGGATGCCCGAGGCCCAGCCGAGGAGACCGTAACGCCGTGTCCCTGGACGATCTGCGCGCCAAGATCCGCGAGGTCCCCGACTTCCCCAAGCCGGGCATCCTGTTCTACGACATCACCACCCTCCTGAAGGACCCCAACGCCTACAAGGAGGCCATCGATGCGCTCGTGGCGCCCTACATGGACCAGCGGGTCGATGTCGTGGTCGGCATGGAGTCGCGAGGCTTCATCTTCAGCGCGCCGATGGCCTACCTCCTGGGGGCCGGCCTGGTGCCCGTGCGCAAGCTTGGCAAGCTGCCGGCCGAGACGGTCAGCGTGGAGTACGCGCTCGAATACGGCACGAACACGCTGGAGATCCACCGTGATGCCATCGCGCCCGGCCAGCGGGTCCTGATCGTGGACGACCTGCTCGCCACCGGCGGCACGGTCAGCGGCACGATCGAGCTCGTCCGACGATTGCAGGGCGATGTGGTGGGCCTGGCCTTCCTGGTCGAGCTGCTTTTCCTCAAGGGGCGCGAGAAGCTGCACGGCCAGGCGATCCACAGCGTCATCCAGTACTGAGCCGGGTCCCCCGCCGTCGCCCATGGAGCCCCGTCCCGCGCCAGCCGACCCGCCGGTCGAGCCTGACGCGGCCCCGCCGCCTGACGCGGCCCCGCCGCCCGACGCGGCCCCGCCGCCCGACGCGGCCGTGAACGAGGCTCTGCCCCCGGCCGCCCCGGGGGAGCCCAGCGAACTGGTCGCCCGGCGCCAGTTCTTCCGCGCCTTCTCGCGTGACACGGCGCGCGCCGCGATCCAGGTGGCCGGCATGGCCATGGCCTTCCAGCGCGGCACCGGCGCGGCCGCCGGCGGGCTGCTCGGCCTGGCCGTCTCCCCGGAGCAGGCGCTGGGTCGCCTGTCCGGGGAGTTCCCCGCCGATGCCGCCGCCGAGCCAGCGGCCCCGCGTTTCCTGTTTCGCAGCCCCTACCGCGTCGAGGACGAGGAGGTCGTGCTGCTGGACCAGCGCGCCTATCCGGGGCAGATCATGGAGATCCGCTGCACCACGCCGGGGCAGATCGCGTCGGCGATGAGCCAGCGCCGTGTCATCGGCGCCCCGGTGCTGGGCCAGGTGGCGGCCTACGGAGTCTGGCGCGGCGCTGTCGCGGGGCGCGGCCTGACGACGTTCATCCGCCTGGCCGTGGTCCACAACGCGGCCGAGACGCTGCGCCATGCCCGCATCAACGTCGCCCCGGTCGCCCACGCCACCCGTCGCGTCGTCCGGGCCTGGGAGGCGGAGCTGGAACGGACCGGCGATGACGCCGCGGCCGCAGCGGCCGCGCGCCGCGAGGCGGATGCGTTCGCCGGCGAGGTGACGCAGGCCATGTCGGACCTCGTGGCCGTGGGCGTCGGGGCGATCGCCCAGCCGGCCGACCGCCCGCTGGAGGTCATGACCCTGGACTCGACCGGAGCACTCGCCGGCGGTCTGATGGGCGGCGCACTCGGCGTGACCCTGGCCCTCGCCGCGGCCGGGCGGCCGGTGCACGTGTGGGTGCTGGAGACGCAGCCCGGCGGGGCCGGGGCGCGGCTGGCCGCCTGGGAGCTGGCCTCGGCCGGTGTACCGACCACCGTCGTGGCCGATGCGTCGGCCGCCTGGCTCCTCAGCCGCATGCCCGTCGACGCCGTACTCGTGGGCGCCGACCGCGTCGCGGCCGACGGGGCCACGACCGCCTTCATCGGCACGTTCGGCCTGGCCGAGTTGGCCCAGCGGCACCACGTGCCGTTCTTGGTGGTGACCCCGCTCGTGGCCGTCGATGCCGCCGTCGCGGACGCCGCCGGCTCCGCCGTGGAGTCGGAGCGGTACGCCGACCTTGGCGTGGAGCTGGTGGCCCATGAGGCCCTGCAGGGCAGCGTGCAGGCGCGCGGTCCCGTGCAGGACGTGACGCCGCCGGAGCTGATCGCCGGGCTGGTGACGGAGGCCGGCCTGCTTCGGCCGCCGTTCGGGGCCGCCCTGGCCTCCGCCCTGGCCGGGGGTGACGCCTGATGGCCGCCGTGACGCGTCGCCGGGCCGGCGAGGCGAGTGGCGTGGTGGCGCGAGCGACGACCGACCGGGTGCTGCTGCGGGCCTTCCTGGAGCGCGACCGCCTGTACGCCGCCTACGCCATCTGCGACCTCGACGAGCGCGAGTTCGCCAAGACCCGCTGGGGCGTGGCCATGGACGGTGACCGCCCGGTGGCCGTGGCCCTCGAGTACAACGGCCTGTCGCCCCAGCCGCTGTTCGTGATGGGCGAGCCTTCCGGTGTCCTGGCCCTGCTGCGCGACGTCGTGCGTCCGCGGGCGGCGTACCTGGCCTGCCTGGAGACGCACCTCGCGTCGGCCGCCCAGGTCTACCGCCTTCAGCCCGGCCCCCAGATGGTGCGCATGTGGGTCGACCGGAGCTCCTTCCGGCCCGTCCCCGGCGCCACGGCCCGGCTCCTGCCGGCCGAGATCGGTGACCTGAACCGCCTCTATGACCTGGGCTTCACCTCGTGGCTGCCGGCCGAGGCCGTCGCCCAGGGGGTGTACCACGGCGTGCGCATGGGCGGCCGCCTGGTCGCCGCGGCGGGGACCCACGTCATCAGCCCGGAGGCGCGTCTGGCGGCCGTCGGCAACGTGATGACCCATCGCGACTACCGCAACCGGGGTCTGGCCAAGATGGTCACCAGCGCCGTGACGCAGGACCTGCTGCGGACCTGCGACCAGGTCGTGCTGAACGTGCGCTCCGACAATCCGCCGGCCCTGGCCGCCTACCGCTCGCTGGGGTACCGCGACCATCTGCGCTTCGAGGAACGCCTGGCTCATCGTCGCAGCGCCGGCTGGGATAGCATCGTCATGCCCTTCCGCCGCCTCTTCGTCACCCGCAAGGAGTCCTGAGTGGTCCGTTCCACGCTGCCCGCCCATGACGTCACCGACCTCAGCCTGGCGGCCGAGGGCGTCCGGCGCATCGAATGGGCGGAGCGCGAGATGCCCGTCCTGCGGCTCATCCGCGAGCGGTTCGAGCGGGAGAAGCCCCTCGCCGATGTCGTCGTGGCGGCTTGCCTGCACGTCACGACCGAGACGGCCAACCTGATGCGCACCCTGCGCGCCGGCGGCGCCCAGATCGTGCTGGCCGCCTCCAACCCGCTGTCGACCAAGGACGACGTGGCGGCCGCCCTGGTGGCCGAGTACCGCATCGGCACGTTCGCCCGCCGCGGCGAGGACCGCGACACCTACTACGCGCACCTCAACGCGGTGGCCGACACCCAGCCGCGCCTGACCATGGACGACGGGTGCGACCTCGTCACGCTGCTCCATCGGGAGCGGCCGGCCCAGGTGGCGGACGTCTGGGGTGGCACCGAAGAGACCACCACGGGCGTCATCCGCCTCAAGGCGATGGCCGCCGATGGCGCCCTCGGGTTCCCGGTCGTGGCCGTCAACGAGGCCCTCACCAAGCACCTCTTCGACAACCGCTACGGCACCGGCCAGTCGACCGTGGACGGCATCCTGCGCGCCACCAACCTGCTCCTGGCCGGGCGGCGCGTGGTCATCGCCGGCTACGGCTGGGTGGGCAAGGGCATCAGTCGCCGGATGGCCGGCATGGGCGCCCACGTGGCGGTCGTGGAGGTGGACCCGGTGGCGGCCCTGGAGGCCCTCATGGACGGCTTCGAGATCCTGACGGCGGCCCAGGCGGCCCCATGGGGCGAGATCTTCGTGACGGCCACGGGCAACATCAACGTCTTCCGCCGCGAGCACTTCGTGGCCATGCGTGACGGCGCGCTCCTCGCCAACAGCGGCCACTTCGACGCCGAACTGGACCTGCCCGCCCTGCGCCAGCTGGCGGAGGGCCACGTCCGCGAGGTGCGCGAGAACGTCCAGGAGTTCGACCTGGGGCCCAAGAAGATCCATCTCATCGCGGAAGGCCGGCTGGTCAACCTGAGCGCCGCGGAGGGTCATCCGGCGGCGGTCATGGACATGAGCTTCGCCAACCAGGCCCTCAGCGCCGAGTGGATGGTGCAGCACCATGCCGAGCTGGAGACCCGCGTCTACGACGTGCCCCAGGCCATCGACCAGGAGGTGGCCCGCCTGAAGCTGGCGGCCCTGGGCATCGAGCTGGAGGCCATGACGGCCGAGCAGGCTCGCTACGTCGCCTCCTGGCAGAGCGGGACTTGATTGGCTGGTCGACCCGGGTCGGCCGGTCCCACCATCGCCCCATACGGCACCTGGTCGTCGCCGATCTCCCTTGACCTGATCACGCGCGGCCGGGCGTTCCCCACCTATCCCCGCTTCGATGGGGACGCCCTGTGGTGGGAGGAGGCCCGCCCGGCGGAGGGTGGGCGGCAGGTCGTGCTGCGCCGGCGCGCGGACGGGTCGATCGTCGATGCGGTGCCGGCCGGCGTGGACGTGCGGACGATGGTCCACGAGTACGGTGGCGCGGCGTGGACGGTGGCCGACCGCACCCTGTGCTTCAGCGACGTCCATGACGGGCGCCTCTACCGCATCGGCCCCGACGGCCGCCCGGAGCCGCTCACCGTGGCCGGGCGGCTGCGCTACGCGGACCTGGAGGTCGACGTCTCCCGCCGTCGCCTGATCTGCGTCGGCGAGGACCACTCCGGCGAGGGCGAAGCCGTCAACCGGCTGGTCACGGTCGCGCTCGACGGCGATGGGCCGGTGGCGCCGCACACGCTCGTCGAGGGGGCCGATTTCTACGCCGCGCCGCGCGTCTCGCCCGACGGGCGCCGGCTGGCCTTCCTGAGCTGGTCGCATCCCGACATGCCCTGGGATGGCACCACCCTGTCGGTCGTCGCCCTGGCGGCGGATGGACGGCTGGGGGACGCTCATCGGGTGGCCGGCGGCGACGACACCTGGATCACCCAGCCGCGCTGGTCGCCCGCCGGTGATCTCTACTTCGTGGGCGAGGCCACCGGCTGGATGAACCTCTACCGCTGGCGTGACGGGGCGACCGAGCCGGTGCTGCCGATGGCCGCCGACTTCGCCCGGCCCGACTGGGTCTTCGGCATCGCCAACTACGCCTTCGTCGGACGAGGCGACGTGCTCGCCGTGGGACGGGACGCCGGGCGTGACCGGGTCTGGCGGGTGGGGGCGACCGGCGTCGCGACCCAGCTGACGCTGCCCTTCGACGAGATCGATTTCGTCGCCGGTCAGGGCGAGCGGGCCCTCCTCGCGGCCGATTCGGGGACCGACGCCGGCGGTCTCGCCGAGCTGGACCTGACGAGCGGCGCCTGGTCCTGGGTCAGCCGCAGCCTGGACGCGGAGATCGACCCCGGCGTCATGTCGGTGCCACGGTCCATCACCTACCCGACGACCGACGGGGCCGTGGCGCACGCCCTGTTCTATCCGCCGCGCAACGACGGGTTCGCCGCCCCCGCTGGCACCCTGCCGCCCCTCATCGTCACGAGCCACGGCGGGCCGACCGCCTCGGCCGGGGCCGGCCTGCGCCTCAGCGTCCAGTACTTCACCAGCCGCGGCCTGGCCGTGGTCGACGTGGACTACCGCGGGAGCAGCGGCTACGGCAAGACCTTCCGCCGGGCGCTGGAGGGCCAGTGGGGCGTCTACGACATGGACGACTGTGCCGCCGTCGCGGCATACCTGGTCAAGGAAGGCCTCGTCGACGGCCGTCGCGTGGCCATCAAGGGCGGCAGCGCCAGCGGCTACACGACGCTGTGCGCCCTCACCTTCCGCGACGACTTCCGGGCCGGGGTGAGCTACTTCGGCATCGGCGACCTGGAGACGTTCGCCCGCGACACCCACAAGTTCGAGTCGCGTTACCTCGACCGCCTCGTGGGCCCGTATCCGGCCGCCCGGGACCTCTACGTCAGCCGCTCGCCGATCCACTTCATCGACCGGTTGAGCTGCCCGTTGCTGATCCTCCAGGGTCTCGACGACCATATCGTGCCCCCCGCCCAGGCCGAGCAGATGGTGGCCGCCCTGGCCGCCAAGGGGCTTCCGTACGCCTACCTGCCCTTCGAGGGCGAGGGCCATGGCTTCCGGCGGGGGGCCAACGTCCGTCGCGCGACGGAGGCGGAGCTGGCCTTCTACGGCCTCGTCTTCGGCTTCCGGCCGGCCGACGAGCTGCCGCCCTTGGAGCTGGTGCTACCCTCCACGCCTGCAGCCCAAGGAGCCGCATGACCGGTATCGTCGACGCCGCCAGCTACCTCTTCACCTCGGAGTCGGTGACCGAGGGTCATCCCGACAAGATGTGCGACCAGGTCAGCGACGCCATCCTGGACGCCATCCTGCGCAACGACCCCGCCGCGCGCGTGGCGTGCGAGACGGCCACCACGACGGGCACGGTGGTCGTCCTGGGTGAGATCAGCACGACGACCTACGTCGAGTTCCAGAGCATCGTGCGCGACACGATCCGCGACATCGGCTACACCGACGCGCGCTACGGCTTCGACTATCGGACGTGCGGCACCCTCGTCAGCGTCCACGAGCAGTCGCCCGACATCAGCCGCGGCGTGGATGATGCGCTGGAGTCGCGCGGCCGCGGTGACGTGCGGGATCAGGGCGCCGGCGACCAGGGCATGATGTTCGGCTTCGCCTGTCGTGAGACGGCCGAGCTGATGCCGCTGCCCATCGCGCTGGCCCATCGCCTCGCGCGGCGCCTGGCCGAGGTCCGCAAGGACGGCTCGCTGCCCTACCTGCGGCCGGACGGCAAGACGCAGGTGACCATCGACTACGAGCACGGCAAGCCCAGGGCCGTGCGCACCATCGTGGTCGCCGCCCAGCACGACGAGGAGGTCGCCACCGACCGCCTCCGCGACGACATCATCGAGCTGGTCATCAATCCCGTGGTGCCACGCAGCCTGCGCCGCGTCGACCCCACGATCCACGTCAACCCGACCGGCCGGTTCGTCATCGGCGGGCCCATGGGCGACGCCGGCCTGACCGGCCGCAAGATCATCGTCGACACGTATGGCGGCATGGCGCGCCACGGCGGCGGCGCCTTCAGCGGCAAGGATCCGTCCAAGGTCGACCGCTCGGCCGCCTATGCGGCGCGCTGGGTGGCCAAGAACATCGTCGCTGCCGGCATCGCCGACCGCTTCGAGGTGGAGGTCGCGTACGCCATCGGCGTGGCCCGGCCGCTCTCCATCTCGATCGAGACCTTCGGCACCGGCCAGATCCCGGATGAGCGCATCCTGGGCCTCATCGACCACCACTTCGACCTCCGGCCGCGGGCCATCATCGACCAGCTCGACCTGCGCCGGCCCATCTACCGCCAGACCGCCGCCTACGGCCACTTCGGCCGGCCCGACCTGGACCTGCCCTGGGAGCGCACCGACCTGGCGGCCGCCCTGGCCGACGACGCGGGCGTCAAGGTCCCCGAGCCCTCGGCCGTCGTCTGAGCCGAGGCGCACGCCGGGATCCCCGCGTGGAGGTCCGCGAAGCGGCCTCCTGAGCCTGTAGGCCGGGCGTTACCCACCCCATTGATCATCCGAGCACAAGTGCGATCGATAAGCACGCGGGCTCCCCGCGTGCCCGCCGGATGCGTGGGCTTGTGCGCCCCGGTACCCAACCCATTCGTATTTCGGACTACGTCGGGCCTTACGCACCCCTGGACTTGGGACAGGACCCTCCGACGGGCCCGATAAGGTCGTGCCATGAGCCCGGACCAACGATGGGGCGGGTATGGCTCGACGTAAGCGCCGGCGCCGCGCCATAGAATCGGGCCGTGTACGTCGTGATCCTGGCCGGCGGGGGCGGCACGCGGCTGTGGCCGCTGAGCACCCCGGACCGGCCCAAGCCGTTCCTGCCCCTGCTGGCCGACGGCGAGAGCCTCTTCCAGCGCACGATCCGGCGGCTCGACGGACCTGAGCTGGGCGCGTTCGAGGCGGCTCGCGACCTGTACGTGATCGTGGACGGCCGCTTCAAGACGCTGGCCCGGGCGCAGGCGCGGGCCGAGGCGCCGGGCCTCCCCGACGACCACGTCCTGGCCGAGCCCATGGGCCGCAACACGGCGGCGGCCATCGCCCTGGCGACCGCGGCGATCGAGCGGGACGACGACGACGTCATGGTCGTGCTGCCGGCGGACCACCTGATCCCCGTCGGCAAGGAGGGTCTCTTCCGCGCCGTGCTCGCGGCGGCGGAACCCGAGCTTGCGGCGGATTTCCCGGGCGTGCCCGACGCCCTCGTGACGCTCGGCGTGCAGACGGACCGGCCCGCGACCGAGTACGGCTACCTGCGCCCCGAGCTCGCCACCGTCGTGCGACGCGACCTGGTCGGCTACCGTCTCAAGGCCTTCATCGAGAAGCCTGACCGGGCCCAGGCCGGCACCTTGATCAACGAGGAAGGCGTGGCCTGGAACGCCGGCATGTTCCTCTGGCGCCGGCGCGCGATCCGTCGCGCGCTCGAGACGTACCCCAAGGCGGCGCCCATCTGGGCGGCCGTCGAGGCGGGCGTGCGGAGCGACGACCTGGTCGGGGCCTACGAGCGCCTGGAGCAGGACGCGATCTCGATCGACTACGCGGTCATGGAACCGGCGGCGGCCGCGGGCCAGGTGGTCATGGGCTCGATGGACGTGGGCTGGAGCGACCTCGGCAGCTGGCACGCCCTCCTAGACGCCCTGGGCGCGCCGGGCGTCGACGGCCGGGTGGTCAAGCCGGGCGAGATCGTCAACGTCGGCCCGACCGACCTGCTGGTCGACCGCCACGGCTGGCCCGGGGCCGGCACGTTCCACCTGGCGGCCGGCCCCGCTACGATGGGGCCCTTCGACCGACCGACCGCGCTGCTCCGGGACGCGGCGCGCCACGAGCGGGTCGTGACCGACCTGCTGGCACGTGCCCAGAGCCAAGGAGGAACGCCCGCGTGACCGCCCCGACCAACGCACCGACCGAGCCGACCCACATCGTCTTCGGCACGGACGGCTGGCGGGCCCGGGTGGCCGACGACTTCACCTTCGCCAATGTGCGGCGTTGCGCGGACGGGGTGGCCCGCTACGTGGTCGAGCAGGGGGCCCAGGCGAAGGGCGTGGTCATCGCCTATGACCGGCGCTTCGCCAGCGAACACTTCGCCGCCGCGGCCGCGGAGGTGCTGCTGGCCCATGACATCCCGGTCGCCTATGCCGTGCATGCGGTGCCCACCCAGATGTCGAGCTACGAGGTCGTCGAACGCGGCTCCGCGGCCGGCATCGTCATCACCGCCAGCCACAACCCGTGGACCGACAACGGGTTCAAGGTCAAGTCGCCGAGCGGCGCCGCGGCAGGGCCGGAGATCCTCAAGGTCCTGGAAGCGGCCATCGCCCTGAACGGGACGCAGGCGATCGAGACTCGGCCGTTCGCCGACGCCGAGGCGGCCGGGCTCGTGGAGCGCTACGACCCCTACCCGGGCTACGAGAAGTACCTCCGCCGAACCATCGACCTCGACGCCCTCAAGGCGGCCGACTACCACGTCCTGGTGGACCCCATGTGGGGCGCGGGAGCGGGCTGGATCAGCCGCCTCCTGGCCGGCGGCCGCATCCGCGTGACGGAGATCC
>CAZFGT010000035.1:0-26719 GCA_964518505.1 uncultured Anaerolineaceae bacterium | reverse complement strand
CGGTCGGCAAGGTCGGCGTCTACATCTGCTACGACCGCCACTTCCCCGAGGGCGCCCGCGCCCTGGGCCTCAACGGCGCCGAGATCGTGCTGATCCCGGCCGCCACCAGCCGCGGCCTCTCCGAGTACCTGTGGCGCGTCGAGCAGGTCAGCCATGCGCTGGCCAACGGCTACTACGTGGGCACCATCAACCGCGTCGGCATCGAGAAGGAGATCGGTCCCGACGACTTCTACGGCCAGAGCTACTTCGTCGATCCGCGGGGCCAGTTCGTCGGCGAGATCGGCGACGCCCACAAGGAAGAGTTGATCGTCCGCAACCTCGACCTCGACTGCATCCAGGAAGTCCGCCAGACCTGGCAGTTCTTCCGGGATCGGCGACCCGAGGCCTACGGGGACCTCATCAAGCCCTAGCCACGCGGCATCCACCGCATCACCCCGCGCCCGCGCCGTTCCCGGTCCCCCGCCGACCAGGGACCGCGCGGGCGCTCTCTTCCTGAAGGAGGAACGGATGCGCATCCTCATCAAGGGCGGAACCATCGTCAACGCCGACGCCATGAGCCGGGCGGACGTCCTCGTCGACGGCGACGAGATCGCCCTCATCGGCGTGGACCTCGACGTCCCGGCCGACACGGTCATCGACGCCACCGGCAAGTGGGTCATCCCGGGCGGCATCGACGGCCACACGCACATGCAGCTGCCGTTCGGCGGCACCTTCGCCAAGGACACCTTCGAGACCGGCACGCGCGCGGCGGCCTTCGGCGGCACGACGACCATCATCGATTTCGCCGTCCAGCCGCGCGGCGGCACGCTTCGCGCAGGCCTGGACGAGTGGCACGAGAAGGCCGACGGCAAGGCCTGCATCGACTACGGCTTCCACATGATCGTCTCCGACATGCGGGACGACGTCCTGCCGGAGATGGACCGCCTCGTCGAGGAAGGCATCACCGACTTCAAGCTCTTCACCGCCTACCCGGGCGTGTTCTTCAGCGACGACGCGTCGATCTTCAAGGCCCTTCGCCAGACGACGAAGAACGGCGGCCTGATCCTGGTCCACGCCGAGAACGGGCCCGTGATCGACGTCGTGGCGGCCGACCTCGTCGCCGCCGGGACGACCGATCCGATCGGTCATGGCACGGCCCGCTATCCGGTCCTGGAGGGCGAGGCCACCAACCGCGTGATCCGCCTGGCAAAGGCGGCCGGCGCCCCCGTGTATTTCGTGCACATGTCGGCCAAGGACGCTGTTGACGAGCTGCGACGGGCACGCGACGAAGGCCTGCCGGTGTTCGCCGAGACCTGCCCGCAGTACCTCTTCCTGTCGCTCGACGACCTGGGCCATGGCTTCGACGGCGCGAAGTTCGTGTGCTCGCCGCCGCTGCGCGACCGGGCCGGCGGCCACCAGGCGGAGCTCTGGAAGGGCCTCATCGCTGACGACCTGCAGCTGGTCGCGACGGACCACTGCCCGTTCGACTTCCATGGCCAGAAGGAGCTGGGCCGCGGCGACTTCCGCAAGATCCCGAACGGCCTGCCCGGTGTCGAGGAGCGGGTCGACCTGGTCCACGACGGCGGCGTCGTGACCGGCAAGATCAGCCCCAGCCGCTGGGTCGAGCTCGTCTCGACCGCTCCGGCCCGGATGTTCGGCCTGCCTCGGAAGGGCTCCATCTCGGTCGGGCTCGACGCGGACATCGTGGTCTACGACCCGACCCGGAAGCACGTCCTCAGCGCCACGACCCACCACATGGACGTCGACTACTCGTGCTACGAGGGTCGCGAGGTCACGGGCGGCTCGGATGTCGTCCTGTCGCGCGGCCGGGTCGTCGTCGACCACGGCAAGTGGCTGGGGAGCGCCGGTCATGGCCGGTTCCTCCGCCGCGAGCCGCGCGGCTTCCCGGCCATGGCCCCCGGACGGATCGATCGCGTGCCGACCTCCGTCGGCTGACCTGTCACGGCCACCAGGCGCCGGCTCGCCGAGCGGCGGGCCGGCGCCCCAGTTCGTTGAACATGAGGGGTGCGAGAAGTGAGCGTCGACGTCTCGGTCGAGCGGGCGCTCGACCCGTTCCTGCCACTGCCGGCCCTTAGCGCACGAGCTGCCCGGACGGAGGCGGAACGCTGCCTCTACTGCTTCGATGCCCCCTGCGCCCGAGCCTGCCCCACGGGCATCGATGTGCCATCGTTCATCCGCAAGATCGCCACGGGCAACCTCCAGGGCAGCGCCCGGACGATCCTGGCGGCCAACCCCATCGGCGGGACCTGCGCTGCCGCTTGCCCGGTCGAGCGGCTGTGCGAGGGCGTCTGCGTCCGGGCCGAGCTTGATACGCCGATCGCGATCGGACGCCTGCAGCGCCACGCCATCGACTCGCTGGCCGCGAGCGGCGAACCGTTCTTCACACCAGGGCCGTCGGCGTCAGCCAGCGCCGCGATCATCGGCGCCGGCCCGGCCGGGCTCGCTTGCGCGGCGGAGCTGCGCCGCGCGGGCGTCGCGGTGACCGTCTACGACGCCAGCGCCAGGGCCGGCGGCCTGGGCGACCACGGCATCGTCCCGTGGCGCCTGCCGCGCGAGATCGTGGCCCGCGACGCGGCCGAAGTCGAGCGGGCCGGGGCCCACTTCGAGCTCGGGGTGACGATCGGCCGCGAGGTCGAGCCCGCCGAACTGGTCGCTCGGCACGACGCGGTCGTCGTGGCCACGGGACTGGGCCACGGCAAGCCGCTCGGCATCAAGGGCGAGGACTACGAGGGGGTCGTCGACGCCCTCGAGCTGATCGGCCACGCCATCGACGGTCGGCCGTCTGGCCGCCCGCTGGGCCGGGTCGCCGTCATCGGCGGCGGCAGCACGGCGTTCGATGCGGCGGCCGCCGCGGTCCAGCTTGGCGCGACCGAGGTCACCGTCTTCTACCGCCGCAGCGCCGCCGAATGCACGGCCTATCCGCACGCCATCGACCTGGCCCGGAGCCTGGGCGTCGGGATCCGCTGGCTGACGGCGCCGGTCGAGATCATCGGCGACGGCAGCGTGTGGGCCGTCGAATTCGAGGCGATGCGCCTCGGTGCACCGGACGCCTCCGGTCGCCGGCGCCCCGAGCCGATCCCTGCGTCGCGCTTCGACCGGCCGTTCGACACGGTCGTCCGAGCCGTGGGCCAGGGCGCACCGACGGGCCTCCTGGCCGCCCTCGGGGTCGCCGTGCACGGCGACCTGGCGGTCGCCGACCCGGTGACCGGCCGGACCGCCGATCCCAAGGTCTGGGCCATCGGCGACATCGCCAACGGCGGCGCCGAAGTCGTCAACGCCGTCCAGGCGGGCAAGCTCGCCGCCGCGTCCATCGTTGAGACCCTTGGCGTTCCGCGCATCACCCCCATCCGCCCGTCGGATTCGACCGTGCCGGGTGTGGACTTGTTCACGGACATGGCCGGGATCCGCGGGCCCAACCCGTTCTGGCTGGCCTCGTGTCCGATCACCAACACGGGTGAGATGGTCGCCCGGGCGTTCGACGCGGGTTGGGGCGGCGTCGTCTGGAAGACGGTCGGCGAGCCGATCACGAATGTCACCTCCCGGCTCGGCTCGCTCGAGATCGGCGGCCGGCGGCTCGTCGGGTTGTCCAACATCGAGCTGATCAGCGACCGCTCGATCGAGACCAACCTGGCCGAAGTCGCCGACGTCAAGCGGCGCTACCCCAACCAGGCCGTGGTCGTCTCGCTGATGGTCGAGTCCAAGGCCCAGACCTGGTACGACATGGTCAGCCGGGTCAACGACACCGGCGCCGACGGCATCGAACTCAACTTCGGCTGTCCGCACGGGATGAGCGAACGCGGCATGGGCGCCGCGGTCGGCCAGGTCCCCGAGTACGTCCAGATGATCACCGAGTGGGTGATGGAGAAGGCCGCCGTCCCGGTCCTGGTCAAGCTCACCCCCAACGTCGCGGACATCCGGCCGCCGGCTCGCGCGGCCCGGGCCGCCGGGGCCGATGGGGTCGCCCTCATCAACACGATCAGCTCGCTGATCGGGGTCGACCTCGACACCTGGTCGCCCGTGCCGGACGTCCGCGGCCACGGCAGCCACGGCGGCTATTCCGGCCCGGCCGTGAAGCCGATCGCCCTGTACATGGTCTCGGCGGTGGCGTCGGATCCCGACGTCCGCCTGCCCGTCTCGGGCATCGGCGGCGTGGCCGACTGGCACGATGCGGTCGAGTTCATGCTCGCCGGTGCGACGACCGTCCAGGTCGGCACCAGTGTCATGCACTGGGGCTACAGGATGATCGACGACCTCGTCGACGGCCTCTCGACCTACCTCCGCTCGAAGGGCCTGCACAGCCCCGCGGAGCTGGTCGGACGCGCCCTCCCGACGCTGACCGACTGGGGCCACCTGGACCAGTCCTTCCGGCTGCTGGCCCAGATCGATGAGGCCCGCTGCATCCACTGCAACCTGTGCCTGGTCGCCTGCAACGACGGCGCGCACGAGGCGATCCACCGCGAGGGCACGAACGGCACGTCGCGGCTCGTGGTCGAGGGCGACCACTGCGTGGGCTGCCACCTCTGCCAGTACGTCTGCCCCGTCGAGGGCTGCATCTCGATGGTCGAACTGGAGGGACCCGCCGCCGTCCACTGACCCCTGCCAACCAACCGCCCCCCGGAGTCGCCAGCCTGTCCGGGTCGGCCCGTCCAGCAGACTGGCAGAGCCAAGGAGAACCATCAGGTGACCATCGAGCTGACGCCGGCCGAGGTGATGCCGGCCGTCCTTCCCATCCTCAGCCACTGGATCGACGGCCGTCCCGTCGAGGTCCTGCCAGAAGCCACGGGACCGGTCTTCAACCCCGCCACGGGCGAGGTCATCGCCCGCGTGCCTCGCGGCGGCGCGCCCGAAGTCGACGCCGCGGTGGCCGCCGCCAAGCGGGCCTTCCCGGCCTGGCGCGACATGCCGCTGATCGCCCGCAGCGAGATCTTCTTCGCCTTCCGCGAGCGGATGTGGCAGCACCGCGAAGAGCTCGCCAAGCTGATCACCCGCGACCACGGCAAGACCTACCCGGATGCCCTCACGGAAGTCCTGCGCGGTCTCGAGACGGTCGAGTACGCGTGTGGCCTGCCGAGCCTCCTGGCCGGCGTGAACACCCCCAGCGTCTCGACCAACGTCGACGCCCACTCCCTCCGCCAGCCGCTGGGCGTGGTGGCCGGGATCACCCCGTTCAACTTCCCGGTCATGGTCCCCACGTGGATCTACCCGATCGCCCTGATGGCGGGCAACACGTTCATCCTCAAGCCGTCATCCCATACGCCGGGGGCCACCCAGCTGCAGGCCGAACTGTGGAAGGAAGCCGGCCTCCCGGACGGCGTCTTCAACATCGTGTACGGCGGCCGTGAGGCGGTCGACGCGATCCTGGTCCATCCCGACATCGCGGCCATCCAGTTCGTGGGCTCGACGGCTGTCGGTCAGCACGTCTTCGATACCGGTACCCAGCACGGCAAGCGGGTCACCGCCTTCACCAGTGCCAAGAACGCGATGGTCGTCCTGCCGGACGCTGACCTGGAGCTGGCTGCCGATGCGGCGGTCGCCTCGGGCTACGGCTCGGCCGGCGAGCGGTGCATGGCCCAGACCCTGATCCTCGCGGTGGGCGACACCGGCGACCGGATCCGGCCCCTCATCGAGGAGCGGCTCGGCCACCTCAAGATCGGCCCCGGCATCGAGCCCGGCGTCGACATGGGTCCCATCTACTCCACCGAGCACCGCGAGTCGATCATCCGCTGGATCGAGGTCGGCGCCGGCGAAGGCGCCGAGCTGGTCATCGACGGACGACCCTTCCATCATCCGGAGCACCCCGATGGGTTCTTCCTTGGGGTGACCCTCTTCGACCATGTCACGCCGACCATGCAGATCTTCAACGAGGAGATCTTCGGGCCGGTCCTGGGTATGGTCCGCGTGTCGACCTACGACGAAGCGGTAGCCCTCATCAACGGCCACCAGTACGCCAACGGAACGGCGATCTTCACCACCGACGGCGGCGCCGCGCGCCGCTTCGAGCTGGAGGTCGACGTGCCCATGATCGGCATCAACGTCCCGATCCCGGTCCCCGTCGGCTACCTGTCGTTCGGCGGCTCGAGGAAGTCGGCGATCGGCGACCTGCAGATGCGCGGCGAGGACAGCATCCGCTTCTTCACCAAGCAGAAGCTGGTCACCGTCCGCTGGCCCGAGCCCGGCCGCCGGCCCGGCCTGAGCCTGGTGTTCCCCAGCAATCGGTAGTCGATCCTGGATGCCGCCGGCGAGGCCGCCCCGCGGGGCGGCCTCGCGTGGCGCCGCAATGCCCGCGAGCGGCCGGGCACCCCTCGGGGAGCCGCCGATGCGCCGGTGAAGGCCGGCCCGTCATGGGTCGGATGTCACTGCCGGAAGGGGCCGGATGGCTCTGGCCCCGCTCCGCTCGTGATCAGCACCATGTGGCCTAATGGTCAGACCATCGGACCAGCCCGAGCGGCCCGCGGTGGACTGGGCCGCGCTCCAGACGCGGTCGGCGTCGGTGGCCACGGTCGTCGTGGCCCGGCTCGAGGAGCTGATCCGGCAGGGCGACCTGGCGGACGGTTCGCGGCTGCCGGCCGAGCGGCAACTGGCGCAGATGCTGAACGTGTCGCGCGCCTCCGTGCGCGAGGCGGTCCGCGAGTTGTGGCTCAAGGGGCTCGTCGACCGCCGGCAGGGCCGCGGCACGTTCGTGACGGCCGGTGCGCCGTCGCTCGATGCGTTCCAGACCCACCTCCATGAACGGCTCGGCCAGGAGGACCTGACGGTCCTGCGCGTGATGGACTTCCGGGCCTCGCTGGAGCCGGCCATCGCCTCCCGGGCGGCCCAACGGGCCACCGGCAGCGATCTCGAGCGCATGACCCGGATCCTGGAGGCGATGGAGCACGAGACGTCGGCGCGGCGCTCGGCGGAGCTGGACGCCGAATTCCACCAGGCCGTCGCGGCGGCGACGCAGAACCCGCTGCTCGTGCAGGTCGTGGAGTTCAGCGGCCAGTGGCTGGGCGTCACCCGCCAGGACGCCCTGCAGGGCCGACGCCGGCGTGACATGTCGCTGCGCTCCCACCATGCCGTGCTGCGCGCCGTGTCGGACCACGATCCGGAAGCCGCCGCCGCGGCCATGTCGCAGCACGTCCGCGAGGTGTCCGCGTTCGTCGAACAGCGCCTGGCCCCGCCATCCATCCCCAAGCCTGCGCGTGCAGGCGCCATCGTCCACGAGCCGTCGGAGGTAGCACGATGATCAAACGCGTCGAGATCAACTATCGGGGCGTCTTCCAGAAGACCCTCGGCCGCAAGATCGGCGGCGATCTGGTGCTCATCGCTCGTCGCCTGGACAAGGTCGGCTTCTCCAACGGCCGCTATAGCGACGCGCCGGAGCGCAACGGCCTGCCCTCCAAGTACTTCACCTTCATCTCCTCGACGATGACCGAGGCCGAGCTCGAGGCGGAGTGCGGCGGCAAGCTGGACATCGACGCCGCCGACGTCACCGTCGTGCTGGATGACACGCTGCTGGCCGGGGTCGAACCCTGGGCCTGGCACGGCATCCGCCCGGTCAACGAGAAGACCCAGGCCGGGGGCGCGCTGATCGTCGTCTCGCGCCACGCGCCGGACGACCTCGTCCCGCGCCTCGAGCGCAAGCCCTACACGTACCACCTGGCGGTCCTCGCCGGTGAGACCAGCCTCTCCGGCATGTGGGTCTTCCGCGACGACCTGACTCACGAGCGCGTCCTCGGCGCCATCGCGGCGGTCGACCCGTCGATCGTGACCATCGAAGCCGTCGAGCAGCATCTCCTCACCCGTGCCGACGGTACGGCTCGGGCCGCCGCCGCCCGGGCGGCGTATGACGAGGTGACCACCGGCACGACCACCGTCCAGCCGACCGACGGCCGCGTGTGGCCGTTCGAAGCGCCCTCGCTGCCGTCCTGGCAGGGGTTCCGTGAGGCGGCCACCGTGGTCGCCGTGCCGCGCCAGGGCCGCAACGTGACCTTCCCGCGCGGCACCTCGAAGACCGAGCGCCCGGTCGTGCGCTTCGATCTCTGCACCAAGTGCACCCTCTGCTGGCTGGACTGCCCGGACGGCGCCTTCGATCCGGTGGCGGGCGGCCACTACGACGTGGACTACGCGTACTGCTCCGGCTGCGGGAAGTGCGCCGAGGTCTGCCCCGTCAAGGACTGCATCGTGATGGTCGACGAGCTTCGTTTCGACGACACCGTCAGCCCCTGGGCGGCCTACCAACGCGACGCCCCGGCCTATCTGGCCTGGGCCGAGGAGAAGACCTCGGTCCGGCCCCCCGAGCGGCCCCACGTCTCCGGCCGCATGGCGCCGGTCACGACGTCGTCCCGGTCCTGAGTCCTGACTGCGTGAGGTGAGTCCCATGGCTATCGCGCCCCCCGTCGACATCGCCGCCCGAGAGGACCTTCTGACCGGCTGTCAAGCCGTCGCCGAAGGCGTCCGCCTGGCCAACGTCGACGTCATCGCCGCCTACCCCATCCGCCCGTACACGGAGGTCATGGACAACCTGTCCAAGATGATCGCCGACGGCACGCTCGACGCCGAGTACATCGTGGCCGACAGCGAGCATTCCCAGTTCGAGATCGTCAAGCACGCCAGCGCCGTGGGTGCCCGCGCGTTCGCCGGCAGCAGCGGCACCGGCTGGCTCTACGGGTATGAGGCCCTGGTCGTCACCGCGACCGACCGCCTGCCGGTCCTGTACCTGGTGGGCAACCGGGCCCTCGACGACCCGGGCGCATTCGGTGTCGAGCACAACGACGCCCTGTCGCTCCGCGATATGGGCTGGCTGCTGTGCTGGGCGACCACCGCCCAGGAGGCGCTCGAGCACGTCCTGATCGGCTATCGCGTGGCCGAGGACCTGCGCGTGCGCATGCCCATGGCCCTCGCCCTGGACGGGGCCTTCCTGACCCACTCGCAGCACATCGTCCAGGTGCCCGCGGCCGAGGCCGTGCGTCGCTTCCTGCCGACCTACGACCCCGGCGAGCACCGGCTCCACCCCGACAACCCCATCTCCGTCGCCCCGCAGGTCAACGAGGACTGGGTCATGGAGATCCGCCGCCAGAACTGGGAGGCGGCCCGCCGGGCCAAGGTCGTCATCGCCGAGGCGTACCAGGAGTTCGCCGAGGTCTTTGGCCCGCGCTATGAGACGCCCTACTTCACGGAGACCATGACCAAGGACGCCGACGCCATCCTGATCGGCCTCGGCACGGTCGCCATGCCGGCGGTCGAATCGGTCCGCCGCCTGCGCGCGGAAGGCAAGCGTGTGGGCTACATCAACCTGCGCTGGTTCCGGCCCTTCCCGACGGAAGAGCTCCGGCTGGCGCTCGGTCACGCCAAGGCCGTCGGGGTCATCGACCGCGACTTCGCCCACGGCGCGCCCGATGGGGGCGGCGTCCTGTTCCACGACGTCAGGTCGTGCCTCTACCCGATCGGCGACGGGCCGCTCGCCATCGACTTCATCGCCGGCCTCGGCGGGCGGGACATCTCGATCGACGAGACGACCGCCATGTTCGAGAAGACCCTGGCCGTGGGCACGGGAGCCCCGACGCGCGAATTCGTGACCTGGGTCGGCGTCCGCGAGTCCGAGAAGGAAGTGAGGCCATGAGCTCACCCACCACGATCGACTACGAGCGGATGGGGAACGTCCGACAGGTCCCGCTCGAGGAGTTCTACGCCTCGGGTCACCGCACCTGCCAGGGCTGCGAGTCGGCCCTCGTCCTGCGCCAGGCGGCCAAGGCCGCCGGTCCGCGTACGGTGGCGACCGGATCCACCGGCTGCATGTACGTGGCCAACACCAGCTACATGACGACACCCTGGGTCCTGCCCTGGATGCACACGCAGCTGGGCGCCGGCGGCTCGTCCGCCGTCGGCACCGCAGCCGCCCTGCGGGTCCTCATGCGCAAGGGCCGCATCCCGCAGGAGAAGATCAACGTCATCAACTTCTGCGGTGACCTTGGCGGTGGCGACATGGGCCTAGCCGCCATCTCCGGGGCGCTCCAGACCGACTACGACCTGCTCGTCGTGATGTACGACAATGAGTCGGCCGCCAACACCGACATCCAGGCCACCGGGCTCACCACGTGGGGGGCCCAGACCACCTTCAGTCCGCCCGGCAAGGCCCGCCGCATCATGCACCGGCGCTGGAAGAAGAACGTGGCGCCGATGCTGGCGGTCGGGCATCCGACCTGCCGCTACGTGGCGACGGCCTGTTCGGCCTATCCGCCGCTCGACCTCATGAACAAGGTGCGCAAGGCGCTCGCGACCGGCGGGCCCACCTTCATCCACGCCTTCGATCCCTGCCCCAAGGGCTGGGACTTCGATCCCCGCTACTCCCAGGAGCTCGGCGAGCTCGGCATCAAGTGCGGCATCTTCCCCCTCTACGAGATCCTGGATGGCCAGGTGACGTACACGTACGACCCGCGCAAGAAGGGCCGCAGCCCCGTCCGCGAGTACCTCCAGAAGCAGGGCCGGTTCGCCCACCTCATCGACGAGGACATCGACTACATCCAGAAGATGGTCGACCGCATGTGGGACGACTGGGAGGTCCCGGGCGTCATCCCGCTGGCCGGCGGACTCCGCGCGGCGTCGTGAGGAAGACGCTGGACTGACCCGTGGTGCGGGGTAAGATTATCCGCGCATCACGGATAGATGCTATTGCGGGCAGCAGTACAATATCCTAGGTTAAGGCCGGTCGTGATCGTGCCTCGAGCAGGTGACTTCGCCAACCGGATCTGCTCCCGAGCCACAACCCCCGGCAGTCGAAGGAGGGTTCATGATGAACGTCCGGACCCGGCGGCCGTCTCACGGGAGGCTGCTGACCACCGGCTTGCTGATGGCCTCGATGGCGCTGGTGATGGCCTGTGGCGCCACCGGCTCCTCCGGCTCGTCGCCGGCTCAGACCACCTGGCAGCGGATCCTGGCCACGCACATCGTGCGGGTCGGATTCACCAACGAAGCGCCGTACAGCGTGGCGCAGCCCGACAAGACCACGGGCATCGATCCGGACATCATGCGGGCCTTCCTGACCTCGCAGGGCGTCACGGAGATCGACGGCGTGCTGATGGACTTCGGGAGCCTCATCCCGGCGCTTGAGGCCAACCGCATCGACGTCATCACCGCCGGCCTGTGGATCAACACCGACCGCTGCAAGCAGATCGCCTTCTCGGATCCGACCACGCAGGTCGGGCAGGGGTTCGCCGTCAAGAAGGGCAACCCCATGAACCTCCACTCCTACGCTGACGTGGCCAAGGCTGGCGCACGGTTCGGCGCCAACACCGGCGGCCTCGAGTTCGGCTGGGCCGACATCGCCGGCATCACCAAGGCCAACCAGATCCAGTTCCCCGATCTCCAGACGAGCATCGCGGCCCTGCAGGCCGGACGCGTCGACGCGGTGAGCAACAACACGTTCGCCATCGCCGACTACCTCAACACGCTCAAGGACCCGAACCTGGAGTACGTGCCCCTGACGACGCAGCCGGTCGATGAGAACGGCAAGTCCACCGAGGCCTACTCGTCGTTCGGCTTCCGGCAGGCCGACACCGACTTCGTCACCGCCTTCAACGCCTGGGTCTCCACCCAGAAGGCCAGTGGCGACCTCCTCAAGCTCATCTCCCCCTACGGCATCACGGCCGACGCCATCCCGCCGGCCAGCGTGACCGCCGCCAGCCTCTGCGGGGCTCCCGCGCCCTCCCCCTCGGGCTCCTAGCCGTTTCCGATATCTCCATCACGTCGCGTTGACCATCCAGGTCGACCGTGCTGGAGAGTCTCCTTAGCGGAGCCGCCGTCACCCTCCAGGTGACCGTCCTCTCCGCGATCGTCGCTCTGGTCGTGGCATTCGCGGCCGGCCTCGCTCGCCTGTCTCGCTGGCGGGCGGTGAGGCTGGCCACGACTGTGTATGTCGAGCTCTTCCGGGGCACCTCGACGATCGTCCAGCTCTACTACTTCTTCTTCGTCCTGCCGCTCGTGGGCATCATCCTCGCCCCACTCGAGACGGCGGTCATCGTCCTTGGCCTCAACACCGGGGCGTACGGCTCGGAGGTCGTCCGCGCGGCGATCCTCAACGTGCCGCGAGCGCAGGTCGAGGCGACCGTCGCGCTCAACATGTCGCGCTTCGTGGCCATGCGGCGGGTCATCATCCCGCAGGCCATCCAGACGATGCTGCCGCCCTTCGGCAACCTCCTCATCGAGATGATGAAGAGCACGGCCCTGACCTCCCTGATCACGATCGCCGACCTGGCCTTCCAGGGCCGCCAGTGGGCGCGCAACACCGGCCAGGTGACCGAGACGTATGTGGCGGTGCTGCTGATCTACTTCCTCATCGCGTTCCCCCTGGCGCGTGGCGTGCGGGTGGTCGAGCGGCGGGTCGGCCGCAACGTGCGCGTGGAACGCCTGATATGACGTTCGACTTCGGCTTCGCCCAGCAGATCCTGCCGACCCTGGTCGACGGCGCCAGGATCACCTTCATCGCCACGGTCTGCGGCATGACGCTGGCCCTCATGGGGGGCCTCATCCTGGCCGTGGTCCGCATGAGCCAGGTCCGCGTGCTGCGCTGGATCGGCAACGCCTACGTCGAGTTCTTCCGCGACACGCCGCTGCTCATCCAGCTCTTCTTCCTGTTCTACGTCCTGCCGTTCTGGGGCATCACCCTGCCGGCCATCGCGACGGGGATCCTGGGCCTGGGCCTCAACTACAGCGCCTACACGGCGGAGATCTACCGGGCCGGCATCGAGAGCGTGCCCCGCGGCCAGTGGGAGGTCGCCACGGCCCTCAACCTGTCGAGCCGTACGACCTGGCGGCGGGTCGTCCTGCCCCAGGCCTATCCGCCCGTGGTCCCCATGTTCGGCAACAACCTGATCGGCATGTTCAAGGATTCGATGCTCCTCAGCACGATCACCGTGCTCGAGCTTTTCGCCGTCACCAATGACATCGGCAGCACGACGTATCGCTACCTCGAGCCGTTCACCCTCCTCGGGATCATCGTCCTGTCGCTGAGCCTTGGCGGGGCCTGGGTCGTCAATACGCTCTCGAAGCGCGTCGCCCAGGCAGAATCCACGTCCAGGCAGCCTGGCCACTAGTCGAGGGAGACGATGACCCTCTCCATGCGCGCGGTCTCCAAGTCATACGGGCCCCTGGAGGTGCTGCGCTCGATCGATCTCACGGTGCCGCTGGGCCAGAAACTCGCCATCATCGGTCCGAGCGGATCGGGCAAGACCACCCTGCTGCGCCTCGTCATGACCCTGGAGAAGCCGGACAGCGGCACCATCGAGGTGGACGGGGAGCTGCTGGGCGCACGACGCGTGGGGGACAAGCTGGTGCCCGACGACCCCAAGCACCTGCGGTCGGTCAGGGGCAAGATCGGGATGGTCTTCCAGGACTTCAACCTGTTCCCGCGCATGACCGCCCTGCAGAACATCATGCTGGCGCCCATCGAGGTGCTGGGCATGACCCGAGCGGCGGCCGAGGCGCGGGCGCGCGAGCTCCTTGGCGTGGTCGGGCTCTCGGAGAAGACCGACGAGTATCCCCGCAAGCTCTCGGGGGGCCAGCAGCAGCGGGTGGCCATCGCCCGGGCCCTGGCCATGCAGCCGGAGATCATGCTCTTCGACGAGATCACCTCCGCCCTCGACCCCGAGCTCATCGGCGAGGTCCTGCGCGTGGTGCGGAAGATCGCCCGCGAGACATCGATGACCATGCTGATCGTGACCCACGAGATGAACTTCGCCAAGGACATCTCCGATCGGGTCATCTTCATGGACGGCGGCAGGATCGTGGAGGACACCGGGCCGGAGACGATGTTCACCAACCCGACCAACGAACGGACCCGCAACTTCCTCCGCGCCGTGCTCGACCGGTAGTGCTCCCGGAGGTGCCCATGCCGGCCGCTTACGGCAGGCATGGGGCGGTCGTGGCACCCCATCACCTGGCCACCGCGATCGGCCGTGACATCCTGCGGGCGGGCGGCTCGGCGGTCGACGCGGCCATCGCCACGAACGCGGCCCTGGCGGTCGTCTTCGGCAGCGCGTGCGGCATCGGCGGCGACGCGTTCTGGCTGATCTGGGACCCACGGGCCACCCAGGAGGTGGGCCTCAACGGGTCGGGCCGATCCGGCGCGGCGGCGGACGCCAGCGGGCTGGTCCGCGCCGGCCTGGACGAGCTGCCGTTGCGCGGCGGCCTGTCGGTCACCGTGCCCGGGGCCGTGCGCTCGTGGGGCGATGCCCACGACCGCTTCGGCCGGCTCCCCCGGGCCGCCCTGCTGGACCCCGCGATCGAGCTGGCGCGCGATGGCTTCGCTGCGTGGGGCGGCTTCATCGAGGCCGTCGAGCGGGCCGCGCCGACCTTCCGCGACGCCGTCGGCCCGGACGCGTCCTGGTTCGGCATCTACCGGCCCCACGGCCGCGCGTGGCGGCCCGGCGAACGGGTCCGGCTGCCGGCCCTCGCCGCGACGCTGCAGCGTGTGGCAGACCTGGGCTGGGACGAGTTCTACGAGGGCGAGACGGCCCAGCACCAGGCCCGTGCGCTGGCAGCGGCCGGCAGCTCGATCACCCTGGAGGACCTGGGCAGCCACACGTCCACCTGGACGGAGCCGATCGGGACCGACTACCGCGGCACGACGGTGACGACGCATCCGCCCAACAGCCAGGGCTTCGTGGCCCTGGAGATGCTGAACGTCCTGGCGCGGTTCGAGCCGCCGGGACCGCGTGTCTTCGCCGGCGGCAGGGGCGCCGACCTGCGCTGGACGCACCTTGGCCTGGAGGCGGCCAGGCTGGCCATGGCCGACCGCGACGCGTACCTCACCGATCCCGCCGTCAGCCCCACGCCCCTCGAGCGCCTGCTGTCACCGGGATACGCCGCCGATCTTGCCCGCCGCATCGACCCGGCCCGGGCCGCCACCATCGAACCGGGGAAGCTGCCGCGGGGCGGCGGCACGATCTGGCTGGGCGTCGTCGACGACGAGGGCTGCGCGGTGAGCCTGATCGAGTCCAACTACATGACGTTCGGCTCGGGCGTGGTCGATCCGGCCACCGGCGTCGTCTACCAGAACCGCGGCTCGTTCTTCAGCCTGGATCCGACGCGCGCCAACGTGCTCGCGCCGAGCAAGCGGACGCTCCATACCCTGATGCCGGGGATGCTCTTCCGGGACGGCCGGCCGTGGGTCGTCGTGGGTTCCATGGGCGGTGACGCCCAGCCGCAGATCCACGCCCAGGTCGTCAGCGCCCTCGTCGATGGCGGCCTGGACGTGGCCAGCGCGATCGCCATGCCGCGCTGGTTCGCCGAGCCTGAACGGCATCTGGCGCCGGCCAAGATCGTGCGGGCCGAACCACGGTTCCGGCCGGGCCTCCTGCGTGGCCTCGGGCGCCTGGGCCATGACGTCGAGACGACCAGGCGGTTCGACAGCCTGCTGGGCCACTGCCACGGCATCGCCCTGCTCGACGGCGGGCCGGCCCAGGGCGGCGCGCTCCTGGCGGCGACCGATCCCCGGAGCGCCGGCCTCCCAGCGACCTGGTGAGCCGTCGCCCGACCAGGTATCAGGCGCTCGAACCGGCGAGGAGGCGCAGGGGGACCGACTGCAGGGCCAAGAGGTCCTCGATCGTCTCGCGACGCCGGATGACGTCCGCCCGCCGTCCGTCGACCAGCACCGCCGCAGGTCGCGGGATGGCATTGAACTGCGTGGCGAAGACCTCCGCGTAGGCCCCGACATCGAGGATGGCCAGCAGATCGCCGGGTGCCGTTTCGGGCAGCGCCCGGTGCTCGCCGAGGAGGTCGAGGGTGCAGGTCGGACCCGTGATATTCGCCGTCAGGCTGACGGGTTCTCCGACCCGCGTGGCGTGGACGATCTCGTACCGATAGCCCTGGAGCTCGGTCCTGATGGCGTGGCTCGTACTGGCATCCACGTTGACCCAGGTGAGGTCGGAGCTCGGGAGCCGCTTGATGATCCCGACCCGCGTGAGCAACACGGTCGCATTGCTGACGAGATGGCGTCCCGGCTCGAGGATGAGCTGGGGTTCACGGAGGCGGAACCGTGCGAGGCCCGCCCGGAGCTGCCCCACGATCGCCGCCGCGTAGTCCTCCGCCGACGCAACATGGTGGTCCCCGGCGGGTCGACCGCTTTCAGGATCGCGCTCGTGGGCGAATCCACCCCCGATGTCAAGCTCCCGCGGCTCCCACCCGTGCGCGTCACGGAGCTCGGCCATGGCCCCCACGATCAGGTCGACGGCTAGTGCAAAGTGCTCAGTCGTCGGCCGCAACCGACTCACGTGGAAGTGCAGCCCAGCGAGGTCGAGCTCCTGCGCGCGAAGCGCCTCGGGCAGCACGGCTGCCACGGTGGCCCGATCCATGCCCCACTTGTCGTGGCTGCGATCACGCGCGATCGTTGCGAGGTCATCGGGGAGTGACGCCGGGTCGGCGTAGCTGAACGGGAGGACCCGAAGACGCACGCGCGCCTGTTTCCCGTGCTGCCGGGCGAGCTCCTTGACGAGCCCGAGCTCGCTCGGGTCATCGACGTTGACGGTGACACCAAGGTCGATCGCCGCCTCGAGCTCCGCGATGCCCTTGTTGCTGCCATTGAGGACGAGTCGGTCGGGGGGCGTCCCGGCGAGGAGCGAGATGGTGAGTTCACCAAGGCCGAAGCAGTCCCCGCCGGCACCCTCTGATGTCAGGATCCGGCGGACGGCGAGATCGTTGTTGGCCTTGGTGGCGTACAGGACGACCACGTTCGGATAGAGGGTCGCGAAGGCGTCACGGAAGCGCCGGTAGTTCCGACGGATCTGCTGCTCCGACGTCACGTAGGTCGGCGTGCCGAACGACGTGGCGAGGTCCTCGGCGTCAACCTGCTCGATGCGCAGGCGGCCGTCGCGGTCGGGGCGGATGAACTCGGTCCACTCCACGCTGTCCCTCCTCGCACCCGGGCGCCTGGACCGCGGGTGGGCCCTAGGCCATGGCGGCGAAGGCCTCGTCCACGGCCTCGACCGCCTGGTCGATGTCGGCGTCGGTATGCGTCAGCGAGATGTAGAACTTCTCGTTGGGGTTGACGAGGATGCCGCGCTTGATGAGCTCGATCGCCCAGCGCAGGCCAAGGTCCTTGTCGGCCGCCAGGAGGTCGGCCCAGCTGGTGGGCGCAGCGTTGGCCATGAACCTGACGCCGAACACGGCGTCCTCGCCGAGTGCCTGGACGGCGAAGCCATGGGCGGCCCCGCTGGCCTCGATGGCGCGGCGGAAACGGGAACCCAGCCGGTGCAGGTGGTCGTACGCACCGGGGCGACTGAGGACGTCCAGGCTGACCACGCCGGCGGTCGCCGCGATGGGATTGCCGTTGAGCGTGCCCCCCGCCCAGACCCGGCGGCCGAGGTCGGTGCGGCGCGCATCGACGTAACACATGAGGTCCTTCTTGCCGACGATGGCGGCCATGGCGAAGCCCCCGGACATGGCCTTGCCGTAGGTGGCCATGTCAGGCACGACCCCGTAGGCCTCCTGGGCGCCGCCCCAGGCGATCCGGAAGCCGGTCACGATCTCGTCGAAGACCAGGACGATGCCGTGGCGCGCGGTGAGCGCTCGAAGGGCCTCGAGGAAACCGGGGACAGGCTTGAGGACCCGCTGCAGCGGCTCGACGATGACGGCGGCGAGTTCGTCGGCGTGGGCGGTGATGAGCTCGGTCGCCCGGGCGATGTCGTTGAAGGGCGCCACCAGGACCTCGGGTCCGATCACGCCGGGGAGGCCAGCCGAGTCGGGCTCCGCCACGGGGTAGTGGCTGGGCGTGGAGGGTGTCGTGCCCCACAGGGCGTATTCGTTCATGCCGTGCCAGCCGCCCTCGAACTTGAGGACCTTCTGGCGCTTCGTCGCGGCGCGGGCCAGCCGCAGGGCGTACAACGTCGCCTCGGAACCCGAGCCGGCGTACTGGAGGTGGTCCGCGCAGGGGATCGCGCCGACCATCCGCTCGGCCAGCTGGATGGCCGGCTCATTGAGGAAGTAGTACGTGGAGCCCTTGGCCAGCTGGCGCTGGACAGCCTCGACGATCTCAGGGTGGGCGTGGCCGAGGAGGGCCGGGCCGGAACCAAGGTGGAAGTCGATGTAGTCGCGGCCCGCCACGTCAGTGACATGCCCGGCATGGCCTGAGGCGACGACGAGGTCGACTTCGGGGGGCAGGACGAAGGTGCCCAGGGCACCGCCGGCGAGCACCCGGTCCGCGCGCTGCAGCAGCTCCTGCTGCCTGGTCGCCGAGGCGGTGGGGGTTGCGAGCGCGTTCATGGTGGACCTCCGAGGGTGACCGCCGTCATGGGCAGGTTCGGTTTCAGGCCGGCTGACGCACCGGCCGTCGCGTATCGGATGGGCCGCTCGCGCCCCGTCGGGCGGGAGCGTGCCGTGAGGTGGGAGTGGTGTCGGACGGCCCGGCGAGCTGCGCCTGCTGGAGCGCCGCGCGGCGCCCGGCCAGCTCCAGGACCGACTGCTCATCGAGCTTGAACGAGGCGACGATGACGGTCGCCGCCCGCAGGCCGTGGCCCAGGCGCCGCTGCGCCGTGCGCGTCACGAGGACCGCGTCGGCGCTGGCCAGGACATCGTCCAGGCGGGGGCTGGAAGACAGGAGCCCCGAGACGTGGATGGCGGGGTTCACGCCGCGCGCGACGCCCTCCAGCGTGTGGAGCACCTCCTCCGTGTCCGACAGGATGAGGAGGCGCGTGCCGGCAGCGAGCTCGGCCACCGTCGTCACCGTGTCGGCGGTCGGCATGACGACCATGGGCACGACCTGGCTCCGCCCCGCGCCGGCCCCGTGCCCGAGCCGGCTTTCGACCGCCCGGAGATGGGCGATGTTGACGGCCAGGAGATCGAAGCTGTCGGCGCTCCGGGCCGGCGGCACGTCCGAGACGACGAGTGGCTCGATCGTGGTGGCCAGCGAAAGGCCCAGCTCACGGGCCAGTTCGCGAGCCTCGGTGCGGTTGCAGTCGACGTAGCCGATGCGTGGTTCGGCACGGCGGAAGCGGTCCCGGATGGCGGCCAGGGCGAGCGCCTCCAGCTCGTCGGCGGAGATGCCCATCGTCGCCCCCTGGGCCATGACCTCGCTGAGGCGGGTCATGATCTCGGCCTGCATGTTCTCGCCCCAGGCGCCCGACGCCTGGCCCGTGACGAAGGTGCCCCGGCCGGGGGTCGAAACGGTGTACCCCTTGGCCGCCAGCGCCTGGTAGGCCTTGCTGACGGTGTTCTTGTTGGCCCCCAGCTGGCGGCCGAGCCGCTCGCACGAAGGCAGGCGATGGCCGACCGGATAGTCGCCCCGCGCGATGCGCGACAGGATCGTCTGCTCGACGTCCCGGACCGAGGCCCGTCGCTGCTCGGGCAGGGGGGTGGCGACGTTCACGAGGGCTCCTGGCGCATCTTGTCCTCTCAAGGAGATGGGGATATAATAGCACTTGTCATCGGACAGCGGACATTATGTCGCGGTCGAGGGCTGAGCCGCGCAGCCGAGCAAAGGAGACTTCCGTGAAGGAGCTCGTCCGCCACATCATGGTCGACTTCACCCAGATGAAGTCGTTCTCCGAGGATCCCCTCATCCTGACAGAGGGCGACGGGATCTGGGTCACGGACATCGACGGCAACCGCTACATCGACGGGTTGTCCGGCACCTTCTGCCTGAACCTGGGCCACGGCAACAAGGCTCTCATCGCGGCCGGCAGCGAGCAGCTCGGCCGGCTGGCCATGGCGACGCCCACGATGGGCACGAGCGACCGCGCGCTGGAGCTGGCCAAGCTCGTCCTGGACATCACCCCGCCCGAGTACACCACGATGAAGTTCCTGTCGGGCGGCTCGGAAGCGGTCGAGGCGGCCATCAAGATGGCGCGCCAGTTCCACCGCCAGAGTGGCGTGCCCACCAAGTACAAGGTGCTGTCCCACTACCGCGGTTTCCACGGCGCCACCGGCTTCGCCGTGTCGGCCACCGGGTGGCCGGCCTGGAAGGTGCCCTACGAACCGTTCCCGACGGGCTTCGTGCACCTGCCCACGCCGGACGCGTATCGCCCGCGCTTCGGCGGCGAGACGCTCGAGGAGATCGGCGAGCGGTATGCCTCGTGGGTGGAGGACGTCATCGAGATGGAGGGCCCCAGCACCATCGCGGCCTTCATCACCGAGCCCGTCCTGATGTCGGCCGGCACCGTCGTGCCCCCCGCCAGCTACCTCCGCCGCATCCGCGAACTGTGCGACCGGCACGAGATCATCCTCATCTTCGACGAGATCATCACCGGCTTCGGCCGGGTCGGCTCCATGTTCGCCTCGGAACTGTGGGACGTCTGGCCCGACCTGCTCGTGGTGGGCAAGGGCATCTCCAGTGGCTACGCGGGCCTGTCCGCGGTCATCCTCAAGGATCGCTTCGCCCAGACGTTCTGGGGCGAGCCGGAGGACAACGTCCACTTCTACTCCGGCCACACGTACGGCGGCAACCCCGTCGCCAGTGCCATCGGCATCGCCACCATCCGCCAGCTCCTGGACGGGCGCATCGCGGAGAATGCCCGCGACCGCGGCGAACAGGCCCGCGCTCGGCTGCGCGCCCTGCAGCCGCGCCTGCCGGCCATCGGTGAGGTCCGCGGCGTGGGCCTCCTGGTGGGCATCGAATTCGTGCAGGATCCGGCCACCCGCGAGCGGTTCCCGGCCGAGATGAACATCGGCATCAAGGTTCGCGACGAGGCGCGCAAGCGCGGGCTCCTCCTGCGGGCCAGCCACTGGATGGCCGTCCTTGCCCCGCCGCTGACGACCACGGCCGCGGAGATGGACGACATGCTCGATCGCCTGGAGGCGTCCCTGGTGGCCGTCCTCGAGCCGATGGGGCGATCCGCCGAGGTCGCCGCGTCCCTGGCGTGAAGACCTCGGGCCCGGCCGGGCTGGACCTGCTGTCCCTTGGCGCCCTGGTCATGCGCCTCGACCCGGGCGTGGTGCCCTTCCGCGCGGCGACCGAGGCGCACATCCACGTCAGCGGCGGCGAGTTCAACGTGGCCGCCAACCTGGCCAGCGCTTTCGGCCTGCGGACCGGCATCGCGTCGGCCATGCCCGACTACCCGATCGGCGAGCTGGTGGCCGAGCGGGTCCGGGCCATGGGCGTCCAGCCCTTCTACCGCCACTTCGCCCACGACGGCGTGACCGGCCCGAATATCGCCACCGTCTATAGCGACCGCGGGTGGGGCATCCGGCCGCCGGTCGTCTTCTACGACCGGGCCAACGAAGCGGCTGCCGCGCTCAAGCCAGGTGACTTCGACTGGGCCGCCATCATGGCCGGCGGCCTCCGCTGGTTCCACAGCGGCGGGATCTTCGCTTCGCTCTCGGCCACCACGCCCGAGCTCATCGGGGAGGGCATGCTGGCCGCCCGCGCGGCCGGCGCGACCGTCTCGTTCGACCTGAACTACCGGCCCAAGCTGTGGGCCGTGGCCGGCGGCACCGAGCGGAGCCGGGAGGTCCTCCGCGGTCTCGTGGCGAACGTGGACGTGCTGGTGGGCAACGAGGAGGACCTGCAGCAGGGCCTGGGCATCGCCGGCCCGGCGATCAGCGGCACGTCGAGCCTGGATCCCGAGAGCTTCGTCCGCATGATCGAACGGGTACGAGAGGAGTTCCCGCGGCTGAAGGTCATCGCCACGACGCTGCGCGAGGTCCGATCGGCGAACGAGCACCGCTGGAGCGCCGTGGCCTGGATCGACGGCCAGGTCCTGGTCGCGCCGACCTGCGAGCTCCAGGTGCTGGACCGGGTCGGGGGCGGCGACGGCTTCGCGGCCGGCCTCTTCTACGGCCTCCTGGCCGGTGAGCCAGCGGAGGAGGCGCTGCGGCTCGGCTGGGCGCACGGCGCCCTGGTCGCCACGTACCCCGGCGACACGACGATGGCCCGCCTGGACGAGGTGCGGGCCTTCGGGCACGCTGGCACATCAAGGATCCAGCGCTAGCGACCGGACGGAGGCAGCCATGGAGCCCATCGGGACGGCGTTGATCGGCCTGGGCAAGGTCGCCGAGACCCATGCACGCGCCCTGGCCACCCTGCCGCAGTCGCGGTTCGTGGCCGTCTGCGACCCGGTGCCGGAGCGGGCCGATGCCTTTGCCCGGACGTACGGGGTGCGCGCCTATCACCGCCCGGAGGACCTGCTGGACGACCCCGACGTCCAGGCCGTGAGCGTGTGCACGCCGCACCCGACCCATGCTGAGGTGGCCATCAAGGCGGCCGCTGCGGGCCGCCACGTCCTGGTCGAGAAGCCCATGGCCATCCGGCTCGCCGACTGTGACGCCATGATCGCCGCGGCCGCCGCGACTCACGTGAAGCTGGCCGTGGTGAGCCAGCGACGGCTGTACGAGCCGGTGGTGCGCGTCCACGAGGCGATCGTCCAGGGCCGCATCGGCAGCCCGGCCCTCGGCGAGCTGGTCGTCCTGGGCTGGCGCAGCGAGGACTACTACCGCCTCGACCCGTGGCGTGGCACCTGGCGGGGGGAGGGTGGTGGACTCCTCGTGACGCAGGTCACCCATCACCTGGACCTGTTCCAGTGGCTGATGGGACCGGTGACCGAGCTGTTCGGCTACTGGGACAACCTGAACCATCCCTCCATCGAGGTGGAGGACACGGCCGTCGCCGTCCTGCGCTTCGCCAACGGGGCGCTCGGTTCGATCGTCGCCAGCAACTCGCAGAAGCCCGGCCTCTACGGCCGGATCCACGTCCACGGCACCAACGGCGCGTCGGTCGGCGTCCAGGTGGAGAGCGGCTCGGCATTCATCTCCGGGGTCACCACGGCCGCCGCGCCGCCGATCAACGACCTGTGGACCGTGCCCGGCGAAGAGGACCGCCTGCCCGCGTGGCAGCTCGAGGACACCGAGCGGGCCGCGGTCGTGGACATCATGACCGAGTACCACCGCCGCCAGATCGAGGATTTCCTGCTCGCCATCCAGGAGGATCGGGCCCCCATGGTGACGGGCGAGGAAGGGCGCAAGTCCGTGGAGCTGTTCACCGCCATCTACCGCTCGCAGCGCGACCACGCGCCGGTCAGCTTCCCCGTCGCACCGGAGGCCGAGGCATGAACGAGCACGAGCGGGGCACCGTCGGCGTGGTGGGCCTTGGCCAGATGGGCGGCGCGATGTGCCGCACCCTGCTCCGCGCAGGCTGGCACGTCGTCGCCTGGGACATCGCCGCCGGGGCGGTCGCGGCGGCGGTCACCGCCGGGGCCGAGGCGGCCGCCAGCCCCGCCCAAGTGACCACCCGCGCGCACGTGGTCATCACCTCGCTGCCCGACGCCCATGCGGTGCGGGCGGTCACGCTGGGTCCGGATGGCATCGGCACGACCGGGACCGCGGACCTGGTGGTCGTCGATACCTCGACGACCTCACCGGCCGAGGCCAGGGACCTGGCCGCGGACCTGGCCGCCCTCGGGGTCGGGTTCCTCGACGCGCCGGTCAGCGGCGGGGTGCGTGGGGCCGAGACGGGCCAGCTGGCGGTGATGGTCGGCGGGGCGGCGGAGCTGCTCGAGCGTGCGCGGCCGGTCCTGGCAGATATCGCCAAGGCCGTCGTACTGTGCGGTCCCGTCGGCGCGGGCCAGGTCACCAAGGCGTGCAACCAGCTCGTGGTGATGGCGACCCATGAGTCGGTCGCGGAGGCGCTGGTCCTCGCCCAGTCGGCGGGGCTGGACCCGTGGCGGGTCCGCGAGGTGCTCATGGCCGGCTATGCGGCGAGCCCGATCCTCGAGATCCAGGGCCCCAAGATGCTGCAGGGCGACTTCGCGCCCGGCGGCCGGGCACGCTTCCATCTCAAGGACATCGTGACGATCGATGAGCTGGCGCGGGAAGGCGGGCTCGAACTGCCGGCCTACGTGGCGGCGGCCCGCCAGGTCCAGCGGCTGGTGGAGCGGGGCGGCGGCGATCTCGACAACTCGGCCCTCATCACGCTCCTGGCGCCCGGTGCGGACGAGCCGCCGACGGCCGGCGATGGGTAATCGCGCTGGCGGCGCCCCATGCTGACGCTCGAGGCGACGCCGGTCGTGCCGGCGCGGGCCGAGCTGGCGGAGGGCCCCGTGTGGGACGCGGACCGCGGCCTCCTCTGGTGGGTCGACATCACGCCCGGGCTGGTGCACGCCCTCGATCCGGTCGGCGGCGCTGACCGGTCCTACCCGATCGGACGACCCGTCGGGTCGGTCGCGCTCCGCCGCGACGGGACGCTGCTGGTGGCGACCGACGACGGATTCTCCGCGCTGGATCCCGCCACGGGCGCCTTGGGGACGATCCTCGCGCGGCCAGCGGAGGCACCGCCTCGCGCCAACGACGGGAAGTGCGATCCACGTGGCCGGTTCCTCGTGGGGCGCGTGGGCCTCCATAGCGCGGCCGGCCAGGGTGGCCTCTACCGCCTGGATGAGGACCTGACGCTGACCCCGCTGCTGGACGGTCTGACGATCCCCAACGGCCTCGCCTGGCGGTCCGACGGGCGGGAGATGTACTTCATCGACTCGCCGCGTCGGGCCGTCACGGCCTATGGCTACGACCCGTCGAACGGGGAGCTGGGGGAGGGGCGCCAGCTGGGCGGACGCGTCAGCGACGGCGAACCCGACGGCATGACGATCGACGCCGACGACTGCCTGTGGGTCGCCGTCTGGGGCGGTTCGCGGGTGATGCGCCTGTCGCCAGAAGGCGACCTGCTGATGACCATCAGCGTGCCGGCCTCACGAACGACGAGCTGCACGTTCGGCGGGCCGGACCTGGACGAGCTGTACATCACGACCGCGCGGCAGGGGCTCAGCCCCGATGAGTTGGCGCGGGAGCCCCTGGCTGGATCGCTCTTCCGCGTCCGGCCCGGGGTGAAGGGCGTGCTGCCGGTGCCGTTCGCCGCATGAGCCCGTCAGTGCGAGGTCTCGCCCCCGTCCACCGTGAAGTACGCGCCGGTGCAGAACGACGCCTCGTCGGAGCAGAGCCACAGGTTCATCGCCGCGACCTCCTCCGGCCGGCCCAGGCGACCCAGCGGGATGGCGGCCCGCATGGATCCCACGACCTCGGCGTCATCCGCCAGGCGTCGGGCGTTGATGGGCGTGTCGATGAAGCCGGGCACCACGATGTTCACCCGGATGTGGTCGCCGGCGACATCGTTGGCCACCACCCGCGCCAGGCCGTGACAGCCGGCCTTGCTGGCGCTGTAGGCGCTCTGGCCCAGGGCGCCGCCGTACAGCCCGGTCGGCGACCCGGTCACGACGATGGCCCCGCCGCCGGCGCGCAGCATGGCCTGCACGGCGTACTTGAGGGTCAGGAACATGCCCGTCAGGTTGATGTCGATGACCTGCCGCCAGACCTCCAGGTCCAGCCGGTCGACGCGCTCGTCGCCCTGGGCCCACAGCTCGATCCCGGCCACCGCCACGCAGGCGTCCAGGCCGCCCCACCGCTCCTCCGCCATGGCGAAAGCGCCCCGCACGTCGTCCTCACGTGACACGTCGCACGGCAGCACCAGGGCCTCGCCCCCGTCATCGCGGACCAGCTGGGCGACCGATTCCAGGGCGGCCTGTCGGCGACCGACCAGGCCGACCTTCGCGCCCTCGCGGGCGAACGAGCGAGCCGTCGCCGCCCCGATGCCGGAGCCGGCTCCGGTGACGATGGCTCGCGTGCCGTCGAGCCGTGGATGCCTCTTGGCCGTACGAGCCTGGTCCAACGTCCTCGACCTCCGTCACGATGATGGTGTGTGCCGCGTGCGAACTCCCCTGGCCAGCATAGTCACATCGGCTCCCAGGCCGATCGGAGGTTTCGAATGAAGCGTGATCTGACCGTCGGAGGGCTGACTGCCGCCCCCGGCACGATGGTGACCGGGTTCCTGAAGGCCGGCGAGCTGTCCGATGGCGTCTCGCCCATCGCCATCCCGGTCATGCTCCTCAACGGCGCGGCCGAAGGCCCGACGGTCTACCTGCATGTGGGCGCGCACGGGCAGGAGCCGTTCTACGCCATCGAGGCGATGCGGCGCCTGACGGGCGAGGCGCTCCGGCCGGAGCGGCTGCGGGGCAACGTGATCATCGTGCCGGCCGCCAACCTGCTGGCGTTCCAGGCCGCCACGCGCGTCGCGCCGCAGTACGCCGCCCGGGAACAGCGCCCCTTCGCCGGCGATCTCCATCGGGGCTGGCCGGGGCGGGCCGACGGGTTCCTCACCGAGCGCGTGGAGGCCACCATCTGGGCCGAGATCGTGCGGCAGTCCGATCACGTCGTGGACTACCACTCGGTCGGCCTGCCCGGCATCGGGTTCTCCCACCTGTACACCGGCGGCACGAAGGACGCGCGCGAGACCCCCGTGTGGGAAGCGACCCTCCGCCTGGCCCAGGCGGCCGGCCTCACCATCCTCGTGGCGGGGCTGGCGGACACGTTGCCGGGGATGTGCCTGGACGCCGGCAAGCCGGCGGTGATGATGGAGCTGCCGGCGGCCCGCGTGATCAGCGACGACGTGGTCGTCACGACGATGCGGTGCACCCTCAACATGCTGGTCGCCCTGGGGGTGCTGGAGGGCTCGCCGCAGGCGCTGGATTGCCTCGTCGTGCCCGGCCTGCACCGCACGATGCCGTCCATCCGGGCGAACCACGGGGGCCTCATCAGCTACGCGGTCGAGCCCGGGGTGCCCCTCAAGGCAGGCACCGTCATCGCCCGCATCCACGACGTGTTCGGGACCGAACTGGAGGCGGTGACGATGCCGGCCGATGGCTACGTCCACACCTTCCCGCCGGTCAGTTGGGTCGGCGCGCAGATGGTCGCCTCGGGCGACTGGGTCGCGGAC